>NZ_JBLJBW010000001.1:0-115808 GCF_047638095.1 Azonexus sp.
GACGAGGTTTCTTCCGTCAGCCAGTCCAGATAGGCCGGCAAACCGTGGGTGATGGGCAGGGCGATGATTTCCGGGACCTCGTAGGGGTGCAGTTGCGCGATCCGCGCCTGTACCGCCGGGTAATGCGCGCTGCGGGTCTTGATGAGCAGCGGAATTTCCGTCGCTTCTTCCAGCGCGCCCTGCCAGCGGTAGAGCGAAACGGCCGGGACGAGGAGGCTAACGCAGGCGGCCAGCCGTTCCGTGAGCAGGGCGCGGGCGATGCCGCGCGCCGTTTCGGTATCCGGGCAGTTGGTGAGAACGAGGCAATGGTCCATCGGCAGATTCTACTATCGACCCCAGGCCGCGATGCTTGCCCGTGTGTGACCGTGCTCAGTGCCGCCAGGCGCGGTTGATGATGTCGCGGATCTGATGCAGGCGGCGATGGAAGAAATGATCCGCCCCCGGCACGACGGTCACCGGCAGGTCGTTCGTTTGCGCCCAGGCCAGCACATTGGCGAGCGGCACGGTGGTGTCGGCCGAACCGTGGATAACGAGGGTGTCGTGCGGCACGGCCTCGGTATCGTACTGACGCAGACCTTCGACAAAACCCGCCGCAGTCCCGACCAATACCAGCCGCTGCGCCGGCCGACCGGCATCGGCCAGACGCCGGGCCACTCGCGTCTGGCAATAGGCACCGAAGGAAAAACCGGCCAGCACGACAGGAATATCGCCACAGCGTAATTGCGCATTGTGCAAAACAGCGAGCAAATCATCCGTTTCACCGCGCCCTTCGTCATGCGCGCCTTCGGTGGCGCCGACACCGCGAAAATTCGGCCGAAAGGCGGCATACCCCAGGGCGACGAAGGTTTTGGCCAGCGTATGCGCCACCTTGTTGGTATTGGCCCCGCCGCCGTAGGGGTGCGGATGCGCCACCAGGGCGATGCCGCGCGGCGCATCCGGGCGTTCCATTAAAACCTCGATGCTGCCCACCGGGCCGGCAACCGTAAATTTTTCTTCATGCACCTTCATATTTTCAAACGCTCCACGACACGCCCCTGCACGAGATGCTCTTGGATGATCTCCTCGACATCTTCTTGGTCGACATAGCCGTACCAGGTTTCTTCCGGGTAAACCACCAGCACCGGCCCCTCATCGCAGCGCCCGAGGCAGCCGGCTTTATTGATACGCACCCCGCCCGGACCGTGCATTTTCATTTGGCCGATGCGATCTTTGGCATAGGCAAAAGCATCGCTGCCGCCGCGCGCATGGCAGCAGGGTTCGCCGTTTTCACGCTGATTGGTGCAAATAAAAACATGGTGTTTGAAGTAACTCATCTCGCTCTCCTTGTTTCACGTGGAACGGCCGATGCCGCGTACTGGCCAAAGCGCCAAAAATGGCAGGGCCAAAAGCGGCCACAGGCTGGCCACCAGACGCGTCAAACCGTTGAAATTAAGAAAATGCCCCTGTTGCCAGGCAGCCAAGGCCGCTTGCGAATAAGGATTGAAAGGGGCCAGATTAACCACAGCCGTTCCCGCCAGCAAGGCCAACAAAGCCAATACGGCGGCCGCCCGCAAGGGCAACCAAAGGGTCAGCAACAAGGCCAGGGCGCTGCTTTGCAGCCCGAGTTGCGCCCCCGGCGTCAGCCACTGCCAGGCATCGCCCGGGCTGACGAGTACGGCAGCCGCCAGGGTGCGCACCAGCAAACCCAAAAGCAGAAACAGCGGCACCAGCAAATAGGCTTGCCACCAGCGCGCCAGCAGGCAACGCAACAGCAGCCCGACGGCCAACGCATGACACGCCGTTACCCCCGCTTCGATCACCGAAAAATGCTCCACAGCAAACGGCAAGGGCGGCGTGACATCGAGCAGCTGACGCAGATCGCCCGCGCCAAACAGCAAAATTTCCGGCGACAAAGGCACCATCATCCACAACCCCAGCAAGGTCAATCCCAACTCGCTGTGCGGCAGGGGTGACAACAAGCGCTGCGCGGCCTGCTCCAGACGGCCCAAACTGCGCGGCGCAACGAGCTGCCCAAACACCGCGCCAATCAGCGCACCCAGGGCATTGCAGCTCAAATCGAGATTGGACGGCACCCGGCTGGGCAAGTAGTTCTGCGCGCTTTCCATCGCCAAACTCAATAGCGCACCAAATACTGTGGCCAGCACCAGCGCCGTCGCACGCCCGCGCAGATTACGCAGGCCCAGACAAAGAAAAAAACCCAGGGGTAGATAGACTGCGACGTTGGCCAGCAGATCGAAAGCCGTCCAATAACGCGGCCAGCCCGCGCCGATGAAAGTCCAGACACCAATCCCCGTGCTGCGCCAACCGACAAAGGGGTGCAGACTGCCGTAAACGATCAATGCGCACCAAGCAAACGCCAGGTAACGGGCAAAAACGATGGGGCGGTTTCCGGGAGGGGGCATTGCCCCATTGTACGGGCAAAGCCCGCCCGTGGTCAGTGGCGGTGCGGCACCGTGTGGTGCGTTTCCGCAGCGGCACGATGGTGCAGCGCGGCGTGGGCATCCGGATCGCTGCCTTTATGCCCAACCCACTGCGGCAGCAAGGAGCCGATGATCATGCCGAAAAAACTGACGATCAAACCCAATAACTGTGGCGGCACCAGCCCTTCATCACCGACCAGAATTTCCACCAGAACCCAGGTCGTAATTCCGCCGATACTTGCTGCCAAAGCGCCCTGCGTCGTGCCACGCGCCCAGAACGCACCCATCACCAGCGGCACGAAAGCGCCGGCCAGGGTAACGCGGTAGGCGTTTTCGACCATGTGAAAAATGCTGGAATCCGAATTCAGCGCGAACAAAAGCACACCAAAGGTAAAACAGACGATGGTGATACGCATCAAGCGCAGAAATTCCCGATCGCCCATACCCGGAAAAAAACCGCGCACGATGTTTTCGGCAAACGCCACGGAAGGTGCCAGAAGCGTTGCCGACGAACAACTCATGATCGCCGCCAGCACGGAACCAAAGAAAATCGCCTGGGCAAAGAGCGGCGTATGTTCCAGAACCAGTGTCGGCAATACCAGCTGCGTGTCTTTTGCCATGAGTGCTGTGTATTGCTCCGGATTGATCAAGGTCGCCGAATAGGCGATGAACATCGGCACAAAGGTGAACACGAAATAAATCGAACCACCGATGATCGAGCCCCACAGGGCAATTTTTGCCGTGCGCGCCGAGGTGATGCGCTGAAACACGTCCTGCTGCGGGATCGAACCGAGCATCATGGTCATGCCCGCCCCCAAAAACCCGACCCACTGCCACAAATCCGGTTCCGGGAAAAACTCCAGCTTGCCAGCCGCCGCCGCATGTTCGATCACCGGCATGACGCCGCCGGTCAAGCCGGAAACCAGCCAAGCAATAAACAACATGCCGCCGATGATGATGCCCATTTGCACGAAATCGAGAATCGCCACCGACAACATGCCACCCAGCGTGGTGTAGGTGAGCACGATCAAGGCACCGACGATCATGCCGACTTCCTGACTCACCGCGCCGTCGGTGACGACATTGAAAATCAGGCCGAGCGCCTTGATCTGCGCCGCCACCCAGCCCAGATAAGCGAGCACGATGCACAGGGTGGCCAGCACCTCCACCGTGCGGTTGTAACGCAGGCGGAAGTAATCACCCAAGGTCAGCACATTGAGCTTGTAGAGCTTGCGCGAGAAAAAAATGCCGCCCAGGATCAAACACAAGGAAGCACCGAAGGGATCGGCCACCACCCCGCGCAAGCCCTCCTGAACGAAGGTGGAGGACACGCCAAAAATCGCTTCTGCGCCGAACCAGGTCGCAAACACCGTCGCCGTCACCACCGGCAAAGGCAGATGACGCCCGGCGACCGCAAAATCCTTGGTGGTATGCACACGGGTCGCCGCCAGCAAGCCAATGCCGATCGAAATGACAAGATAAATAACAACGAACCAGATCAGCATGGCACGAGAAAAATATCGGCAAGGGGTTGAAAACGCGGGCGATTATACGGTCAATGCCGGGTGCGCCATGGGAAAAAATGGTGCCGGAGAATGAAAATGCACCCGCCTGTCGCTTTGTGGATGGACAAAGGCCAGTTCACTCGCATGCAGCAGCAGGCGCGGCGCACGCTCTACCGCCGCCCCGGCGTAAAGCTCATCGCCCAAAATGGGGTGACCGAGCGCCGCCAGATGCACCCGCAACTGGTGCGAACGTCCGGTGATCGGCTCCAGCGCCACCAGGCTGCAGTCCTCCTCCAACATCCTCTGCAACACACGATAGCGCGTAAGTGAAGGCTTACCTCGCTGGTAACAGACCATTTGCCGCGGGCGATTGGGCCAGTCGCAAATCAGCGGCAAATCGATTTCGCCCTGATCCTCCTGCACCCATCCGGCCACCACGGCGAGATAGCGTTTTTCCACCGCCCGCTCGCGAAACAGCCGATACATGGCCTGCTGCATGGCCGCGCCACGCGCCACCACGAGCAGGCCGGAGGTGGACATGTCGAGGCGGTGCGCGATCTGCGCCTCCGGATACTCCCCTTGCAGACGCTGGATCACACAATCCTGCTTGTCCGGCCCGCGTCCTGGTACGGACAAAAGGCCGGACGGCTTATTCACGACGATCAAGCCTGCATCAGAATGACAAATTTCCAGCGGACCGACGGGCGGTTGATAACAACTCACGCTTTTCCCCTCATGGCTTGCCCATTTCCTGACAGCGCGCATCGCGATACGGCTGGCGCAATTTTGTCCACGCCGGCCCCGGGCTGGTTTGCTGGCAAATAAGCCGTTGATTGAGCTGGCTCGACCACCAATACCAGGCCGCCGGCTTGGCCTGCAGCGCATCCTGCGGAATCAATAGCAAGAGAAAAAGAGAAAGCACGCGCATTGCATTGTCTTGAAGATAAAATACTGTATAGTTGTACAGTGTTTTGAAGAACCCCCTGCTCTCAGCGCATGATCAAGCGCGTCTTTTCGGGGCTTTCCGAAGCTACCAGCAATTTTTATTCCATTTTCGGCCCCTGTGCCATAATTCACTCAATTTTTTGAGGTCATACCATGGACGACAACAAGGCAAAGGCGCTCGCTGCGGCGCTGCAACAGATCGAAAAACAGTTTGGCAAAGGCTCCATCATGAAGATGGGTGATGCCGAGATCGACGAAGGCTTGCAGGTGGTGTCCACCGGTTCGCTCGGTCTGGACCTGGCGCTTGGGGTCGGCGGTCTGCCGCGCGGCCGGGTGGTGGAAATCTACGGCCCGGAATCTTCCGGTAAAACCACCCTGTGTCTGCAAGTCGTCGCCGAAATGCAGAAACTGGGCGGCACGGCGGCCTTCATCGACGCCGAGCACGCACTCGATCCACAATACGCACAAAAGCTCGGCGTCAATGTTAACGAGCTCCTCATCTCGCAACCGGACACCGGCGAGCAGGCACTGGAAATCGCCGACATGCTGGTGCGCTCCGGTTCGGTGGACATCATCGTCATCGACTCGGTGGCCGCGCTCACCCCGCGCGCCGAAATCGAAGGCGACATGGGCGACCAGATGGTCGGCCTGCACGCCCGCCTGATGAGCCAGGCGCTCAGAAAACTCACCGCCAACATCAAAAAAACCAACACCCTGGTCATCTTCATCAACCAGATCCGCATGAAGATCGGCGTCATGTTCGGCTCGCCGGAAACCACCACCGGCGGCAATGCACTCAAGTTCTACGCCTCGGTGCGCATGGACATCCGCCGCATCGGCGGCATCAAGAAGGGCGACGAGGTGATCGGCAACGAAACCCGGGTGAAGGTCGTCAAGAACAAGGTGTCGCCGCCATTTCGCGAAGCAATTTTCGACATCCTCTACGGCGAGGGCATTTCGCGCGAAGGGGAAATCATCGAACTGGGTGTTGCCCACAAATTCATCGATAAATCCGGTGCCTGGTATGCCTACAACGGTGAAAAAATCGGCCAAGGCAAGGATAACGCGCGTGAATTCCTGAAATCCCGCCCGGAAATCGCCCAGGAAATCGAAGCCAAGGTGCGCGCGGCCGTTGCCGCCGGCAGTAAAACAGAAAAACCGGTCAAGGGCGGCAGTGCAGCACAAAACGATAGCTGAATTGCGCCAGCGTGCACTCACTTGCCTGGCCCGGCGTGACTACAGCCGGGCCGAGTTGCACGCCAAACTGCGCTCCGATGCAGAAGATGAAGAAACGCTCACATGCCTGCTCGATCGCCTTGAAAGTGAGCACCTGCTCTGCGACCAACGCTACGCCAATCAGCGTATCAATGCGCGCGCCGCACGTTACGGCGACATGCGTCTACGTCAAGAATTACGTCAGCGCGGCATCTGCGAAAGCGACATCAGCGCCGCCCTGCCCGAAGCGGGCGATGAAACGCAGCGCTGTCGCACACTCTGGGAAAAAAAATTCGGCGCGCTGCCGCAAACGCAGACAGAGCGTGCCAAACAGCTGCGTTTCCTGCAATATCGCGGCTTTTCCCATGCTGCCATACAGGCAGTGCTGCGTTACGGAGAAGAGGTATGACGCATACCAGCGCTACGCTTGCTGCCCACAACCTGAAAAAAAGCTACAAATCGCGCACCGTCGTTGAGGATGTCTCCTTCAGCGTGCGTTCTGGCGAAGTCGTCGGCCTGCTCGGCCCCAACGGTGCCGGCAAAACCACCTGCTTTTACATGGTCGTCGGTCTGGTCATGGCGGACGCCGGTGAAGTCACGATCGACGAGGCACGCCTCTCGCATCAGGCCATGCATACGCGGGCACGCCAGGGTTTGTCCTATTTGCCGCAGGAAGCCTCGGTATTTCGTAAGCTCAATGTCGAAGAAAACATCCTCGCCGTGCTCGAACTACAAACCTTGAGCAAGGCCGATCAACACGCCCAACTGGAAACCCTGCTCGAAGAATTGCACATCGGCCACATCCGCCACATCAACGCGGCCGCGCTCTCGGGCGGCGAACGTCGGCGCGTGGAAATTGCCCGCGCCCTTGCCACCAACCCGCGTTTCATTTTGCTCGATGAACCTTTTGCCGGCGTAGATCCGATTGCCGTACTGGAAATTCAAAAAATCATCCGTTTTCTCAAAGAACGCAATATCGGCGTCCTCATCACCGACCACAACGTGCGCGAAACCCTGGGCATCTGCGATCACGCAGTAATCATCAACGCCGGCCACGTACTCGCCTCCGGTACGCCAGCTGAGATCGTCGCCAATGAAAGCGTGCGCCAGGTTTATCTCGGCGAGCATTTCCGCCTCTAAAATGGCGCGCACGGCATGAAACCTGTCCTGCAACTCAAGCTCTCGCAAAGCCTGACGCTGACGCCGCAGCTGCAGCAAGCCATCAAGCTCTTGCAGATGTCCACCTTGGAAATGGAGCAGGAAATCGAACGGGTGCTGCTCGAAAACCCCTTGCTCGAGCGCAACGAAGACAGCGAATTTCCTGTCACGGCAAACAGCGAATTCAATAGCCCCCTCAGTGCATCCGCGACAAGCGCCGAAAGCACAGCGGCCGACGAACAAAGCCAGCTGCCAGAGAGCCCGGCCGATGTCGAGGACGATCGTTGGCTGCAAGATGCCGGCAGTTTCAGCGGTGCCGGGCGCGACGAAGAAGACGACCGCGACGCACAAGACACCCACGCCGGAACCGTCAGCCTGCGCGAACACTTAAGTTGGCAGCTCGGGCTGACCCAGCTCAACGAGCGCGATCGCAGCCTGGTACGTTTTCTCATCGAAGCCTTGAACGATGACGGCTACCTCAGCGCCCCGCTCGAAGAGTTACTCGACAGCTTGCCTCGGGACTACGCCATCGAGTTGCAAGAACTGGAAATTGCCCTGCGCCAGCTGCAAAATTTCGACCCGCCGGGCATAGGCGCACGCGATTTACGCGAATGTCTGCTGCTGCAGCTGAAAGATCGCAGCGGCGACCCCGCCTGCGCCCTCGCACAAGAAATCGCCGATCAGCATCTCGATGTCCTCGCCGCGCGCGACTTTGCCCGTCTGCGCCGCCTCACCCGGCAAAAAGATGAAGCCATCAAAGCGGCACAAACCCTGATCGTCAGCCTCAATCCGCGCCCGGGGGCCGCCTACGCGAGTCTGGAGGCGCGCTACATCCTGCCCGATGTCGTAGTCAAAAAACTCAAAGGGCAATGGGTGGCCTATACCAACCCCGATGCCTTTCCCCGCTTGCGCATCAACCGCCTCTATGCTGACATTCTCGCCAAACAGCGGCGCGGTGACGGCAAACTCAGTGGCCAGCTGCAAGAAGCACGCTGGATGATTAAAAACGTGCAACAGCGCTACGACACCATCTTGCGCGTCAGCCAGACCATCGTCGAGCGTCAGCGGCAATTTTTCGAGCACGGCGAAATTGCCATGCGCCCGCTCATTCTGCGCGAAATTGCCGAAGAGCTCGACTTGCATGAATCGACCATTTCGCGCGTCACCAACCAAAAATACATGGCGACGCCGCGCGGCATTTTCGAGTTGAAGTATTTTTTTGGCAGCCACGTGGCGACCGAAGCGGGCGGTGCCTGCTCATCTACCGCAACGCGGGCGCTCATCAAGCAGTTGATTTCAAACGAGAGCAGCAAGAAGCCCTTGTCGGACAGCAAAATATCCGAAATACTAGGCCAACAGGGAATCGTGGTTGCTCGACGAACGGTTGCCAAATACCGGGAATCGCTTAACATCCCGCCGACCAATTTACGTAAGACCCTGTAGAACGAGGAGAGAAATATGAATCTGCAAATCAGCGGTCATCACATCGAAGTGACAGCAGCCCTGCGCGAGTATGTGGAAAACAAACTAGACCCCGTCGTGCGTCACTTTGACAAGGTCATCGGTGTAAACGTCGTACTCGCGGTGGAAAAACTCAAACAAAAAGCCGAAGTCACCGTACATGTGCCGGGCAAAGACATTCACGTTGAAGAAGCCGGCGACGATTTATACGCCGCCATCGATGCCTTGTTCGACAAACTGGACCGTCAGGTACAGAAATACAAGCAAAAAATGCAAGATCATCGGCGCGGCGACAAAGCTGCCCAGCATATCGACGAGTGATCTTTTCGTGACAAACCGCACCAATCGGTGCGGTTTTTTGCTTTCTGAGCCATGAATTCCATCAGCCAAATCCTGTCTGCCGATCAGATTCTTCTGGATCTTGAAGCGAGCAGTAAAAAACGTGTTTTTGAACATGCCGGCATGCTCTTCGAGCAAAAGCTCGGCATGCCGCGTTCCAGCATCTTTGATAGCCTGTTTGCCCGGGAAAAACTCGGTTCCACCGGCCTGGGTCAAGGTATCGCCATCCCCCACGGCCGCCTCAAAGGCCTCAAGCAGGCCGCCGGCGCGGTGATACGCCTGCAAACGGCGATTCCTTTCGACTCGCCGGACGGCAAACCGGTCACCCTGCTTTTTGTCCTGCTCGTGCCGGAACAGGCTACTGAGGAGCATCTGCAAATCCTGTCCGAGCTGGCGCAGCGTTTCTCCGACCGCGCTTTCCGGGAAAAACTGCAGCAGGCCGCAGACGCCGCCAGCGTGCTCGCCTTGTTTGGCGACACCTGTTGATTCCACCCAAATCACTAAGCCTGCCGCATGCGCACGCTCTCTCTCGACCAACTCTTTGAAGATAACCGCGAAGCGCTGCTACTGAACTGGCTGTTCGGTCACCGCACCGATCGTCAGGTCGAGCTGAAATCACTCAGCGCCTATGGCGCAGATGTCGTCGGTCACATCAACGTGATTCACCCCGAGCGCCTGCAAGTCATTGGGCAGGCGGAATACGAATGGGCCTTGCGCATTGGCGAGCGACGTTTTACCCAGTTGTTCAACGAGCTTCTGGCGGCCAGCACGCCGGCCGTTATCGTCGCCGATGGGCTGAAACCGCCGGAATTCATGGTCAAAGCCTGCCTGGAGGCGGGTGTGCCGATGATACTTTCGCCCAAGCTTTGCTCGGCGGTGATCGATCAGCTGCGCATTTATCTTTCGGCGACGCTGGCCGACACCGTCAACATGCACGGTGTTTTCATGGACGTACTCGGCATGGGCGTCTTGATTACCGGCGATTCTGGTGTTGGCAAATCGGAATTGGCGCTGGAACTGATTTCGCGCGGCCATGGCCTGGTCGCCGACGACGTCGTGGAAATGGCCCGCGTCACGCCCAGCACCATCGAGGGGCGCTGCCCGGGCATGCTGCGTGATTTTCTGGAAGTGCGTGGTCTGGGATTACTCAATATCCGCACGATTTTTGGCGAAACGGCTTCGCGCATGAAAATGCGCTTGAAGCTCATCGTCCACCTGCAGCGCCCGCACAATGCTGCCGATGCACCGCGTTTGCCGCTGGATGCACAAAACCAGGACGTGCTCGGCGTGCCGATCCGTAAAGTGGTGATTCCCGTGGCTGCCGGGCGTAACCTCGCGGTGCTGCTGGAAGCCGCGGTACGCAACACCATCTTGCAATTTCGCGGCATCGATTCGATGCAAGATTTCATCGAGCGGCAAACCCGCTGCATGCAGAACGACAGCGCTGACTGACTACGCGCCGCACCGTGCTCAGAGGTGCTCGAACTCCAGACATTGCGCCCGCACATCGTTGATCGTGCTGCCTAAGCAAATTTTCCCGCTGCCTTCGAGCAAGACATCGTGGCGACGCACCAGAATTTCCTGACGCCCGCGCATGCTGAGAAAACTGCCATTGGTGCTCGTATCCACCAGATAAAAACCGTCGCTGCGCCGCTCGATGCGCGCATGGTGACGAGAAATCCGGCGGTCATCGGCAATGATGTTGCAACTGGTGTCGCGCCCGATGTTCAGCACCTGCAGCTGCGCATTGACGAGATAAATCTGTTCCTGATAACGCAGGCATAAACGGGAGTTTTCATCAAAAACCGGTGCCAGATCCGCCGGCGGCAGGCTACTTCCGGCATGCGGCCAGGCCAACTTGAACGGCGGAAAACCGCCCTGTTCGCCAGCCAAGCGGCGTTCGCTCAAGGGGGAGAAATGCAGATTGTGCTGGCCTTGCAAGTGCTTTCCCAATACCGCATCGCAAACAATTTCACCGCTCCCCGCCAAGGCCGCCAGGCGCAGGGCTTGTGTCACTCGGTCGCTTTCGAGCTGGGCAGCCTCGCCGGCCGTTGCCAAAGCGATGCGTAAACTCAGTTTATGCCCGGAAATCGGCGGCAGGTCGGCGACCCGTTGCTGCATGTCGATCGCCGCATGACACGCCGCCTCGGCCTGACTGAAACGCGCCAGTAATTCATCGCCAACCACCTGCTGAATCCTGCCATTTTGCCCTTCGATCGAGCGGGTCACGCGCTTGAGGCAACGATCGATCGCGCGCTCCGCTTCCTGATCGTTCAAGCGCTGATGCAAAGAAGCACTGCCGGTAATGTCGGCAATCATGAAAATACTGGCGGTATGTGCTTCTGACATGCGAAATTTAGAAAGAAAAAAGGGAAACAGCCTTGATTATACGATCCAAATCAAGACACTGGGGGCATGCAGGCAGGGGTTTGCTGAACCGGCAAAGCACTAAAAACGGGATAGTCGACACTGTCAAAAGCAATATCCCCTTCGCTGACCGGCGTATCCAAGGTCAAACCACGAAAATCGAACAAGGCGTTATCGCCCAGGTGCGAAGGGACCACGTTTTGCAGTGCCGTAAGCACGGCTTCGGTGCGCCCGGGATAGCGACGATCCCAGTCCTGCATCATTTCGCGCACCTTCTGTCGCTGCATGTTTTCCTGCGAGCCGCACAGATTGCAAGGAATCAAGGGGTAATCCATGCCCCGGGCAAACTTGGCGATATCGCTTTCGGCACAGTAGGCCAAGGGGCGAATGACGATGTGCGCTTTGTCGTCGGTGACGAGCTTAGGCGGCATGGCTTTCAGCTTGCCGCCGAACAAGAGGTTGAGGAACAGGGTGTGCACCATGTCGTCGCGGTGATGCCCCAGGGCGATTTTATTTGCGCCCAATTCCTTTGCCGTACGATAAATAATGCCCCGGCGCAGGCGTGAGCACAGGGAGCAGGTGGTTTTTCCTGCGGGAATTTTGTCTTTTACGATGGAATAGGTATCGGCTTCGATAATCCGGTAGTCGATCCCCAAAGAGGCAAAATAATTGGGCAGAATCTCGGCCGGAAACCCGGGCTGTTTCTGGTCGAGATTCATCGCAATCAGCTTGAATTTAATTGGCGCACGCTGCTGCAGCGCCATGAGCATGGACAGCAAGGTGTAAGAATCTTTGCCGCCGGAGCAACACACCAGCACCACATCGCCATCCTCGATCATGTTGTAGTCGATAATGGCCTTGCCGGTACGGCTTTCCAGTTGTTTGCGCAGCTTTTGCAAGGTGCCGGAGAGTTGGTTCGTCATAATGTGCGCACGAAAACACGAAAAGCGCAGAGTGTACCCGCAAGCACGGGGATGCCGACACCCCGCAAGCGCACTCTCGTAAAATACCTCCTTTCTCCCCGACCGCCCCCCATGTCCCCACACCCTGCACTCCCTATTCCAGAGGCAGCCGCCCTCGCGCACAGTCAAGCCGTTTTTTCCCATCTCCTGGAAAAAATCCACGCGCAAGGCGGTTGGCTGCCTTTCGCCGATTTCATGGCCGAATTGCTCTACGCGCCTGGCTTGGGCTACTACGCGGCAGGCGCACAAAAATTTGGCACGGCGGGCGATTTCACGACGGCACCGGAAATGACGCCGCTTTTTGCGCAAGCACTCGCCGCCCAGGTCGCGCAAATCATGGCGGCGTCGCAAGCGCAAATCATTGAAGTCGGTGCCGGATCGGGGCGCTTGGCGGCTGACCTGCTCATTGCCCTCGAAGCGCTCGGCTGCCTGCCACAACGCTACGCCATTCTTGAGCTTTCTCCAGAACTGCAGGCGCGCCAGCGCGCCACCTTGACAGCACTGGCACCACAATTTCTGCCGCGTATAGATTGGCTCGATCAACTTCCAGAACGCTTCTCCGGCGTGGTACTGGCCAATGAATTGCTCGATGCCCTGCCTGTTCATCTGGTGAAATGGCAGGCTGAAACAATTTACGAGCGCGGCGTCAGCCTGGGGAGTGATGGACGTTTCACGTGGAACGACCGCCCCGCCCAAGGCAATCTGCGCCTGGCCGCAGAAGAACTCGCCGAGCAACACGGGCTCGCCTCCCTGCCCGACGATTATCTTTCAGAGATTGGCCTCCAAGCCCGGGGCTGGGCTGCTGCCTGGGCAGAGCGTTTGACTCAAGGGGCGCTGCTCCTCATCGACTACGGCTTTCCGGCGCACGAGTTCTATCACCCACAGCGCAACACCGGCACCCTGATGTGCCACTACCGCCACCACGCCCATGCCGACCCGTTTTACCTACCGGGCTTGCAGGATGTCACGGCGCACGTCGATTTCACGGCCATCATCGCCGCCGCCCACACCAGCGGCCTGGAGTTGCTCGGCTATACCCACCAAGGGCAATTTTTGCTGAATTGCGGCATTTTGCAGGCGCTCTCACGCATTCCAGAACAAACTCCCGCCTACTATCGCGCCGCCAGTGCCGTCGGCAAGCTGACCCTGCCGCACGAAATGGGCGAGCTGTTCAAGGTCGTGGCGCTGGGCCGTGGCATCGATGCGGATTTGCTGGGTTTTACCCGAGGCGACCAGAGCCACCGCCTGTAAAACTGGAGGTATACTGAAAGCCGTACCCAGTTGCAGCGGAGCCTGCCATGAATATTCCTGCCATCAATAGCACCGTCAGTGCCCTCAGCCAGTCCTCGACGCCCGATGCCGTCAATATTCTGGTGCTGAAAAAAGCGATTGCCCTGGAAGGCCGCGCCGCCCTGCAGCTGCTGGAGGCCATTCCTGCCCCGAGTAATCCGGCGCATCTGGGTAACACCGTCGACAGCTTTGCCTGAGGCGGCCGCGCGGAAAAATCAGTTTTCCAGTTCTTGCAGCCAGTTTTCCACCAGGCCCGCCGCAGCGGGCCAGTTTTTTTCGTGGGTAATGGCATGCCCCATGCCGGGCAGGATATGGCAGGGCTCACCATAGGTTTGCGCCGTGGTTTGCACGAGAAAGGCCGGCACCAGCACGTCGTGCTGCGCGCCGACGATGAGCATGGGCGGGCGGCGCATGTGCAACAGATTGGGCAGGCTGAACATCGACATATCCCAAATCGCGCGCTGCGACTCGTTCTGCATACGACTCAACCAGCTTTCCAGCATGGCTTCGTCCGCCTCGCCCGCAAACAAGGCTTCGCGCACGGTCTCCGTGTCGGTGTAGTTGCCGGCCAGGATGCGGTTGAGCTCGAGAAAAATGCCCGGTTTCTGCAGCATGAGATGAAACTGCGCTGCCACCAGACCTTGCGGCGGCACCGAGCAGAGCAGCGCGACGGCGCGCGCCGGATGGTGCTCAAGATATTTCTGGGCGATGAAACCGCCCATCGAGTGACCGATCAGCACCGGATCGATGGCCAAAGCCTGCACCACACAGCGCACATCATCGACGTAATCGGCCACAGACAGCCAGTTGATCTGCTCATGGCCGCTGCTGCCGCCATGGCCGCGCAGGGAAAGGGCGTGGCAGGGGTAACCCGCCGCCGCGAAATACGGCATGAAGGTTTCCGTCCACATCCAGCCACCGGCAAAGGCACCGTGGATGAAGAGCAGTGGCGGGCGTTGGCGGGCGTTTTTTGCGGCTTCGGGCAGGCAGGAAAAAACTTCGCGCCCGGCGATCTGTTGGCTAGTGATTTGCATGGTCGGCTCTTGTGCTCGGTCGTATGGTGTAATGCGCGCTTCCGAGGGAGGCTGCAATGTTGAAATGGGTGTTGACCCTGGTGCTGGCGATTTTTCTACTGGGCATCCTGACGCCACATCTGGCCCGCTTCATTCGCTTCGGTCAACTTCCGGGGGATTTCAAATGGCGCATGGGCGGGCGCGACTACCGTTTTCCCATTGCCAGCATTCTTTTGTTCTCATGTCTGCTCTGGCTCCTCGGACGTATTTTGTAAAACGGCGCGCACGGCGGCGATACGCGCACGGCGGATACGCTCCGGAATGCTGGCGCAAGAAGTGCTGGCCACGGCAATTTCTCCCGCATTGACCGAACGCACCGCTTGCAACAGGGTTTGCAAATAGGCACGCTGGGGGTAGGGGCGATCTTCCCAGCCCAGGCGGCCATTAAAATCGCACTGACAGGCGGCGAGCAGTTCGGCAAAACGCTGCGGGCGGCGCAGGGCATCGCAACGTTCCAGCAGATCGACCACGGTACTGGCCTTCAGTTCGTGCGCGCGATGCACATTGCCATGTTCGCGCGCCACCAAAACCGCCAACTCGCGACACTCGTTGGGCACGCGCAGGCGCTGGCTCATGCTTTTGCACAAATTGACGCTGCGCCCTTCATGACCGTGGTGGCGCGGCAAGAGCTCAGCGGGCGTGCTCGCCTTGCCCAAATCGTGACAAAGCGCGGCATAGCGCACACTCAAAGAATGGGCGTGGCGGGCGGCCTGATCGATCACCATCAGGGTATGTACGCCCGCGTCGATTTCCGGGTGGTATTCCGCCCGCTGTGGCACGCCGAACAAGGCGTCCACTTCTGGCAAAAGCCGCGCCAGCGCACCACATTCGCGCAACACCTCGAACATGCGTGAAGGTTTGGCTTCCTGCAATCCCTTGGCCAACTCCTGCCACACCCGCTCCGCCACCAAATGATCGACTTCGCCCGCCTGCACCATGGCGCGCATCAGCGCCACAGTTTCCTTGGCAATGCTGAAATCAGAAAAACGGGCGGCAAACCGGGCCAGGCGCAAAATACGCACGGGGTCTTCGGCAAAAGCCGGGCCGACGTGGCGCAATACCCGATCGCGCAGATCGCGCTGGCCGCCAAACGGATCGATGATGTTGCCGCAACTGTCGCGCGCCATGGCATTGATGCTCAAATCGCGACGGGCCAAATCCTGTGTCAAGCTGACATCGGGTGCGGCATGAAAGGTAAAGCCATGATAGCCGCGCCCGCTTTTGCGTTCGGTGCGGGCCAAAGCATATTCAGCCTGGGTGTGCGGGTGGAGGAAAACCGGAAAATCCTTACCCACCGGGCGAAAACCTGCGGCCAACATGATTTCCGGGCTCGCGCCGACGACGACGAAATCCTCATCGTCACTCACCCGGCCCAACAAGGCATCGCGCACGGCACCGCCAACAGAAAAAACCTGCGCCCCGGCGGGCAGGCCGAGAGCATCTCCCGGCGTCTGCGCCTTTGATTCAGCGTCCGGCACGGAAACGGAAGCTGTCGAGTTTGCCTCGCGGGGTGTTTTGCGCAATATAGGTCGGGGCAACCGCCTCCAGCGCCGCCGGCTGCCAATGTGCAGGTTTTTGCGACTGCGCCCCAGCCACGCTATCGACCTGCATCGAACGCAGGTTGTCCGGCGATAACATCGGCTTGGGCAAGAGCCACAGTAAACCGGCCTGCAAATAAGCCCAACCTTCAGACAAGGGCAGGATACGCGCCTGGCTGCCGCACAAGCGCGCGGTGTAATCGACGAGTTCGCGCAGGGTATAGACTTGCGGGCCGGTCAGTTCGTAGGTTTGCCCATAGGTACTGACATCGGTTAGCGCATCAACGAAGGCGTCGGCCACATCCGCCGCCCACACCGGCTGGAAACGCGCCTGACCGAAACCCAGAGGAAAAACGGGGGCGCATTTGAGTACCTTGGCGAAACTGTTCAGAAAGCTATCGCCCAAACCGAAAATGACCGAGGGACGGAAGATGGTCACGTCCAGGTCATTGCGCGCCGCCCAAACAATGGCCTCGCCCTCGCCTTTGGAGGCCAAATACTCGGAGGGCCCCTTGGGATCGGCCTGTAAAGCGCTCATGTGCAACAAACGCCGCACACCGCTCGCCCGGCAAGCGGCAAGAATTTTTTTCGGCAATTCGACGTGCGCCTGGGCAAAATCGTCGCTATAGGGCAGTTTGACGTCACGGCTATGCAGCACACCGACCAAATTGATCACCGCATCTTGTCCCTGCAGCAAACGGGCCAATGTTTCCGGGCAGTGAATATCGGCTTCCGGCATCGTCACGCCAGGCTGAATGATCAGCGCTTTGGTGCGCTCACGCCGGCGTGTCGGCACGGTGACTTCGATACCCCGTTGGGCCAGACGGTTAACGATATAGGTGCCGACAAAACCGCTCCCACCCAGCAGCAGAACTTTTTTGATGCTCATCAGAAACCCCGCAAACGTCACACGACAAAACGCCGATTTTACGGTAAATCCACTATTGACGGCAGTTTTGCGCGTATTTTGGTGGTTTTTTATGGGATTTCAGCTGCTCGCCGCCAAGGCTCGCTGCAGCAGGCTGTTCACCAAATCGGCGGTACCCAGCAAACGGATTTCACCGGCCGCGACTTCCGCCGCCAAAAGATGTGCCGGCATGGTGAAGGCTTCGCTGTGCGCAACATTGAGCAGCAACACCCGCTCACTGCCCGGACTGTATTGGCACAGGCAGAAATTTTGCTCGCGGCCCGCCAGCCGCAACTGAAACCACTGCCCAGGCGAGTAGGCGCTGCGCCGCCCTTTGCCCGGCACAGGCGGGCGACTGTCGCGGGTGTGCAGAATCAAGTGCGCACTCTCGATCTGACCATCGACCATCACGGCCGGTGCCGCTGTTGTGGCGACAGCGACGGTTTCAACGGGGGTTTCTGCCGGCAAGCCGGGGCGCATGGCCCGGGTTTGCAGGGAAAAACAGGCATCCAAAATCTGGGTTTGCTGCTCAGAAGACAAGGACAGGCTTTCCATATCGGCCTTGAGTCTTTGCAGCACCGCCGGCAACTCGCGTGCCAGCGCTTTACGCTCCTCGCCGTCCGCCTTGGGGCGAAAAGTCCAGGAAAGTTTCTCCAGATTCGCCAAACGCTCAGCCCACGCCGCACTTTCCGGGCCGTCCTGTAACCAGCAACGTTCAAGCAAACGATAAACGTCCTGGCGCAGATAGCTTTGTAAAACAGCAGGCAAATTGCCGATGTTCAGCTGCGCCAAGACGATGCCAATGCCTTCTGCTGCCTCATCGCGACGGTCGACCTGGCGTAACAAGGGAAGATAGGCGGCAGCGGCCTGCAGACGTTGATTGAAGCGCTGCTCCAACTGCTGCGCCAGGGTTTCTGCCGCCCGTTCATAGGCCGCAGCATGATCGCTGTTTTTGACGAGCTCTTGCACCAGGGTATCGAGAAAAACAGAAAAATCTTCCTCCCCGGATTGCTTTGCCTCCGTCGATGCATCCGTTAATTCACCGACGCAGCGCCCTAAAAGGGAAAAGAAGCGCCGCCAAGGGTGATCGGCGCGAGAAAACAGGCCACGATCCTTGAGCGCGAGTTTTAAGGAGGGAATTTGCAGGCGGGCAAAAATCTGTTTCAAAAAAGGCGGCAATTCCGGGGCGCTGAACAGCATGTCGAACAACAAACCCACCGCATCGATGGTCTGGCCTTCGCTGGTATTGCCCGGCACACCCAACTCCTGGGCGCTGACTGGATGCGCCGCCACGGCAGAACGCCCCGCCGCCGGTGCCGCCGGGGCGAAGAGTTCGGGAATCAGCGCTTCCAGCTGAGGCGAGGTTGCTGTCAAAAAATCATTGCCGACAGCCGCTTTCGCCACACTCGGCGCTGCCCCCATTTGTTCCAAGCGGAACCACAGATTTTCCAGCGCGGTTTGATCGAGCAAGGCCGGCGCGCTCGCTGGCGCGGCCTGCTGCTTTTGCGCAAGCAGGGCGAGCAACTCCTTGGGCAAACCCGAGGCCGCCGCTTCGAGCGCCGTATCGACGCGCTGCCCAGCGGAGTTTGCCGCGACTTTGGCAGCGCCGCCAATGGGGCTGACCGCACTTTCCTGTGCCCGGATAATGCCGGCCTGGGTCGGCGTGATCTCCAGACGCGCCATTTCCTGCTCCAGCGCTTCGTAAAGCGGCGGCAATTCGCGGCAAAGCATTTCCTCGACGCGGTCGAGCAAATCGAGCTTTTCATCGAGTGAACTGGCCCCAGCCTGCTCGAAAAATACCCGCAAACCTTCGACGATGCCGGCCGGGCCGGTCGGATTCTGGTTTTTGCCCAAATCCGGGCGCGCCAGCAAACTCATGAAACGCAGCTGGGTTTTCCACAGGGCAGCGCTGGCTGCGTCACTTAACTGGTTACTCAGGCGCTCCAGACGCAAATTCAGCTCGAGATCATCCTCGCCGACCAGGGAAATACGCGAAGAGGTCAGGCCACGCACCTCTTCGCCGAAGGTGCTTTGCTGCTGTTGCGCCGCACGCGCATCAAAATGGCGACCACAGCCGTTGATGATGGCTTGAATCGCCGTTGCCGAAAGCAAATTACTTTGCCGCAGCAGATCCGCTAATTGTTGCAGAAAAAATTTCCGGCATTGCGGAAGGCGTGCCAAAGGAATGTGCTGCCCCGCTGCGCTCTGCTTCGACATGATGATGGCCTGTTCTGTCCTTGTCTGAAAGGTTTCTGCTGTTGTGGGGTTTTGCTTATCGCCGGTACGCCGCAGGCTGGCGGCCCGGCATTTCTGTCACAATTTTACGGTAAATCTGAATTTTTTGTCCCGCCCGCCGGTGAGGCTGCCACCGTTCCCAGGCGGTTTTTCAAGGAATCCGGGCGATTGTTGAAATAAATCGAGTAATACACGGCGTTGCTCATGACTTTTTTGACGTAATCGCGGGTTTCTGAAAAAGGAATGGTTTCAGCATAAATAGCCCCCTCCAGCGGCTGCTCGGCCCGCCAACGGCGCGCCCGGCCCGGCCCGGCGTTATAAGCGGCAGAAGCGAGCACCGGGTGTTGATCAAGGTCATCCATGACCATGCGCATGTAACTTGTCCCCAGCAAAACATTGGTATCGGTGTCGTTGACCCGGGAATGGTCGTAATCGCGCAGGCCGATCTTCTTCGCCACCCATTTCGCGGTCGCCGGCATCAACTGCATCAGGCCGGAAGCGCCGACACTGGAGCGGGCATTGCCGATGAAGCGGCTTTCCTGGCGCATCAAGCCATACACCCAGGCATCATCGAGCGCCTGCTGACGGGCGGCGGGACGGATCTGGTCGGCATAGGGGGCCAGAAAGCGCAGCTGATAATCGTGTTCTTCACGCGTGCGCTCGGCCGTGTTGATGGCACGGTCCCAGAGCTTGTTTTCTTCCGCCAGACGGGCCGCCGCCAAAAGTTGCCGATCGCTCATGCCGCGCAGCGCCCAATTCCATTCGCGCACGGCCTCGGTGCGCAGATCGAGGCGAAAAAACGCCAGCGCCCGCTGCAAACCCGGATTTTCCCGCGCCGCCTGCATTTCCGGCAAACGTAGCGGTGCTGCCGAAGGCGGCGTAAGCACGCTACGACCTAATTCTTCCTGGGCAAGATTGCCGTAAAAATTGGCCTGGCCCGCAATGCGGGAAAACAGTTTTTGCGCTTCTTCACTGCGCCCGCCCGCTTTTTCCGCGCGCCCCAGCCAATAAACCCATTCCGGGCACTCGGCGAGCGCCTCCGGCATCGCCAGAATCGCTTGGCGCACCTCGCTCCAAGCATGCTGGCGTAGCGCACTGCGCACCTTCCATTGCTGGTTTTCTTCGCTCAAGGCACTGCTGCCGGCGCGCTGGTAATAACTCAAGGACTCCGGCAGATGCTTACGCGCCGCTTGCAGCGCAATTTGGCTCCAAGCCCAGGCGGCCGAAGCTTCGCCGAGTGCGTTCTGGCGCTTGCTCAATTCTGCCGCCGCCGTACGCGGGTCGTTGGCTGCCACATAGCGCAGGGCGATTGCCGTAAGTTCCCGGCCGCCGCGCGTTGCCGCCCAGTGCGCCGGCTGACGAACGAGATAAGCCATGGCGTTTTTATGCGCCGCATCGAACGCCGCCAGTTCGCTGACGCGATTTTGCGGAAGATAATCCAGGGTGCGCCGAGCCGCCTGTGGCCGGTTAATTTCTATCTGCAGGCGCGCCCGCGCCCAGACGGCATCAACGTCCATGCGCCCACTGGCCACCAGGGCATCGAGCACCGGCTGACAGGTGTCCGGCAAACTTGCCTGCTCAAACCACAAAGCCTCTACTGCCGCCAAAACACTGGTATCACCCAGTTGGAGTGCGGCATTTTGCGCCAGACAGGTCAGCTCGCTATCTGCTGCCAGCAGTTTCTCTGCCGCCGCTTGCGCCCTGCGCCACTGCGCTTCTTTGACCAGCCAGCGCAACCAGTCGGCGCGCAGTTTTTCGGCAACGTAGCTACCCGCCTGCGCATCAAGAAAGGCGGGAATTCCGCTGTCGTCTTGTTTGGCCAGCAAATTACGCAAACGATAATTCTCGGCATATACCGCCAAGGGATGCTCGCCCATTTGCCCTATCGCCAATTCCAGGCGCGGCAAATCACCTTTGCGAAAAGCCTCGCGCGCTGCCGTAAAAGCACTGTCACTGCCGGTTTGGGCAACAAGCTGCGCACTCCAACCGAGGGCACACACCGCGAGCAGGGGACGCAAAGTCGCAAAGGAAAACGTTAAAGAGAAGGCAGGGCGGGCTAAACTGTGTTTCATTTTTTATCGTATCTATCGGGCTGGGGCAGTGCGCGCAAGAATGCATCAGCACCTGGGTATCACCTGGCGCTGGCAAATGAGCATAGCACGCCGCTGCAGCCCCACCGCCTGCACGCTCACCACGCTCTATTGACAGGAAAAGCCCGGTGCTGACCCAAACGCAAGAAGATTATCGCCAGCAACTGCGCCGGCACATGCGGCAACAGCGCATAGCCTTGCCGGCAGAGCGCTATCAAGCCTATTGCGCGGCAATTACAACGCATCTACGCCGCTTGCCTGCACCCAAAATTGCCGCTTTCTGCTGGCCGATCGAGCAGGAGCCGGACGTGCGGGGGGCTATTGCGCATTGGCAGGCTGCCGGCAGCCGCGCCGCGCTACCGGTCGTACGTGCGCCGGCCAGCCCCTTGGCCTTTCGTCTTTGGAATGTGGATACACCGCTGGCCCCCGACCGCTACGGTATTCCCAGCCCCACCCAGGGCGACTGGGTGCAGCCCGATGTCGTGCTGCTGCCATTGAACGCTTTCGATGCCGCCGGCTACCGTCTGGGCTATGGCGGGGGTTTTTTTGACCGCACCCTGGCCACACTGCAACCGCGCCCGCTGGCGATTGGCGTGGGTTTTGAAATCAATCGCGTGGCCGACATCCAGCCCGCAGCCCACGACCAGCGGCTGGACTGGATTGTCACCGAAGCCGGTTTGTGGAAAATCTGAATCAAGCAGCACAAACCGCCTGTTTCAAGCGGCGCAAGGCTTCGTCCAAGGTGTTTTCTGTGCAGCCAAAATTCAGACGCAGCCAACCTGGCGCAGCAAAATCGCGGCCGTCGCTCAAACCCAGCCCGTGCGCCTCGAAATGACGCAACGGATCGGCCAGCCCCAAAGCACGCACATCCAACCAGGCCAGATAGGTCGCTTCCACCGGCGTCATGCAAATACCCGGCAGCGCGGCCACGGCGTTTTCGACACGGGCACGGTTTTTGCGCAACACCGCCAGAAGCTGCCGATGCCAATCCGCGCTATCGCGATAGGCCGCCGCACAAGCCACATAGCCCAGCACATTGACGTGCGGCACGATGCCCGCCATGGCCGCCGTAAAACGCCGGCGCAAACCGGCATCGGGAATCACGGCAAAGGCACAGGCCAAACCCGGCAGATTGTAGGTTTTGGACGGTGCCATCAAAGTAATGCTGCGCTGGGCGGCGGCAGGTGAAAGGCTGGCAAAAGGAAGGTGAGGGCGCGCCTCTTCCAGAATCAGCCCGCAGTGGATTTCGTCCGAGCAGACGATCAAATCGTGGCGCTCGGCAAAATCGGCCAGCCGCTCCAATTCCTCACGCTGCCAGGCGCGGCCGACCGGGTTGTGCGGGTGGCATAACAAGAACAATTCGCTTTCGACACGGACGCTGGCTTCCAGCGCCGCCCAATCCCATTGCCAGCCTTGCTCGGCACAGACCAGGCTACAGGTGTCGAGCGAGCGCCCGGAAAGCCGCGGGGCGGAGAGAAAGGGCGGGTAAATGGGGGTGGCGGTGAGGACGCGCCCGCTAACGCTACGGCAGGCGACGTTCAAGCCAGTGACCAGGCCCGGCAGCCAGACCAGCCAATCTGCATCGACCTCCCAGGCGTATTCGGCGCGCAGGTGATCGAGCACCGCCGCGTACACCTGCGGCGTCGCCTCGCCATAGCCAAAAATGCCGTGCCCGATACGCTCCTGCAAGGCCGCCAAAACAGCGGGCGGCGCGCTGAAATCCATGTCCGCCACCCACAGGGGCAACACGTCACGAGCGGCGTAGCGCGCCCATTTGATCGAATCGCTGCCGCGCCGTGACGGTGGGTGAGCAAAGGCTTCGCTTAAGCCGTTCACACTGACAAATGCTCATAAAGCGCGGTAGACAAATACCGCTCGCCATAGGAAGGCGTCAGCACGACGATCAGCTTGCCGGCGTTTTCCGGGCGCTGCGCCAGTTCGAGCGCCGCCCACACGGCAGCGCCGGAGGAAATCCCCACCAACAAACCTTCTTCACTCGCCATGCGCCGCGCCGTGGTGAAGGCATCGTCGTTCTTGACCCGAATCACTTCATCGTAAATCGCGGTATTCAAAGTGGCCGGTACGAAGCCCGCGCCGATGCCCTGAATCGGGTGCGGTCCCTTGTTGCCACCGGACAACACTGGTGAAGCATCCGGTTCGACGGCAACGATCTTGACCTCCGGCTTCTTTGCTTTAAGCGCCTCACCAACGCCGGAAATAGTGCCACCGGTACCAACGCCGGCGACGAAGATGTCGACCTGTCCGTCGGTGTCGCGCCAGATTTCTTCCCCGGTCGTGTCGCGATGCACCGCCGGGTTGGCCGGGTTTTCAAATTGCTGCGGAATGAAATAACGGCTATCTGCCTGCGCCAAGGCTTTCGCCCGGGCAATCGCACCGCCCATGCCCTCGCTGCCCGGGGTCAAAATCAAATCGGCCCCGTAGGCTTGCAGCAAAAGCTTGCGTTCGCGACTCATGGTGTCCGGCATGACAAAAGCCGCCTTGAGGCCGCGCGCGGCGCACACCATGGCCAAACCGATGCCGGTATTGCCGGAAGTCGGCTCGAGAATGATGGTTTCTGGGCCAATTTTCCCCGCCGCCTGCGCCGCATCGAGCATGGCGACGGCGATACGATCCTTGACGCTATGTCCGGGGTTGAAAAACTCCAGCTTGGCCACGACACGCGCGCCAGTGTCCGCAGCGAGGCGGTTGATCTGAACGAGCGGGGTGTTGCCAATGAGATCAGTGACGTTCTGCGCAATATTCATGGAAAGCTCCAAAAAGTGAATCGGCGCATTCTATGGCGCACAAAACGAACATAAAAGAATAAAAACAGAAATATTTATTCTTTTTCAGACTAACCCAAAAAGAGCTTGTACACCGGATTGGCGCTCTCATCCCAGTGCGCATAGCCCAGGGTTTTGAGAAACTGCCGGAACGCCTGCATTTCGCCACGGGGTACCTGCATGCCGACCAGCACGCGGCCGTAATCTGCGCCGTGGTTGCGGTAATGAAAAAGGCTGATGTTCCAGCCGCTGCTCATTTTTTCCAGAAAATTCATCAGCGCGCCCGGGCGTTCGGGGAAGATGAAACGGTAGATCAGCTCCTGCAAATCGCCTTGCTGCGCCTGCGGTGCATGACCGCCGACCATGTGGCGCACGTGGTTGCGCGCCAGATCGTCGTCGCTTAAATCCAGCGTGGGGTAAGCGTGTTTGCGCAGCGTTTCGGCGAGCTTTTCCGACTCCTTGCGCCCGCTCACCTGAATGCCGACATAGACGTGCGCTTCGTGCGCGGCGTTATAGCGGTAGTTGAATTCCGTCAGATTACGCTGCCCGAGCAAGGCCAGGAATTTTTTATAGGCGCCCGGTTTTTCCGGCAAAGTCACGGCAAACACCGCTTCGCGCTGCTCGCCGAATTCGGCGCGTTCGGCAACGAAACGCAGGCGGTCGAAATTCATGTTAGCACCAGAGGTCACCGCCACCAGATTCTTGTCCTTCAGCTTGTGCTGGCGGGCGTACTCCTTGGCCCCGGCCACGGCCAGCGCGCCGGAAGGCTCCAGGATCGAGCGCGTATCCTCGAACACGTCCTTGACCGCAGCGCAAATGGCATCGGTATCGACCAGCACGATGTCGTCGAGCAGCTCGCGGCACAGGCGGAAGGTTTCCTCGCCGACGTATTTGACCGCGGTGCCGTCGGCAAACAGGCCAACCTGCGGTAATTGCACGCGTTTGCCGGCGGCGATGGACTGCTTCATCGCATCCGCATCGAAGGTTTCCACCCCGATCACCTTGATTTCCGGGCGCAGACGCTTAATGTAAGCGGCCACCCCCGCCGCCAGACCGCCGCCGCCGATGGCGCAGAACACAGCATGTAAGGGGCCGTTGTGGCGCGAGTGCTGGCGCAAAATTTCCATGGCGATGGTGCCTTGCCCGGCTATCACCTCCGGGTCGTCGAAGGGATGGACGAAGGTGAGTTTTTGATTTTTCTCCAGCTCGCGGGCCTGCGCATAGGCGGCATCATAAGAATCACCATGCAAAACCACCTCGCCGCCACGCTGGCGCACGGCGTCCACCTTGATCTGCGGCGTCGACACCGGCATCACGATCACCGCCCGGCAGCCCAGATAGCGCGCCGACAGCGCCACACCCTGCGCGTGATTGCCGGCGGAAGCGCAGATCACACCGCGCTTGAGTTTTTCCGCTGAAAGACTGGCAATCTTGTTGTAGGCCCCGCGCAGCTTGAAGGAAAACACCGGCTGCATGTCTTCGCGTTTCAACCAAATACGGTTATTGACGCGAGCGGAAAGGTTGTCCGCCAGATCGAGCGGGGTTTCCTCCGCCAGATCATAGACCTGCGCGTTGAGAATTTTTTCAAGGTAATCAGGGGCGGCAGACATGGCAATTCACGGATGAGCAAAACGCGCAATTTAACAGCTTCGCAGGCACGGCGTCTCGACCTGTTTTGCCCAGACCACAAAGCTTCCGATGTTTTTCTAAGACAAATCCTAGTGCATCGATTAATGAATCAAGCATCTTGCTGGCGGCATTTTCCTATGCAAAACAGGCGCTTCCATATGACCTCCGTCCTATTTTTCAATAACTGGTTCTAGCTTAGGATGCCCCCGTAGCACTCGAAAATAACACCAAAGGGGAAGTCCATGCTCGCCGCACAAACACCGCAGAAAAAAACAAAATTCGCTCTCGCGCAGCGGAAAAACTACCAGGCCGCCGTACGCTATCTCGACGGCCGGCGCGAGCTCATCGAAGTACGCAATGCCTGCGATCTTGCCGATGCACGCGCCATGGTTCTGGAAGAACTCGGGCTGCTGCGCTGTCTGCTCTTGAGCGAATTACCCTAATCCGCGCCGCCCGGCCAGACGGCGGAAAAATCCGCGCCGATCAATACCCGCCGGGGTATTTTCCGCTGCCTTTACATCTGGCGCAGCCGCCGCTGGCGCTGGCACACACCCCGGATCAAAAATCAGCTGCAGCGCCTGTACCGCGCTCGCCAAGGCGGCGTTTTGATCCGCCAGCGCATCGAGCGGGGCAAGAATCGTGGCAAAAGCATGGACCGGCAAAGCCGCATCGGCGCTGTGCTCCATCACAAACTCCAGATCACCCGCCGGAAAAGCCACGCGCAAGGTTTCCCCGGCGGCCAGCTCACGCCATAGCTCACCGCCCCCCGGCAAAAGCAATAAATGGATGAACCAGGGCGTGACGACGGCCCCCACCCAATCGCCTTGATAACGACGAAAACCCACAATATCGACGCTGATACCCGCCCGCCCCCGCTTGCCCCCAGCTTCTAAACAGGCCTGAAAATTCTGGTAATGCGCTAAAACCTGCGCTGCGGGGTTATCGTGGTGGCGCATAAAAAATCATCACAAAACGAGTTGGCAAGCCGGCGAATCCAGTCTGCGCACCGCTTCCAGCAAGGCATCGATCGCCTTGGGCCGGACAAAACCGACGCGCCAGGCGAGCGCAACGCGGCGCGAAGGTTGCGGGTCGGTAAACGGGATGGCGCGAATCATATCGTTATTGTACGGGTGCTGCAGAGCGCTTTCCGGCAGCACCGAGACGCCCAGACCGGAAGCCACCATGCAGCGGATGGTGCCGATCGAATGCCCCAAGCGCACATCCGTTTCCGGGCTGCTGACCTGCGGACAAGCCCCCAGCACTTGATCGCGAAAACAGTTACCGGCTTTCAGGAGTAAAACCTCATCGCCGGCGACGTTTTCCGGCGCGATATGCGTTTCTTTCTCCCAATCATGCCCCACCGGCACGATCACCTTGAACACCTCGTCGTACAGCGCACGCGTCACCACCCCCGGCAGATTGAACGGCAGGGCCAGAATAGCAACGTCGATATCGTTGTCGCGCAGCATGTCGGCCAGATTCGCCGTCATGTTCTCCTCGATCAATAACGGCATGCTGGGGGCTACATCTTTCAGGGCGTGGATCAGCTTCGGCAGCAGATACGGCCCTATGGTATGGATCACCCCCAGGCGCAGGGGCCCCTCCAGTTGGTCGCGTCCGCGCAGCGCAATCTGACGAATTTTTTCGACTTCATCCAGCGCCGTTTGCGCCTGCGCCACAAGCTGGCTACCCACCAGACTGGGGCTGACAAATCCCTTGCCGCGCTCGAACAGCTGCACGCCCAATTCATCTTCCAGACGGGCAATGGCCACGCTCAAGGTGGGCTGGCTGACTGAGCAACGCTCGGCGGCGCGGCTGAAATTGTTTTCCTGGGCAAGCGCCACAATGTAACGAAGCTCCGTCAAGGTCATGCATTTTTCTCCTGACAATCGAGTTATAGGGTAAGGCTATGGGAGGCATAGGCTAAACCCATAGAAAACATTGACTTAGATCAACTGTACTATGACACAGGTCGAGACAATGCTCAGACAAATCTTATCCATCACCATCCTAAGAGGGAGAAAACAATGCAACGGACCATTTTATCGTCTGCTATCGCGCTCATCTCCGGCCTGGCCGTATTCACTGCCGTACATGCCGCGAACGATGAACCGATCAGCCCGATCAAACCGCCTGCCAACATCAATCTGGGCCAGGCCGAACTGGGCAAAAAGCTTTACTTCGACCCCCGCCTGTCGAAATCCGGCTTCATCTCCTGCAACTCCTGCCACAACCTGTCCATGGGCGGCACCGACAACATTCCGACCTCCATCGGCGATAAATGGCAGCAAGGCCCGATCAACTCACCGACCGTGCTCAACTCCAGCCTCAATCTCGCCCAGTTCTGGGACGGCCGCGCTGCCGACTTGAAGGAGCAAGCGGGTGGCCCGATCGCCAACCCAGGCGAAATGGCCTTCACCCACACCCTGGCCATCGACGTACTCGCTTCGATTCCGGGTTATGTCCGCGAATTCAAACAGGTTTTCGGCAAGGACAAGATCGACATCGATCAAGTCACGACCGCCATCGCCGAATTTGAAAAGACTCTGGTCACCCCGAACTCGCGTTTTGACCAATGGCTACTTGGTAAAAAAGATGCGCTGAACCCGCAAGAACTTGCCGGCTACGCCCTGTTCAAGGACAGCGGCTGTGTCGCCTGCCACAATGGTGAAGCCGTCGGCGGCAACTCCTTCCAAAAAATGGGCCTGGTCGAGCCGTACAAAGGCAATATGCCCGACGGCCGCGCCGCAGTGACCGGCAACGATGCCGACCGCTTCAACTTCAAGGTGCCGACCTTGCGTAACGTCGAAATGACCTATCCCTACTTCCACGACGGTGCCGCCAACACCCTGACCGAAGCCGTCGATGTCATGGGCCGCCTGCAACTGGGCAAGAAGTTCAACAAGGAAGAAAACGCCAAGATCGTCGCCTTCCTGAAAACCCTGACCGGCGACCAGCCGAACTTCCAGCTGCCGATCCTGCCGCCGTCTTCCGACAGCACGCCGCGTCCGCAACCCTTTGGCAAGTAAGCCGAACGAACTGGAAAACCCGCACTAAAACAAGGGGGCTACGGCCCCCTTGTTTGTTCATCCGCTGTTTCTTCTGCTTGACTAAAGGATTCGCTCTCGATCGGCTCATTGCTTTCCCCGCACCAAGAAGGCGAATGGCACAGCCAATATGGGACTGAGAAATGCGGGCGCGGGGAAAAGTGCCTTCGTGTCTTGCAACGAAAAAAACCAAATGGCAATGCAAGCTGCGGCCAGTGCGATAGACGCGAGCGGCAGAAGCCACTTTCTGGTGAGCCTTGGCTTGCCCGAATACATTGAAAACAATCGGTGCCCAACATGCAACGCTCCGAACCAAAAGAGCGCCATTAGCGCTACAACCTTCGCAACAGACAATAGAAGCGCCAAGCTCCATGCCGACAGCATGAAAAATGAAGTGGCGAGAAACACCAGCCAAACGAAACTAAGCAATGCGAATGGCACAGAGCCAATCACAAGGAGGACTATGCCGACGGTTGCTTGGGCGCGTGACATTGTTTTGAGGGCTAACGTAGAGCTAGGCCTGTAGGTTAAAAATTAGGCTGCACTGCGCACCGCCCGCATGAACTCGCCAAGTCGCTCTGCACTGAGTTTGCCGTCATTGCGCACACTGGAGCACAGATCCAGGCCGAAGGGTTGGACGGCCTGTATGGCCTCTCGGACGTTGGCGGCGCGAATGCCGCCTGCCAGAAAAACTGGACAATCGATTTGCTGGCAGATTTTTCGGCTGACTTCCCAATCATGCACTCGCCCAGTGCCGCCCAACTCCTTGACCGCCAAGTTCGGATTGCCAGAATCAAGCAGAAGTGCATCGACAAACTCTGCCACGGCGCGGGCTTCTTCAAACGACTCATCGCCCATCACGTGGATGACCTGAACGAGCTTCACAGACGGAAGTTGACGGCGCAGCTTTTGCAGCTCAGAGATAGCTACCGAATCAACGAGTTGCAGCGTCGAAGTCTGGCAAACGGCATGTTGCTGCACGATGGCATCGGCCTCTTGCAGAGATGTAAGAAGAAAAGTGGCAATCGGCGGAGGAACTGAACGGGCGATTTCGGCAATGCGTTCGTCCGAGATGACACCTGGGCCGCTGGGCATGTGCGACACCAGACCGAGTGCGGATGCCCCCATCTGGACTGCAAGGCGAGCCTCTTCGACACTGGAAATACAGCAAATTTTGACGCGGGGTACTGTAAGCATGGATTTACTCTGCGGGCTAACGTTTGAATTCACCGGTCTGCGCGACTTTTCGCGCAAGTCCGGTGGAATGATGGGTTAACCACAGGGTTGCGCGGCATGTTGCAAGGCCTCGGTAGCCCATTGATTGAGACTCTTGCCCGCAGCCTGCGCAGCAACCAGTGCGCGACCATGAACTTCGGGCGGTACGCGTAGCAGCAACTTGCCGGAAGCCGGCTTCTCAGGAGCTACTCCCTGCTGCTTGCAGTCGGCCAGGTAATCCTTGACCGCAAGCTCGAACTCGGCACGCAATTCGGCAACCGTTTCGCCATGAAAGCTGATGATGTTGCGAATGCCGAGAATCCGGCCGACGAAAATATCGTCACGCTCGTCATACTCGACGCGAGCGGTATAAGCTTTGTATGTCATAGTGTTCATTGCTGTACTCCTGCACGTTCCAATAGCTCTCGAACTTCTTCGATCTGATAACGTTTGGCCTCTTTGCCTGGATGCGGCCGATGGCAGCGCCACTGTTCACCATTCAGTTCGATCTTGACGCGTGATCCTTCGCGCTCTGAAACGCAACCACCAATTGATTTGATTAGGGCTTCGATGTCGGCAAACACGATAGACGCAGACGTCGGTCGAGCAAAGATTGCTGAAAGCGTTTTGCGATGTTTGTTGTTCATAATCTGATGATAGCTAAAAACGCTATCATATTCAATGAGGGCCTGCGGGTGGCTAACGTAGAGCTAACCGGCCGCCGGAGGTGGAGGTGGAGAGGACCTGCAAGCGAAGCTTGCAGGCAATCCGGTTGAGCGCCGGGTTGGGCGTCTGGCCGCCGATGGTAGACAATTGGCTAGCGCATATGTACATTAACACGTACATATAAGGAGGCCTGAAATGGATGCGATTACCTACACAGCGGTTCGCGCAAAGTTGGCCAGCGCGATGGACAGAGTTTGCAACGACCACGAAGCGCTGATTATCACTCGCAACGGAGAGCAGTCGGTTGTGATGCTCTCACTCGAAGACTACAAGGCGCTGGAAGAGACCGCCTATCTTCTGCGCACGCCGGCGAACGCAAAGCGCCTTCTCGCGGCAGCAACTCAACTGAACGCCGGTAAAGGCGTTGAGCAGAAACTGGCCAAGTGAAAGTGAAGCTGGTTTTCGCAGACGAGGCATGGGAAGACTACCTGTATTGGCAGAAGCAGGACAGGAAGATGGTGGAGCGGATTAACAAGCTGATTCGCGAAACCCAGCGAGAACCATTTAGCGGCGTGGGCAAGCCAGAGCCGCTGAAACATGCCCTCTCAGGATTTTGGTCACGCCGAATCACGAACGAGCACCGCATGGTGTATCGGGTTGAAGGCGACCAACTCCAGATCGCCCAATTGCGTTTCCACTACTGAGACGCCCAACGTTGGAGATAATCCGCCGCCAGAGTGCACAGCGCAGAGGGAACTAAAAAACGTAGCTTTTTGTCGGTTGGATTGATTGGCGAGTTAGGCCGCAACAGCCGCTGACAAAAATGGCGTTTAGCAATAGGTCATGTCATTGCTTTGGATGATTTCGGCTTCTTGGGAAGCAATTTCTTGAAGTATTTCAAGTTTTCTGAACGAGTGTTATTGGGATTTGCCTCAATACAGAATTGATTGAATGTTTCGAAGGATTCGTCGATTACAGCTTGGTAAAGACCTTCAGTGAGAGGGCATGCTAATTGTGTTGCCTGAGCAAAGGCATCCATGATCAGAATCATGTCGTGATCATCCATGCACTCTTCGAAGTTGAATATTCGAGTGAGTAATTCTCTGGCTTGAAAGCGGGCGATTCGGAAAATGTCTTCGTTCATGACGGAACCTGATTGGGATTGAGGCAAGGCCTAACGTCTAAATTCACCGGGCTGCGCGGTTTTTCACGCAGGTCCGGTGGAATGATTGGTTGGGCAGCTTAGAACTCATAGGTAATGGTGTTGTTGGTTTCGGAGATCATTTTGTTTGCAAAGAGAATATCGATGATTCTGTCGACGTCGCTTTGAGCAATATTTTTCTGAAACATGGATGAAATGTGTTGCGACAGAGTTGCGCGCTTTCGGGGTCGAGATTTCTTCTCAGATTTACTCAGCAACTCGAACACACGCTTGTAATTTGGCTCTTCGGTTGTGGCAGATTTCGGCTCAAGTTCGAGAAGGCTGTTTATGCGCTTGCACTTCAAGCCGTTTTTATTCAGATGCCTAAGCAACGGATCGAACCCTTTGTCTTTAGACAGGACGATGCAATGAAGGCTCGGTGATTTCTCGATTACACGCCCAAGCTGACATGCAATGTAAAAATCGAGGGCATTGCTGCCGTTTCCATCGACGCGCTGCCACTCGACCCGATCACCAAGCCGTTGAGCAGTTGCAACAAGATCAATTGGAACACTTTTCTGACTTGATCCGACAAAAATAACAACATGAAAGTTGTTATCAAGTCGGTTCAGATCAACTTGTTGAACGTTCTCAAAATCAACGAGTAGTAATTTGTGGGTCAATTTAACCTCGCGGAGTGAACCAAGATGCCCAACGTGGAGGTAACCGGACTTTGCGCGGCTTTTCGCGCAAAGTCCGTGTTGACCGCAGGGTTAGGTTCTCTTGCCATCACTACCGACCGCATACTTTTCAACGATTACTGACTCCGGTAATGAAGCGCCCGACTTCTCAATTAACGTTACCTCCCGTTCGTGAGGATTCAGTGGGTCTGGAAACTCGTAGGCGATAACGCCCGCACCCTCCAGCAATTCTTCGTCGATGACGTAAACGTATCCGTCCTCGGTACGCTCGGTGGTAGCAAAGCGAATAGCGATTTGTTCAGAACGAGATGTCGAGATTCCACACCCGCTATACAACCCAGATTCAATTTGGTGCGCTCTAGCGGTATTTGATTCACAAGGCCCGCATTTGAATTTTCCGTCGGCCTTCCACTTTCCATCGAGTTTCGGGACAACTTCAACGGACGTTCCCTTTGACAAGAGGCGGCCCGCATTCGCTTCGTCCGCTTGTTTGTTGATACCGCGATAGAGCATGGGGGCCTCTTAGAAAACCTAACGTTCAGTATACACCGCACCCGGTGTATACATATTCCAAAAACGGTGTATAAACAAATTCATTAAACACCATCCCATTGATTCATAAGATTCTATGGAAAACGAACGAAACAAGCCACCACGCCGGAAAAAGCACCCAAATTGCTGGACCAGTTGCGTGACCGTCTGCGCTTGAAGCACTACAGCATACGGACAGAAACGCAGCATGTCCAATGGGCAAGTTACTACATCATTTTTCATGACAAAAGGCACCCGAAAGACATGGGCGCGCGGGAGGTGGAGCGGTTTTTGATGCATCTCGCGATCGAGGGAAATGTTGCTGCCGCGACGCAGAATCAGGCATTGTCGACTTTGTTGTTTCTTTAGCGCGAAGTGCTGGGCGTCAACTTGCCGTGGCTGGATGAAGCGGTTCGGGCAAAGCTACGACCATGATCTATACCCATGTGCTGAACAAGGGCGGGCGCGGTGTGGTCAGTCCGCTGGATTTAGCTTAGCGGCAATCACTTGCCGATGCAAAACCGACTGAAAATCACCCCTAAAAGGTCGTCGGCGGTAAATTCACCGGTAATCTGAGCCAGCGCCTGCTGCGCCAGACGCAGTTCTTCGGCAAAAAGTTCAAGGGCAGGGAACGGGCCATGCACGATCCGGCTGGCGCTGTCGACGTGCTCGCGGGCGAGATTCAGAGCGCGCAGGTGGCGTTCGCGGGCGATGAAGACGTCTTCGGTTTGTTGCCAGCCGGCAATGCGCAGGAGTTCGGCGCGCAATAAATCGATGCCCAGGCGGGCCTTGGCCGAGAGGACGATGCCGGTGCCGCCCGCTTCTTGGTAGCTGGCAGGGGTTTGGCCGGCGAGATCAATTTTGTTGTGCACGACGATGCGCGGCAATTGCGCGGGGAGTTGGTCGAGAATGGCTTGATCGTCCGCGCCGATGCCGGCACGGGCGTCGACCAGGAGCAGGACGACGTCGGCACGCTCAATTTCCTGCCAGCTGCGGGCGATGCCGATTTTTTCCACTTCGTCGTCGGTGTCGCGCAGGCCCGCCGTATCGATGATGTGCAGCGGGATGCCCTCGATCTGGATGGTCGAGCGCAGGGCGTCGCGGGTGGTGCCGGCGATGGGGGTGACGATGGCCAGATCATCGCCCGCCAGACAATTCAAAAGCGATGATTTGCCGACATTGGGCTGCCCCGCCAGCACGACGTGTAAGCCGCTTTGCAGCAGTTTGCCCTGACCGGCGCGCTGGAAAATTTCGCCAAGTTTGCCTTGCAGGCGTTGCAGGCGGCCAAAGGCATCGGCAGCCTGGAGGAAGTCGATTTCTTCCTCGGGAAAATCCAGCGTCGCCTCGACCAGCATGCGCAGATTGATCAGTTCTTCGTTCAGTTCACCGATGGCGCGGGAGAATTCGCCTTGTAAGGAGCGCACGGCGCAGCGGGCGGCGCTGGCGGTGGCGGCGTCGATCAGGTCGGCCACGGCTTCGGCCTGGGCGAGATCCATCTTGCCGTTCAAAAAGGCGCGGCGGGAGAATTCGCCGGGCTCGGCCAGCCGCGCGCCAAGGTCGAGGCAACGGGCAAGCAGCATCTGCATCACCACCGGCCCGCCGTGGCCTTGCAATTCGAGCACGTCTTCGCCGGTGAAGGAATTGGGGCCGGGAAAATAGAGCAGCAGCCCGCTGTCGATGGAACTGCCATCGGCGGCCTTGAACTGGGCCAGCGTGGCGTGGCGCGGTGGCGGGTTTTTACCCGTCAGCGTCAAAGCAAAGGGCAGCAAGGCGCTGCCCGAAATGCGGATGACACCCACGCCGCCACGGCCGGGAGCCGTGGCAATGGCGGCGATGGTGTCGTTTTTTACGCGCGCCACACCTCAGGCTTTCGCGTCGTTGGCAGCCTTGCCGCCCTGTTCCATCATGCGGGTGATCTGCCATTGCTGAGCAATGGAGAGAATGTTATTCACCACCCAGTACAGCACCAGACCGGCGGGGAAGAAGAGGAACATGACACCAAAAATCAGCGGCATGGCCATCATCACCTTGGCCTGGATGGGGTCCGGCGGGGTGGGGTTGAGCTTCATCTGCACGAACATCGAAACGATCATGATGACGGGCAGGATGTAATAAGGGTCGGCCGAGGCGAGGTCGGTAATCCAACCGATCCACGGCGCGTCGCGCATTTCCACGGCGCCGAGCAACACCCAGTAGAGCGCGATGAAGACTGGAATCTGGATCAGAATCGGCAGACAACCGCCCAGGGGATTGATCTTTTCGCTCTGATAGAGCTTCATCATTTCCTGGTTGAGGCGCGCCTTGTCGTCACCGTAGCGCTCTTTCAGCTGCTTTAAGCGTGGTGTGACCACCCGCATTTTGGCCATGGATTTGTAGGAAGCGGCGGACAGCGGGAAAAAAGCGAGCTTGATGGCGATGGTCAGCACCACGATAGCCCAACCCCAGTTACCCACCAGGGTATGAATAAATTGCAGTGCCCAGAAAATCGGCGCGGCAATCAGGGTCAGCCAGCCGTAATCGACCACCAGATCCAAGCCTGGCGCAGTTGCTTTGAGCGCAGCTTGTTCCTGCGGGCCGGCAAATAGGCTGACGGCGGTCGTTTTGCTGGTACCTGGGCCAAGCTCGCCCACCGGCACGATGACGCCCATTTGATACAAGGCGCTGCCTTCGAGTTTGCGCATGTAGTACTCGCGCTGCACGCCGGCTTGCGGCACCCAGGCGGAGACAAAGTAATGCTGCACCATCGCCAGCCAGCCATTGTCGGCGGCCTTGGAAAATTTGGCGCTTTTATCTGCAATATCGTCAAATTTCACCTTCTGATATTTTTCCGCATCGGTAAAGACTGCCGGGCCGGTAAAGGTGTGCATCATCATATTGCCGCCAGCCGGCTCGGTACCGTCGCGCTGGATCTGAAAATACGCGTGCGGCGTAATGGCCTGTTCGGAACCATTGACGATTTCCCACGCGGCATCCACAACATAACTACCGCGTTTGAAAGTCAGAATGCGTGCGACGCGCACGCCTTGGACAGCCTCTGCTTCCAGGCGAATTTGCAAGCTATCTTGCCCGGCCGCAAGTTCCAGCGGCCCTTCGATACGGCGGAAAATACTACGGTGCGACGGCAGCTTATTGCCGATCAGCCCGCTCTGCGCATGGTATTGATGCTGGTCATCAAAAAGATGAAAGTTCTTTTCCTTGTCATCATTTTCTTTGTAATTCAATAACTCCAGGCCAACGATGTCACCGCCTTGGGTTGAAATTACGGCTTTCACGAGATCGGTCGTCACCGTGAAAGTTTCGGCACGCGTGGAGACGGGCTGCGCTTCTGCGCCCGGCATTGCTCCCGCGGTTTCCCCCGTTGTTTCCCCTCTAGCCTGCAAATTAACCGAGGGTTGCGGCGCTTCGCTGTTCGTCTGGCTTGACGTAAGCGTCGCATTCGCCGTGGCCGACGTGACGGGGGGCGGGTTTTTATAGCGCTGCCAGTTTTCCCACAGCATGTAGCTGGAGAAAGCAAAAATCATGACCAATATCAGGCGACGAGTATCCATGGGCCTATGCTTTGAAAGTTGAATCAAGGGAGGGGATCATAACCGCCCGGGTGCCAGGGGTGGCAGCGAAAAATTCGCTTCGCACCCAACCAGCCCCCTTTCCAGGCACCGTATTGGCGTAAGGCGTCGATCGTATATTCGGAACAGGTGGGAAAAAAGCGGCAGCGGCGCCCGGTCAGCGGGCTGATGGCATATTGGTATACACGAACCAGCGCAATCAACAGCCATTTCACGCCGTATTCCCTGTCTTTGCGGGCGCTTGCCGGATGAATTGGGCAAGGGTTTCGCCGGCTTTTTCCGGTTTTTCTGATTGCCGCTCGAGGCGACTGGACAGCCGGTCGAACAAGGTATTGACCTCAGCCGCCAGATCCGCGCCCAACAGCGGAACACCCTTGACAGTCAGCCGCAGCACCAGATCACAAGGCGGCAACTCTGAACGGCGCAGACGGAAATTTTCCCGCACGACACGTTTCAGACGATTTCGGTCAACGGCGCGCTTCAGTAGTTTCTTGCCGACCACCAAACCCAATCGCGCCGTCTGCCCACATGTCTGCGGCGGCGCTGCAGGCGCTTGCTGTTCACAACGCGATACGGAGCGTGGCTGGTAGTGCAACATCAGCCACTGGCCACGAATGGCTCTGCGAAAACCAAAAACGGATGAAAATTCATCCGTTTTGGTCAATCGATCGCGTCGGGTAAAGCAGTGCTTCACAGCGTCGGGCGTCCGGTACAACACCGGCTGCGCCGACTCAGACGGCCAGGCGCTTGCGGCCCTTGGCGCGGCGCGCGGCGAGGACGGCGCGGCCACCCTTGGTGCGCGAACGAACCAGGAAGCCATGGGTGCGCTTGCGGCGCACGACCGACGGTTGATAGGTGCGTTTCATGTCGTAATTCCTTGAGTGAGCGGAGAAAAACGCGTGATTACACCTTGTTTCACCGTATTGTGTCAAGCAGATTTATTTCTGAAGCTTGTGGATAACTTTTCATGTGCGGGTTAGAATCCCCTGTTCCCCGTGAGCTAATTTTTCTGCTTTCTTGCTTGCTAAAAAAACGCAAATATGCTCAAAAAATAACGATAAATTATAATAAAACATTAAAAATCAATCTTTTATTCTCTGTTTTTCACGAATGAAATTTTTTCGTTCAGATTGATTTTGTCATTGCTTTTCAGCACAAGGAGTTTCGTTTTTCATGTCCGCCTTCTGGGAATCCTGTCTACAGCGCTTCGCCGCAGAGTTGCCTGCACAGCAATTCAATACCTGGATCAAACCCTTGCGCCTGGAAGGCGAATCCACAGCCTGTGAACAAGGCTTGCAACTCCTTGCACCCAACGGCTTTATCCTGAAATGGGTACGGGAAAAATTTTTGCAAGAAATCGAGCGGCAAGCGGAAGCTTTCTTTGCTGCGCCAATCAACATCAGCTTGCATATTGCGACGGGCAGCACGGCCAAACAGAGCGCCAATGCCAACAAAATCAATGCAATACAGCAAGAAAACACTGCGCCAAGGCAACTAGAAGACAGCACAAAAAATTCATCAATAAATTCCGCCGCACCTGAAATACAAGGAAAACAGAACTTTGTAAAATTTAATAAAAAAACAAACAACCATGAAAAATCGCGTTTGTTTTCTAATTTTACTTTCGATAATTTAGTCGTCGGCCGTGCCAATGATCTTGCCCGTGCAGCAGCCGTACAGGTTTCCAGCAACCCAGGGGGTGCCTACAACCCACTCTTTATTTATGGCGGTGCCGGCTTGGGTAAAACCCATCTGATTCACGCCATTGGCAATCAAATTTTGGCCGAACGCCCAGATGCCCTGGTGCGCTACGTCCACGCCGAAGATTATTATTCCGATGTTGTGCGTGCCTACCAGCAAAAATCTTTCGACAGCTTCAAACGCAACTACCGCGCTACCGATGTTTTATTGCTTGATGATGTGCAATTTTTTAATGGAAAAAACCGCTCGCAAGAAGAATTTTTCTTTTTATTCAATGCGTTAATTGAAGCGCGCAAACAAATCATCATCACCTGCGACACCTATCCAAAAGACATAAATGGTCTGGATGATCGTCTGGTAACCCGCTTCGATTGGGGTTTGACCGTACAAATCGAGCCGCCCGAACTTGAAATGCGCGTCGCCATTCTGCAAAAAAAAGCTGCTGTAGATAGCATCCTGCTCGGTGACGATGTTGCTTTTTTCATCGCCAAACATCTGCGTTCCAATGTGCGCGAGCTGGAAGGCGCCCTGAAAAAAGTGCTGGCTTACGCATCTTTCCACGGTCGTCCGATTTCACTTGATCTGGCAAAGGAAGCACTCAAAGATCTGATCAACTCCGTGCGTAACATCGGTATCGATTACATCCAGAAGACGGTGGCTGACTACTACAAAATCAAAGTTGGTGAAATTTTTTCAAAAAAACGCACCCGTGCCATTGCTCGACCGCGCCAGATTGCCATGTGGCTGACACGGGAAGTAACCTCGCACAGCTTTCCCGAAATTGGTGACGCCTTTGGCGGGCGTGATCACACTACCGTCATTCATGCCGTCAAAACGATAGACTCGCTGCGCAACAAGGACAACGAACTCAATCACGACTTGCATGTTCTACTGCAAGTGCTCAAAGGCTAGGCAAAAACATGGTTCAATTTCCGAAAACCAAACCTTCTTGGGGAAGACCTTGTGTACAAGCTGTTGATGGTTTGGGTATAACTACAAAAAAATTCGTTTGTGGATAAGTTATACAGAATTCATTCACAGCTTTCACAGGTACTTTCCAAGACCAGAAATAAACAAATAACACACTGATTATTAAAGAAAATTTTCACTTATTCACAGAAGTATTCCTGACTTAGTCTTTAAAGGATTTTTATATATGGCTCTTATTAAAAGTCAAAGAGAGACACTGCTGGCACCCCTGCAGTCTGTTTCGGGCATCGTCGAACGCCGTCATACCTTACCCATTCTTTCGAATGTACTCCTTGAAAAGCAGGGTGAACATCTGACTTTTCTTGCAACTGACATCGAAATTCAGATCACAACGCACACGCAGGGTGCAATAGGTGATGAAAATGGTGCGGTCACGGTAGGCGCTAAAAAATTGCAGGACATTTTGCGTTCTTTGCCTGAAGGCACAGAAATCAGTTTGAGTCTTGATGAAAAACGCTTGCTAATCCGTGCCGGAAAAAGCCGCTTCAGTTTGCAAACTTTGCCGGCAGATGATTTTCCGCGTATGGCTTTGAGTGAGGGTGAAAGTCATAGTTTTTCCATCAGCCAGCGCGCATTTCGCCAATTAATTGGTAAAACACAATATGCAATGGCTACGCAAGATGTGCGCTATTATTTGAACGGAATGATGCTCTTGGTCGATGGAAAGGAACTGACCAGCGTAGCAACAGATGGTCATCGCCTGGCTTTTTCACGTATTGAAATCAATAAAGAATTGCCGCGTCAGGAAATGATTTTGCCGCGAAAAACTGTTTTGGAATTGAATCGCTTACTCAGTGACAATGAAGAACCGCTCAATATCAGCATGACCAATAGTCAAATTTGTTTTGCTTTTGATAACGTCACCTTAGTATCGAAATTGATTGATGGAAAATTTCCAGATTTTGAACGGGTAATTCCAAACAGTTTACGCCACCAAATCCGCCTGAACCGTTTGCAGTTGATTCAAGCCATGCAGAGAGCGGCTATTTTAACCATAGAAAAATTGCGTGGCGTGCGTGTCATTTTGGCGGATAATACTTTGAAAATTATTGCAGCTAATGCTGAGCAAGAAGAAGCAATTGAAGAAATCGAAGTAGATTACAACGATGAATCCATTGATGCAGGATTTAATGTCAGCTATTTGCTCGATATGTTGAATAATGTACAAACTGACGAGGTGCTTTGGAGCTTCAATGATGCTGCTTCAAGTTCATTATTGACTGTTCCAGAAAATACACAATTCAAATATGTCGTAATGCCCATGCGTATTTGAATTTAATAATTAAAACTGTGAGGCAGAAACAAAAATCTGCCTTTATGTTAATGGGTTTTAAAGAAAGTCAGCAGAATGAGTGAAACTAATCTCCCGCAAGATACCGTGCCAGCCTATGGTGAATCTAGTATTCAAATTCTGGAAGGCCTGGAAGCCGTACGCAAGCGCCCAGGAATGTATATTGGTGATACGTCTGACGGCACCGGTTTGCATCATTTAGTGTTTGAAGTCGTGGATAATTCTATTGACGAAGCATTGGCCGGATATTGCGATGAGATTATCGTCACCATTCATCCAGATAATTCAATTTCTGTCATTGACAACGGACGGGGCATTCCAACTGGCGTCAAAATGGATGACAAGCACGAACCCAAGCGTTCTGCTGCTGAAATTGCACTGACAGAATTACACGCTGGAGGAAAATTTAACCAGAATTCCTACAAAGTTTCTGGTGGTTTGCACGGCGTTGGGGTTTCTTGTGTCAATGCATTGTCTAAATTTTTACGTTTGACGATACGTCGTGACGGTAAAAAACATTTCATGGAATTCCAGCGCGGTGTGCCGGTAAATCGTGAAATTAATATTGTCGATGGTGTAGAAGTTTCGCCCTTGAAAATTATTGGTGATGCTGAAAAACGCGGTACCGAGGTACATTTTTTAGCGGATGAAGAAATTTTCAGTCATGTCGAATTTCACTATGAAATTCTTGCCAAGCGCTTGCGCGAGCTTTCTTTCCTGAATAACGGTGTCAGTATCAAATTGGTCGACCAACGTAGCGGCAAGGAAGAATTGTTTGCTTTTGCCGGCGGTGTACAAAGTTTTGTTGAATACATTAATCGCAACAAAAGTGTTTTGCATCCAAACATTTTTTATTCCGCGGGCCAAGCCAAGGTCGCGGATGACATTATGATTGGTGTTGAAGTCGCCATGCAGTGGAATGATACTTACCAGGAACAGGTATTGTGTTTTACCAATAACATTCCGCAATCGGATGGCGGCACGCACCTGACGGGTTTGCGGGCAGCAATGACGCGGGTTATCAATAAATATATTGACGAAAACGAAATTGCCAAGAAAGCCAAGGTTGATATTTCGGGCGATGATATGCGCGAAGGTCTGGCCTGTGTGTTGTCGATCAAAATGCCCGATCCAAAATTTGCTTCACAAACCAAAATGAAATTGGTTTCTTCTGAAGCACGCCCGGCGGTTGAAGAAGTCGTGGCGCAAAAATTGACGGATTTTTTATTGGAACGCCCCGCCGATGCGAAAGTAATCTGCGGAAAGATCGTTGAAGCTTCCCGTGCGCGGGAGGCGGCACGCAAAGCGCGTGAAATGACACGCCGTAAAGGTGTGCTCGATGGCATTGGTCTGCCCGGAAAGCTGGCAGATTGCCAGGAAAAAGATCCCGCGCTTTGTGAAATTTATATTGTCGAGGGCGATTCTGCCGGGGGTTCCGCCAAACAAGGTCGTGACCGTAAATTTCAGGCTATTTTGCCCTTGCGCGGCAAGGTGTTGAACGTAGAAAAAGCACGTTTCGATAAATTGATTTCGTCGGATCAAATCGTTACTTTGATTACGGCATTGGGTACCGGAATTGGTAAGGACGATTTTAATATCGATAAATTACGTTACCATCGTGTCATCATCATGACTGATGCGGACGTTGATGGTGCACACATCCGTACTTTGTTATTAACTTTGCTTTATCGTCAGATGCCGGAATTGATCGAGCGCGGTTACGTTTATATTGCTCAGCCGCCGCTTTACAAGGTTAAACACGGTAAAACAGAGCGTTATTTAAAGGATGATCAGGAATATCATCAGTTTTTGCTCAATATGGCGCTCAATGAAGCCGTTTTAATACCGCAAGCCGGTGAAGCAATCAGCGGTTCAGCCTTAGAAAATCTTGCGCGCAACTGGTTGGCTACGGAGGCAGTGATTGAACGTCTGGCGCATTTGGTGCACCCCGATATTTTGCATGCAGTTGTCCGCCACAATATTGCCATTGATTTAAGTAATGAAGCGGGTGCGCAGCAAAGCGCGGCCGCTTTGTCTTTGCACACACCGCCCGATACGACGGTACGCGTGAAATACGATGATATTCAGGAACGTTGGATCTTGCGCGTCGAGCGTATGCACCACGGTAATCTGAAGATTGGCATGATCGATGAAGATTTGCTCCTCTCCGGAGATTTTCTGCAAATCAAACGTACGGCAGAAACCTTGGTTGATCTTTTTGTTGCAGGCGCAGCGATTCAGCGCGGCGAGAAAAAACAAGCCATCAGCACTTTTGGTGAAGCCATCAAGTGGTTATTTAATGAAGTTGAACGGGGTATTAGCAAGCAACGTTATAAAGGTTTGGGTGAAATGAACCCGGAGCAGCTTTGGGAAACCACCATGGACCCCACGGTGCGTCGCTTATTGCGCGTGCAAATCGATGATGCGATTGCTGCCGATGAAATTTTCACGACCTTGATGGGTGAAAATGTTGAACCACGTCGTGAATTCATTGAAAACAATGCCCTGACGGCACGTATCGATATTTGATGCTGTAATTACTGGGCTGGAGAAATCATTTCTCCAGCCAGATTCAAACTGATCTTCTTCTTCAGTTCGTTGCTGTCTTCTTCACTTGCCAACAAAAAGTTGAGTTTTGCATGGGCAGCTTCCGGTGTGATGTCCGCAAGGGGAATAACGCCCAGCTTCTTCAGTATGCTGCCGGTGGCGTAGGTTTCTTGGGCAACTTGGCCATGCCAGCATTGCGTTGTGTTAACGAGAAAAACCCCTTGTTCCTGGGCTGCCCGTAAACTCTCGATGAGTGCTGAATCAGCATCTGGAACATTACCGCTGCCATAGGTTTGCAAAATGATTGCGCGCAGATTGGGTTCAGCCAGAAGTGCCTTGACGCTGCGGCTGGAAATACCTGGATAGATTGGTAAAACAGCCAGGGCATGTGGCAAGAATCGTGGAATGCAGAAGTTTTGTGGCTTTTCTGACAGAAAATGTTCCACGTGAAACACCTGTTTTCCGGCTTCATCTTGCCTTCCTAAAACCGGGTAGTTGGGTGAAACAAAAGCCACAAAATCCTGTGCACCGATTTTTCGCGCACGGTTGCCGCGCAGCAGCTGCCCGCCAAAGGCAATGCAGACTTCCTTGAGCTGCGGCTGCCTGGCAGCTGTCAAAGCCAAGCGCAGATTGGCCGGAGCATCGGATATTTGCTTGCCACCAGCGTTGCTTAACGGAATTTGTGCGCCGGTAAAAATGATCGGCTTGTCGCAGCCCTGAAACATGAAAGACAAGGCCGCCGCGCTCCACGCTAGGGTATCGGTGCCGTGCAAAATGATGAACCCGGCGTAATCCGTCCAGTGCGCATGCAGATGGGTGGCCATAGCTTGCCAATGCTTGGTTTGCAGATTGGCGCTGTCGATCGGCGGTAGACTGTGAACAGTGATGGGATACTGACGAAATTCAGTGCCGGCAAGAAATCCCTTCAGCCGATCAATGAAATCAGGGTCAGTTTGCAAACCCTGCCTGCCTGGTCGCATACCAATGGTGCCGCCGGTGTGCAGAATGAGCAAAGCTGTCACGGTCTTACGTCGCAAATAATTGATTTAGCAAAATTTCTGGGGTGCTTGCTATCTTCCAGCCGGGCAAAAGTTCGGCGGCGCTCAAACTCCCATAACCCCAGTTTGCAGCGATGAAAGGCAGTGCATTGGCCTGGGCGGCATGGCCATCTTCGGCACGGTCGCCGATATAAACTGCGGCGGTTTTTGGAATGGCGTGGTCTTCGATCAAGCGTGTCAGCAGGGTCGCTTTATCCGGCAGGCGCGGGCTAAATAAATCGAGCGCGTAAACCTGAGAAAAATAATTCTGCCAGCCGAGAAAATCCAGAATCAAACGGCTTGGATAGAGGCGTTTATTGGTTGCAATCGCCAGTGTGCAGCCGGCCGTTTTTAGCGATATAAGCAATTCAGTCACCCCGGCGTAGGCCGTGGTCGCACGATAACCCGTGCTGTCGTAACTTGTTTTGAAGGCCTCGCTCAAGCGATTGATTAGGGCTGGATCAACGCTACCAGAAAGAATTTGCAGGGTTTCTGTCAAGGGCGGACCAATGATATCGGCACTTATGGCGCGTACCGGCGTTAGTGCGCAGGCGGTGAAAGCAGCCTTGAAACTCGCCAAAATGGCCGGGGCAGAATCAATCAAGGTGCCATCGAGATCGAACAGGATATGGGAATAGCGCGGCATGGTGGGTTTAAGCGGAAGGAGCTGCGGCGCTGTGTAGCGCAGCAAGGGTGTTGAAATTGGAAAAATCCTCTGCGCTGGCAGGAAAATCGGCATATGCGCAGCCAGATTCTTCCAGCCAAGTCATAAAACGTCGTTCTCCCCGTGCAAGATAGTGCTCCAGAGCGGGTAAAACACTGCGCCGGCACAAGCAAAAAACCGGATGCACACGCCCTGCCTGGCGTACAACGGCAAGTGGAGCCGCGCTTTCGGAAAGTGCGTTGTGCAGTTGAGCGATCAAATTTTCCGGAAAATAGGGTGAATCGCAGGGTAAAGAAGCAAGATAAGGCGTTTGACAAACCCTCAATGCGGCGTGCAAACCGGCGAGTGGGCCAATGAAACCGGGGAATACATCGCCAATTACCGGGTAAGCAAAAGTCGCATAGTCGGATTGATTACGGTTGGCGTTGATAAAAATCGGGCCGACCTGTTTGCGTATACGCGTCAGAACGTGCGCGATGAGCGGTTCACCGGCGAGTAGCTGCAAACCCTTATCGGCACCTGCCATGCGCCGGGCAAGGCCGCCTGCCAGAATGACGGCGCTGGTTTGGCTCAGGCGCTCAGCCGGCGTCATTAATACACCAAGGTGCGCCAGGCGGGATCCAGACTGCGCGCCACAAAAGCTGTCGCCCCGGCACTTTTGACCTCGGCACGCAGGCTGTCATTGGCTCCCAGCCATGCTGCCTGCGCCATGCTGCAGGCAAAAAAATGCACACCGGCAGCGTGGGCTTCGTCGAGCCAGGCCGCCAAAGATTTTTCCTGCCCGGGGTGGGGCCAGCAGTTGTGTGCGATGTTTTGGCACAGATAACGTACCGCAGGCCCGGCGAAATGAATTTCGACCTCGGCATCGAGTGCGCGTGCCGCCAGCGCATGCACGAGCGGTGTCAACACCGCTTCAGGATGCTCTGGCCTAACGCCATGAACTAAAAAGGCCAGACTTACAGAGGAGGGGGCACTGAGGATTTCAGACAAAGCGTGCCTCTGGGTCCAGATGCAAAATATGCTTACGATAGGCTGGCGCATCGAGCAATAAAGCGCTCTCCTGCTCCCAGGCGCTTGCTTTTACCTGGGCCATCCAGCCTTTGCCGTATGGATCGAGATTGATGTGCGCTGGGTGCTCTTCCGCATCGTCGTTACCTTGCAACAAGATAAAGGAGATTGGCGCATGGACGGCCAACACCGTTTTTCGGCATTCGATCGTCCCCATGCCTCGCCCCCGTAGCACCTTTGCATTTCGGGGTTTGCTGGTAAAAGCAATCACCTCACCCGCCAAATGCACACCAAAAGCACTCGCCCCGATGTGCAGCACATCCCCGCCTAATTTTCGCAGCCACATATCGTGTGCTGGATCGTAGAGGCAATCATCAGGAATTGCGCCGAAAAAAGGGGTAGGCATGGGTTTGTCGTGTGAAAAATTGGCGGAAGAGAGCAGGAGTCGAACCTACCCAAGCCTGTCTGACAGGCCCTGCCGGTTTTGAAGACCGGCCGTCCCACCGGGGAACGATCTCTTCCGTTTCATAACTCTGGCGTGCCGAACTGCTCGGGATCGCCGCGTAATACATGGGTGTCGCGCACGCGGCGAGTGTAGCCGATGCGGTCGAAGAATTCGAGGATGTGTATGGCAACCTTGCGCCCGCCGCCGATGATATCGCGCAAATGAGCGGCACGGGCGTGGCCGTGTTGCGCGTTGAGGCGGGCGACGTGATGCGCCAATTCGGCAACGGCCGGGGCGCTGAAAAAATGATCCTGCGCGACTGGCCAAAGCGTACCGTGGCGGGCCAGGCGTTTGCACAGGGCGCGTACATTGGCTTCGGCCAGGCCGCTGCTGCGGGCGAGTTCGCGCACGCGAGGCGGATTATGGGTTTGCGCGCTAAAAAGTGGGGCGATAACTTGCCATTGGGCGTGGTCAGCGGCAGCCAGTTCGATGCGGTGCTCGGGTAAATGCAACCAGGCTCCGCTCTGGGCGATTTTGGCGTGGCTGAGTTGTTCGTGCAGCAGGGCATTGAAAGCGCTGCGGGCGAGCGTGGGCAGGGTCAAGCGGCGCAGGCGTTCGCGCTCGACGCCGGGGAGGTCGGGGGCGCGCTCGTGTTCTGCGGCCAAGGCCTTGAGTAAGCGCTCACGCAGGGCCTGCCAGTTGCCGGCAGCAAAGGCCGTGTCATCGATGACTTGTAAGCCTAGGCGTTGACAGAGTGTGGCGAGGGTTTCTCTCGGTAAATTGCGCTGGCGAGCGTAGCTGGCCAGATCGATGCCGGCACTTTGTTGCTCGGCGGCGAGTTGCAGGGCTGCGCCAGGATCGGGCTCTGCGAGGGCGGCGAGTAGGGCAAGCCGGGCGGGACTGGCTTTGCGCCGGCTGGGTGGCGCGGTGTCGAGTACGATACCGCCGGCCAGGGTATGACGGGCGCTGGCATCGCGCAGAATGAAACGGTCACCATTCAAGGCGCCGATGTCGCGCTCCAGATAAAGCTGTGCCCAATGGCTGCTGCCGGGCGAAATGATGTCTGCGCCGAGCAAGGCGAGGCGGGCGGGTACGTCTTCGGCCCCCAGGTGTAGATGCACCTGGGTCCAATGTTTGAGGGGAGCCTCACCGGGGCGCACATGAAGTTTGGCATCCAGACGGCGGGTCGGCAGGTGGAGTTGCGGGTCGAGTGCCCATTGCCCACGACGCACCTCGGCCTTGTCGATACCGGCCAGCGCGATGGCGATACGTTGGCCGGCCTGGCCGCTTTCGGCAATTTGATCCTGCACCCGCAGACTGCGTACGCGTGCGCTGTGTGCGCCGGGCGAGAGGCGTAGTACGTCGCCAATACGCACCTGCCCGGAAAAAGCCGTGCCGGTGACCACAGTGCCAGCGCCGGGCAGGCTGAACGCACGATCGATCGCCAGACGAAAACCGCCGTGGGTATTGGCTTTTTGTGTCTTGGCGGCGGCCGCTGTCAGATGTGCGTACAAGGCCGCGATGCCCTCGTTATGTGGCGCAGCAACGGGAAAAATAGGGGCATCGGCCAGACGGGTTGTGGCGAGCAAGCGGCGAATTTCTTCGTGAACGCTGTGTAAACGTTCCGGCGTGACGCTATCGATCTTGCTCAAGGCAATGGCAGCGCGCGGGATGTCGAGCAGCTCGAGAATGTGCAGGTGCTCACGGGTTTGCGGCATGGGGCCGTCATCGGCAGCAATGACCAGCAAGGCGAAATCGATGCCGGTAATGCCGGCCAACATGTTGTGCACCAGTTTTTCGTGGCCGGGCACATCGATAAAGCCAAAGCTCGGTGTGTAGGCATAACCCAGATCGAGCGTCATGCCGCGCCGTTTTTCTTCAGCAAAGCGATCGCAATCGACCCCGCTCAAGGCTTTGACGAGGGTGGTTTTACCGTGGTCGATGTGGCCGGCTGTACCGATGATCATGGCGTGCCTTGTCATTGCTAGGTTGTGCCTGGCCTGGTGTACCAGGCACAGCGCGGGGGTGAATTAAGCAAACATGTCTTCGTTCATGCGTGCAAACCATTGAAAATCTTCCGTCACCAGCTCGCTGCGGCGCAGATTGTCATCGTCTTGATCTTGAACGATCTGGCCTTTGTCATTGACCCAGTAAAGGAAGCGTACGGCAATGGCTTCGCGCGGCTGGGTATTGACCAGCATGAAACACAGATTGTCGGGGAGCGCATATTTCGGTTCGCGCCCCTTGACCTTTTCGCTGATGTATTTTGCCACGATGCGCCCGTGGGCATTGGCGACATGGCCGGCTTTGGGGTAGAAGCGGAAAAGGGGCGACACCACGCCCACCGCATCGCCGATCACATACACATCCGGATCGTTTTTGACGTTAAGGAAAAAGGGATCGACCTCGGCCCAATCGCCGGGTTTGCCGTCCGCATTACGGCCGATGACGCCTGCTTTCCAGGCCATATCGCCGGCCTGGTGCGGGGCCATCAAAATAGAATGGTCGAAGCGGAAATCGCCGGCGCTCGTTTTGATGCGCTTGTTGTAGGGATCGACTTCGCTGATTTGTGCTTTTGGCACATAGGTGATCTGATCTTTATAAAGATTTTCAAAGACCTCTTGATAACCGCCGGTAATCGGTGCCGGGCTGGGTTTGGGGTCGAGGATAGTGATTTTTCCTTTGATGCCGCGTTGTTTGAACAATCCGGCAATGAGACAGGCGCGCTCGTAAGGCGAGGGCGGGCAGCGATGTGGTGGCGGCGGCAAGGTCATGACCAGATCGCCCCCTTTGAAGTTTTGAATGCTTTCTTTCAGGCGAAAATGCTCGGCGCTGGGAATGTAGGCGGCAGGGAAGAGGGCGCGCGTGTATTCGGCGGTTTTACGGTCGTTGCCGAACCAGGTTTCGTAGTTGTAGCGAATACCGGCGGCAATGATCAGATAGTCGTAATCCAGCCAGCCCTGGGCGGTGATCACGCGCTTTTGGTCGCGTTCGATGGCGCTGACTTCGGTCTGGATATAGTGGTAGCCGTGTTTTTGTGCAACTTCGAGGTAGCTGAAGCTGAGAAATTGCGTATCCACCACGTCGACCAGCCATTTATTACTCATCGGGCAGGAGAAAAATACCGGGTTGCGCTCCAGTAGAACCACTTCCAGCTCAGGATCGTTGCGCCGTAAGTGTTTGGCAGCGGAAATCCCGCCCCAGCCGCCACCACAAATGACCACGCGCTTGGCCTTGGTTTTTGGCAGCAAAGGCGAGGACTGCAGGTTGATGAGAAAGGGCAGGGGTTGCGTCGGCTGTGCCAAAACGCTGCCGGCGCTGAGTGCGGCGGCGGCGCCAAGAAATTGTCGGCGTTTGAAACTCATGACTACGGACTCCAAAAAAACCACCCGGGCGTGCAGTGCCCGGATTTACAGGGTGACGGCAGCTTGCCGCCGGGGGCCGGGAATGACGGGCGGTACGCGGGCCGCCACGCGATGGTCATAGCCGGGGAAACTGTTGCGTCAAGGCGGAAAGCTGCGCCACGAAGGCAGCTTCGTCCTGCGCCTCCAGGCAGCGCAGATCGAGTCGATAGGCGTCTTCGCGGATGCTGCCCAAGACCGGTTGAGGCAGGCTGCGAAACGCGCTTTCCAGAGCGTGCAATGCCCGCCCGCTTTTGCGTCCGTTTTTATATTCGTTAGGGCGCAACACGAGCGCATGAGAGGGCAGACGCTCGACAGGCAGCGCGCCGCTGCCGATCTGGCTGTTGCAGGGCTCGATGCGGACATCGACCGTTGTGCCGAGGGCATTTTGCAACACGGGCAAAAGCCGTGCCGCCTGGGCCGCGATGGTGGCCTCGCTACGGGTGAGCAAGCGCAATGTGGGCAGGCGCTGGCACAAGCGTTCGGGGTCGCGGTACAGGCGCAAAGTGGCCTCTAGTGCCGCCAGGGTGGTTTTGCCGACGCGCAGGGCGCGTTTGAGCGGATTTTTCTTGATTTTGGTGATCAAGTCGCGGCGGCCAACGATCAAACCGGCCTGCGGGCCGCCGAGCAGTTTGTCGCCGGAAAAGGTCACGATGTCGGCACCCGCCGCCAGCGCTTGTTGCGGGGTGGGTTCAGCGGGCAGGCCGAGGGCGGCAAAATCGGCGAGCGTGCCGCTGCCCAGGTCGACTAGGCAAGGCAGGTTTGCCGCATGGGCAATCGCCGCCACCTCGGCCTCGCTGACACTTTTGGTGAAGCCGGTAACGGCGTAATTGCTGGTGTGCACCTTCATCAGCAGGGCGGTTTTGGGGCCGATGGCCTCACGGTAGTCGGCGGCGTGGCTGCGGTTGGTGGTGCCGATTTCGACAAGCTTGACCTGGGCGCGGCGCATTACGTCGGGAATACGGAAAGCGCCGCCAATTTCCACCAGTTCGCCGCGCGAAACGATGGCTTCCTTGCCTTGCGCGAGGGCGTTCAAAGCGAGCAAAACGGCCGCTGCATTGTTGTTGACCACCGTGGCGGAAATTTCCGGATTGCCCTTTGCGACGAGTTCGCAGAGCAGATTGGAAACCAGATCGTCGCGGTCGCCGCGCCCGCCGTTGGTCAAATCGTATTCCAGCGCGCAGGGGGCGCGGGCGGCGGCCACCATGTGGGCAATCGCTTCTTCAGCCAATAAAGCGCGTCCGAGATTGGTGTGCAAAACGGTGCCGGTGAGATTGAATACCGGGCGTAAATTGGCGCGGGCGGCCTGCGCGCAACGTTCTTCGATGTTGGCGAGCAGCTGCCCCATTTCTGGTAGAGGCAAGCCGTGGCGCGCACCTTCGCGGGCCGCAGCAAGTTCTGCCCGGGTGGCGGCGGTGACACTTTGGCGGCCGTGCACTTCAATCGCAGCAGGCAAGGCTTGTAATAACTGATCGACGGCCGGCAAATGCAGGGGAGAGTGGGTTGGTTTGTGCATGGCTTTCACCCGGACCGGGCAGAAAGATTAAGAAAGGGTTGGTATGGGCGCTAAATTTTCAACGCTGTTCAACAGTCATTTGCGCCGCGATGGGCACCGATCAAGAAAAGATTGGGGCCGTTACGTTGGTAGCCGGCTTCGTCGAGCAGCATGTCGAGGGCGAGGCTGGCGAGGTCGTCAGCCACGGGGTCGACCTGTGGGTCTTTTTCTTGATACATGATTTTCAGGTAACTCATGCAGGCATCGCAGGTTTCGGCGCGGATGCTGTCTTTTTGGCCTTCCAGCTGATGCAGGGCGATCTCCTTGTCGCCTGAACAGGCGCTGCAGGTCGCGCGCGGCACGTTCCATTCGCTGTTACACAAGCTGCAATGCAGGTAGCGCAGGTTGTTGATGTTGCCCAGGCGTACCACACTGGCCACGGCCGGGCTGCCGCAACAGGGACAAAGCGCCGGGGCGTCGAGTTTTTGCAGTTGGCGGTGGTCGAGATGGGCCGCCATGCCGGTATAGACGACTTGCAGGGCGGCGGCAATGAAGGGGAGTTGGGCAGTTTGTGCGGCGCTGATTTCGCCGTCGAGCAAAACATTGGCCAAATTTTCGAGCTGCGCATCGTCCGCCGCGCGCAACTCTGTCAGGGCCGTACTGGCCGCAGCGGGCAGAGGGGTTTTTTCCAGCTGCCCGATGAGTTGGCGCAAGGCGTCGCGCCACAGCGCAGGGCGCGCGTTCAGGTCGAACAGCGGCATACCGTGGGTATGGGCGCGTTCGAGTGTTTGCGTATCGAGCGAAGGAAAGTGCTCGAGGGCGTGCAGAACCTCGTGTTGTGCTTGCGTCAGTTGGCCAAGAAATTGCAGCCAGTGGCTTAAGCTGTGCGCACAGGCAAGATGCTCAAAACGCGCGGCGCGCACCGCAAAGATGTCCGCCGACGGCAGAATGAAAAGGGGTGCTTCTTCGGTCGGTGCTTGAAAATTGATCGTTTGGGTGTGCATGAATGGTGTCTCGGGTTTTCCTTGGTTTTTGTTTGTTTGAGATGCAAGAGGTCCGGCGTGGTCTGGCGTGAATACCCCGGCCTGAAGGCCGGGGTTTCATTTATTGCGATGCGGCAGGGGAGATAAATCCCCGCCAAATTTTGTCATGCTTACAGGCCGGAAGACCGGTAAGCAATCCCTAGTGCGTTACTTACCGGTGGCCTGCCGATACCAGCCACGGTGATGCTGTTTTGCCCAGGCGCGGGTCACCGTGCCGTACCACATGGCGCGGATGGTGCCCTTGACCCAGATGGCGGCATAGACGTGCACCATGATCAAGGCAATCATCACGGCGGCGGCAGCAGCATGGACCACGGCCCCCAGGCGTGCAAGGTCGATCGGCAGGGTGAACCAGGCGCGCCAGATGGCGATACCGGAGAAGGCAATCAACAACATGCAGACAGCCAACGCCCAAAACAGCATTTTCTGCCCGCCGTTGTATTTACCCTGTTCCGGCATGTTGTGGTCGTCACCGTCCACCATTTCTCCGACGCGGGCCAGCCATTCCTTATCCGCAGGCGTCATTACGTTGAGCGCGCGGAAACGGAAAAACATGGCGACGAAGGAGAGAGCCATCAGCGCCCCCAGGTAGGGGTGCAGGATGCGCGTCCACACCGGCCCGCCGAAGAGTTGCGTTAGCGGGTAGAACGCCGGGTGGAAGAAGGCCAGACCGGAGAGTGCGAGCAAAATGAAGCTGATGCCCACGACCCAATGATTGGCCCGCTCAGACGCCGTGTAACGTTTGAGGTCTTTCGGATCGCGGATCATTTTGCTTCCTCCTTCTCGATTTCGTCCTCACGTTCGATTTCGTCCTCGGTTTCCTTGGACACCTCGTTCGGCCCTTTGGTGACATAGTGGAACAGGCTGCCCAGCGCCACACCGGCGAGCGCCAGGGTGGCGAGTGGTTTGGCAAAGCCTTTCCACAGCGCCACCATCGGGCTGATCGACGGGTTGGCCGGTAAGCCCGCGTAGAGATCCGGTTTGTCGGCGTGGTGCAGTACGTACATGACGTGCGTGCCGCCGACACCTTGCGGATCGTACAGGCCGGCCTGCTCGAAACCGCGTTCCTTCAAGTCGGCGACGCGGCTTGCCGCGTAGGTTTTCATTTCCTCCTTGGCACCGAACTGAATCGCTCCGGTCGGGCAGGCCTTGACGCAGGCTGGGGCCTGATTCACGGCGACCCGGTCGGAGCACATGGTGCACTTATAGGCCTTGCTGTCTTCTTTCGACAGGCGCGGCACGTTGAAGGGGCAGCCGGTAACGCAATAGCCGCAGCCGATGCAGTTTTCCTGATGGAAATCGACGATGCCGTTGCTGTACTGGATGATGGCGCCGGGAGCCGGGCAGGCTTTCAGGCAGCCCGGATCGGCGCAGTGCATGCAGCCATCCTTGCGGATCAGCCATTCGAGCGCATTGTTCTGCTCGACTTCGCTGTAGCGCATGACAGTCCAGGATTTGGCCGACAAATCCATGGGGTTGTCGTACACCCCGTGGCAGTTGCCGACTTCATCGCGAATGTCGTTCCACTCCGAACAGGCCACCTGACAGGCTTTGCAGCCGATGCAGGCGGACACGTCGATGAGCTTGGCGATTTCCATCGTCTGCCGCACCTGCGTAGACGGCGTGGTGGTGGCGGAACGCTGCTTGATGTCTAGTGATTGTAGTGCCATGACCGTTCCCCCTTACGCTTTCTCGATGTTGACCAGAAACGCCTTGTATTCCGGCGTTTGCGTGTTGGCATCGCCCACCGACGGGGTCAGGGTATTGGTGATGAAACCGGGTTTGGTTGCCCCCTTGAAACCGTAGTGGATGGGAATGCCGACGGTGTGTACCTTCTTACCGTCCACATCGAGTGCTTTGATGCGCTTGGTGACGACTGCCACAGCCTTGATATAGCCCCGGTTGGAGCGCACCTTGACCTTGTCGCCAGCCTTGATGCCTTTTTCCTTGGCCAGCGCCTCGCCGATTTCCACGAACTGCTCCGGCTGCATGATCGCGTTGATCCTGCTTTGCTTGGTCCAGTAGTGGAAGTGTTCGGTCAGGCGGTAGGTGGTGGCAACGTAGGGGAAATCCTGCGCCGTGCCAAAGGCTTCCATGTCGCCCTTATAGACCCGCGCGGCCGGGTTGGATTTGGCCTTGGGGTTGTCGGGGTGCATGGGATTGCGTTCCAGCGGCGATTCGAAAGGTTCGTAATGCTCCGGGAACGGGCCTTCGTTCATCAGGCCGAGGGAGAACAGGCGTCCCACCCCTTCGCCGGTCATGATGAAGGGCATGACCTGCTGATCCGGCGCAGCGTCCGGGCGCATGTCGGGCACGTCGTTGCCGCCCCACTTGTCGCCCAGCCATTTGATGCCGGCGCGGCTGGCATCCCAGGGCTTGCCACTGAGGTCGGCGGAGGCGCGGTTGTAGAGAATGCGCCGGTTCACCGGCCAGGCAAAGCCCCAGTTCATGGTCTGACCCAAGCCGGACGGATCGCTGTTGTCGCGCCGTGCCGAGTTGTTGCCGGCTGGTGACCACACGCCGCAGTAGATCCAGTTGCCGCAGGTGGTCGAGCCGTCGTCGCGCAGGAGGGCGAAACTGGGCATCTGCTCGCCGGCTTTGAGCAAGACCTTGCTCGGATCTTTGGGATCGGTGAGATCGCTCAGCGCCTTGCCGTTGTATTCCATCATCAATTCTTCGGCGCTGGGCTTGTGCGGGATGCGATAGGCCCAGGTGAGCTTGCTGATGGGTTCGGCAAAAGCGCCGCCTTCCTTGGCGTACAGCGCCTTCAGCTGAAGGAACAGGGTGGCCATGATCTCGGTGTCGTCCTTGGCTTCGCCCGGGCTGTCGCCGCCCTTCCAGCGCCATTGGATAACGCGTCCGGAGTTGGTGAAGCTGCCGTTGGTTTCGGCAAAAAGCGAGGTCGGCAGGCGGAAGACTTCGGTCTGGATTTCTTCCGTTTTAACGTCGTTATACTCGCCGTGCGCTTTCCAGAACTCCGAGGTGTCCGTGGCCAGCGGATCCATGACGACCATCCACTTGAGCTTGCTCAGAGCATCCGACACCTTTTTCTTGTTGGCGACGGAAGCCAGCGGATTGAAGCCCTGGCAGAGGAAGCCGGTGATCTTGCCTTGATACATCTGTTCGAAGATCGAGAGTACGTCCGAATCGCCGGAAAGTTTCGGCATGTAGTCGTAAGCAAAGCCGTTGTCGGCGGTGGCGGCATCGCCCCACCAGGCTTTGTGCAGACTGACGTACCACTTCGAGAGATGCTGGCCGTAGTTCATCTGGCCGGGGCGTAGAAGCTTTGGCGTTTTCTTTTCGATGAAGGTTTTCAGATCCGGCTCGGCATCGGTCGGGACGGCCAGATAGCCGGGCAGATTTTGCGCGTAAAGCGCAAAGTCGGTGATGCCTTGCACGTTGGCGTGACCGCGCAGCGCGTTGATACCGCCGCCGGCGCGTCCCATGTTGCCCAGCAGGAGCTGAATGATGGCCATGCAGCGGATGTTCTGCGAGCCCACGGAGTGTTCCGTCCAACCCAGTGCATAAAGGTTGGTCATCACCTTGTCCGGCGCGGCCATGGCGGCGATGTACTCGCACACCTTGAGGAAGGCCTCCTGGGGCGTGCCGCAGATCTTGCTCACCATCTCCGGGGTATAGCGGGAATAGTGCGCTTTCAGAAGCTGGAAGGCGCAGCGCGGGTCTTGCAGGGTTTCGTCGACTTTGACGAAGCCGTCTTCGCCCATCTGGTAGGTCCAGGTGGATTTGTTGTAGTTGCGTTTTTCCTCGTTGTAGCCGGAGAAAATCCCAGCGTCGAAGCTGAATGCTTCGTTGATCAGGAAAGAGGCATTGGTGTAATGCTTGACGTATTCGTGGTGGATTTTGTCGTTGGTGAGCAGGTAGTTGATAACGCCACCCAAGAAGGTGATGTCGCTACCTGAGCGCAGCGGCGCGTAATAATCGGCCACCGAGGCAGTGCGGTTGAAACGCGGATCGACCACGACCAATTTGGCCTTGCGGTTTTTCTTCGCTTCGATCGCCCATTTGAAGCCGCAGGGATGTGCTTCGGCCGGGTTGCCGCCCATGACGAATACCAAATCAGCGTTCTTGATGTCCACCCAGTGGTTGGTCATCGAACCACGCCCAAAACTCGGAGCCAGACTGGCCACCGTGGGAGCGTGTCAAATGCGCGCCTGGGTATCGATCGAGGTCATGCCCAACGCGCGAATCGTTTTCACGGTCAGGTAACCGGCCTCGTTGGGGGCTGCGGATGAGGCAAGAAATGCGGAACTGGTCCAGCGATTGACGGTAACGCCGGCGTCGTTTTTGGCTACGAAATTGGCGTCGCGGTCGGCCTTCATGTGGCGGGCGATGCGGCTGAAGGCCTCATCCCAGGAAATGCGCTTCCATTCCTTGCTGCCGGCCTCGCGTACCTGCGGAAAATGCAGGCGGTTGTCGCTCTGGATCATGTCGCGCAGACCGGCACCCTTGGGGCACAGACTGCCGCGATTGACCGGGTTGTCCGGGTCGCCTTCGATGTGGATGATGTCTGAGCGCACATTTTTGGATTTGTCGCCGCTCGAGTAGATGAGCACGCCGCAGGACACCGAGCAATAAGGACAGATATTGCGCGTTTCCGTAGCGCGGGCGAGCTTGAAGCTACGCACTTCTGCCAGCGCTGCGGTGGGAGAAAAACCCATCAGTGCGATGGATGATCCCCCGAGTCCGGCGGAGCAGACCTTGAAGAACTGCCGCCTATTCATATTCATTCTATTTTTCCTCCGTGTGTGCAGCCTGTTGCTGCTGCAAAAATTCAGCAACGATCATGCCAGTACAGATAAGCCGTTGAAGGAAAAGTAATGGGGGTTGAATTGGAGTCTCGGGGTTGAGACAAAATGTCGCAATTCATTGCGACAAGGACAAAATGTCGCAGCGCGTTGAGCCGCCCGCTGTGCACTGCCGATCAGCGCCCGCGTCCGCCGCCTTTGCGTGGGCTGCCGGTGGGTGTGGCGTGCCGTGCACCGGGGCGGGCGGGGCTGCGGCTGGGGGCAAATTCATCGACCCAGTTGCTGCGTCCGCTGATTTTGTTTGCCCGCGCCAGGTTTTTTCCGGCGTGCGTGCGTGCTGGTATGCCGGGGGCGGTGGGTGGAACGCGATGTTGCGGCTCGAACCCGGGTTCTTCGTCGCGGGCAAGCGGTTTTTGCAGCAGTTGTTCGATTGCCGCGAGGCGCGGCGCTTCATCGGCGCAGACCAGTGATACCGCTTCGCCGGTCAGCCCGGCGCGGCCAGTGCGTCCGATGCGGTGGATGTAATCTGCCGCTTGATCCGGTAAATCGTAATTGACGACTAAGGGCAGAGCGTTGATGTCCAGACCGCGCGCGGCAAGGTCGGTGGCGATCAAAATATCCACTTCGCCGGCCTTGAAAGCCGCCAGTGCGGCCTGGCGCTCGGCCTGCGTGCGCTCGCCATGCAGGGTGGCAGCGCTGATACCGAGTTCATGCAAACGTGCCAGCAAGGCCTCGCAGCTTTGGCGGGTGCGCACGAAGAGCAGAATTTGCTGCCAGTTTCGGTCGCGGCGCATGAAGAGAAAAAGGGCGGTTTTTTTCTTTTTATCGACTGGTACCACCCATTGCCGAATCGCCGGCACACTCTTCGGGCGCGGGCTGGCCTCGATGCGCAGGGGTTTGCGCAAGCGCCGACTGGCGAGCGTATTGATTTCCGGCGCAAAGGTGGCGGAAAAAAGCAGGGTTTGCCGTGTGCTGGGCAAGGCCTGGAAAATCACCTCGAGATCGGCGGCAAAGCCTAAATCCAGCATACGGTCGGCTTCGTCCAGCACCAGCGTCGTCACCGCGCGTAAACTTAGCGCCCCCCGGGTAAACAGGTCGAGCAGGCGGCCCGGTGTGGCGACCAGAATATCGACTCCGGCGGCCAGGCGCTGGATCTGCGGTGCCGTGTTGACGCCGCCGTACGCCGCATACACCGAACAGTCCAAAGCGGCAGCGTAACGCTTGCAGGCGGCCATGACCTGCTCGGCGAGTTCGCGTGTTGGCACCAGAATCAGCACCTGCACCCCCGGGGCGTCGGGCACTGTGGTGCTGAATTTTTGCAGCAGCGGCAAGGCGAAGGCGGCGGTTTTTCCGGTTCCAGTCGGTGCGGCGGCCAACACATCGCGCCCGGCGAGAATGGCCGGGATGGCCTGCTTTTGAACAGGCGTCGGCTGGAGGTAGGCGAGCGCCTCCAAGGTGCTGAGCAAGGGCGGCCTCAGGCCAAGGGCAGAAAATGTCATGGGGAGTGGGGAAACGCGGCAAAAACGAGTGAAAGTGAATGAAAATATGGGTTCAATGGCGGCATTTTAACGGCTTGCCAGCGCAGCGTTCGTTCAGGGGGCATTGCCCGACAGCGGGCAAGCTTGCGATGATGTGGCCAATGCGGAGCAAACACATGGATCACCCCCTTCAGGCCGAAGCGACGACAGGAGCTGCGGATTACACGATTCTGGTCGTCGATGACGAGCCGGGCATGGTCAGTTTTTTGCAGCGGGCGTTGGCGCGCCAGTATGGGCAAGTGGATGGCGCGGGCAGTGTGGAGGCCGCGCAGCCCTTGCTGCAGCGCCAACACTATGATTTGGTGGTGCTCGACATTGCCTTGCCGGGGCGTTCCGGGATCGATTGGCTCCATGAATTGCGCGCCGAGGGCTTTGCCGGTGACGTGATTCTGATAACCGCTTACGCCGATCTGGATACGGCGATCAACGCGCTGCGCGCCGGCGCGGCGGATTTTCTGCTCAAACCGTTTTCTGTCGCGCAAATGCTCAATGCCGTGTCGCGCACGGTCGAGCGTTCTGGCCTGCGCCGGGAAAACTACGTGCTGCGCCGTGAAATTGCCGTGCGCGGCGAGATCCCCGAAGGCATCATTTGCCAGTCAGACGCCATGCACGCGGTGTGCGAGCGCTTACGTCGCATTGCCCCGAGCCAAGCCACGGTGCTGCTCACGGGGGAATCCGGTACGGGCAAGGAAATCGCTGCCCGTGCCTTGCATCGGATGAGCACGCGCCAGAATGGCCCCTTCGTGCCGATCAACTGCGCAGCGTTTGGCGGCGAGTTGATCGAGTCGGAATTGTTCGGTCACGTCAAAGGCGCGTTCACCGGCGCGCAGCAGGCGCGCGAGGGGCTGTTTTATTACGCGCGCGGCGGCACTTTGTTTCTCGATGAAATTTCCGAATTGCCGCTGGCGGCGCAGGCCAAGCTTTTGCGCGTGCTGGAGGAGCGGCGTGTGCGTCCGGTGGGCTCGGAGCAGGAAATCGCCGTTGATCTGCGTGTGCTCGCCGCGACCAACCGCGACCTACGCGCGGAAGTTGCCGCCGGGCGCTTTCGGCAGGATTTGTACTATCGCTTGCAGGTGATCGAAGTGCACCTGCCGCCCTTGCGCGAACGTCCGGACGATGTCGTGCTTTTGGCAGAACACTTCAATCAACTGTTGGCGCAAACCTTGAACGTGCCGCCGCTGTTACTCGATACGCGCGCTTTGGCGCAGCTGGCAGCGGGCGATTGGCCGGGCAATGTGCGCGAATTGCGCAATTTGCTGGAGCGCTCGCTGATTCTTGGTTGGCTCGATCTGCCGCAGACCGGCGAAGCCGTCACAAGCAAGACGGGTAGTGCGGAGAGCCTGGAAGCGGTGGAAAAACGCCACATTCTCGACATGCTCGCCAGCTGTCACGGCAATAAATCTGAAGCGGCCCGCCGTCTGGGCGTATCGCGCAAAACCCTGGAGCGCAAGTGCGCGGCCTGGGGCAGTGTGTGAAAAATACGGCGGCGAAAACTCCGGTCGCTTCGCCGATTCGCCGGCGCTTGATCGGCCTTGCACTCTGGCCTTTGGGCCTGATTTTGCCGATTTTGTTGTTTGCTCTGAGCCACTGGGGTAACGCCTACGTCGAGCGCTTGCTGATTGCCAAGGTCGGCACGGAGTTGGGGGTGGCAGAAGTGCATTTTGCCAAGACACGCAGCGAAATGAGCGATGCGCTAACGGGGCTGGCGGCCTCCTGGCGTTTGGCGCAACGCCTGGAAATGCCGGGGGATGGACTGAAAACCTGGTTGGCGCAGGAAAAAACCCATTTGGCGCTGGATTTTTTGCATTTCATTCCCCTTAACCATTGCCCGGCCCCGCCCTTGCCAACGGCGTGTTTCGGTGAGTGGCCGGTGATCGAAGCGGCGCGTAATGGACAGAGCGGGCATGCGCTCGAAGTGTTTTCAACGCAGACTTTGGCGGCGTTTGATCCGGCTTTGGCAGCGCGCGCTCACATTCCCTTGCTGCCCACCGCCAATGCCGCTCCTGACAGCCGCCGCGCCGAAGCGCGCGGGCTGGTGATCCATGCCGCCGCCCCGGTGTATGACGCTGCCGGCGTACTGCGTGGCGTGCTGGCCGGTGGTGTTTTGCTCAACGGCAATCTCGCCTATATCGACCATTTGAATGCGGCGGTCTATCCGGAAGGCGATTCGCCTTTCGAAAGCCCGGGTACGGCCACCTTGTTTCTTGGCGATGTGCGCATTGCCACCAATGTGCGCCTCTTTGCCGGGGAGCGTGCGATCGGCACGCGGGTGTCGAAAGAGGTGCGCGAGCAGGTGCTCGTGGGCGGACAAACCTGGCGGGACCGTGCCTTTGTTGTGCGCGATTGGTATTACTCGGCCTATCGCCCGCTGACGGACAGCCGGGGCGAGCGGGTCGGCATGCTTTACGTCGGTTTTCTCGAAGCCCCTTTTGCCGCCGCCAAACGCACCGCCTGGGTGGCCTTGGCGCTGTTTTTCCTGCTTGCCATGGGGCTGGCGGCGGTGCTGGCGATTTTCTGGGCACGGCGTATCTCAGGCCCCATCGAGCGTATGCACACCACCATGCACGCCTTGGAGCAAGGTGAGAGTGGCTCGCGCGTCGGGCCTTTGTCGAGCGCTGATGAATTGGGCGATCTGGCGCGTCATTTCGATCAACTGCTCGACACCCAGGCCGCGCATACGCGCATGCTGGAAGCGCGCAGCGCCGATCTGGATCAACAGGTGGCGGCGCGCACCGGCGAATTGCAACAGGCGCTGGCCGATTTGCACGCCGCCCAGCGCAGCCTCATCCACAACGAAAAAATGGCCGCCATCGGCCAGCTGACGGCGGGGGTGGCGCACGAAATCAATAATCCGGTGGCCGTCATTCAGGGCAATCTCGAATTGGCGCGCGAGGTGCTGGGAGAAGCCGGGGCTCCGGTCAAAGAGGAATTCCATCTGATCTTGCAACAGGTGCAGCGCATCCGTCTGATTGTCACCAAGCTTTTGCAATTTGCGCGCCCGCAGGAATATGTCGGCTATCTGGAGCCGGTCGATGCCGGGCAGCTGATTCACGACTGCCTGCTGCTGGTTGGTCATCACCTGAAAAAAGGCAATATCGCCATTGCCCAGGAAATCAATTCAAAGCGCAGCGTGCACGGCAATAAAAGCGAATTGCAGCAGGTCTTGATCAACTTGCTGGTCAATGCCATCGAAGCCATGCCCGAAGGCGGTTTGTTGCAACTTTCGATCGACGATTGGGATAGCGCCGACATGCCCATCGGCATCCGCCTGCGGGTGAGCGATAGCGGCCCGGGCATCGCCGCCAGCGAACGCGAACGCTTGTTTCAGCCCTTCCACACCGCGCACAAAACCGGCGGCCACGGTTTGGGCCTCTGGGTCAGCCAAACCCTGCTCGAACGCTACGATGCCCGCATCACGCTGGATGACAGCCCGCAAGGGGCTTGTTTCAGCATGTGGCTGCGCTGCGAGGTGTTGGGTTGAGAGACTGGGGGCTGAGAGACTGGGCTGAGAGATTGGATAGAGAGGTGCGGCCAAGATACAGGCTGGCGGCCGCTAGGTTTCAGGCTAAGATGAATCCGTATGTTGCGCGGCGGAGGTGAAAAAATGGATCTATGGCTCTGGCGTCATGCCGAGGCGGTGGACGGCGGCGATGATCTGGCGCGGCCCTTGACGAAGCGCGGGCGCAAGCAGGCTTTGCGCATGGCAGATTGGCTGCTTGCGCGCTTGCCGGCGGATTGCCGTATTTTGGTCAGCCCGGCGGTGCGCACGCGGCAAACGGCAGAGGCCTTGGGTTTGCCCTACGACATTTGCCCGGAGATTGCGCCGGCGGCCGGTGTCGAGAGTCTTTTGGCGGCAAGTGCCTGGCCCAGTGCGGGCGGTGGTGTGTTGCTGGTTGGGCATCAGCCGGCGCTGGGGCAGTTGCTGGCGCAACTGCTCAGTGGCGAAGCCGCTGCCTGGAGTTTGCGCAAAGGCAGTGTGTGCTGGCTGCAAAGCCGTCAGCGCGGGGGCGAAATGCAAACGGTTTTGCGCGCCGTATTGCCTGTGGAATGTCTGGATTAAGCAAGGAGCTCAAAGTGTCCGTACTCGATAAAGATGAAGCGGTGTTGACCGTATTGCTCGAGCGTCTGGAAAAACAGACCTTGCCGCGTTTGTTCGAGATGCAGACGCGGGCGGATCGAGGTGAGCTGTTAAACGATGCGGATCTTGTCTTTCTCGAAGAGTCCATGCGCGAAGCCAGGCAGAGTGAGGCTTTGGTCATCGAGCACCCGCAATATCAGCGGCTGGCGGGCAAACTCGTGGATCTCTACAAGGCAATTACAGATAAGGCGCTGGCCAATCAGGAGCGCGAAAGTACCTGATTTGGTCTGTGCGGGTGATGCTGGCCGGGATTTTTTCTGGCTATTTCCCCGATAGGGAATTTTCAATGGGCGCTTGCTTGCCGGTGAATTAAGATGAATTTCGCGCGGTTTGGTGGCCGCATTTTTAACGCTTACAGGAGAGATGCCATGTCAGAAAAACCTACGAAGTGCCCCGTCACCCAGCTCACGACCGATTTCGGGATGCCGGTCAGCAGCAACCGCGACAGCCTCAGCGCCGGCCCGCGCGGCCCGCTGCTGGCGCAGGACGTGTGGCTCAACGAAAAGCTCGCCAACTTCGTGCGCGAAGTGATTCCCGAGCGGCGCATGCATGCCAAGGGCTCGGGTGCCTTCGGTACCTTCACCGTGACCCAGGACATCACCCGTTACAGCCGCGCCAAGCTGTTTGAGCAAGTCGGCAAGAAAACCGAAATGTTCGCTCGTTTCACCACCGTCGCCGGCGAGCGCGGTGCGGCGGACGCCGAGCGCGACATTCGCGGCTTCGCGCTCAAGTTCTATACCGAGGAAGGCAACTGGGACATGGTCGGCAATAACACGCCGGTGTTCTTCATCCGCGATCCACGCCAGTTCCCCGACCTGAACAAGGCGGTCAAGCGTGATCCCAAGACCAATCTGCGCAGCGCCACCAACAACTGGGATTACTGGACGCTCCTGCCGGAAGCCCTGCACCAGATCACGGTGGTCATGTCTGATCGCGGCATTCCGGCCAGCTACCGCCACATGCACGGCTTTTCCTCGCACACCTACAGCTTCTGGAACAAGGACGGCGAGCGTTTCTGGGTCAAGATGCACTTCAAGACCCGGCAGGGCATCAAGAATCTGAGCGATGCCGAGGCGACGGAAGTCATCGGCCACTGCCGCGAAAGCCATCAGCGCGACCTGTATGAAGCCATCGAGCGCGGCGAGTTTCCGAAATGGACGATGTATGTGCAGGTGATGCCGGAAGCCGATGCCGAGAAGGTGCCCTACCACCCCTTCGACCTGACCAAGGTCTGGCCGCATGCCGACTACCCGCTGATCGAAGTCGGCGAGTTTGAGCTGAACAAAAACCCGGAAAACTTCTTCCTCGACGTCGAGCAATCGGCCTTCTCGCCGAGCAATCTGGTGCCGGGTATTGGCGTTTCGCCCGACCGCATGCTGCAGGCGCGCCTCATCAACTACCCGGACGCGCAGCGCTACCGCCTGGGCGTGAACTATCAGCAGATTCCGGTGAACGCCGCCCGCTGCCCGGTGCACAGCAACCACCGCGACGGCCAGGGCCGGGTGGACGCCAACTACGGCAGCGCGCCGCACTACGAGCCGAACAGCTTTGGCCAATGGCAGGCGCAGCCCGAGTTCGCCGAGCCGCCCTTGAAGATCAACGGCGATGCGCAGCATTGGAGCTTTCACAAGGACGACAGCAACTATTTCGAGCAGCCGCGCAAGCTGTTCCAGTTGATGAGCCCGCAACAGAAGGAAGCGCTGTTCGGCAACACCGCGCGCGGCATGGGCGATGCGCCGGAATTCGTCAAATTCCGCCACATCCGCAACTGCCATGCCGCCGACCCGGCCTACGGGGCAGGTGTCGCCGCTGCAATGAATCTCGATTTGCAGAAAGCCCTGGCCTCGCAAAAGGATGACCCGATGTTCGGCAATCCGCTGGTGGCCTTGCCGGTTTGATCTGCTGATCGGAGCCGATGGTAGGGGGCCGCGCTGTGCGGCCCCTGTCATTTTCCGCGCCGATATTTGGCTTTCCGAACATCTGCCGGTAAACTGCGCAGCTCTGCCGAGGGGCGCTGCGACCTTGAACACTTGAGGGCCAGGCTCGGCATATTTCAACGGCGCTCGCAAACCCTGTTCCCACTTTGGTTTGCAGTGCCGTTCATATTTTGGCGCTGCGGCCAGCCGCCTTGCCGAGATGACCATGATCCAGCCCGACCGCACCGCCGAACTGCACGCCCTGCTTGCCCAACGTCTTCTGATTCTCGACGGCGCGATGGGCACCATGATCCAGCGCCACGGCTTGCAAGAAGAAGACTACCGGGGCGCACGTTTCGCGGAGCACCCGCACGACCTCAAGGGCAACAACGATCTGCTGGTGCTGACCCGGCCCGACGTGATCGGCGGCATCCACCGCGCCTATCTGGAGGCCGGGGCCGACATCCTGGAAACCTGCACTTTCAATTCGACCGCCGTGTCGCAGGCCGATTACAAGCTGGAAAGCGTCGTCCATGAACTGAACCGCGAAGGGGCGGCGCTGGCCCGCCGCCTGTGCGACGAATTCACTGCGCAGAATCCAGCCAAGCCGCGCTTCGTTGCCGGCGTGCTCGGCCCCACCTCGCGCACCTGCTCGATTTCGCCGGACGTGAACGATCCCGGTTACCGCAACGTCACGTTTGATGAACTGGTGGTCGATTACAGCGCCGCCATCGCCGGGCTGGTCGAAGGTGGCGCCGATATTCTGCTGGTCGAAACCGTGTTCGATACGCTCAACGCCAAGGCGGCGCTGTTCGCCATTGCGCAGTTTTTCGAGCAGGCCGGGCGGCGCTGGCCGGTGATGATTTCCGGCACGATTACCGATGCTTCCGGGCGTACGCTGTCCGGGCAGACGGCGGAAGCTTTCTGGAATTCGCTGCGCCACATCCAGCCCTTGAGTTTCGGTCTGAACTGCGCGCTGGGGGCGAAGGAGTTGCGCCAGTACGTCGAGGAACTGGCGCGGATCTGTGACTGCTATGTCTCAGCTCACCCCAACGCCGGTCTGCCCAATGCCTTCGGCGGCTACGACGAAACCCCGGCGCAACTGGCGGAGGAGATCGAAAGCTGGGCGCGTAGCGGCATCGTGAATATCGTCGGCGGCTGTTGCGGCACCACGCCGGAGCACATCTGCGAGGTGGCCGGGCGGGTGGCGGCGGTGACGCCGCGCCCGCTGCCGCAAATCGCCCCGGCGCTGCGCCTGTCCGGGTTGGAGCCATTCAACGTGCTGCCGGATTCGCTTTATGTGAACGTTGGTGAGCGTACCAACGTCACCGGTTCCAAGGCGTTTGCCCGCATGATTCTCGAAGGCCGCTTCGACGACGCGCTGGCGGTGGCCCGTCAGCAGGTCGAGAACGGCGCGCAGGTGATCGACATCAATATGGACGAGGCGATGCTCGATTCGCTCGCCGCGATGGACAAATTCCTTAAGCTGATTGCCTCGGAGCCGGACATTTCGCGGGTGCCGATCATGCTCGATTCCTCCAAGTGGAGCGTGATCGAGGCCGGGCTGAAATGTATTCAGGGTAAGGGCATCGTCAATTCGATTTCGATGAAGGAAGGCGAAGCGCAGTTTCTCGAACAGGCTCGGCTGGCACGGCGCTACGGCGCGGCGGTGATTGTCATGGCCTTTGACGAGAAAGGTCAGGCCGATACCTTCGCCCGCAAGACGGAAATCTGCGCCCGCGCTTATGCACTGCTGACCGGCATCGGTTTTCCCGCCGAAGACATCATCTTCGACCCGAATATTTTCGCCATCGCCACGGGTATTTCCGAGCACGATAACTACGCCGTCGATTTCATCGAATCGCTGCGCTGGATCAAACAAAACCTGCCGCACGCGCACATTTCCGGCGGCGTGTCCAACGTGTCGTTTTCCTTCCGGGGCAACGACCCGGTGCGCGAGGCGATCCACACCGTTTTCCTTTACCACGCGATTCAGGCGGGCATGACCATGGGCATCGTCAACGCCGGCATGCTTGGTGTGTACGACGATCTGGAGCCGGCACTGCGCGAGAAGGTCGAGGACGTGGTGCTCAACAGGCACCCCGGTGCGGGCGATGCGCTGGTCGAGTTTGCGCAGACGGTGAAGGAGGGCAAGGCCAAGGACAGCGGCCCCGATCTTTCCTGGCGCGAGCTGCCGGTGGAAAAGCGTCTTGAACACGCGCTGATCAAGGGCATCACCGATTACGTCGTGGCCGACACCGAGGAAGTCCGGGCGCAACTGGCCGCCGAGGGCAAGCCGCCGCTGGCGGTGATCGAAGGGCCGCTGATGAACGGCATGAACCACGTCGGCGATTTGTTTGGGGCGGGCAAAATGTTCCTGCCGCAGGTGGTGAAATCGGCCCGTGTCATGAAACAGGCGGTGGCGCATCTGGTGCCCTTCATCGAAGAAGAAAAGGCGCGCTCCGGCCTGGGAGCCAAGGGCAAGATTCTGATGGCGACGGTCAAGGGCGATGTGCACGACATCGGCAAGAACATCGTTGGCGTGGTGTTGGGCTGTAACGGCTACGACATCATCGATTTGGGCGTGATGGTGCCGTGCGAAAACATCCTGCGTGCGGCGCGCGAGCATCAGGTGGATATGATTGGTTTATCCGGCTTGATCACGCCTTCACTGGAAGAAATGGCGCATGTGGCCGGTGAAATGCAGCGTCAAGGTTTGAGCCTGCCGCTCTTGATCGGCGGCGCGACCACCAGCCGTGCGCATACGGCGATCAAGATTGCGGCAAATACGGACAGCCCGGTGGTTTATGTGCCGGATGCTTCGCGCGCGGTGGGGGTGGCGACGAAACTTTTGTCGGCCGAACAAAAAACCGCTTATCTCGCAGAAATTGCCGCCGATTACGAGAAAGTGCGCGCCGAACACGCCGGGCGCAAGGGCGCGACGCTGGTCACCTTGGCCGAGGCGCGCGCCAATCGTTTCACGTGGAACGCAGCCTATACGCCGGTGCGCCCGGCCGCTTTGGGGCGGCATGTACTCGATGTGCCGTTGGCGGAACTGCTGGCCTTCATCGACTGGTCACCCTTCTTTCAGGCTTGGGATCTGGCGGGGCGTTATCCGGCGATTCTGGAAAATGAGGTGGTCGGCGAAACGGCGCGACAACTCTTTCAAGATGCGCAGCAAATGCTGGAGAAAATCGTCAGTGAGCGCTGGCTCACCGCGCGCGCGGTGTTTGGACTGTATGCGGCGCGCGGTGAGGATGAAGATATCGTGTTGTATACCGATGAGAGCCGGGCCGTCGAGGCGAGTCGCTGGGTTGGCTTGCGTCAGCAGATCAAGCAACCGCCAGGGCGCTTCAATCAGTCGCTGGCCGATTACATCGGCGAAGAAGACTACATTGGTGCCTTCGCCGTGACGGCGGGGTTGGGGATTGAAAATAAGCTCGCCGAATTTACGGCAAGCCACGACGACTATTCCGGCATCTTGCTTAAATCATTGGCCGATCGTCTGGCCGAAGCCACCGCGGAATGGCTGCATCACCAGGTGCGCACGCGTTACTGGGGCTATGCTGCGGATGAAAATTTCGATAATGACGCCTTGATTGCCGAGCAGTACACCGGCATCCGCCCTGCGCCAGGCTACCCCGCCTGCCCGGATCACACCGCCAAACGTGCGCTGTTTGCCTTGCTCGATGCGCCGGCCATCGGCATGGAATTGACGGAGTCTTGCGCCATGACGCCGGCGGCTGCGGTTTCCGGGTTTTTCATCGGGCATCCTGGTGCGAAATATTTCGCCATTCCCAAAATCGCCCGCGACCAGTTGGAAGACTGGGCGCGGCGCAAGGGTATGGATACCCGGGAAGCCGAGCGCTGGCTGGCCCCGCTGTTGTAAATCATCTGTCTGGAGCCCCCCATGACTGAGGAAATCAACTACGGCAACAACCCTCTGCACGGCGTCAGCCTGAAACAGCTGGTCACGGAGCTCGCCCAGCACTACGGCTTCGACATCCTGTTCGCCTACTTGAACATCAATTGTTTCAAGACCAAGCCGAGCATTGAATCGAGCGTCAAGTTCCTCAAGAAAACCGACTGGGCGCGGGAGAAGGTCGAAGCCTTCTACCTTTATCAGTTCAAGAGCCTGCCCCGGGCCTCGGCGGCGCAATTTGAATTGCCGCCGCGCGAGCGCATCATTCCACCGGGGGAAATGCCGGGGCCGCCTGCTGAATTGAGTTTAGAAGACGCGCAGCGGCTGCGGGAAAAGCGCGCCCGGAAAGCAGCGCAGCACGATCAGGAAAGAAGGCCGCGTTCAGGCGGTGCCGGCGCTACGACACCAGGGCGGCAGGCGGCGACCGGCAGCAGCGATCCTTGGGCAAAATGGCGGAAATAAGGCGGAAATAAGGCGGATCAGCCACGCCAAGTACCGTTATTCGCGCTGTCCGCCTGCGAACCAATATATCGATCGATCCACGCCAAATTCAGCCTGCGCTTGCTAAAGTCAGGCCGGAAGAGACCGATCGTAGAGTGTTTCAGGTGCAATATCGATATTTCCTGGCCAAACGACGGTGCCGTAATCAACGGTTGCCTTCGTAAAGAGAGGCGAGTTTTTCAGTTGGACAAAAGGCTTCTTGTCCATTAAAGGGGTCATATCGAATACCCGTTTCTCCCCGTTCTCGAACTCCAGAAGCAAGGTGTAATCAGGCTTTGCATCGACCCGAACCACATCCAACAGGATGTTCATGTCGCGCTCCTCATTGCAGTGGCGCAATCCGGAAAAGCTGTTCACCAGCGAGAGCGAGCTCCCAGTTAGCGAACAACTCATCTTTGTGGATTTCAATCCAGGCTTGCACCATTTTCAGTTGCTTGGGTGGAATGCTTCCCGCCAACACGTTACCGTCGTCGATAGCAACAGACGCCTTCTGCCCGGAGTAGCGTACGTGAATGTGCGGCAAGTTGTGGCGGTTGTTGTCTTCGAACATGATTGCTACCAAGATGCCGTAGAACATGCTGATTGTAGGCATAAGCCCTCCTTTTCGGACTGATTTTAGCTGATTACTCAGCCGCCAGCGGCGCGCGAGCGCTTTCTGGCTATGTCGGCAGCGCAGCCCGTCGAGCGGGTGACGGCCTATCCGGCGCTGGCGCGCGCTGCCAGTGCCGATGAACTGCCCGTGACGACGGGCGGTGACGCGGGCGATAATGTCTGCCCCGCAACCCTTCATTCCCGCGATGTCAGACCTTCTTCATCCCCTGTTCCGATCTGGCGTGATGCCGTTTGCCGAGTGTGGAGGCTCTGCATGTTGAATCTCGACCCCAGCGCTGCCCACGCTTTTCTCGCTGCGCATCCGGAAGCGGTGCTGGTCGATTGCCGCACCGAAATCGAGCATATGTACGTCGGCCACCCGGTCGGCGCGGAGCATGTCGCCTGGCAGGAAGCGCCGGATTGGGAGGTGAATCGGCATTTTGCCGAACAGGTGGTGCGTTTGGTGAAACGGGATTTGACGCGTCCGGTATTGCTCATTTGCCGTAGTGGTAACCGCTCGGTGGACGCTGCTCTGGTGCTGGAATCTGCCGGTTTTACCCAGGTCATCAATGTGACCGAGGGCTTTGAAGGCCCGCTCGACGATGATTTTCACCGTGGCACACAGGCTGGCTGGCGTTTTCGTGGACTACCCTGGCAGCAAAGCTGAGTTGCGCTGCAGGCGATGGTGTGCCACGGTGGCCAGGCTGCCTGCAGCGAGCATGGCCGCCATGCCAAGCGCCAGGGTCCAGGTCGATCCCCATAAGAGCGGCGCCAGCAATGCTGCGGTGACGCCATTGGTCGCAGACTGGAAAAAAGTCTGGCAAGACGCTGCCAGGCCGCGTTGCTCCGGGAAGGGGTCAAGGGCGAAGAGGGTCAGGCTGGGCATGGCGAGCGACATGCCACAGGTGTAAATGAGGATGGGCAAAACGCTCCACGGCAGTCCCGGCGGCAAAAAAGCGCTGAGGCCTAGATTGAGCAGCGCGGCACTCGCCATGACGAGGTGGCCGTAGAGCACACAGCGGCCGGCAGAAATTTTTCCGGCGAGTCGCCCGGCCAACCATGAACCGCAGATCAAGCCGGCCATGCCGGGGCCAAAGAGCCAGAGAAAGGCCGTTTCCGGCAGCTTGAGATGCTGCATGAGAAAAACCGGCGAAGACAGGACGTAGAGAAAAAACCCATTGAAATTCAAAGACAAAGCCAGGCTTGCCAGAAGAAAACGCGGAGAACCGAAAACCTTGCGGTAGCTGTGCAGCAGATAGCTGGGGCGCAAGGACTGGCGCTTTTCCGGCGGCAGGGTTTCCGGTAACAGGTGATAGCTGCCCCAGAGGAGGAGGGCGGTTGCGCCCACCAGGAAGAGAAAAATAGAACGCCAGCCCCAGAAAGTTTGCAGCCAGCCCCCGATCAAGGGGGCGAGTGCCGGGGCGAGCGCAAACATCATGGTGATATGGGCCATGAGCCGCTGGGCGGGCGCGCCGTCGTACAAATCGCGCACGATGGCGCGGCTAATAACGATGCCGGCCCCGGCGGTGATTCCTTGCATGGCGCGCCAGAACCAGAGCTGTTCGATACTGCTTGCAAAGGCGCAGCCGAGGGAAGCGCAGGCAAAGAGCCCGAGGGCGAACAAGATTACCCGCCGTCGCCCGAAGCGGTCGGCAATCGCGCCATGCCATAGGGTCATGACAGAAAACGCAAAAAGATAGGCGGACAGGCTTTGCTGGACTTCTAGCGGGCTTGCCTGCAGGCCGGCGGCAATGTCCGGGAAGGACGGCAGATAGGTGTCGATGGCGAACGGGCCGATCGCCGATAACGCCGCCAGGAGCAAGGCCAGGCTGCGCGCGTGGGAAGAAGCGGTCATGAAGAGAGGTCGCTGCCAAAGCGGCGATATTGGATGGCTTCGCGCAAGTGTACGGGAAGAATCGAATCACTGTCGGCCAAATCGGCAATGCTGCGCGCCAGGCGTTGAATGCGGTGCCAGGCACGGGCGGAGAGTTTCAGGCGTTCGGCGGCGCGTTGCAAAAGAGTCTGACCGCTGTCATCGAGCGCGCAGTAACGGTCGATTTCGCGCCCGGCGAGCAGGGCGTTGGCTTTGTTTTGCCGCGCCAATTGGCGCGCCCAGGCGGCAATCACGCGCTGGCGAACGCTGGCGGAATCTTCGCCATCGGCCGGGGCGACGAGTGCGGCAGCGGGCAGGGGCGGCACGTCGACGAAGATGTCGATGCGGTCGAGAAACGGCCCGGAGAGTTTGCCGCGATAGCGCGCCACCTGGTCTGGCGTGCAGCGGCAGCGCGCTTGCCCGAGGTAGCCGCAGGGGCAGGGGTTCATCGCCGCGACTAGCTGAAAGGCCGCCGGGTATTCGGCGTGGCGGGCGGCGCGGGCGATGTGGATGCGTCCGCTTTCCAGCGGTTCGCGTAGGGTTTCCAGTACCTTGCGCTCGAATTCCGGGAGTTCATCGAGAAATAAAACGCCGTGATGCGCCAAGCTGATTTCCCCCGGGCGCGGCGGATTGCCGCCACCGACCAAGGCCGGGGCAGAGGCCGTGTGGTGCGGGCTGCGGTAAATGCGTGCGCCGTAGCGGGCGGGATCGAACTGGCCGGTGAGGGAGAGGATCGCCGCCGATTCGCGCGCTTCGTCTTCGCTCAAGGAGGGCAAGAGGCCGGGCAGGCGGGCAGCGAGCATGGATTTTCCGGTACCCGGCGGGCCGCTCAAAAGTAGGGAATGGCGTCCGGCGGCGGCGATTTCCAGCGCCCGACGCGCTTGATGTTGCCCGCGCACGTCGGCTAAATCGGGAAAACTCAGCGGACTTTGCGGCGTTTGCGGGCGCGGTCCGTCCAGTGGTTTGGTGCCCACGAGGTGAGCGCACACTTCGAGTAAAGATCGTGCGGCGAGAAGATTGGCCTGGCCGCACAAGCTGGCTTCTTCGGCGCTGGCCACGGGCAGAATGAAGCAGCGGCCATCGCGGCTGGCGTGCAGCATCATGGCGAGCGCGCCGCGCACCGGGCGCAACTCGCCGGAGAGCGACAACTCGCCGGCAAATTCATGACCGGCCAGACGCGCTGCCGGAATTTGTCCGCTGGCAGCGAGAATGCCGAGGGCTATCGGCAAATCGAAGCGCCCGGATTCCTTGGGTAAATCGGCCGGGGCAAGATTGACGGTAAGGCGGCGGTTGGGGAATTCGAAACCGGAGTTGAGAATGGCAGCGCGCACCCGGTCGCGCGCCTCGCGCACCTCGGTATCGGGTAGGCCAACCAAGGTCAGCGCGGGTAAACCGTTGGCGGCATGCACCTCGACTGTGACCAACGGCGCATCCAGCCCTTCTAGGCCGCGACTCAAGGCGACGGCCAGGGACATGCTTAGTCCTGCGTGGGCGGGGTGGCGCGCGCCTCTTCCAGTGCGCGGATGCGCGCTTCCAGTATTTCCAGGCGTTCGTAGGCGCGGCGCAGCAATTCGACTTGAATGTCGAATTCTTCTCGGGTGACGACATCGAGCTTGCCAATCAGGCCATTGACCATGGCTTTGGCGTTTTTTTCGATATCGCGCGCCGGTGAATTGGCGAGCAGGTGGCTCATGCGGTTGCCGAAATCTTCGAGAATTTTTGGATCGAACATGGGGTTTCTCCGTGGATGTGCGATGGTAGCACAGGCTTGCGACAAAATATGCAAATGTAATTAAAGCGGCCAGTGCGCTCGCCCGGCAGAATCCAGGCTGTCCCAGTCGAGTGCTGTTTCTACCGCATCGGCCAGGCGTTCCAGATCCGCGGCACGGCGGGCAGCGATGTCGACCGGCTCGATGCCTGTTGCGCCTGCCCAGACAAGCAGTGCGGCGAGCGCCTCGGGGTGATCGAACAGGCCGTGGCAGTAAGTGCCGAGGATTTGTCCGTCGGCAGAAAAAAGGCCGTCCCAGCGCCCATCGTCAAACCGCATGGCGGGTTCGTGCGCGCCGGTGATTTGGCTGACGCCTTGGTGAATTTCGTAGCCGCGCAGTGCCGGTGCGCCGGGCAAATTGAGCGTGCCGCTCAGGTTACGCAGCTGTTTTTCGCTGGCTAAGCTGGTGTTGAGGGGTAAATGCCCCAATCCTCGGCTGCTGCCGGCACGACCTTCCAGCGCCAGCGGGTCGGCCACATTCTCGCCCAGCATCTGATAGCCACCGCACAGGCCAATGAGTTTGCCGCCATAGCGCAGGTGGCGGGCAATCGCCGTATCCCAGCCCTGTTCGCGCAGCCAGGCAAGGTCGGCGCGCACGGCTTTCGAACCCGGCAGCACGATCAGATCGGCCGCCGGCAGTGCTTGCCCCGGGCCGATCCAGGAAAAATCGACCTGCGGATGCAGGCGCAGCGGATCGAGATCATTGTGGTTGGAGGTGCGTGGGTAGGCCAGGGCGATGACTTTCAGGCGTTTTTCACTTTTGCCGCCCAGTTCGTTCTTGGCAATGGCGTCTTCGGCTTCCAGCGTCAAACCGTGCAGATAAGGCAAAACGCCCAGCACGGGCTTGCCGGTGCGTGCGCAGAGCCAGTCCAGACCCGGTTGCAAAAGGGCGATATCGCCGCGAAAACGGTTGATGACAAAACCCAGCACGCGCGCCCGCTCGCTTTCCGATAACAGTTCCAGCGTGCCGACCAGGTGCGCGAAAACGCCGCCACGATCAATGTCGGCCACGAGTATCACCGGGCAATCCACCGTTTCGGCAAAACCCATATTGGCAATGTCACGCGCGCGCAGATTGATCTCCGCCGGCGAGCCCGCGCCTTCCACCAGCACATAATCGTAGCGTTCGGTGAGGCGCTGCCAGGATTCCAGTACGGCCGCCATCGCCCGTGGTTTGTAGTCGTGATACGCGCGTGCATCGAGATCGAGCGCCGCCTTGCCGTGAATGATGACTTGCGCTCGGCGGTCGGTGGTCGGTTTGAGCAACACCGGATTGAAATCGATGTGCGCCGGCAAACCGCAAGCCCAGGCCTGCACCGCCTGTGCCCGCCCAATCTCGCCGCCGTCCACCGTCACCGCCGAATTGAGCGCCATATTCTGCGGCTTGAACGGTGCCACCCGCAGCCCCCGGCGCGCCAGTATCCGGCACAAAGCGGCCACCAGCGTCGATTTACCGGCATCGGAAGTGGTGCCTTGCACCATCAGGGCGTTAGAGATCATCTGTGCGCGTCTTGGCAAAAATCGTCATTATCCCTGTTGAATGGCTCTGGCAGAATACTTACCTTGCGCAAAACTAGGGTGCCGATGATGAAACACGAGCTGCTCAATTTCGCCTTGGCAAGAAAACTGGCTGAGGAGTTGCTTGCCCGCATGTCGAACGTCCTTTAGCATCACCCCTCCCGGAAAATTTCCGGGTTTTTGTCTCACGGTGCCTGCTGACGAGAAGGGTTGGCAGGAGAATCGGGAAGGCGGTGCAAATCCGCCACGTGCCCAGCGCTGTAAGGAGGATGGGCGATGCACAGGCCACTGCGTGAGCGGGAAGGCGCATCGTTCGGGTGAATCCAAGTCAGAAGACCGGCCGGGAGACCTTGTCAGGCACCGTGGACGGGTGCTGTTGTCTTTCCAGAAGGGGAATCCATGGAAAACCAGTACGCTTTTTCTGCTGACGAACGCGCAGCGGTCTACCACAGTATTTTCAGCCGTCGCGACGTGCGCGGCCAGTTTTTGCCGGATGCGGTGCCCGATGAGGTTTTGGCGCGTATCTTGATGGCGGCGCACCATGCGCCCTCGGTCGGTTTCATGCAGCCTTGGAATTTTTTGTTGGTGCGCGAGCCGCAGGTGAAAGCGCAGGTGCATGGTTTGTTTGCCCAGGCGCATGACGAAGCCGCCCTGATGTTTGCCGAAGAAAAACGCGAAACTTATCGGCGTTTGAAGCTGGAAGGCATATTGGAAGCGCCGATTAACCTGTGCATTACCTGTGATCGTTCGCGCAGCGGGCCGGTGGTGATCGGGCGCACGCACATCAAAACCATGGATTTGTATTCCAGCGTTTGCGCGGTGCAAAACCTGTGGCTGGCGGCGCGTGCCGAGGGGCTGGGCGTGGGTTGGGTGAGTATTTTCGATCAACCGGCCCTGCAGGCGGTTTTGGGGATGCCGGCAGAGATCGTGCCGATTGCCTATCTGTGCATCGGTTACGTCAGCCATTTTTACGACAAACCGGAATTGGAAACGGCGGGCTGGTTGCCACGTCTGCCCTTGGCGGATTTGATTTATTACGATCAATGGGGGCAGGCCGACACGCAAGGGCGGGAAAGCCTGACGCAAGAAGTGCGGACGGTGCAAACGGCGCTGCAGACGCAGGGTATCGCGCCACGATGAGTGATTCGCTGGTGCCCGCCGCATTGGCAGAACAGTATTTTGCGCTGCCGTTTGCTGCCTTGGCGGCGGTGCTGCTCGATCGTTGCCTGGGCGAAGTGCGGCGCTGGCATCCACTGGTGGGCTTTGGCCGTGTGGTGAACTGGGTCGAAGGCTGGGCGAATCGGCGCTCGCTGATTTCTGGTGTGGCGGCGTGGTGCTGGGTGGTGCTGCCCGGTGTCGTGCTGCTTTTTGTCGTGCGCCATGAGGCGTCTTTTGGGCTGCGCTGGGCGCTCGATGTGGTGGTGCTGTATTTTTGCCTGGGGGCGCGCAGCTTGAGCGAGCACGCCGAAGCCATTGCGCTGCCGCTGCAGGCGGGAGATTTGCCCCTGGCGCGGCAGAAGGTGGGGTGGATCGTTTCACGTGAAACCGCTGCGCTCGATACCGCGGGTGTGGCGTGTGCAGCGGTGGAGTCGGTGCTGGAAAACGGCAATGATGCCGTATTCGGTGCCTTGTTCTGGTTTGCCGTGGCCGGTGCGCCGGGGGCCTTGCTCTATCGTCTGGCCAATACTCTGGACGCCATGTGGGGTTATCGTAACGCGCGTTTCAATGCGTTCGGCTGTTGTGCGGCGCGTATCGACGATGCCCTGAACTGGTTGCCGGCCCGCCTGACCGCCTTGAGCTACGCACTGCTTGGGCAGACGCGCCAGGCCTTACGTTGCTGGCGGACGCAGGCGGCGCGGTGGGAGAGCCCGAACGCCGGCCCGGTCATGGCCGCCGGCGCCGGGAGCCTGGGGCTGTGTTGTGGCGGTGCGGCGGTGTATCACGGGCGCACCGAAATGCGCCCTACCCTGGGCTGTGGTGCCGCACCGGGCGCGGCCGATGTGTTGCGGGCGAGCCGTCTGGTCGGGCAGACCCTGGGCTTGTGGCTGCTGAGCATTTTTGTACTGAGTGCGCTGCTTTGCGCCGTACAGGGGGTGTGGCGTGCTTGAACACGGCGGACGATTGCGTGCAGCGGCGGCGACCTACGGCATCGCTCTGGCGGATTGGCTGGATTTGTCCACCGGCATCAATCCGCAGGGCTGGCCAGTGCCGGCCTTGCCGCCCGCCGTGTGGCAGCGTTTGCCGGAGGAGGAAGACGGCCTGCTGGACGCTGCCGCCGGCTACTACGGCAATGCCGGGCTTTTAGCGCTGCCCGGATCGCAGGCGGCGATCCAGTTGTTGCCAACGTTGTTTCCGCCGGCCAGTGTGGCCTGCCTGGGGCCGCTGTATCAGGAACACCCACAGGCCTGGCAGCGGGCCGGGCATCGGGTGCGGGAATTGCCGACCCTGGCCCGGGCGCTGGCGGCGGCAACACCCTATGTGTTGTTGTGTAACCCCAATAATCCGACAGCCCGGGCGCTGCCGCGCACTGAATTGTTGGCTGCCGCGCAAAAGCTGGCGGCGCGCGGAGCCTGGCTGATTGTCGATGAGGCCTTCATTGACCCGGTACCGGCCGAAAGCCTGGCGTCTTTGGCGGGAACGGCAGCGGCAGCTAATTTGATCGTGCTGCGTTCTTTGGGTAAGTTTTTTGGCCTGGCCGGGGTGCGGGTGGGTTTTGTTTTTGCGGCAGAAAAAATCCGTGCGCAGTTGGCGCAGCGCCTGGGGCCGTGGTCGGTGGCTGGGCCTTCCCGGGAGGTTGCCCGTCTGGCCTTGCAGGATAGCGCCTGGCAAATGACGGCGCGGCAGCGCTTGTTCAAGGACAGTAGGCGTTTGGCCGCGCTGTTGGCGGACTTGGGCGAGGTGGAGGCGAGCGCTTTGTTCGTCATCGTGCGCAGTGTTGCGGCGGAGGCGTTGCATAGGTTTTTTGCCCAGCGGGCGATTTTGACCCGCCACTATGCGCCGCAGCCTTTGTTGCGCTTCGGTCTGCCGGGCGATGAAAGCGGCTGGCAGCGCTTACAGGCGGCGCTTGAAATTTGGAAAAAAAATGCGGTTTAAGGCGCTCAAGTGCTTTTTGATGTTTTCCTTGTGCAGCGCCTCCGTTCTGGCCGATCAGAGGTTCACCGATGACAGCGGGCGCAGCCTGCGTCTGGCGCGTCCGGCAGAGCGCATTGTGGCTTTGGCACCGCACATCACGGAGGTGCTGTACTCGGCAGGGGCCGGTGAGAAAATCGTCGGCACGGTGGACTATAGCGATTACCCGCCGGCAGCCCGGCAGATACCGCGTGTCGGCGGCTATTCGCGCATCGATCTGGAAGCGGTGCTGGCCTTGCAGCCCGATCTGGTGATCGCCTGGGAGAGTGGAAACAACATGGCGCAGGTGGAAAAGCTGCGTAAGTTAGGCATTGCGGTGTATATCTCGCAGCCCAATAATTTGTCGGACGTGGCCCGCCAAATTGAACGTTATGGCCAACTGGCCGGCAGTGAAGCCATTGCCCGGCCGGTGGCGCAAGATTTTCGTCAGCGCTTGGCGGCGCTGCAGGCCGCATATCAAGATAAACCCAAGGTACGCACCTTTTATCAAATCTGGAAAACTCCGCTCATGACCGTGGGTAAAACACAGATCATCAGCGATGCCATACGTTTGTGCGGCGGTGAAAATATTTTTGGCAGCCTGCCCGCCATGGCACCGCGCGTCAGTTTGGAGGCGGTGGTGGCGGCGAATCCGGAGGCGATCATCGCGACGGGAAAAGGCGGCATCCGCCCGCAATGGCTGGATGACTGGAGCAAATGGTCGGCTATGACGGCGGTGGTGCGCGATAATTTGTTTTATATCGACCCGGATATCATGCAGCGCCATACGGCGCGCATTCTCGACGGCACGCAACGCCTGTGCGAGCATCTGGACACCGCCCGGCGGCGTCGCCCCTGATTTTCCTTTTTGAGTCTGTCGATGAATTCTGTCAGCTTTCGCCACAAACTTTTTCTGCTGACGCTCTTGCCCAGCGCTTTGCTGACGTTGCTGTTGATCGCTTATTTTTCCTTGACCGGCTTGGACGCCTTGGAGCAGCAGATGCGCAGCAAAGGGCTGTCCATCGTGCGCTATCTGGCACCGATCAGTGAATACGCCATCATCGCCGGGCAACGTGAGTATCTGCAGTCTCTGGCCCGGGCGGCGGGGGCGGAAGATGGGGTAAAAGGTGTTTTGATCGTCGATGCCAAAGGCCGCACTTTGGCCGCCAGTGGACGTATTTCGCTGTCGGCGGAGGTTTTGCAAAGTAGCGTGAATGGCCCTGAAGCGGTGGTGGATGAAGTGCAATGGCTGGCGTTCTCCGCGCCGGTCGTGCGCAGTGTCGATAGCGGCCGGGTGGCGCTCGATTTACCGGGTTTCGTGGTCGACGGCAGTCGCGAGCGGGTGGGGCAGGTGTTCATCGAACTGGATAAAGCACCGATCAGGGAACGTCGCCACACCTTGCTGGTGCATGGCGCGCTGGCGCTCTTGTTGGTGCTGGGTGTGATGGGCTTGTCGGCCAGGCTGCTTGCCCAGAAAATCGTACGCCCGCTGCAGCGTCTGGTGGAGGCGGCGCGTGCGATGTCCTCGGGGCAATGGACGACGCGGGTGCGGGCCGATTCTGGTGGCGAACTGGGGGTGCTGGAAGCCGGTTTCAATGACATGGCGGAACACGCGGAAGAAGCGCACCGCATTTTGCAGAAACGCATCGAAGAGGCCACCGCGCAACTCGTTTTCCAGGCGCGCCATGATCCTTTGACCGGGTTGGTGAATCGGCGCGAATTCGAAGAATGCCTGCAGCGTGCGCTCACCGCCCTGCAGACCGGGGGCGAATCGTTTTGTCTGCTGCAGATCAACATCAGCCACTTGAAGCATGTCAATGAAAGCTGCGGTTATCGGGCGGGGGATGAGTTATTGCGCCAGCTGGCGCAGTTGCTTGAGCGCCAGTTGCGCCCGCAGGATTGCCTGGGGCGCCTGGGCGGGGATGAATTCGGCTTGATTCTTGCGGGGGCCACGCCAGCACAGGCCCGCCAACTGGCGCAGGAGCTGTGCAAGCGGGTGGCGGCCCACCGTTTCATCTGGCAAGACAAGGTTTTTGGCATCACGACCTATGTCGGCTTGACCCAGGCTTCGGCGGCCGCGCCAGATGCTCAGGAAATGCTGGTGCGCAGCGATGCCGCCTGTCTGGCGGCGCGTCAGCCGCAGGCCCAGGGCATCGCTGAAAGTCTTTTGCCGGCGGGAACACCGATGCGCGCCCCTGGCGTGCCGCTCTGGAGCGAGCATCTGGGGCGGGCGCTGGCAGAAAATCAGCTGCGTATCGAAGCGATTCCGATCCACTGTCTGCGCGCAGAAGAAACGGTCGTCAAGCTTTGCCTGCTGACCCAGCGCCTAAATACCGCCGCGGCGTCCCCCCCCTATTCCATGCTGCTCGAAGCGGCGGAACGGCAGGGGGTGGCGCAGGCTTACGATCACTATCTGCTGATGGCGGCATTTGATCTTTTGGCGCGCAGTCAGCATCAGGCGGGGCAACTGTGCTGCCTGTTGCCCTTGTCGGCACAGGCGGTAGCGAGTGCAGCAACGGCGAATTTTATTGCGGCGCGTCTGGCGGCGCTGGGAATGCGCGGTCATGGTTTGTGTTTCTTGTTCGATGAAGCCTTGGCGAGCGCGCAGACGAGCCGGGTCATGGCGTTTGCGCAACAGATGCGCGGCCTCGGTTGCCAGATCGCCCTCGGGCGCTTTGGCGCGGGCAGCACCTCGTTTGCCTTGTTGCACACACTTTCCCCCAGCTATGTGCACATCAGCCCCAGTCTGACACGCAGCCTGCCCGGTTCGCATTCCTTGACGGGTTTGTTACGCGCCATTCTCGATATCACCGCCGAACACGGCATTCCCGCCATTGCCGGCGATGTCGATGCGGCACCGAGCCTGGACGCCTTGCGCGAACAGGGCATTGGCTATGCTTTTGGTCAGGCGGTGGCACCGCGTGAGCCTTATCTGGCTTGGCTGGAAGGGGTGGTCATGCGTGGTCAGGCGCAGCGCGCCGGCTAGCGGTGCACCCGCGGACGGCAGGTTTCAGCCGGGCTTTTGGGTGTCTTGCCAGGCCTTTTCGGAACAGGCCGAATGCTCGCTGATCACCGCACCGTGGTGTTCGGTGGCAACCAGGCAGAGTGAGAGTCCGGCAGAGTCGATCTGGCTGACGCCGGAAAGATCGATATGGTCGATGCCGACGCGGGTGATGGCGTGCATGAAATCGCTGCGCAGCGAACCATTCAAGCCGCCGCTGATACGCATCACCTTGCGCCCGCCCAGATCGTGCACCGAGAGGGCAGAGGCTTTGCCGCTCACCAGGGCTTCGCGCATGGCGTCTTCGATCAAGACCGGGTTGATCAGGCCGATGCGAAAACGCGCACCATATAGATCGCCCAGGCAGTTCAGGATGCTGACGGCAACATCGACCACCGGCGAGCCGAACAGGGAAAATTCGCAACCGGCGGTGCCGTGCGTGGTCAGCGGCACATCGGTGCGCAGCATGAGGCCGGAAATGGAAAGATTTTCCAGACTGCCCACGCCGCTTTGTCCGGCAAACCCGATTTGCACGCGCGGCGGCTCGCTGAAGCGAATGCGTTGGTGTTTGCGCTGTTCGATCACGGGCGTGACTCCGCAGGGGCGATGGAAAAACGGCGATTCTAACAAAGCCGCTGCCGATTGTTGAGAATTTGACTTTTACCGTTCTCGATCGTATCTTTCTCGCGATCCGGCCGGGCCGGGGCGCCGATTTGGACTCAGATTGCGGGCGCTTGCCAAATACAGCTAAAACGGGGGCTACCCAGTTCACGTTGGTGCAACTGGGTTTTTTGTTTTAGGAATCAGCATGCCGGGACAATCGGTTGGTGTCGTCCAAGCACAACATTTTCATTTCGCGCAGCCGCTCACGCTGCGCAGCGGTACCACGCTGCCGGCTTACGATCTGGCCGTGGAAACCTATGGCAGCTTGAATGCTGCCAAGTCCAATGCCATTTTGGTGTGTCATGCACTTTCTGGGCATCACCACCTTGCCGGCCATTACGCCGATCAGCCGGATAACCTGGGCTGGTGGGACAACATCGTCGGCCCCGGGCGTCCGCTCGATACGGATCGTTATTTCATCGTCGGGGTGAATAATCTTGGCGGCTGCCACGGCTCGACCGGCCCGACCACCCTCAACCCGGCCACCGGTAAGCCCTGGGGCGCAGATTTTCCCATCGTGGCGGTGAGTGATTGGGTGGAAACCCAGGCGCGTTTGGCGGATTTGTTCGGTATCGACGCTTGGGCGGCGGTCATGGGCGGCAGTCTGGGCGGTATGCAGGCGCTGCGCTGGACGATTTCGCATCCGCAACGGGTACGCAATGCCTTGATCATCGCTTCTGCTCCCAAGCTGACGGCACAGAACATCGCATTTAACGATGTGGCGCGCCAGGCGATCCTGACGGACCCGGAATTTCACGGCGGCCATTACTACGAATATGGCGTGCGCCCGGTGCGCGGTTTGAAACTGGCGCGCATGCTTGGCCATATCACCTATCTCTCGGATGACCAGATGGGCGAGAAATTCGGCCGAGAGTTACGCCACGATCGCTTTACCTTCAATTACGACGTGCAGTTCGAGGTGGAGTCTTACCTGCGTTATCAGGGCGATAAATTTGCCGGTTATTTCGACGCCAATACCTATCTTTTGATGACCAAAGCGCTCGATTATTTCGATCCGGCGCGTCTGGACAACGGGAATTTCGTGCAGGCCATGGCGCGGGCGCACCCGCAAACCAATTTTTTTGTCGCCTCTTTCTCTACGGATTGGCGCTTTTCGCCGGCTCGTTCGCGCGAAATCGTTGCCGCTTTGCTGGCCAATGGACGGCAAGTGTCTTACGCAGAAATCGATCTGAATTTCGGCCACGACTCTTTCCTCATGGAAGACGCGTATTACCACGCGCTGGTCGATGCTTTTCTCAGGAACATCACGCTATGACCAATGCTCTGGGTCGCGCCGATTTTGATGTCATTGCCAGCTGGGTGGCACCGGGCCACCGTGTGCTCGATCTCGGTTGTGGCAACGGGGCGCTTTTGCGTCACCTGATCGACAGCCGACAGGTGCTGGGTTGGGGGGTGGAGATCGATAAAAGCGACGTGCTGGCGGCGATCAAAAATGGCGTGAACGTGATTCAGAGCAATCTGGAAGATGGTTTGCAGGATTTTGCCGACCAGTCTTTTGATCACGTCGTTTTGTCGCGCACCTTGCAAACCGTGCGCCACACCGAGGCAATTTTGCGCGAGATGCTGCGCGTTGGGCGCGAGGCGGTGGTGTCCTTTCCCAATTTTGCCTACTGGAAGAACCTGCGCTCGGTGCTCGACGGGCGCATGCCGGTTTCCGAAGATCTGCCCTATCAGTGGTATGACTCGCCCAACGTACGCTTTTTTACCCTGCTCGATTTTGAAGCGCTGTGCGCCCAGATGGGGCTGACCGTGGTCGAGCGCCAGGTTCTGGACGAAGCCGGGCAGGTGGTGGTGGCGGATGCTGCGCGCGATCTGAACTTTCTCGGCAGTCTCGCCGTGTATCGCCTGACGCGTAATTCCTGATGCCTGCCTGGCTGAACGCGATGCTCAATCGGCGCATGCTGATTTGCATCTTTACCGGCTTCGCCTCGGGCCTGCCGCTGTATTTGCTGCTCAACCTGGTGCCCGCCTGGTTGAAAACCGAGGGCTTGTCATTGCGCGCCATCGGTGCCTTTGCCCTGATCCAGTTTCCCTACACCTGGAAGTTCCTCTGGGCACCGTTGCTCGACCGCTACGGCATCCTGCCCTGGCTGGGGCGGCGGCGCAGCTGGATGTTCGTCTCCCAACTTGGCTTGCTGGCAGCCATTGCCTGGCTGGGACAGTTGTCGCCGCGCGATGATTTGCCGCTGATCGTTGCCTTGACTGCCGTGCTCGCCTTTCTTTCCGCAACCCAGGATATCGCGCTCGATGCCTTTCGTCGGGAAATTCTGCCGGATGTCGAATTGGGCTTGGGCAATGCCATTCACGTCAACGCCTACCGTATTGCCGGCTTGGTGCCGGGCTCGCTGGCGCTGATCTTGGCCGACCACCTGCCGTGGAGCCAGGTTTTCATGATTACGGCAGCGTTCATGGTGCCTGGCCTGCTGATGACTCTGAGCGTGCGCGAGCCGCCGGCCGCCGGTGGCACCCCGCGTAGCTTGCGCGAGGCCGTCGTTGAGCCGTTTCGCGAATTCTTCGGCCGGCATGGAACACAATCGGCCCTATTGGTACTGGCCTTTCTTTTCTTTTATAAGCTCGGCGATTCCTTGTGCACCGCGCTGGCTACGCCGTTTTACCTGGATATGGGCTATACCAAGACGGAAATTGGCATCATCGCCAAGAATGCTGGCTTGTGGCCGGCAGTGGCGGGCGGCATTCTGGGCGGGGTATGGATGCTCAAGTTGGGCATCAACCGTGCCTTGTGGGTATTTGGCGTGGTCCAGGCAGTGACCATATTGGGTTTTCTCGGGCTGGCCTGGGTGGGGGCGGCAGAATCGACGCCGGCACGCCTGATTCTGCTGGCGCTGGTGATCGGTAGCGAAGCCATTGGTGTGGGGCTGGGCACGACAGCGTTTGTTGCTTTCATGGCGCGCACCACGCATCCGGCGTATACGGCGACCCAGTTGGCCTTGTTCACCAGCTTGATGGCGGTGCCGCGCACAGTGATCAACGCCGGTGCCGGCTGGTTGGTGGAAAACATGGGCTGGGTGGGCTTTTTCGCCCTGTGCTTTCTGCTCGCTCTGCCCGGCATGCTTTTGCTGATTAAGGTTGCTCCGTGGCACGCGCCGGCGGACGATCGTCCTGCCGTTTGAGCCGCCGTCGATCCAGCCACCAGGCGTAAGCAGGCAGAATCAAGGCCGAGCCGGGCAGCAACAGCAAGACGAGATAAGGTGACAAATGCGCCAGTTGACGCATGTGGCGGATCAGTTCCGCGCGTTCATCAGCAGTCCAGGATTGACCGTTACGCGGTTTCATCAACAAAGGCATGATGCCGCGCACGGCGGCGGCATCGGTAACGATACGGCGCATTTCGCGCCGCTGTGCCGTGAGTAGCTGCCGCCACCAAACGGGGGGCGATTCAGGGGGGCCGCTCACGCTTAGCGCAGGGCGTTAAAGCCGCTACGTAGCGCCTGCCAGCCGCGCCACATGAAAAAGCCGCGCTTTGCCCAGCGCCAGCTGCGCCGGGGCCGTGCCGCCGCCAGCAAGGCCACGCCAGCACCGACGGCGAGCGGGCGTTGGCGTAGCCAGTGCAGGGCGTGGCCGATTTGATCGCCTGTTGCACAAATGCTTTTCACGGCTTGGCTGTGTTCGGCCAAGGCCGTGCGCTGGGCGGCGATGCGCGCCGTCAGTTGGCCTCGGCGCACGGCCAGCAAGAGGCGTTTTTCGTTCATGCCTCGTCCTGCAACTGGCTGATGTCTTGTTCCAGTTCAGCCAGGCTGCTTTGGAAGAGGCGGCTGGGTTTACGTGCCTGGCGGCGCAAAGAAAAGGCCAGCCAGAAGGCAGCGATGAAAAAAACCGCCGCAAAAACGCCAAACACCTGCACCCGCTGCTCCCAGAAGGCCAGTGCCAAGCTGAATACGGCCATGATGACGCCAAGAGCGAGCAAGAAAGCAATGCCGGTGGCCTGCATCCAGAGGCCGATGAGGCGGAATTTTTCCTCCTCGATTTCGACCACGAGCAACTCGGCTCGCGTGCGCCCAGTGCTGAGCAGCGTGAGCAGCAGATTTTTCAGGGAAGCAAAGAGACCGCCGGAACGCGCGGCAGCGTCCGGCTTGTCTTCGCTCGCAGGCGTGGCGCTCACGTTTAACGTCGGCCGATCAGCACACCCAGTGCCAGGCCCAGCGCGGCGGCGACGCCGACGGCTTTCCACGGCTGGTCATGCACGAAATCGTCAGTGGCGCGGGCGCAGGCTTTGGTCTTGTCGACGACGGCTTGTTCCAGATCGAGCACGCGTTCTTTGGCATCGCGCAGGCGCACACCGAGGCGTTCGCGCAACTCGCTCACTTTTTCGCCGGCAACGCCGGTCGTGGCACGCAGGAGTTCTTCGGTATCGGAAATCACGACTTTCAGGTCGGATACCAATTTTTCTTTGCTGGCAGCGGTTTGTTCGGCCATTTTGTTACCTCGTTTGGCAGGGGTTGCGGGAAGTGTCTAGGGTAATGGGTCGTGGCCGCTAAATCAATTCGCATCGTGCGGGTTTACTTAAAAATTGTTGCGGATCACATTTTCACTACGTTCTGTTGCGCCAAAAAATCTACAATGCGCCACCTCAATTAGGTCAGACATCATGCAATGGATTGATTGGCGCGGCTTGAGCCGGGCGTTCCTTTTTTTCTGGTACTTCTCTGCGGCCACGCATTTTTTGCTGTTTTTTACCGGTGCAACCGGCTTTTTGCCGCTGCGCCAGGGCTTTGTCTTCAGTTTGCTCTGGCTTTTGCCTTTGCTCGCTTTTCCGGCCAAGGCGCGCCAGATCAGCGCCGTGATCGGATTGCTCTTGGGCGTGGGGGCGCTGGTTAATTTGGGGTATTTCGCCATTTACCGGCAAGAATTTTCGCAAAGCGTGCTGTTCATCATTTTTGAATCGAACCCGGCCGAGGCGAGTGAGTACGTCGATCAGTATTTGCGCTGGTGGATGTTCCCGGGCTTGTTCGCCTTCATGGCAGGAGCCTATGCCCTGTGGCGCGGGGTGCGCCCCTTGCAGATGCGCCCTGCGGGCCGAGCGCTCCTTTTTCCGCTGGTGCTGGCGGTTTTGCTTGTGCCGCCGGCGATGAAAGTTACGCGTGGCAGTGATTTTGACTGGACGCGCTATCAGGAAAGCCTGCTCAATCGCATGGAACCGGCGGTGCCCTGGCAGTTTTTGGTCGGTTATCGCCACTATCAGGAACAGCTGGCGGGGATGCAGGAGCTGCGCGAGCAGGCGGCAAAAATTCCGCCGATTGCCGATTTGCAGGATGCTCGCGCCGGCAAACCAGGCACCTTGGTGTTGCTCTTGGGTGAATCGACCAGCCGCCTGCATATGAGCTTGTATGCTTACGGACGGGAAACGAATCCGCGCTTACATGCCTTGCGTAATGAACTTTCCTTGTTTAATCAAGTCTTTGCTTCGCACCCTTATACGATAGAGGCCTTGCAGCAGGTGCTGACTTTTGCGGATCAAAAAAATCCTAATTTGTATCTGAGCCAGCCTTCGCTGATGAACATCATGCAGCAGGCGGGTTATCGCACCTACTGGATCACCAATCAGCAGACGTTGACCAAGCGCAACACCATGCTGACCAATTTTTCTGAGCAGATGGACGAACAGTTCTATCTCAACCATCAGCGTTCGCAGAATTCCTACAGTTTCGATAGCCAGGTGCTCGAGCCGCTGGCGCAGATTCTGGCCGATGGCCAGGCGCGGCGTTTCATCGTCATCCATTTGCTGGGCACCCACATGCGCTACAAATACCGCTTCCCGCCGCAAGCGGAGTATTTCAAGGGGCGTGACGGAGTGCCGGATTGGGCGGATGCGGAACAGGCGGATTTCATCAATGAGTACGATAACGCCGTGCGCTATAACGACGAGGTGGTGGCCAATGTGCTCGCCACGCTGCGGCAGGCGGATATTCCCAGCCAGCTGGTGTATTTTTCCGACCATGGCGAGGATGTGTACGACACGCCGCCACATGATTTCATCGGGCGCAATGAAGCCAAGCCGACCTTGCCGATGTATACCGTGCCCTTTTTCATCTGGCGCTCACCCGCCTGGCTCGCAGAAGACAAGCGCGATTATGCGGCTTATGCCGAACGCGTCTATCAGCTCGACAGTTTCATCCACACCTGGGCCGATGTAAGCGGGTTGCGGTTTGCGGGTTATCAGCCGCAGCGCAGCCTGATCAATCCGGCGTATCAGGCGCAGCCGGTTTGGGTGGGCGACCCAGGAAGCCCGGGTCATTTGATCGATTTGTTGGCGGGGGCAAAAAAACCTTGAACATGCTGCAGCGGCAGGTTGATCTACGTCCCTTCAACACCCTCGCCCTGCCGGGGCGGGCGGCAGAGTATGTGCGGGTAGATGCTGCCGCGACGCTGGCCGATCCGCGCTGGCGCTCGCGCCGGCGTTTTGTGCTGGGGGGAGGGAGCAATCTCGTGCTGGGCGGGGATTTTGACGGCCTGATTCTGCACATGGCGATTCCCGGCAGGCGCTTGGTCGCCGAAGATGCGCAGGCTTGGTACATCGAAGCCGGGGCTGGGGAAAACTGGCATGCCTTGGTGCTGTGGAGTCTGGCGCGCGGCTGGCCCGGCTTGGAAAATCTCGCCTTGATTCCCGGCACCGTGGGTGCGGCACCGGTGCAAAACATCGGTGCCTATGGTGTAGAAATCAGTGATTTCGTGCAGCAGGTGCGCGCCTGGGATTTTCAGGCGGCAAAGTTCGTTGAATTCAACAATGCGGCCTGTCACTTTGCTTATCGTGACAGCCTGTTCAAGAAAAATGGGCAACACCGTGAGGGGGCTTTGGCGATTGTCGCGCTCACCTTGCGCTTGCCGAAATCTTGGCAGCCCAACTGTCGTTACGCCGATGTGGCGCAAGAGTTGGCCGCGCACGAGATCGCCACGCCAACGGCGCAGGAGATTGCTGCAGCGGTCATTGCGGTACGCCAGCGTAAATTGCCGGATCCGGGGCGGTTACCCAATGCCGGCAGTTTTTTCCATAATCCCGTAGTTTGCGCTGAGCAGGCCGCTGCCTTGCTGCGCGCCTATCCTGAGCTGCCGACCTACCCGCAGGCGGACGGCCGGGTGAAACTTGCCGCGGGTTGGTTAATTGAAGCTGCCGGCTGGAAAGGCAAGGCCTTAGGGCCGGTCGGCATGTACGAAAAACAAGCCCTGGTTTTGGTCAATCACGGCGGGGCCACGGGCCAGGATGTCGCGCAGAGTATGGCCGCCGTGCAAGCCGCCGTGCGTGCGCAGTTTGCCCTTGAACTTACGCCGGAGCCGGTTTTTCTGTCGGCGGCAAACACTGCCTGAAGCCGCGCACCAGCGCATCTGCCATACGGGACTGGCGTTCAGGGTCGCGTAATTCCAGCTCTTCTTCCTGGTGTTTGATGACACCCGCCTCAAAAAGAACTGCCGGCAGGGCGGTGCGATATAAGACCACCAGATTGTCGTAATACCAGACGCCATTGTCGGCATCGGCCGGCAAATGCTTGCGGCCATGCCAGGGGGTGGGGGTGAAATCCGCTGCGCGCAGCGCCGCGCCAAGTGCGGAAGCGCAGCGCAAACTACGGGCGAGATCGGGGTTTTTGCTCGAAACAAACAAGCCAAAGCCGCGTTTGACATCGGTGTACGTGCGTTCGACCCCCTCCCATTCCCAGGTCAGCAGATGCTTTTCGCTGATTGAATCGTGGTGGATGGAGAGGAAGAAATCGCTGCCGGCGGCAAGTTTGGGGCGTTGGTGCAAACCGCTGATGGCACCGTCGAAATTGATGCGGCGCACCGCTTGTCCGTCACTTTCCAGGCGCATCGCCAGTAAGTGCGCAAAATCTTGATTGAAGAAAAATTCCTCGCGCCCGCGTGCCGAGAGCGCCCCACCGTCGCTCAGGCTATGGCCGGCGTCCAAGGCGATTTCGGCGTTTGCGCAGCTGTTGAATGCCGTGCAACACAGGCTGACGAAGAGCAGGCGGGAGAAAACATGCAAGGGCATGGCGGGCAAAAGTGCGCGGAACAAATGCGCAGCCTAGCGCATTTGCGCTATATTCGCCGCTTGCACTTGGAATTCCACCATGAACACACAAACAAAAAATATACCTATTCGCGGCAGCAGCGCCAGTAATCCGGACCTGAGCTGGAGTCAGGTGCGTGAAACCGTGCTCATGCTGGAACTGGCGGTGGTCCAGATCGAAACTGCGATGAAAGACAGCAATAGCTCGGTCGAAGTGCTCACCACCTCATTTACCGCCATTGCCCAGTGCATGCACGCTTTGCTGCATAAAATCAGCAATTTACCGAATGAAGGTGCCGCCGGTGCCTTGCGCGCCGAATTGCTGGGTGATTCCGGCGATGTGGCCGATCGGGTGCATCAAGCCATTATCGCTTTCCAGTTTTACGATAAATTGGTGCAGCGCCTGTCGCACGTCACCCACAGTTTGGGGGATTTGAGCGATTTGGTGGGGCAGCCGGTGCGTTTGTACAACCCGGAGGAATGGGTGGGGCTGCAAAATCGCATCAAGGCGAAATATTCGACGCGCGAAGAAAGTGCGATGTTCGAGGCGGTGATGAACGGCGTGCCGGTGCACGAGGCGGTTGCACGTTTCAATCAGGAAATGCGCGCGCAAGAAGACGATATCGAGTTTTTTTAAGCGCTGCGAAAAACCCCGGGTGCTGCATCCGGGCGATTCAGAAATCCGCTGCCGCCTGCCAGGTGATATGTGCTTCAGAACCGCTGCGGGCGGTGCGTTCGAGCATCTCGATAAAAGGCCAGGCGCGTTGCGGCAGGCTGACAGGGAGCGGCTTGTGCTCGTTGTCGGCATCGTGTTCTTGAGTGGCCGGGGCGGTGTTCAGAAGCTTGGCTTCGTCGACGGCGCGCTGTAATTTTTCCGCCGCTGGCAGCATTTGCGCTTGGGTAAACGTGCCGCGCGCCGAGCCCTCTTTGCCGATGATGTCGAACAACAGGCGCGCCACGTCGGCATACATGAACAATTCGCCAGTTTCACTGGATTCAAAGGTGACGAGCATGGCCATGAGGTTTTCCTTGCGGCTTTAAAAACTTGACTATAGCGCAGCCGACGTTTTGTAGTGCCGCTGGGGCTTGGCCGTGGTTGCCAGAATTATCGGCCCTCGGGCAGAATGTCCGAAAAGAGGAGACAGGCATGGATACGCAAGGGGAAGCTTGGAGCGAAGAGCAAGACGCCATTCAACAGCTGGCGCTGGAGGAATGCGTCAAACGCCAGCGTATCGAACACGAGGTGCGCGTACTGGTTTTGCCGGCCGGACGTTGCCGTCTGGCCGGGCGGTTTGCTCAGTTGGGGGCGCAGGTGAGCGTGGCCGATGCGCCGGCGCTGCGCCAGGAAATCGAGAACCGCATTCTGGCGAGCGGGCACAGTGGCGCGATTCGTTTTTTGCCCGCGCAGCCGCCGAGTCCACCGGAAGAAGGCGATGAGGTGCGCTACGACATCATCGTGTTGCGCCACGGCCTGTGTCATTTGCCCTACGCGCAAGCGAAGTTGGTGATTCGTCAGTTGATGAAAAAACTGCGCATTGGCGGCAAGTTGTATTTGTCCATTCTCGGGCTGCATTCGGAAGTGGGCGAGGGCTATGCCGGACGCGAACAGTCGCTTTACGAACGCTTCGCGCCGCTGGCACCGGCTATGGCTGATAAATACGGCATTGCCGAGCAGGTTTGTCTCTATTCCGAGCGCGATATATTTTTGCTGCTGCTCGAATCGGGGGCCAGCGTGCTGCGCACTTTGACCACCACCTGGGGTAACGTCAAAGCTGTGGCGGTGCGCGTGTGATTGTGCTGCTCGCGTAAAATTCCCCTTTTGTGCGCCCTTGGTGACTGCCCGGGGCGTTTCACGTGAAACGCCGATTTTCCACGCCATGACTGCACCTTCCCAGCCGCGCGCTGCCGGCCCTAATTTGATTTTGTGCCTGCTCCTGCCTTTTGCGGCGGGCTACTTCCTGTCTTACCTTTACCGCACGGTCAATGCCATTCTCGGGCCGGTCATCGCGCAGGAATTGAGCTTGCCGGATAACGCGCTGGGTTTCTTAACGAGTGCTTATTTTCTCGCCTTTGGGGCGGCACAGATTCCATTGGGCCTGCTGCTCGATCGCTTCGGCCCGCGTCGGGTGGAGGCGATTTTGCTGGTGATTGCGGCCCTTGGTGCGGCAGTGTTTTCCCAGGCAGAAAGCTTGTTTGGCCTGAGCGTCGGGCGCGCCTTGATCGGTCTGGGGGTGTCGGCCTGTCTGATGGCCTCGATGAAAGCGTTTACCCAATGGTTTGCTGCCGAGCGTCTGGCCGGCATGACGGGCTGGATCATGGCATCCGGCGGTTTGGGGGCGCTGGTGGCGGCAAAACCGCTGGAAATGGCGCTGGAAATCACCCATTGGCGCGGCATCGTACTGGCCCTGGCCTTGCTTACCTTGGCTGTGGCGGCGATCTTGTGGTGGGTGGTGCCAGATAAGGAAAATCATGCGGCCAGCGTGCCCTTGCGCCAGCAACTGAGCGAAGTAAGGGCAATTTTTGCCGACCCGCATTTTCAGCGTTACGCGCCGATGGGTTTTGCTTTCATCGGCGGCTTCATGGCCGTGCAGGGTTTGTGGGCCTCGCGCTGGATGAATGTGTTGGAGCATCTCGACGGCGCAGCGGTGGCGATACGTTTGACCTGGATGGGGATCGCCATGTTGAGCGGCTTCATTTGCGTGGGGTTTTTTGCCACCAAATTGGTGCATCACGGGGTGTCACTGGCCAAGCTTTATCTCGGCGCGATGATCGTCGCGGCCTTCGCCTTGACCATGATTTGCCTGTGGCCGCAGTTTGGCGGCGCTCTTTTCTGGCCGCTTCTGGGGGCTTGTTTTTCTCTTGCCAACATGGCTTATTCGCTTGTGGCACAAGCTTTTCCGGCGCATTGGTCGGGGCGGGCGAGCACCGCTTTCAATCTTCTGGTGTTTGCCGGCGCCTTTGGTTTGCAATGGGGCATCGGCGCTTTGGTCGATGCCCTGCACAGCATGGGTTTATCCAGCGCCGAGGCTTACCGCAGCGCTTTTTTTCTGCTCCTGGCCTGCCAGTTGCTCGCGCTCGCCTGGTTCGTTTTCCCCCGGCATATTGCTGCGCGTGAGGGCTAAATCGACCTGCTGCAGCCAGCCGCTGCGCCCGTCTTCGAACAGATAGAGGCCCACGTCGCGGATTTGTCCGAGTAAGGCATTGTTTTCGTCTTTCAGGGCAAAGGGGGCAGCCACGGCACCGGTGTAGAGCGCTCCGATGCCCGCAGCGTTCAGGCTCTGGTAGCGGTCGGCGAACCACAGACCCAGTGTGTTGAAAGCGCTATCGCTTTCGTCAATCCAGCCATTTTTGTCTTCATCGAGCGCGGCCAGATCGGCGAAACCGTTCCCGCTGAGTGCGCCGAACAGTTCGCGTCCATCGTCGGCGCGCCCATTGCCGTTACGATCCCAGACGAGAAAACAACTGTTGCCGCCGGCTTGCGGAATCCATTGCGCACTGCCATCGGCGGCGAGATCGAAGGCCATGCGTTGGCTGTTCAGTTCGCAGGCACTGCCGTCAAAAGAGAGCATCAGCGGGTCTTTGAGCACCACGCTACCTTGCGTTTCGCTATGGCGCTGGCTGCTGAAATTGCGCTCCATGGTCAGCGCGTACTCGAGGGAAATTTCGCGTCCATCGCGGGTTTTTACCCAGCCCGTGCCGCACACACTGGTGCGTTCGTATTCGCTGAAACTTTCGCAAACGCGGGTTTGCCAATGGATTTCTTGCTGACGAGGGCTTTTTTCGGATTGATCGAGGCGAGCGCCGCTCTCGGGTGCGGCGCTGTCGAAGAGCGGGTTTTTAACTTCTACACTGCGCCCTTCCAGGGCGGCGATGATGCGCTCGATCAGGCTTTCGAGCAGCTTGCGCACGCGTTCGTGCAAATCTGTGCTGCTGTTTTCTTCCGCCATTTCGCCCAGCATCTGACGAAAACTGACCTGGGATTGCGCGCTCAGGCTGCGGCTTTGGCTTATTTCGTGGCTGGCCGTGAGTTCTAGGGCAGACGTTTCGATTTTCATGATGCCTCCTTGCTGGGTATGCGGAGCAGACACCAAGCAAGGGGCGTGCCGTTTGGGCAGGCGTCAGCACTCCAGAGGATCGACCTCGATGTGCCAGCGTAACTGGCGCGGTGTGCGTAACTGCGCCAGGGCTTCGCGCCAGCGCGGGAGAAACTGTTGCAAAACCGGGCGCGAGGGCGATTCGAGGAGTAATTGCGCGCGCTCCAGGTTAGCCAGGCGCGCCATACGCATCGGAACTGGATCGTAAAGCATGACCTCGTTTTGTTGCGCCGCTTCGGGCAGCTTCGTCGCGGCCTGCAAAAAAGCCAGGGCGTCGGCCATGTGCGGGGCTTCGGCGCGCAAAATGGCGTGAAAGGTATAAGGCGGAAAGCCGGCCTGGGCGCGCTCGGCCAACTGTTGCTGGGCGAAACTGGGGTAGTCCTGCGCGACCAGTGCGCTAAACAAGGGGTGCTCGGGGTATTGCGTTTGCACGATGACTTCGCCCGGCAATTCGGCGCGTCCGGCGCGCCCGGCAACCTGCATGAGTTGCGCAAACAAACGCTCTGGGGCGCGCCAGTCGGCGGCAAACAATGCCGCATCGGCACCGAGCACACCGACCAGCGTGAGTTTGGGAAAATCATGCCCCTTGGCGAGCATCTGCGTGCCGACGAGAATGTCTGCCTCGCCGCCGTGGATGCGCTCGAGCACCTCTTCCCATTGCTTGCGGCTTTTTACCGCATCGCGATCGACGCGCAGGATACGCGCTGTGGGAAAGCGTTCCTGTAGCCAGCTTTCCAGGCGCTGGGTGCCGCGTCCGAAGGCCTGGATATCCTGATTGCCGCAAGTCGGGCAGGCGCGCGGAATGCGCGCTTCAAAGCCGCAGTGGTGGCAGCGCAGGCAGTGATCGGCGCGATGCACCACCAGATTGGCGGCGCAGCGCTGGCAATGGGAAATCCAGCCGCAGGCGGCACAGGCCAGCACCGGGGCGTAGCCGCGCCGGTTGAGAAAAACCAGGCTTTGTTCGCCGCGTTGCAAGCGCGTTTCAATGGCATGCAGCAAGGGCGCAGAAAGCCCCTCTTGCAATTTGAGCGCTCGGCTGTCGAGAATGCGCACCGGCGGCAGCTGGGCCTGGGGATTCGCCCGCTGGCTGAGGAAATGTCGGCGGTAACGGCCTTGTTCGGCATTGGCCCAGCTTTCCAGGGCGGGCGTGGCCGAACCGAAAAGAATGGGCAGATTGCGCTGGCGCGCCCGCACGATGGCCAGATCGCGGGCGGAATAGCGCATGCCGTCCTGCTGTTTGAAGGAGGCATCGTGCTCTTCATCCACCAGAATCAAGCCCAGACGCGGCAGCGGCGTGAAAATCGATAGGCGCGTGCCGAGCACGATCGCTGCCTCACCGCGCAGCGCTTGCAGCCAGTGGCGTTCGCGTGCGGCTTCGGGCAGTTCGCTGTGCAGAGCAACGATGCAGTGCTCGGGAAAGCGTGTGCGCACCCGTTCTTCGAGCTGCGGCGTGAGATTGATTTCCGGGACCAGGAGCAAGGTTTGCCGGCCCAGGGCCAGCGCGCGTTCGATCAGGCGCAGGTAGACTTCGGTTTTGCCGCTGCCGGTAATGCCAAAAAGCAGATGTGCAGCAAAACCGGCGTTGAGGTCGATCGCTTCGATCACAGCGCTTTGTTCGTCGGTGAGTTCCGGCTTGGCTTGCGCGGCGGGCGCGAGCTTGGCCCGGGTGGCGCGGCGGGTGGGCGGGTTTAGGCGCTTCAAGCCGGCGGGCAGGGCGGCGAGCAGAGTTTCGCCCAGCGGGGCCTGGTAATAGCTGCTGGCAAATTCGAGGAGCTGAAAAAAATCAGCGGGCAGGGCCGGCAGATCGTCATCGATGCGGCAGGCGGTTTTGAGTTGCTCAATCGGCCAGTCGCTCTGCTCGGCGAGGGCGACGACGATGCCGATTTTTTCGCCGCGCCCAAAAGGTACCCGCACGCGCCGGCCAATATCCGCCGTGCTGGCATCGTCCAGACGGTAATCAAACAGACGGTGCAAGGGGACATCGAGCGCGACGCGCAAAATCGACATGGGGGCAGTGGCTTGGGGGTTGTTCACAGAAACTGTGGATAAGTCTGTGAGTTGGCGCGGGGTAGAAAGGCTAAGTTGGCGTTTCTTAAGGGGTTTTGCCTTATGCCGCAGTTTTGAGCAAGAATATGATTTCGTTTGAAATCAAAGAGTTATATATTTAACGCGCGGTCAACTAGCGTTTTTGATGAAACTGAAAGTCCGGGGCAAAAACTTTGTGCATAAGTCAAGCCCCGGCGCTTCAGTTAGCCCTCACTTACGCAGGCTGCGGCTGTGGGTGTGGACGGTGTCGACCAAGATGCTGACATTTTCTGGCGGCGTGTATTGCGAAATGCCGTGGCCGAGGTTGAAAACATGGCCGGTATTGCCCGGACCGAAGCTGTCGAGCACTTTTTTGGCTTCGGCGGCAATGGTTTCTGGTGTGCCAAACAGCACATTGGGGTCGATGTTGCCTTGCAGGGCCACCTTGTCGCCGACGCGCTGGCGCGCCGAACCGATGTCGATGCCCCAGTCCAGGCCCACCCCGTCGCAGCCGATGGCGGCAATGTCTTCCAGCCACAGGCCGCCGTTTTTGGTAAAGACGATGCTGGGGATGCGCTGGCCGTCCTTTTCTTTTTTCAGGCCGGCAACGATGCGTTGCATGTAAGCCAGCGAGAATTCCTTGTAGGCCGAAGCAGACAGCGAACCGCCCCAGGTATCAAAAATCATCACGGCTTGCGCGCCGGAATCGATTTGCGCATTCAGATAGCGGATGACGGCTTGCGTGGTGACCTCCAGAATCTTGTGCAGCAGATCTGGGCGACCGTAGAGCATGCCCTTGATGTGGCGGAAATCGGAGGAACCTTGGCCTTCGATCATGTAGCAGGCCAGCGTATAGGGGCTGCCGGAAAAGCCGATGAGCGGCACGGAATTATCCAGGGCGCGGCGAATTTCACTGACGGCATCCATGACATAGCCCAGGTGATCGTAAGGATCGGGGACGCTCAAGTTGTTGATCGCCCATTCTTCGCGCAGCGGACGTTCGAATTTGGGACCTTCGCCTTCGGCAAAATACAGGCCCAGGCCCATGGCGTCCGGCACGGTGAGGATGTCGGAAAAGAGGATTGCTGCATCCAGGTCATAGCGGGCGAGCGGCTGCAAGGTGACTTCGCAGGCCATGCTCGGCGATTTGCACAGATTGAGGAAGTTGCCGGCGCGTTTGCGCGTGGCGCAGTACTCGGGCAGGTAACGGCCAGCCTGGCGCATCATCCACAGCGGGGTAAATTCGGTCGGTTCCTTCAACAGCGCGCGCAGGAAGGTATCATTCTTGGGTCGGCTCACGGTTTTACTCCGCCAAAAGTCGAAAAGGGGAGATTATCCGGGTTTCTGGGTGATCGGTCACTTCCGCCAGAAGGCAGGGGTGAGGACGACGAGCAGGGTAAAGATCTCCAAACGCCCTAACAGCATGGCAAAAATGCACACCCAGGTCTGAAAATCTTCCAGCACCCCATAGTTGGTGGCAGGTCCGACCAGGCCCAAGCCGGGGCCGGTGTTGTTGATGCAGGCAACCACCGCCGAGAAAGCGGTGACGATATCCAGGCCGGTAAAAGAAAGGGTCAGCGTCAAAGTAACGATGCAGGCCATGTAGATGAAGGCAAAGGCGAGCACGGCGAACAACACCGTTTGCGGGGCCGTGGCACCGCCCAGGCGCACGTGATAGACCGCCGAAGGGTGCATGGCGCGGATCAATTCGCGGTAAACCTGTTTATAAAGCAGCATGGCCCGCATCATCTTGATGCCGCCGCCGGTGGAGCCGGCGCTGGTGGCAAAGCTGCACAGAAACAGCATCCACAGGCCGACGAACATCGGCCATTGGGCGTAATCCAGGGTGGCAAAACCGGTGGTCGTGGCGACCGAAACGACGTGAAAGAGGGTGTGGCGCAAGGAGGCGTCGAGTTCGCCAAACACCCCTTCTTTCCACAGATAGTTGGCCAAAATGAGTACGCTGATCAGTAAAACGCCGATGAACCAGCTCACTTCCGGATCGCGCCAGTAGTGCATCAGCGAGCGGCTGCGGATGAAAAGAAAATGGGTGGCGTAGTTGATGCCGGAAAAAACCATGAAACCGACGGCAATCCATTCCAGCTGCGGTGAATTGAAATGGGCAAAACTGGCATCGTGGGTGGAAAATCCGCCCAGGGCGACGGTGGAAAAAGCGTGGCAAATGGCGTCGAACCAATTCATGCCGCCCCAGGCGTAGGCGAGTATGCACAGGCAGGTGACGCCGATGTAGATCAGCCATAGACCTTTCGCTGTTTCCGTAACGCGCGGGGTCAAACGGCTGTCTTTCATCGGTCCGGGCACTTCGGCCGCGAGCATTTGCCGGCCACCGATGCCGAGCATGGGAAGAATGGCTACGGCCAGCACGATCAAGCCCATACCGCCCAGCCAGTGCATCAGGTGGCGCCAGAGATTGATCGAGTGCGGCAGTTGATCCAGCCCGCTGATGATGGTGGCCCCGGTGGCGGTGAGGCCGGAAACGGCTTCGAAATAGGCATCGGTATGCGTCATGCCCAGGTGGATCATGAAGGGCAGGGCGGAAAAAGCGGGCAGGACGACCCAGACGAGCACCACCAGCAAAACGCCGTCGCGCACGTTGAGATCGCGCCGCCCGCGCCGGTAGCGGTACCAGAGCAGGCAGCCGCAGGAAAGGGTGAGCAAAAACACCAGAAAAAACATGCGCGTCGCCCCGTCGTCCATGAAATACGACAGGGCAAAGGGAGCGAGCAAGGTCAGACCAAAGAGCATGAGGATCATGCCCAGCGCACGAAAAACCGGAGCAGAACGGTTCATGATCGGCTCACAGGAACTGGAAGCCGACCTGGAACAGCTTTTCCACCTTTTTCACCAGTTTTTTCTGGGTGCAGAAGATGATGACGTGGTCGCCCGCTTCGATCAGGGTGTCGTGGTGGGCGATGTGCACTTCGCCATAACGCGTAATGGCCGTCCATTCATCGGTGTGGCCGACGATCACCGGTTTTTCGAAATTGCGCACGACGGCGGCGATGGTGACGCCGTGCGGCCAGTCGATTTCGTCGATACGCCGACCGACCACCTTGGAGGTTTTGCGATCGCCGTGCGCGACGATTTCCAGGGCTTCGGCCGCCCCTCGGCGCAGGGAATGTACCACCGCCACGTCGGCCTGGCGGACATAGGCGAGCAGGGTGCCGATGGAGATTTGCGCCGGGGAAATGGCAATGTCGATCGGCCCGCCTTCGATCATTTCGGCATAGGCGCGGCGATTGACCAGCGCCACCACGCGCCGGCAGCCCAGACGCTTGGCCAGGCTGCCAGACATGATGTTGTTTTCATCGTCGTTGGTCAGTGCGAGGAACAGGTCCATTTCGGCAATGTTTTCCTGTTCCAGTAATTCTTCGTCGGTCGCGTCGCCGGCCAGCACCAGGGTGTCGTTCAGCTCGTTGGCGAGCAGGTCGGCGCGCGCTTCGGTTTTTTCGATCAGCTTGACCTCGTAGCGCTCTTCCAGCGATTTAGCCAGACGCAGGCCGATATTGCCGCCCCCGGCGATCATCACGCGCTGCACGCGCATTTCGGCGCGGCGCAGCTGCTTGAGCACCGTATGGATATGTTCGGCGGCGGCGAGAATGAACACCTCGTCGCCGATGCGCACTTCGGTGTCGCCTTCCGGGATCAGCGGCTGGTTGTCGCGGAAAATGGCAGCAATACGGGCATCGATTTCAGGCGGTAATAAATCAGCCATGGCCTTGATTGGTTTGCCCACCAGCAGGCCGCCTTCAAAGGCGCGCACGGCGACCAGGGAAACCCGGCCCCGGGCGAAATTGAGCACTTGCAAAGCGCGCGGGAATTCGACCAGACGCTGGATGTATTCGGTGATGACCTGTTCCGGGCAGAGGGCAAAATCAACGGCAAAATTGCTTTCTGAGAGCAGATTTTCATCTTCGAGAAAATCACGCGCGCGCAGCCGGGCGATGCGGGTCGGCGTGTTGAACAGGGAGTGGGCGAGTTTGCTGATGACGAGATTGGCCGGGTCGCTTTGCGTCAAGGCAATGATCATGTCGGCATCTTCAGCACCGGCATCGCGCAGGACGCTGGGGGTGGTGGCATTGCCGCGAATGGTGCGCAGATCGAAACGATCCTGCAAAAAACGCAGACGCGGGCTGTCTTGATCGATGACCGTGATGTCGTTTTCTTCGTTCACCAGACCTTCGGCGACACTGCTGCCGACCTGCCCGGCACCGACGATGATGATTTTCATGTTCCCCGCCCCTGCGTGCGTTTTATTCTTCGCCGCGCCGCCCCTGGCGCACGTCGAGTTGTTTTAATTTTCGGTAGAGATGGGTGCGCTCCAGGCCGGAACGCTCGGCCAAACGGGTCATGTTGCCGTTTTCCTGGCGTAGGTGGAATTCGAAATACAGTTTTTCAAAGGTATCGCGCGCTTCGCGTAAAGGCTGTTCGAAAAGTGGCAGCAGGGAGCGTTCTGCTTCGTTTTCACCCTCATTTTGCGGCAGGACACGATGCAGGTCGTCGATGCTGATTTCTTCTTCCAGTGCGCTCAGGGCCAGGTTTTTGATCAGGCCATGCAAGGCATTCCAGCTGTTCTCGTCGAGTCGTTTTCTGGCGGCGCTGTGCAGATTGGCGAGGGCAGCGCTGGACCAGCGCCGTTGTGGTATTTCGCGTTGCCCGATCAGGTGATCGAGCAGGATGCGCGCAATGTCGGGCAGCTCATCGGCCTGGTTGGCGAGACTGGGCAGATTGAGCCATACCGCGCTGAGTCGCTGGACGAGGGTGTTGTCCCAACCTTGTTCCACCAGTTGCACCGGGGTGAGTGCGGTGGCGCAGAGCAGGCGGACATTGAGTTTTTCGACCCGTTCGCTGGCAAAAACCAGACTCATCTGCTGCATTTTGCTCAGTGCAGCAAGATCTGGCACGAACAAAATGCCGCCGTTGCACTTTTCGAGCTGTTCTTGGCTCAAGGGGCTGCTCAGGCTGCTCAGGTCCAGCCAGGGGGTGCGCGCGACCTGCAGGCTGCGGGCGACCATTTCTGCCATAGGGCCACTGGCACCGCGCAGCAATAGCATGGGGGCTTTGCCGGCCGTTTGTTCCAGGCGCCGCCGGAATTCCTTGATGAAACCCAGGTGGGCGAAGGCATCCAGAGTCAGCGGTGCGCTCGCTTGCGGTGCTTCGGATTTGAGCGCTTTTTGTACCGTGCTGAGCAGTTTTTGCAAGGAAACGGGTTTTTCCAGAAAATCGCAGGCCCCGAAGCGTGTGGCTTCGACGGCGGTGTCGATCGTGCCGTGGCCCGACATTATTACGACGGGCATGCTCAGCTGGCCGCTGCCATGCCATTCTTTGAGCAAGGAAATGCCGTCGGTGTCTGGCATCCAGATATCGAGCAACACGAGGTCCGGGCGTATTTCCTGGCGTGCCTTGCGTGCCGCCTGGGCATTTTCTGCCAGGCGCACGTCGTAGCCTTCGTCGATCAGGATTTCCGACAAAAGCTCGCGAATGCCGACTTCGTCGTCAACGACCAGAATGATTGCCATGCATACCCTCCTTGTGGCGTACCAGCGGCAAGCGAATATCCACGCTTGCGCCGCCGGCGGCCGTGTTACTGATTTCTATGTTGCCCTGGTGTTCATCGATGATTTTTTTTACGATGGGCAGCCCGAGGCCAGTGCCGCGCGCCTTGGTCGTGACATACGGTTCAAAGATGCGCGGTAAGAGCTCGCCAGGAAAACCTGGACCATTATCCGTGATGCGTAGCCGCGCGCAGCGGCTGCCGGCGATTTCGCTCAAAATTTCGATGCGCGCAGGGTTTTGGTTTTCCAGCGCGTCTTCGGCGTTGCGCAGCAGATTGTGGATGATTTGCCGCAGCTGTGTGGCATCGCCTTGCACCGGCGGCAAATCGGCGGCGAGTTTAAGCTCGATTTGCGCCGTGCTGCCTTCGTAGAGGCTCAAGACTTCTTGCACCAAAGCGTTCAAATCGACGGGAGCAAGCTGCGGGGCCGGGGTGCGGGCGTAATCGCGAAAATCATCGACCATGCGTTTCATCGCCTGCACTTGGTTGATGATGGTTTGTGTGCCACGTTCGAGCATGTCGGCGTCAGGGGAGGTGAGTTTGGTGCCGAGTTTGAGTTGTAAACGTTCGGCGGAAAGCTGGATGGGCGTCAGCGGATTCTTGATTTCGTGCGCCAGACGCCGGGCGACCTCCCCCCAGGCTGCGCTGCGCTGGGCGGCAATCAGCTGGGTGACATCATCGAACACCACGACATCGCCGCCGCCGCTGACTTCTGGCAGGCGTGAGGCACGCAGTAAAAGTACTTGCGGCAGACCATTGTCGCGCTCCAGTTCGACCTGCGCCTGCCATTCGACATCCTCGCTCGCGGCAAAGCGGCTGCGGATGAAGTGGCCGAGCTGCTGTTGCCGGGGCCAGTTTTGCGGTGCCACACCGATGAGGCCGGAAAAGTCATCGCCCAGCAGGTTGAGCGCGCTTTCGTTGACCGTGCGCAGAATGAATTGGTGGTCGAAAACGAGTACGCCGGCGGAGAGGTTGGCCAGAATCGATTCGAGATAGGCGCGTGCCGCCTCGACTTCGCCGCGGTGGCGTTCAGAATCATGGCGCGCTTCTTCCAGCTGGCGCGTCATTTGGCTGAAAGAGCGGGTGAGAACACCCAGTTCATCGCTGCTGTCAATGGCGCGGCGCGGCGAAAAATCGCCTTGCGCCACGGCTTCGGTGCCTTCGGCCAAGAGGTGCAGCGGCGCGGTCAAGCGGCGTGCCATCCAGTAAGCCAGCGCGAAAGCGGCAAAAAGGGCGACCAGAACGGTCAAGGTCAGCGTCAGAGCGTAAATGCGCGTCAGCCCTTGGCGGGCGAGTTGCAATTCCTGGTAATCGCGATAAACGCCTTGCACGGCCTCTGCATCGAGGGCCAGACCGGAAGGCACCGGCTGGCTGAGCTGAAGAATGCGAATTTCATCGAACATGCGCCGCGAGCCCACCGGTAGAAGGACGCGCAGCACCATATCTTCACCCTCGCCGATGATGTCGTGCAGGCCACCGGCCGTGCGCGCCTGTTTGAGCTGGCTGGCTTCGGGAGCGGGCAGCTTGTGCGGGTCTTGTTCGTTAGGGGCGTTGCTGGCACTCGCCAAAAGCTGGCCGTTAAGCGCAAAAAGGGCGGCGTGGTGCAGATTTTTTTCTTCGCGCAGGCGTAGCAGGGCCGAGCGGCGGCCATTTTCTGGTAGATCGCCGAGCTCGTTGGCCAAAGCTTCGCCTTTTTGCACCAGGTCGGCAAGCAAGGAATCGAGCGCCGAGCGCCCCAGATGCAGGCCGGATTCGAGTGCTTTTTCCACGCGCACGTCGAACCAGCTTTCGATCGAACGGGTGACGAATTGCACCGACACGCCATAGACCAGCGCCCCGGGCAAAACGGCGATGACGCCAAACATGAACATCAGGCGCAGTTTCAAGCGCGCGCCGAACACCTGCTTGCGGTAATCGCGCCACAGGGTGTGCAGCTGCCAGCCGACGAGCAGCAACATGCCGAGCGCCAGCAAGAGGTTGAGGCCGATCAGGACCGGGTAATTGCGGGCAAAAACGACGGTGTCGGCCGCCGTACTCAGGAGCAGCAAAAACCAGACGATGGCCCCGAGCGCTCCGGCCAGCGCGCCTGCTGCGGCGAGAAAACGCTTCATTGGGCGATTTCTCCCTGAACCGGGGCTTCGGGCAGGACGAGGTTCCAGTGTGCCCAGTTGCCGCCCAGGGTCCAGTCTTTGTTACCCAGGGCGCTGATTTGGAAAGGGCGCGGTAGTTGGGTGATATCGAGAGAAAGACGCAGCATGGCCTGGTAGCTTGCGCCGGGCGTCAGTTCCTGCGCCTTGTGCTCGATCACCAGCCAGTGGCGCAGGCGGCGCAGCACGGCGAGTGCGGCATCGAGACTGTCGAAACTTTGATGCAACACGCCGCGGCTCAAGCGATATTGGCGGGTCAGGGCGTGGTAAGAAAGGCGGTAACTTTGACTGCGCCGGGCAAGTTTCTCGTCCAGCCAGTACCAGCGTTCGCGTTCGAGCTGAAAATCGGCAACGAAATTTAAAACCAGGCCGCGATTGACGGCGTCTTCCAGGCGGGGCGGCAGCTCGAAGGAAAAATCCGCGCTCAAGGCGTAGCCTTCGTCGGTCCATTCCAGTTTTGGGTTGTGCACGCCGATTTCGGCCGCTTGCAAGGTGCAACTGCCGAGAAAAAACCAGAGAAAGAGCCCATAGAGCCAAAGTGCGCGGCGGGGCATCAGAGGCGCTTTCCGAGAAGGCTGTAGAAAAAGCCGTCGTGTGTGGCGTTCGGAAAAAGTTGCTCTTCGTGCAGGCGCTCGGCATCGGCGTGGCGGGCGAGAAAGTCGCTGATTTGCTGCTGGTTTTCGGCCGGAAACAGTGAGCAGGTGGCGTATAAAAACTGACCGCCGGGGCGCAACAGCGGCCACAAGGCTTCGAGGATGCTTTTCTGGCTGCGGGAAAAACTGGCGATATCGTCTTCCCGGCGCAACCATTTGGCGTCGGGGTGGCGGCGCACGACTCCGCTGGCGGTGCAGGGAACGTCGGCCAGAATGGCATCGAAAGGGCGGCCGTCCCACCAGCTGGCCGGCTGGCTGCAATCGGCGGTGCGCACCTGGGCGCTCAGGTGCAGGCGGGCCAGGGTTTCTTCGATGTGCCGGCAGCGGGCGGCGTGCCGGTCAAGCGCCAGCAAGTCGAGGGTTGTGGTTTCAAGCAGATGCGCAGTTTTTCCACCGGGTGCGGCGCAGGCATCGAGTACACGGGCCCCGGGTGCGGGGCGCAGGATCTCGGCGGCGCGCTGCGCGCCGGGGTCTTGCACCGATGCCCAGCCATCAAAAAAACCGGGCAAACGATCCACCGGCACGGGGTGTGCGAGGCACAGCCCGGCTTCGCCGTGCGGCGTGGCGGCAATACCTTCTGCTAGCAGCAGTTTTTGGTAGTCCGTGCGGCGGATGCGCGCCAGATTGACGCGCACCGCCATGGGCGGCGGCGTGTTGCCGGCGGCCAGGATGCTTGCCGCCTGTTCCGGCCAGGCGTTTTGCAAAGTGCTCTGCCACCACGCGGGGTGTTGTCCTGTTGCAAGCGGGTTTTGTTTCAGGGCGGCCCGTAAGGCCTCTTGCCGGCGCAGAAAATTACGTAGCACAGCATTGACCAGACCGCGCAAGCGGCCGCGTGCCATTTCGCCGGCGGCCAGTACGGCCTGGTCGACGATGGTGTGCGCGTGCTGCGCATGTTTCTCCAGGCGCTCCAGAGCGGCCAGCAACAAGGCATGTACGGCGGGTTGTGTGAGCGGACGTTCGAGCAGTTGCGTCAGCAGAAAGTCGCCGCGTCCATAGGCGCGCAGGGTGGTGTACACCAAGTCTTGCACGGCCGGCCGGGCTGCGGCAGACACGCGTTGCAAAGCATTGTCGGCCAGACTGCGCCCGGCGCGCACGCGCGCAATGAGATCCGCGGCCTGCCAGAAAGCGTAGGCAAGCGAGCCAGGAGGAAGGCGGCTGGAAGGCGAGAAGGGCGGCAAAGCAGGCGACATGGCGTGAATTATCGCACGAGGCATATTGTGGCCGTGCGGCTTGCTGCGCTGGCGCTGAGGCTCGTGCCTGAAAAAAAGCGCGGGGCGTAGTGGCGTGGGGCAAAGCGTGCTGGGTGCTGCTGGGTGCTGCTGGGTGCTGCAGGGTAAAGGCGAAGCAGGGGATAATGCCGGGATGCGTCATGTATTTTTCTTTTGTCTGGTGTTTTTCCTCGGGGAGCCGGTGCTTGCCTGGAATGCTGCCGGCCATCGGCAGACGGCCGTGCTGGCTTGGGAACACATGCGGCCGGCGACGCGTAACTTTGTCCGCGAACATTTGTTGCTGCATCCCGATGCCGGCCGCTGGCGGGAAAAAGCCGGTGCCGACGATGCGGCCTTGTTATTTGCCGAAGCGGCGACCTGGGCCGACAGCATTCGCCATGATCCGCGTTTTCGTGCCGGTAGCGAGCTGACGCCAGCCTTGCCGGGGTTTCCAGAAATGTCGGCCCATGCCGATTGGCATTATGTCAATATCGATCGGCAGGGACGTCGGCGCGGTGGGCAAATAGATACCCAGATCGTCCGCTTGCTGGCGATTCTCGAGCGCAGCCGCGATGCGGCCGAACTGGCTTGGGCACTGCCCTGGCTGGCGCATCTGGTGGGCGATATACATCAGCCTCTGCATACCGGCTATAGCGAAGATCGGGGGGGTAACGGGGTGCTCGTTGAAGACCCGGCGCGGGGGCGTCAGCCTTTCGTCAAACTGCATGCCTACTGGGATGATTTGCCTGGTGCGAGCGGCTTGCGCGGCAAAAAACTGCGCCGTGCCGTGGCGCAACTGCAGGCGCAAAGTGTGCCGAGCATTGCCTCGCCCAGCGTCTGGTTGGCAGAAAGCCAGCAGCTTTTGCCGCAAGCCTATCCGGCAAGTCTGGGTAGTGTCAGCTTTGTGCTGACGCCGCAGTTCACCGCTGCGAGCCAAAAGATTGCCCAGATGCGCCTGGCGGCTGCCGCTTACCGTCTGGCTGCGGTGCTCGATGCCGTGTGCGTTTCACGTGAAACGCAGCAGTTGCGGCCCCTGTGTTGAGTGCGCGTAGCCGTAAAAAACCGCTTTTGAAGCGTCTTATTCACCCAGTCGATCACCGACCTGAAGCGGATTTCCCGCCAGAAACTCGCGCACAGGCAAGCGCTTGCCGCCGGCTTTTTGCACTTCCGTCAACGCCAGGGCCGCGTCACCGCAGGCCACGATGAGCCTCTCGCGCTCCACGGCGAGCAGGGTGCCGCTCGGCCCTTGGGCAGGATGGGTGTGGGCGGCCCAAATTTTGATGCGTTGCCCGGCGAGCGTGCTTTGGGCGCCAGGAAAGGGGTTGAAAGCGCGAATCTGACGGTCGATCTGTGTGGCGCTGTTCTGCCAGTTGATCTGCGCTTCGTTTTTGTCGATCTTGTGCGCGTAGGTGATGTTGTCGGTACTTTGTATTTCGACCGGCAAAGGCAGTTTTTCCAGAGCGCTGACGATGAGCGCCGCCCCGCATTGCGCCAGTTTGTCGTGCAGGCTGGCGGCGGTTTCCGCAGCGTCGATGGGAAGAGAGGCGCGTAACAGCACCGGGCCGGTATCGAGGCCAGCCTCCATTTGCATGATGCACACGCCGGTTTCTTCGTCACCCGCCAGTAGCGCCCGCTGTATGGGGGCGGCACCGCGCCAGCGTGGGAGCAGGGAGGCATGGATATTGAGGCAGCCTGCCGGCGGCAGATCGAGTACGGCTTGCGGCAGCAAAAGGCCGTAGGCGGCGACGACCATGACTTCAGCCCTGGCGGCAGCGATGCGCGCCTGAACTTCCGGCGATTTCAGATTGTCAGGCTGAAAAACTTCGCAGCCGTGGGCCTGCGCCACTTTTTTCACCGCCGAAGCCTGTAAGGACATGCCACGCCCGGCGGGGCGGTCGGGTTGGGTGAGCACCAGAGGAATCTCGTGGCCAGCGGCGATCAGGGCGCTCAGGGCTTGGGCGGAAAATTCAGGGGTGCCGGCAAAAATCAGTCGCATCGTTTTTTCTTTATTGCATTTACGCGGTGACACGCGCCTGTTTGGCGAGTTTGGTGCGGATGCGGGTTTGTTTGAGTTGCGACAAATGATCGACAAACACCTTGCCGTTCAAGTGGTCGATTTCGTGTTGAATGCACACGGCCAAGAGACCTTCGGCGTCGAGCCGTTGGGTTTTACCCTCGAGGTCGAGGTAGCGCACGCTGACCCGCTCGGCGCGCTCCACCTTGTCGTAAATTCCGGGTACCGAGAGGCAACCTTCCTCGCCCAGCGAGAGTCCGTCGCAGCTCAGGATTTCAGGGTTGATGAAGACGCGCAGCGCATCGTGCTCTTCCGAAACATCGATTACCACGATGCGTCGATGCACGTCGACCTGGGTCGCCGCCAGGCCGATGCCGGGGGCTTCGTACATGGTTTCGGCCATGTCGGCGGCGAGTTGGCGAATGCTGTCGTCAATTTCGTGCACGGGTTGAGCGATTTTTTGCAGACGCGGATCGGGAAAACGCAAAATGGGTAATAAAGCCATGTCAGACAGGAATAAAAGCTTGCTTGCAGAAAGGATTACATGCAGAATCTAAAGTGATTCTCGAAATTTTAAATACGTTTTTCAAATGCGATTTTGGGCGCTGCACGGGGCGGGTGCTGAAACTTCAGTGCAACTTGTGAACCCGGCGTACGGCAATAGTTCCAAAACGCTTCGCTTAATCGCAAAGGAATGACTCATGATGCGTCGCATTATATCCGGCCTCTTCCTGGCGGCGACAGTTACCTTGGCAAGTGCCGCCGCCCCCCTGGAGTTGGTCGACAACCCCCCGGATCGGCACGTTGTCGTCAAAGGGGACACGTTGTGGGACATTTCCGGAAAATTTCTGCAAAAACCTTGGCGCTGGCCGGAAATCTGGCGGCTGAACAAGGATCAGATCAAAAACCCGCACCTGATTTATCCTGGCGACATCGTCTGGCTTGATATGTCGGACGGCAATCCGCGCCTACGTTTAGGTAAACCGCTGGTCGGACAGGGTAAGCCGCAACCCAAGGTTTATGAAACACTGATTGCGCAAAGCATTCCCAGCATTCCGCCCAATGTGATCGAACCGTTCTTGTCGCAACCCTTGATCATCGAGGCGGGTGAAGAAAAAACCTCGCCGCGCATCGTTGCTACTGAAGAAGATCGTGTTTTGATTGGCGGTGGCGACGTTGCCTACGCCAAGGGGATCGCCGGTAGTGAGGTGATGCAGTGGCATATTTTCCGCCCCGGCAAGCCGCTGACCGACCCGGAAACCAAACAGGTTCTCGGCTATGAGGCGCATTTTCTGGGCAACGCCAAGCTGACCCGCCCAGGTGAGCCGGCAACGCTGACGGTGACCTTGGCCAAAGAAGACATTCATTACGGCGACTGGCTGAAACCCGCCCCGCCGCCGACTATTCTGGCCTATGTGCCGCGCGCCCCGGAAAAAGACATTCGCGGTCAGATCATGTCCATTTACGGTGCCATCAACACCGGCGGGCCGGGCTCCATCATCACGATCAATCGCGGCGAAGCGGACGGTCTGGAAAATGGTCATGTGGTCGCGCTGTATCGCAAACGCACGGCGGCGTATATGGACGATGATGTCAAACGTTTGACGACGGATATTCCGGACGAGCGCTATGGCCTGGCTTTCGTGTTCCGCTCCTTTGAGCACATTGCCTACGCCTTGATTGTCGAAGGCTCGAAGTCGGTGGTGATTGGCGACGGGGTGCACAACCCGTGAAAACGGATTCAGGGCTGGCTGCGTGGTTGCGGCTGACCCTGACGCCGGGTATCGGCGGCGAGAGCCAGAGACGGCTGCTCGCCGCATGGGGTTTACCGGAAGCAATTTTCACCCGCAGTGCGGCAGATTTGCATGCCGTCATCGGGCAGCGCGCCAATCAACTGCTCAATGATCCACCACAGGCTGCGATTGACGCCGCGCTCGCCTGGGCAGAGCTGCCCGGGCATCGTATTCTTACCCTGGCGGACGCAGATTATCCGCAGATGCTGCTCGATACACCCGATCCGCCCAGTGTGTTGTATGTTTTGGGTGAGCCGCGCCATTTGAATCAAAGCAGCTTGGGTGTGGTGGGCAGCCGCAATGCAACGCCACAGGGTTTGCGCAATGCCGAAGAGTTTTCGGCGGCACTTGCCGGGCGCGGCTGGCAAATCGTTTCCGGCATGGCGCTGGGTATCGATACTGCCGCGCATCAGGGGGCACTGCGCGCTGGTGGCGTTACCGTGGCGGTAATCGGTACTGGCATCGATCGCGTTTACCCGGCGCGCAACCATGATTTGGCGCGCCGTATCGCAGCGCAGGGGGCGATCGTTTCGGAGTTTGCGCTGGGTACGCCGGCCATGGCGGGTAATTTTCCGCGCCGTAATCGCCTCATCGCCGGTTTGTCGCGCGGGGTGCTGGTGATCGAGGCTGCCGTGGAGAGCGGCTCTTTGATTACGGCCCGTCTGGCCGGTGAACTGGGGCGCGAAGTATTTGCCATTCCCGGTTCCATCCATTCGCCGCAGGCCCGTGGTTGTCATCGCTTGATCCGTGATGGGGCCAAACTCGTTGAAACCGCCGAGCATATCGAAGAAGAATTGCGCCCCGTGTGTGGTTTCAGCACGCCGGTGTGTCGGCGTGCTGAAGCAATCCACAATGGGGCGGACGGCCTGTCCGCTGTTGTCCCCGATGTTGTGGTCGATACCAGCGCAGAGAGCGGGCTGCTGGCCTTGATCGGCTTTGATTCCGTCAGCCTGGACGAACTGGTCGCCGCCAGCGGCCAGACGACAGAAACCCTGCTCGCGGCCTTGCTCGAGCTTGAATTAAGCGGGCAGATTGCACCCCTGCCGGGAAACCGTTACCAGCGTCTGCTCTGAATTCGCAGACACTAAATCGTCTGCGCCATGAGCGCGCCCCTTGCAAGCGCCGAAAGCCCCACTTATTATCGCCGGCACCTTACAGGGCGACCCCATGAGCAAAAAACTGATCCTTGCCGAAAAACCTTCCGTAGCCAGCGATATCGCCAAGGCCTTGGGCGGGTTTACCAAACATGATGACTATTTCGAGTCGGAGAATTATGTGCTGTCCTCGGCGGTCGGCCATTTGCTTGAGCTGGCGTGCCCGGAAGAATTCGAGGTCAAGCGCGGCAAGTGGTCTTTTGCCCATTTGCCGGTGATCCCGCCGCATTTTGCTTTGAATCCGATTGAAAAAAGCGCCGCCCGCTTGCGTGTGGTCAATAAACTCATCAAGCGTAAAGACGTAACCGGTCTGATCAACGCATGCGACGCGGGGCGCGAGGGCGAGCTGATTTTCAATTACATCGCGCAACACGCAAAAACCGGCAAGCCGGTGCAGCGTCTGTGGCTGCAGTCGATGACGCCACAGGCGATTCGCGATGGTTTTGCGCGCCTGCGTCCGGGCAGCGATTTGCAAGGTTTGGCGGATGCCGCCGTTTGCCGCTCCGAGTCGGATTGGTTGGTCGGGATCAACGGTACGCGGGCGATGACTGCCTTCAATTCGAAAACTGGCGGTTTCCATTTGACGACGGTCGGCCGTGTGCAAACGCCGACCTTGGCCATCGTGGTCGAGCGGGAAAAGAAGATCCGTGAGTTCAAGCCCCGTGATTATTGGGAAGTCGAAGCCGAATTCGCAGCCCAGGCCGGCAATTACATTGGCAAGTGGATCGACGAAGGCTTCAAAGGTAAGCAGGACGATGAACATGCGCGCGCCGATCGTTTGTGGGACGTCGCGCGGGCCGAAGCGATCCGGGCCGCTACCCAAGGCCAGCCGGGCAGTGTCAGCGAAGAGGCCAAGCCGGAAACCCGTCTTTCGCCGCTCTTGTTCGATTTGACCAGTCTGCAGCGCGAAGCCAACGCACGCTTTGGTTTTTCGGCGAAAACCACGCTCGGTCTGGCCCAGGCGCTTTATGAAAAACACAAGGTGTTGACTTACCCACGGACCGATTCGCGCTGCCTGCCGGAAGACTATATCGCCACGGTCAAGGAGACGATGCGTGTGCTGACCGGCGAGGGGGCAGGCAAAGGGCATGATGAGGTTTTGCTCGCCCGCTACGCCCCCTTTGCCCACCAGGTTCTGGCGCGCCAATGGGTGCTGCCGAACAAGCGTATTTTCAATAATGCGAAGGTGAGCGATCACTTCGCCATCATCCCTACGCCGCAAGCACCGAAGAATTTGAACGAAGCCGAACAAAAGCTCTACGATTTCGTCGTGCGCCGCTTTTTGTCCGTCTTCTTCCCGGCGGCTGAATATCTGGTCACCACCCGCATCACCCGCGTTCAGGGCCATCCGTTCAAGACGGAAGGCAAGGTGTTGGTCAATCCGGGTTGGTTGAGCATTTACGGCAAAGAGGGCCAGGGTGAAGAAGGCAATCTGGTGGCGGTGGCGCAAGGTGAAACCGTGCGCACCGAGGAAGTGACGGTGAAGGCGAACCAGACCAAGCCGCCCGCCCGTTATTCGGAAGCGACCTTGCTCTCCGCCATGGAAGGTGCGGGCAAGATGGTCGATGACGAAGAGCTGAAAGCCGCAATGGCCGGGCGCGGTTTGGGAACGCCGGCGACGCGTGCACAAATCATCGAAAACCTGATCGGCGAGCAGTACATGCTGCGCGAAGGGCGCGAGCTGATACCGACGGCCAAGGCGTTCAACCTGATGACCTTGCTCACCGGTTTGGGGATCAAGGAATTGACCCAACCCGAACTGACTGGCGACTGGGAATGGAAGCTCGGACGCATCGAGAAAGGCGACTTTACGCGTGCTGAATTCATGCGTGAAATTGCCGAAATGACGCGCCACATGGTCGAGCGCGCCAAAAGCTACGATAACGACACCATCCCCGGTGATTTCGGTGTATTGACCGAACCCTGCCCCAAATGCGCGGGGCAGATTCGTGAAACCTACAAAAAATTCCAATGCAGCGCTTGTGACTATGCCTTGTGGAAGATCGTTGCCGGACGCCAGTACGAACCGGCAGAAGTGGAAACCCTGCTGCGTGACGGGCAGGTCGGCCCACTGACGGGGTTTCGTAACAAAATGGGGCGCAGTTTTGCCGCTGCGATCAAACTGAACGCCGACAAGCAGCCAGAATTCGATTTTGCACAGGACAAAGCCGGCGAGGAAAGTAACGAGCCCGTCGATTTTTCCGGCCAGCAAAGTCTGGGTGCCTGCCCCAAGTGTGCCGCCGGCGTGTTCGACAATGACAAAGCCTACGTTTGCGAAAAATCGCTAGGCAGCGAGAAAACCTGTGATTTTCGCTCTGGCAAGATCATTTTGCAGCAGCCGATTGCGCCCGAGCAGATGCAGAAAATGCTGACGACAGGGCGCACCGATTTGCTCAAAGAGTTCATTTCCAACCGCACCCGGCGCAAATTTTCCGCGTATTTGGTGATTGCCGACGGCAAAGTGGGCTTTGAATTCGAGAAAAAAGCGCCCGCAGCCAAAAAAACGCCGGCGAAAGCGAAGAAGCCTGGCTGATGCCGCCCAGGGCTTCGTTCCGTATCAGGTAACAATATGTATCTGAACGGAAAAATTGCTGCTTTTGTCATATAATCGCCGCCCATTGATGCGCTCTCGAAAACCTTCGGGGGCGCAAATTTTTTGTGGTGGGCCTTGTGCAAAGACAAATCAGCGAGCCTCTCCCGTCCCCCTTGGGCGGCGAAAAGGCGGGACAGCGGCAGTTCAACTTTATTATTGCCCTACGCGCGCTGGCGGCGCTGGTCATCGTTTGGCACCATTTCGCGCTCTATCCTCCCTTGAGTGAATGGGCGCGCCCCTTGCTGGGTGAGCTTTTGCTCTGGTTTGAAGTGCATGCCCGCTCGACGCAGGTGTTTTTCGTACTTGGCGGCTTCGTCCTGGCACACAGTTTGGCAGCGCACCGCTGGCGAGCTGGCGGGTTGTTTTTATTTCTCCTGCGCCGCTATTGCCGTTTGGGCTTGCCCTATCTGATGGTCATTGCCCTGATTTTGCCCATTTATGCCTTTGCCCGTAACTGGGTGCCGGACAGTGTGCTCGGGGCCGCAGTGAGTTGGCCACAGCTGATCGCGCACCTGTTTTTCCTGCAGGACATTCTGGGCTATGAAGCCTTGTCCGCTGGCTTGTGGTTCGTTGGTATCAATATTCAGTTGTGCATCTTGTTCGCCATTTTGCTATGCCTGCGCGATTGCGTTTTATGGCGTGGTGTTGATGTGCTGGGCGTCTTGGGCTGGAGTTTGGCCGTTTTTTCACTGTTTTACGCCAATCTGAACGCCGGCTGGGATGTGTGGGGAATTTATTTTTTCCCCTATTTTTTCATGGGTGTCGTCGTCTGGCGCAGTAAGAACGGCACGCAAACACTGGAATTTTGGCTGTATCAGGCGCTGTTCTTGATCGCCATGGCGTTTGAGTGGCGCTGGCGTTTGAGCATCGCCATGTTGGTGGGTTATCTGTTGCTCTGGTCGTTGAAGAGTGGCTGGATCGTGCGCTGGCCGCGGCATGCCCTCATTTTGTGGCTGGGAAAAATTTCCTATAGCCTATTTCTGGTGCATTTTCCGGTGTTGATTCTCGTCGCCGCTTTGTGGGCGCATCTGGGTTGGACTTCGCCCTTGCTTGCCAGCCTGGGTTTGCTGCTGGCATTTGTGGCGAGTATCGCGGCGGCATCGGGGTTTTATCGCTGGATCGAACAGCCTTCAGCCTGGGTTTCGCATCGAATCGCCCGTCCGGGCGGGTTGCGCTTGTCGGCTTTTGCTGGTGGGAAATGAATCGACTACCGGGTTGGCTGGCAGATCGAACTGCCCGGTAGAGAGCAGGCAAGGAGCGCTGCGCGCACGGCATCGACGGCGGCGCTGCGTGGGTAAGTGACGCGCCAGACGAGGCCGACGGTGCGTGCCGGCGAAGGTGCGGTAAAAGGCAGGACGCGCACCATCGGTTCGCGTTCGATCAAAGGATCGGCTGCTGAGCTGGGCATGACGGCAATACCTGCACCGCTGGCCACCATGTAACGGATGGTTTCGAGTGAGCTGCCTTCCAGCGCGTGTTCGAGCGCATCCGGTGTGTTCAAGCGGGGGCAGGATTCCAGCACCTGGTCGCGAAAACAGTTGCCGTGCCCCAGGAGTAAAAGATGTTCGCCGTCCAGCGCATCGGCGGCGACGTCTTGGCGTGCCGCCCAAGGGTGTTCGCGCGGTACCACGACGCGAAAAGCCTCGTCATAGACGGCTTGGGCGACCAGGCCGGCTTCGACGAAGGGCAAGGCGATGATGATGATGTCGAGCTCGCCGGCTTTTAAGGCGGGCACCAGATTGGCGGTGAAATCTTCCTTGATGAACAAGGGCATTTTCGGAGCCTGTTGCGACAGTGCGGGAATCAGCTGCGGCAAGAGGTAGGGGGCGATGGTGTAAATGATGCCCAGACGCAGCTGGCCGCTTAAGGGATCACCGGAAGTCAGGGCGATTTCGTCGAGTTTGACCGCTTCAGCCAGTACGCGTTGGGCTTGGCTGACGACCCGCTCGCCCAGCGCGGTGATGCGTACCTCGTTGGCGCTGCGCTCGAACAAGGCCGCGCCGACCTGACCTTCGACCTTCTTGAGCGCCACGGACAAGGTCGGCTGGCTGACGTGGCAGGCTTCGGCGGCACGCCCGAAATGGCGCTCGCGCGCCAGAGCCACGATGTAGCGCATTTCGGTCAAGGTCACGCGATCTGCCCCGCTGGCGCCAGTGCTTCCGGCGCCAGCCAGCGCCAGTGGCCGGCTGGCAGATCGGCGGGCAGCGCCAGACCGGCGAAACTCTCCCGGTGCAATGCTTCGACCCGGTTGCCGACAGCAGCGATCATGCGCTTGACTTGATGGTATTTACCCTCGGTGACGGTCAGGCGCAAGCTGTGGTCGTCTATTGGCTCGGCCGCCGCAGCCTTGATCGGCGCGGGTTCGTCGTGCAGTTGCACGCCGTCGAGCAGCTTGGCGATGCTTTCCGGCGTCAGCGGGTGGCGGGTCGTCACCCGGTATACCTTGGGCACGCGCCGCTTGCCGGAAGCCAGACGGTGATTGAGCTGGCCGTCGTCGGTCAGGAGCAGGAGGCCGGTGGTGTCGGCATCGAGCCGGCCGATCGGTTGCACGCCACGGGCGCGCAGCGGTTCGGGAAGGAGTTCGAAGATCGAGCGATGGTGCTGCGGCTGACGCGAGCACTCGTAATCGGCCGGTTTGTGCAGGATGATCGTGGCCTGCGCCCGGAATGGCCAGGTGGCATCGTCGATGCTGAAATTCAGGCCGTCTGTGGCGTATTCGGCAAATGGGTTTTCGCACAAAACGCCATTGACCGTGACGCGCCGGTGCCGGATCAGCACGCGGCAATCCTTGCGCGTGCCAAAGCCCTG
>NZ_JBLJBW010000002.1:0-110025 GCF_047638095.1 Azonexus sp.
CATGGTGCTATGCAATCGTCAGCCGGCGTGCCACACAGACCTAAATGATACAAGACTTCAAAAAAGACCGTCAATGGGCAAGCGCCGTTTTCGCCAGTCAAAAACAGTGAAAATCTCAACGCAAGCGCCCCAAAATCCCCTCCAGCTGGTCCAAGTTGCCAAACTCGATGGTGATTTTTCCGGCCCCTTTTTTGTTGCTGCGTATCGCCACATTGGCCCCTACGGCATCAGCAATTTCTTCCTGCAGGCGCAATAGGTCGCGATCCGGTGCCGGCGTCGGCGATTTTTTCGGCGGATTGACGATTTGCTGCACCAAGCGTTCGGCTTCGCGCACCGATAAGGACAGCTTGACGATGCGCTGCGCCACCGCCACCTGTTGTACCGCAGACAAGGGAAGCAAGGCGCGGGCATGGCCCATGTCGATCTTGCCGGCCATCAACAATTCCTGCACGCCGTTTGACAGCTGCAGCAAACGCAACAGGTTCGAGGTCGCCGGACGTGAGCGCCCGACAGCATCAGCGGCTTCCTGGTGGCTCAGGCCAAATTCATCGATCAAGCGCTGCAAACCCTGCGCTTCTTCCAGCGGGTTGAGGTTTTCGCGCTGGATGTTTTCGATCAAGGCCATGGCGAGCGCCTGCTCGTCGGCGATCTGGCGCACCAGCACCGGCACTTCCGCCAGCCCGGCGCGCTGCGCCGCCCGCCAGCGCCGTTCGCCGGCGACGATTTCGTAACGCTCCGCCCCCGGCGTGGCGTCAATGGCGCGCACCAGAATCGGCTGCATCAAGCCTTGCGCCGTGATGGAGGCGGCCAGTTCGTTGAGCGATGCTTCGTCCATCTGCGTGCGCGGTTGGTATTTGCCTGGCTTCAAACGCTCGACCGGCAGCTTGCGCAACTCTTCTGTTTTGGCGCTGCTGCTGCTTAACAGCGCGTCGAGGCCGCGCCCCAAACCTTTCATTTTGCTCATGCGCTCACCCTTGCGAGAATTTCCTGGGCAAGCGCATTGTAGGCTTGCGCGCCCTTGGAGTTTTTATCGAATGCATTGACCGGTTTGCCGTAAGACGGCGCTTCCGCCAGCCGCACATTACGCGGCACGATGGTCTGATACACCTTGCCGCCGAAGTGATTTTCCAGCTCGTTCGAGACCTGTTGCGTCAGCGTGCTTTGCCCGTTGTACATGGTGCGCAGCAGCCCCTCGATCTCCAGGCGGCCGTTTAAGCTGTGACGTATTTTGCGCAAGGTTTCGACCAGGTCAGACAAACCCTCCAGCGCGTAATACTCGCACTGCATCGGGATCAGCACTGAATCAGCGGCAACCAAAGCATTGACCGTCAACATATTGAGCGCCGGGGGGCAATCGATGAGCACGAAATCGTAAGCCGCCTGACCGGCAAGCAAGGCTTCGCGCAGTCGGAATTCGCGGTTCTCGAGCGCGATCAATTCCACCTCGGCACCGGCCAGCTCCCGGTTGGCCGGCAGAATATCGAAAGCAAACTCGGTTGCCAGGCAAACCTCCGTCAGTGTCGCTGCCCCAATCAGCAGTTGATACACCGTCGGCAAGGCTTCTTTTTTGGTAATCCCCGCGCCGGTTGTCGCATTGCCCTGCGGATCCATGTCGATCAGCAAGACGCGTTGAGCGAGCGTCCCTAAAGCCGCCGCCAGATTCACCGCCGTCGTCGTCTTGCCGACGCCGCCTTTCTGATTGGTGATCGCCAATATTTTCATGTGCTCACTTTCAGAAAAATGAGGTGTCTTTCTGCCGCCAGCCCCGGCACCGTCAAACTGAGCGTGCGCTCGATGCCGATACCCTGGGGCAGCGCGGTCAATTCTTCTGCGGGATAGCACCCTTTCATCGCCAGCCAGCGGCCGCCCGGTGCCAGCAGATGCTGCGTCAGGGCAACAAAGGTTTTCAGCTCGGCAAACGCGCGCGAACTGATTTGCGCATACTGCCCTGTCATGCTCTCGACCCGCGCATGATGCACGCGCACATTCTTTAAGCCAAGCTCGATGACCGCTTGTTGCAAAAAACTGGTTTTCTTGTGCACGGTATCCACCAGATCGATCGACAACTCCGGGCAAGCAATGGCCAGCGGAATGCCGGGCAAACCGCCGCCCGCGCCAACGTCGAGCAGCTTCCCCGCGCCGAGGTGCGGCACGATGGCCAGCGAATCAAGCAGGTGATGCGACAAAACTTGCGCCGAATCGCGTAAAGCCGTCAGGTTGTAGGTTTTGTTCCATTTCAAGAGCAGCTGCGCAAAAGCCAGCAACTGCGCCTGAGCCTTGGCCGGCAGCGTCAATCCCAGCTGCGCCAGGCCCGCCGCCAGATCGGCATCGCGCGTCATGATTTGTGCCGTGCTCATGCGGCCTGCAAGAGACTGGAACGTTTGAGATAGACCAGCAGCAGAGAAATTGCCGCCGGCGTCACGCCCTGGATGCGCGAGGCCTGACCCAGGGTTTGCGGCTGATGTTGCTGGAGCTTTTGTTTCACTTCATTGGATAAACCAGGCACCACGCCGTAGTCCAGGGCTGGCGGCAGTGCCAGGGTTTCATAACTTGCTGCCTTGGCGACCTCTTCCGCCTGACGCTCGATATAGCCGCGATATTTGGCTGAAATTTCCAGTTGCTCAACCACCTCCGGCGCGCCCAATGCCTCACCCGCCCCGGGCAAAGTGAGCAATTCGGCGTAAGTCACTTCCGGGCGGCGCAGCAGTTCGAACAGGCTGTATTCATGTTCGATGGCTTTGCCCAAAACGCGCACACAATCTTCTTGCGGCGTTATTTTCGGATTGATCCAGGTGCTTTTCAGGCGCTCCTCTTCTGCGGCAATGGCATCGCGCTTGCGGCAAAATGCTTCCCAGCGCACATCGTCGACCAGGCCCAAGGCGCGTCCCTGCTCGGTCAGGCGCAAATCCGCATTGTCTTCGCGCAGACTCAAGCGGTATTCGGCGCGACTGGTGAACATGCGGTAAGGATCGTTCACCCCGCGCGTGATCAAATCGTCGACCAGCACCCCGAGATAGGCTTCATTACGCTTCGGGCACCAGCCCGGCTCGCCGCGCCCGTAACGCACGGCGTTGATGCCCGCCAGCAGACCTTGCGCCGCCGCCTCTTCGTAGCCCGTGGTGCCATTGATCTGGCCGGCAAAAAAGAGCCCGTGAATCTGCTTGGTTTCCAGGCTGTCTTTCAAAGCGCGCGGATCGTAAAAATCGTATTCGATGGCGTAACCCGGGCGCAGGATATGGCAGTTTTCCAGACCACGGATCGAGCGCACCGCCGCCAGTTGAATATCGAAGGGCAGACTGGTCGACACCCCGTTCGGGTAGATTTCGTGCGTGTCCAGCCCTTCCGGCTCGAGAAAGACGTTGTGTTTGTCCTTGTCGGCAAAACGGTGGATCTTGTCTTCGATCGATGGGCAGTAACGCGGCCCCACCCCTTCGATAACGCCGGTGTACATCGGCGAACGATCCAGCCCGCTGCGAATGATGTCGTGCGTTTTTTCGTTGGTTTCGGTAATCCAGCATGGCAACTGGCGCGGATGCTGCGCGGCGGTGCCGAGAAAAGAAAAGACCGGTAGCGGATCATCTGAGTGCTGCACCTGCATCACCGAAAAATCGATACTCTTGCCGTCCAGACGCGGCGGCGTCCCCGTTTTCAAGCGCCCTTGCGGCAACTTCAATTCCTGCAGACGCGCTGCCAGCGACAGCGAGGGCGGGTCCCCCATGCGCCCGCCGGTGTAATGTTCCAGGCCGACGTGGATTTTGCCGTTGAGAAACGTTCCCGCCGTCAGCACCACGCTGTTGGCCATGAACCGGATGCCCAAACGCGTCACCGCGCCGCGCACCACATCGCCTTCGACGATCAAATCGTCACAGGCCTGAGCAAAAATGTACAGATTGGGCTGGTTTTCCAGGCGCGTGCGAATCGCCTGACGGTACAGCACGCGATCCGCCTGCGCCCGCGTCGCCCGCACCGCCGGCCCTTTGGAGGCATTGAGCAGGCGAAACTGGATTCCTGCCACATCGGTGGCCGCCGCCATGGTGCCGCCCAGGGCGTCGACTTCACGCACCAGATGTCCCTTGCCGATGCCACCGATCGACGGATTGCAGCTCAGCGCTCCCAGGGTTTCGAGGTTGTGCGTCAGCAACAAAGTTTTTGCCCCGGTGCGCGCTGCCGCCAGCGCGGCCTCCGTACCGGCATGGCCGCCGCCGACAACGATCACATCGAAATGCGTGGGATAAAGCATAGATAACAGTCGAAAATAAGAGTGCTGCAGCGCACCAGAGGGGCGCAAAAGAGCCGGCAATTTTACGTCAGGTGGCTGAAAAAACACAGAAAGCCGCCGCCGGCCATTTTTTCTTCGGCCCGTGCTTGCCGGTCTGACGGGCTTGCAGTAATTTCCGGGCATGCAGACCTACAGCCCAAAATCAACCGAAATGCTGGAAAACGAGGAAATGCTCCTCGTGTTGCAACAAGCGCTCACCAAAAAACGGGTGTTGATCGTCGACCGCCATGCGCCGGCGCGCGAATCGGTGCGCTTGATGCTCGGCACCCTGGGGGTCACACAGGTGCACGGTGCGGGCAATGCGGCCGAAGTCATCCGCCAGGTCAGGGCCAACCGTTTCGACATCATTTTGTCTGACTTCGTCCTCGACGACGGCCGCGACGGCCAGCAATTATTGGAAGAATTGCGTCACGCCGCCCTCATCGGGCCGGGGACGGTGTATATCATCGTGACCGGCGAGCGCACTTACACCAATGTCGTCGCCTTGGCCGAGCTCGCCCCGGACGATTACCTGATCAAGCCGTTTACCGCCGATCAACTGCAGGCGCGTCTGATCCGTGCGATTTACAAAAAACATCTGCTGCGTCGCATTTACGAAAAAATTGAGGCCAGCGATTTTGACGAAGCACTCGCCGCCTGCGACCGCGTCATCACACAGCACCCGGCCTACATGTATGACGCCTACCGCTTCAAAGGCGAGCTTCTCTTGCAACTGGGGCGCACAGAAGAAGCCGAAGCCTTGTTTCGCAAAGTGCTCGAAGGGCGCATGGCCCCGTGGGTCAACATGGGCCTGGCCACTGCGCTACGCGACCGGGGCGCACTGGAGGAAGCCGCGCTCCTGGCCGAGCAGGTTTTGATCGATGCGCCGGATTTTCTCGCCGCCTACGATTTTCTCGCGGCCGTGCAGGAGAAGCGCGGGCTTTTGGAAAACGCCCAGGAAGTCCTGCAACGCGCCGCCGACGTTTCCCCGCACAACACCTTGCGCCAGCGCATGGTGGGCGATATTGCAGCGCGCAATGAAGATTTGCTCAGCGCAGAAAAAGCCTATGGCAAGGTGCTCGAGCGCAGCAAAGGCTCCTCTTTGCGCAGCGTCGACGATTTCGCCAATCTCGCGCGCACCATGGCCGAACGCGGCAATATCGATGCCTCGCGCAAACTCCTCGGTGAATTAAAGCGTGAATTGCGCGGCGACAAAGAAGCCGAGCTTGCCGCTCTGTCCCACGAAAGCCTTTGCCTCGCCGCCGAAGGCGCAAGCGACAAAGCCCGTGCCTGTGCCGAACAAGCCATTGCCTTGCAAAAAACGCTGGAAGAAGATCTTGCCAGCCGCGGTAAAACCACCTCCCAGCGGCTCAATCTCGACCTCGCGCAAGCCTGTTACGCCAGCGGCCTCGAGGCGGCGGGCGAACAAATCATCCGTCAAACCGTGGCCGAAAATCACGACGACAACCAGCTCATCCATCAGGCCAGCCGCGTTTTTGAAAAAACCAATCAAGCGCAAGGCGCCAGCATCCTCGAACAGATCAACCGCCAGATCAACGAACTCAGCAGCCGCGGCGAAAATGCCGCCCGCGCCGGCGATTTGGCGGGTGCTGCCGATCTCTACACGCAAGCCGCCGAGCAGGCCCCCAACATCCGCAACCTGATCGAAGCCGCCAACAGCCTCTACCTCTTGATGGACCGCCGAGGCTGGGATGCCAGCCTGGCCGCCAGCGCGCACGATTACCTGGAGCGCGCCCAACGCAAGGACCGCAAACACCCGAAAGTTCTCGCCACTCGCCAACTGGCACACAGCGTGGCGCGTAAATACGGGATTGACGTTACCGCCTGAGCCATTTTTGTTGCGCGAGGTGTTTCCCTGCCCAGGGACTGAGACGCCGCACGCCAGCACGCCGACAGAAAATTCATTCGGTGCTCTGCTCTGAAAGGCAGGATGACAAACCCGCCTCAGGCCTACGATCCACATTGCTTTAAGCCAGCCAGCTGAACGCCCAAGAGCCAGGCGCGCATGTTAGAGTTTTCCTTTTTTTGAGGAATCTGCCATGTTCTCTGGCATCGTCGCGACCATTGGCCGCATCACCCAGGTGACTGCGCGCGAAGTCGGCTGTCGCCTCACCGTCGAAGCCGGCCAACTTACACTGGACGACGTCGCTCTGGGTGACTCCATCGCCCATAACGGCGTCTGCCTCACCGTGGTCGGTAAGGAAGGCAAGAGTTTCATGGTCGATGTGTCGCCGGAAACCCTCTCCTGCACCGTCGGCCTTGCCGCCCCCGGCCCGGTCAACCTGGAAAAAGCGCTGCGCTTGAACGATGTCATCGGCGGCCACCTGGTGTCCGGTCACGTCGATGGCATCGGCGAAGTGGTGCGCTTTGACCCCATCGGCGACAACCGTCTGCTGGAAATCCGCGCCCCGCAAGACATTGCCCGCTACATCGCGCGCAAAGGCTCGATCGTGGTCGACGGCACCAGCCTCACCACCAACACCGTCGCCGACGACACATTCACCATCAACCTCATCCCCCACACCCTGGAAAACACCACCCTCGGCCGCCTGCAGCCCGGCAGCCAGGTCAATCTGGAAGTGGACCTCATTGCCCGTTATGTTGAGCGGATTCTTGCCGTGTCCAACGCAGCACACGCTTCTTGAGTTTCACTTGGAAGGAAACAATGCCCGCGACCATGAGTTTCTTTCCCGTCAGAAAAATGGCTGCTTACTTCAGCCGGATGGGTTTTGACACATGATTATGTGTTATACTTAATTATGTGTTATTAGCCTCTCGGAGGATAAAATGGCTGCAACTGTAAATTTTACCGGTTCCGTTGATCGTGACCTGCTCAAGCGCGCCAAGATCATTGCTGCCAAGTCGGACACCTCCATCAATGCGCTGTTTAATGCAGAGCTTCGCTATTTGGTGGAAACCTTTGAGTCCGCCGAGCGTAGCGGTAATCAAAACTTCAGAACGCTGCTGGATTTTTCGCTGGGTCGTATCGGCGACGATGAAGCTCTTTCCGCCTTGGGGATCGACAGTCAGGAGGATCTGTTCTTGCTGATGGCGCAGGCTCATCTGCCCATGCCACGCATTCCCGAAGCTCAGACGCAGCAGATGGTGGACAGCCTCCATGCGCTGACCTCTTGATCGGCAAGGATGCTGCCTACACCCGCAGAGATTGTGCTGCTGCCCGATGCCGGGCCATTGATTACGCTCGCCTACGCTGACTCGCTCGATCTACTTTTCAAGCCGGGCTGGTCGGTGGCGCTGGTGGATATGGTCCTGCATGAAGTGACGCGCAACCAGACGCCGACTAGCGAGAAGCTTGCGCAATGGGCTCAAGCCAAGAACTTGCCAGTGCTTCCGACCAAGATTCATGAACATTATCAGCAGCGCCTGTTATCCAACTCAATTTCCCCCCGAAAATCGAATCTCGGCGAACTGGCGATTCAAGAGTCAATGAATCACTTTGCTTGCGAGCAACCGCCGAAAACGGGCGTTTTTCTGTTTGAAGATCACAAAATCGCCCGCGCTAATTTTGTCGTGCCAGACAACTGCCGCAAGGTCAGTACCAGGGCATTCCTATTGTTTCTTGAGCAAAAAGGCTGGCTAGCGTCCGCCGCCGAGATTGAACGCAAGGCGATCCATGCCGGGCGAGCATTTTCAAATTTGCGCTTTCCACCATGACCAGTCCGCTCAACTGTCAGCGGAACCCGGCTCCCCCACAGCCCGAAGCGTTTCTTGGTGGCGACAGCGCCGTAATCCGCAAAGGCTCACTTCAGCTTGGCATGATCGAAGCCGGACAATTTGCATTCCACCAACAGACTCGCTCTTTGTGTCCTACCACCGGGAGAGTGATTGCACTCGGCAGTGCGAGTAACTCGCTTGGCATTAAGTCAGAGAATATAGAATTGAACGATGGCTTTCGCCCGCCCTACTTGGCTTTAGCGCGATTTGCGCAGGAGATAGGCCGCAGGTGATGTGCGACGGTGTTTTTGGCGATATTTTTGGATTGTCCAATGCAAAAGTGGCTTAAATACATAGATTTGACACCATTTGACAATATCGCTCGCCATTGCGAGCGCCTGTTGAGTCATCACCATGCGGTCTGAGCGGCCTATGTGGCAAGACCTCCCCCGGCGATTGCGCTTGAGCGCCCGGGTGCTTTGCCTCGCGCTGTGGAGCACGGCGGCGCTTGCCACCGAAGGCGGCGGCAGTGCTTATCCAGTGGGCGTGGAAACCAATATGACCGGGATGATGCTGCCGGAGGGCAGCCATTTTCTGCTCTATTACCAGCATTACCAAGCGGATCGCCTGTTGGCCAACGACGGCAAGAAAAACCCGCGCGTCAAGGATTTCGATAGCCGCGCCGATGTCATGGCTTGGCGTTTGTCGCAGATTTGGCGGGGGGTGAAATTTGCCGGAGCGAATGTCGAAAGTCGCATTGTGCTGCCGCTTTTGGCTGTCGATCTCGAGCTTATGGCGGGCGGCATCGAGCGCGGCGGCCAGCGTCGGGGGGTGGGAGATTTGACTTTGGCACCGGCTTTTCTCGGCTGGCACGAGGGGGCGCTGCATCGTTTGGCTGGCATTGAATTCATCGCCCCGACAGGGAGTTACTCGGCGGCGCGTACGGTGAATTCCGGGCGCAAAGCTTGGCAGGCCGCCGCCCTCTACGGGGTGACCTGGCTGCCTGGCGCGTGGGAAACTTCGGCGCGTGTGCGCTTTGCCGTCAATAGCCGTAACCGTGTGACGGATTACCGTTCCGGCAATGAACTCAGCCTTGAATTCAGCGGCGGTTACCGCTTTGCACCGGGTTGGTCAGCTGGTGTCAATGGCTATGTTTACCGCCAAACAAGCGATGACCGCCAAGGCGGGCGCACCGTCAATGACCACGGCAACCGAGGTGCCGTCAATGCGCTCGGGCCTTATCTCGCCTGGTCGCCGGCCCCTGGCATGGGCATCGTTGCCAAGTGGCAGATCGAAAGCGAGGCCAAAAACCGCCCGCAAGGTCAGCGCTTCTGGCTGCAGGCGCGCTATGCCTTTTGAGCGCAGTGCAATCCCCCTATGTCGACGATTGTCCGGGTAACGACAATTCCAGCGGCAAGCGGCTGTTAAGCTGCGGCGATACCTTTGTCAAAAACTTTGTAAAGGATGCGCCATGCCCGCTAGCACCACCTCTCTACCACTCTGGACACCAGACCCCGCCAGCGCCGGCCAAACGCAAATGGCGCAGTTCATGGCGGCGAGCGGCCACGCGGATTACGCAGCCCTGTGGCGCTGGTCGGTCGATCAGCCGGAAGTTTTCTGGCCAAAAATCTGGGATTTTTGCAAGCTGCGCGGCACGATGGGCGCTTCTGTATTGGAAAACGGCGAGCAAATGCCCGGCGCGCGCTGGTTTCCAGAAGCGCGACTGAATTACGCTGAAAACCTTCTGCAAAACCGCTCCGGGGCGAGTGACGCCCTTGTCTTTTGGGGGGAAAACCAGGTCAAGCGGCGCTGGTCGCAGGCCGAGCTATACGCCGAAGTTGCGCGTTTTCAGCAATATCTGCGCCGTTTGGGCGTGGGCCAAGGTGACCGGGTGGCGGCCTATCTGCCCAACCTGCCGGAAACATTGGCCGCCATGCTTGCTACCACGGCGCTGGGGGCAATTTGGTCGTCTGCCTCGCCCGATTTTGGCGTGCAAGGCGTACTCGATCGCTTCGGCCAGATCACACCCAAAGTGCTCATCTGTGTCGATGGGTATTGGTACAACGGCAAACAGGTGGATTGCCGGAGCAAGAATGCAGACGTTATCGCACAACTGCCCAGCCTCGTCGGCGTTGTGCATGTGGGGTATCTCGCTTGGGAAATTCCCGCCGCCAGCGGCCCAGAAAGCATCACTTGGGCGGCGCTGCCGAGCGCCAAGGAAGAGATCGTTTTTACACCGCTGCCTTTTGCTCACCCGCTGTTCATCATGTATTCCTCGGGCACGACCGGGGTGCCGAAATGCATTGTGCATTGTCATGGCGGCGTCCTCCTGCAACACCTCAAGGAACACATCCTACATAGCGACGTGCGTCCCGGCGACCGCCTCTTTTACTTCACCACCTGCGGCTGGATGATGTGGAACTGGCAGGTTTCCGCACTGGCCGCCGGGGCCAGCCTGCTGCTCTACGACGGTTCGCCCTTTGCCGATGGCGGCAAGGTCTTGTTCGATTACGCCGAAGCCGAAGGCATGACGCATTTTGGTACCTCCGCCAAATTCATCGACGCCGCTGCCAAAATGGGCCTGACGCCGGGCAAAACGCACGATTTGTCCGCCCTGCGCGCACTTTTCTCCACCGGCAGCCCCTTGTCGCCCGAAGGTTTTGACTGGGTGTACCGCGAAATCAAGCAAAACCTCTTGCTCGCTTCCATTTCTGGCGGCACCGACATCGTTTCCTGTTTTGTCTTGGGTAACCCGGTTTTGCCGGTGTATCGCGGCGAAATCCAGTGTCGCGGCTTGGGTATGGCAGTCGATGTTTTCGATGAGGATGGCCAGCCGGTGCGCGGCGAAAAAGGCGAGCTGGTCTGCACCCGCCCTTTCCCGGTGATGCCGATCGGTTTCTGGAACGACCCCGACGACAGCAAATATCGCGCCGCCTATTTCGAACGCTTTCCCAACATCTGGTGCCACGGCGATTTTTCTGAACTCACCGCGCACGACGGCGTAATCATCTATGGCCGCTCCGACGCCACCCTCAACCCCGGCGGCGTGCGCATCGGCACGGCCGAAATCTACCGCCAGGTGGAGCAGTTGCCGGAGGTTCTTGAATCCATCGTCATCGGCCAGGAATGGCCGCCGGAGAAAAAGGATGACGTGCGTGTCGTGCTCTTCGTCAAACTCACCCCGGGAAAAACCCTGGACGCCGCATTGATCGAGCGTATCCGCCAGCAAATTCGCGCCAACACCACGCCGCGCCATGTGCCGGCAAAGGTGGTGCAGGTACAAGACATTCCGCGCACCAAATCCGGCAAAATCGTGGAATTGGCCGTGCGCCAGGTGGTGCACGAACGTCCGGTGAAAAATGTCGAAGCGCTGGCCAATCCAGAAGCACTCAAAGAATTTCACCAGCGCACTGAGCTTGTGGACTAAATAGATCGTCAGGCTCTCTGTTCGTTGGTGCTGACTGGGCGCGAGGGCGGGGAATCAGCCGGGCTGCGGTCTCGCTGTGGCAAGGTTGAAATGAACACCCCATGAGTATAGGATTAAATCCTACACTCATTGAGGTGGCCGATATGCGCACAACACAACAGTTCAGTATCACCCTGCCGAAGGAAATGGCAGGTCTGGTGAAGGGGATGGTGGCTGCTGGCACCTATGCTACCGAAAGTGAAGTATTCCGCGACGGGTTGCGCGCACTGATGGCGCGCGAACGCGCCATGGAGCGTTGGCTGCATGATCAGGTCGGCCCCGCCTATGATGCGCTGAAAGCAGATCCTGCCCGTGCGCTTAGCACTGACAAGGTACGTGCTCGGATTGCTGCTGAGCACAAGACAATGAGTGATAAGGCGAAATGACATTTCGTGTCGTCTTCTCGCCGGAGGCGGAAGATCAGCTGGCGGACTTGTACCATTACATTTCTGGAGTAGCATCCCCAAAGATTGCCGAACGTTACGTCAATGCCATCATCAGCTATTGCGAAACATTACAAACCTTCCCGTTGCGGGGTGCTCAGCGTGATGACATTCGTCCGAATTTGCGCATTATTCACTACAAAGGGCGGACGGTAATTGCATTTGCTGTCGATGCTCAAGAGGTTTCCATCATTGGTGTGTTCTATGGCGGGCAGGACTATGAAACAACCCTGCTGGACGATCTTGATGGTGAGAGCTGATGCCCCTGGACGCATCGCACAGCTTGCGAACACTGGTGTGTGACATGATCGCCCAAACCTCAAAACAGCCGTCGGCGCAATAAACGCCAGCGGCTGTTCAAGCGCAAGGCCGGCATCTGCCAATGCATGCCGGGCTGCTCGATGTAGCGATAAAACGCCATTCCCGCCAATACCGCGCCAGCCCAGCTCACCGCCACCCACCAGAGCAGCGCGGCGGCATCGCCGTCGGGGCTGTGGGCGAACAGCGCGTTGATCAGCAACAGCACCGGAAAATGCACGAGAAACACGCTATAAGAAATACGCCCAAAGAAAGCACTGATCCGCCACTGCGGCCAGTGGTAGAGCAAACCTTGGCGGCGGCTGGCGGCCAGCAGTAAAGCCACCGTCAAGGCGAGCAGAAGGCGCGGACGAAACTCTTCGACCAGTGCCGCGCAACCCACGCACAGCAACAGCCCCAGCCACAGCCGCAAGCGCCCCGGCGCGGACGCCCACCAGGCTGCCGCCCCCAGGCCGTAAGCGCCAAAGAAATACAGCGCCCAGTTATCCAGCGCCGGATCGCAGTTGAAGTAAAACAAGGAAAGCAGGGTCAGCGCTAAAACCAGGAGCGCCCCCCACGGTTTTTGCCCTAAGCAAAGCAAAAGGGCAAACAGGGCAAACAGCTGAAAATCGATCGCCACATACCATACCCCGGCCGACAAGGAATCCGCCCCCAACACCCCGTGTGCCAGGGTGACATGCGCCAGCCATTGCCCGAGACGCGCCCGCTCCGGAATCGCCGGGTCGTCCAGCCATTGATCGGCCAAGGCCGAGGCCACCACAGCAAGGCTGATGGCCACCGCAAACGGCCAGACCAGGCGCAGATAACGCCGAGCAATCAAGGCAAAGGGATGGGCGGCGACAAACTGCCCTGCCGGTGCCAGGCTACGCGCCGCAAGAAAGCCACCTACGACCAGGAAAACCTGCACCGCCATGCGTGCATAGTCGATCAGCCAGGCCGAAACTTCAGGAAACTCCAGCGCCATTGCCGCGCCCAAAGGCCCATAAAAAGCCAGATGATGCAAAAAAACGAGTTGTGACGCGAGCGCCTTCAAGGCGTCGATCAAGGGCATGCGGGCGGAGTTTGCGGGGTGCAAGATGAATGCTGAAGAGGTAAAAAAGCTATTCTAAAATCCTCTGTTGCGGCGCACAAAAAAATTTTTGTAGCGATTTGTTTCTTGCCGCCCGCCGCTCAGCTCATCCCGCGCCCTCAGAATAGGCGCGCCACAAAGGCCCCCAAAGCCGTCTCCGGCAGCGCCAGCCAGACGCGATGCCCGCTGCCCGGCGCGAGTGAAATGGCTTCGCCTTCGGCGTTTTCCATGCGCTCGATGCGGCAGGGAAAATTGCCGCCGGGCAGCACGCATTCGAGCGTGTCGCCGACGGCAAAACGATTCTTGACGACGATTTCCATCAGGCCGCGCACCGCATCGTAGGCCACGGCGTCGCCGACATACTGGCTTTTGTTCGATTCGGAATGGCCGCGCAGATAATTTTGATAATCGGCGTCGTGGTGGCGCTGATAAAAGCCGTCGGTATAGCCACGGTTGGCGAGATTTTCCAATTCCCCCAAAAGCTGTGCGCGAAACGGCCGGCCGGCCACGGCATCGTCGATAGCGCGACGATAGGCCTGGCTGGTGCGCGCCACGTAATACGGGCTTTTTGTGCGCCCCTCGATTTTCAAGGAATCCACGCCGATCGCCACCAGCCGCTCGACATGTTCAATGGCCCGCAAATCCTTGGAATTCATGATGTAAGTGCCGTGTTCGTCTTCTTCTATGGGCATCAGCTCGCCGGGGCGTTCGCGTTCTTCGAGGAGGATTTCCTGTTCCGGCGAGCTGTAGAAATTAATCGCCTGCCCCGCCGGCTGCCCCTCCGAAGTGCTCAGCTTGTAGTCCCAACGGCAGGAATTGGTGCAGGTGCCCTGATTGGGGTCGCGGTGATTGAAGTAGCCAGACAGCAGACAGCGGCCAGAATAGGCGATGCACAGCGCGCCATGCACGAAGACTTCCAACTCGATGTCCGGGCATTCCTGACGAATTTCTGCCACTTCGTCGAGCGACAATTCGCGCGACAAAATCACCCGCGCCACGCCCATTTTCTGCCAAAAGCACACCGCCGCCCAATTCACCGTATTGGCCTGCACCGATAAATGAATGGTCTGCTCCGGCCAGCGATTGCGCACCAGATCGATCAGACCGGGGTCGGACATGATGAGTGCATTCGGGCGCAAGGCCACCACCGGTGCCATATCGTCGAGATAGGTTTTCAGCTTGGCGTTATGCGGAAAAATGTTGCTGACCACGAAAAACTGCTTGCCCAGCCCTTGCGCTTCGGCAATCGCGCCGCCCAGAGTGGCCAAATCGCCGAATTCGTTATTGCGTACGCGCAGACTGTAACGCGGTTGGCCGGCGTAAATGGCATCAGCACCGAAGGCAAAGGCCGTGCGCATCATGGCGAGCGAACCTGCGGGGGCGAGGAGTTCCGGTGCCTTGGACATAGTAAAATCCTGAAAAATCACGAATTTTATCGTCACGAGCCCCATGAGCGAAGAAATCCTCATCAATTTCACCCCCCAGGAAACCCGCGTCGCCGTGCTGCAACAAGGCGTGGTGCAGGAGTTGCACATCGAACGCACCGCCAGCCGTGGTCTGGTGGGCAACGTCTATCTCGGGCGCATCGTGCGTATTTTGCCGGGTATGCAGTCGGCTTTTATCGACGTCGGTCTGGAGCGCACCGCTTTTTTGCATGTGGCCGACATCTGGCAGGCGCGCGACGGGACGATTGAACGGCAGATCGAAAAAATTCTGCACGAAGGTCAAAGTCTGGTCGTGCAAGTCATCAAAGATCCCATGGGCAGCAAGGGCGCGCGCCTGTCGACGCAGATTTCCATTGCTGGACGCATGCTCGTCTATCTGCCGCAAGAAAAACACATCGGCATTTCGCAGCGGATCGAGTCAGAAAGTGAGCGCGAACTCCTGCGTGAGCGGATCAACCGGCTCATGCCGGAAGACGAACAGGGCGGCTATATCGTGCGCACCAGCGCCGAAAACGCCAATGACGCGGAGTTTTCCACCGATATCGCTTACCTGCGCAAAACTTGCGCCGACATTCGCGAAAAAGCCCGCATCAGCGCGCCGCCCCATCTGCTGTACCAGGAGCTTTCGCTGGGTCAGCGCGTCCTGCGCGATTTCGTCAATCCAGAAACGGCGCGGATCAGCATCGATTCACGGGAAAACTTCCAGAAACTGGCTGTTTTTGCGCAGCAATACACGCCCGCCGTGCAGCCCCTGCTCGAACACTACACCGGCCAGCGCACGCTTTTTGATTTGCACGGGGTGGAAGATGAAATTCAGAAGGCGCTGGCGCGGCGTGTCGATCTGAAATCGGGCGGCTATCTGATTTTTGACCAGACCGAGGCAATGACCACGGTAGACGTCAACACCGGCGGTTTCGTCGGCGTGCGCAATTTTGACGACACCATTTTCAAGACCAATCTCGAAGCCGCCCTCACCATTGCCCGCCAGCTGCGCTTGCGCAACCTGGGCGGCATCATCATCGTCGATTTCATCGACATGGAAAATGAAGACCACAAGGCCGCCGTGCTGGAAGAATTCAACAAGGCTCTGGCGAGTGACCACACCCGCCTTTCGGTCAATGGTTTCACCCATCTCGGCCTGGTCGAAATGACGCGCAAACGCACCCGTGAATCGCTCGCCCATGTGCTCTGTGAGCCTTGCCCGACCTGCGAAGGGCGCGGCGAAGTGAAAACTGCGCGCACCGTGGCCTACGACATCTTGCGCGAGCTTTTGCGCGAAGCCCGCCAATTCAACGCCCGCGAATACCGCGTGCTGGCCGGCCCCGCCGTGATCGATCTCTTTCTCGACGAAGAATCCCAATCGCTGGCCATGCTCTGCGATTTCATCGGCAAAACCGTATCGCTGCAAGCCGAAACCAGCTACGCCCCGGAACAGTACGACATCGTGCTGATGTAAGCCCTCAGGAGATTGCCATGTCCGATAAAAATTATCCATTCATCGCCGAACTGACAGCGCTGCGCCAGGATTTGCACGCGCATCCGGAGCTGGCGTTTGCGGAGACGCGCACCGCCGACATCGTGGCGCGCGAACTGGAACGCTACGGCCTGGAAGTGCATCGCGGCCTGGCGAAAACTGGCGTGGTAGGCGTGCTCAAAGCCGGGAATTCGCCGCGCATGATTGGTCTGCGCGCCGATATGGACGCGTTGCCGCTGGTGGAAAACAACAGCTTCCCGCATCGCTCCAAATACCCGGGCAAAATGCATGCCTGCGGCCATGACGGGCATACGGCGATTCTCTTGGGTGCCGCCCGCCACCTTGCAGAACAGCCCGATTTCGACGGCACAGTGGTTTTCATCTTCCAGCCTGCCGAAGAAGGCGAGGGCGGGGCGGCGGTGATGATAGAAGAAGGTTTGTTCGAGCAATTCCCGGTAGAGGCCGTGTTTGGCCTGCATAACTGGCCGGGTATTCCGGTGGGTCAAATGGTCGTGATGCCAGGGCCGGTGATGGCTGGCACCTGTGCCTTTGAAATCGAAGTGCGCGGCCACGGTTGCCATGCCGCCATGCCGCATCAAGGCGTGGATGCCATTGTTACGGCAGCGCAACTGGTGCAAGCCCTGCAAACTGTCGTCAGCCGCAAGCTGCATCCGTGCGAGGCGGCCGTCGTCAGCGTGACGCAGATTCACGCCGGCGAAGCCTGGAACATCATCCCCGAAAGCGTGGTATTACGCGGCACCCTGCGTAGCTTCAAAGCCGAGGTGCAAGCCAGCGTCGAAGCTGCCATTGAAACACTGTGCCAGGGCATTGCCGCCGCCCATGGCGCGCAGATCAGCGTGCGCTTTGATCATCGCTACCCGCCCACCGTCAACAGCAGTGCCGAGGCGCGTCTGTGTCAGGAAGTCGCCGCCGAGGTTTTCGGTGCCGCACACCTGTTGTCAGACGAATTGCCCTCCATGGGGGCGGAGGATTTTGCCTATATGCTGCGCGAAAAACCCGGCTGCTACGTCTGGCTGGGTAACGGCCCGGGCAGCGGCGGTTGCACCTTGCACAATCCGCACTACGATTTCAACGATGCCCTGCTTCCTCTGGGTATCCGCTACTGGAGCGCCTTGGTGCGCCGTTTTCTGGCTCACTGACTGTAGATAAAATCCCCGTCCCGGTAGAGCGCCCCGCTGCGTTCAAGGTCTTCGTACACGCGGCGGATCAGCTGATTTTCTTCCAGGCCGAGGAAACGTTCATTCATTGACCAAATGAGCGGAATGGCATGCACGAAAGCCGGGAAATCTGCGCTGGGCAGGCGCTGTTTATCCTGCAAAACAAAAGCCACCAGCACCTTGGTCGCGTTCCAGGCGAATTTTTCGCTGTTGTCGATGAAACCCGCGAGACGTTGATGCGCCCGCGCCAAAGCCTCATCAACCGCAACGAATGGCACGCCGTGCCCGGGAATCACACAATCGATCGCCAAACGGCCCAGATGTTCCAGGGTTTGCCGCGCCGCATCCAATCCGCCCGGTTGTCCCAGTAAATCGGGAAAAACCAGACCGAAACCGTTCTCCCACAAGGCATCGCCAGAAATGAGCAGGCGTTTTTCCGGGTTGTAATAGACCAGGGCATGCATGTCGTGGCCGGGCGCAGCCTGTGCTTGCCAGCAGAGACCGCCCAGTTCGAAGGCCTCGCCGGCCTGAATCAGATGGTCGTATTGGTAACGCGGCGCACTTTGTCCGAGAGGGGCGAGCAAAAGCGCGTCTTCATCCCAGCGCGCCACGGCCTCAGCGGAACCGGCGGGAATGTGGATCTGACAGCCATAGGCCGCCTGCACGGCGGGGTTGCCCCCCATGTGATCGGAGTGGGCGTGCGTGATGTAGAGCCGTTCGAGACGGCGTCCCGCAAGCGCGTGGTGCAATAAGGCCAAGGTTTGCCCGACATGGCTGTGGTAGCCGCTATCGATCAGGCTGGCGCGCTCCCCTTCAAAAAACAGGATGTTATTGGCGGACAACCAGCCGCGCTCCAGCACCTGCATGCTGGAAGGAAGGCGAAAACTCATGCCTCACCCGCATTTGAAGGCTGGTTTTGCGTGACGGCTTCAAGCGGCGGACTGGTTTCTGGCGGACGGCCGCAACCTATGCAGTAACCGCTTTCCGGGTCCGTCGTGCAAATGCCGATGCAAACATAAACGGGCGTGGCGGGGGGCGTTGTCGTTGTATTCATTTTTATGTTTTCCTGTTTGGGGGGTGGTTTTTGCTGGCGCTGTGGCAACTGGGCGAGCACCGCGCGTTTGGCTGGCGCATCGAGCCGGCTCCAGTTGGCGATTTCATCCAGGCTGCGCGCGCAGCCCGTGCATAGGCCGCTTGCCGCATCCATTTGGCAGCGGTTACGGCAGGGGGAGGCGGGCTCGTTCATCAGATCAATATCCGCCGAATGTTGTGCTGTCGTGCAGCATCCACCGCCTGTTGTGCTTCGGCGCGGGAAATGCGTACCAGGGCGGCGAGATGCTGGCGGCGGTCGCGGGTGGAAAATTCAGAAAAATGGATCTGCTGCGCGTCCAACTCGGCGCTCTCCGGGGTTTGGATGATACCCAGGCGGTTAATGCAATAGCTCACCGGCGTCAGGTGCAAGGCGCTTTCTGGCCGGCGCAAAAAATCGGCCAGCTGTTCGACCAGATTTTCCGGGGCCAGCAAAGCGCCGTTTTCGCGCAAGCGCTGCGTCAGTTCGTCGAGGTGGCGGGCATAACCGTCCTCCGGCGAAAAATGGGCGCGCGATTTTTGCATCTGGAGCAGGGCATTTTCTACGGAAATATCGGTGCGCAGACTTTCGCGGTCCTGGCGCAGCTGCTCGATATGCTCATTGAAAGTTCGCAGCAAACTTTCCAAGGCCCGGCAGCGCAGACGTTCGCGCGTTTGCACCAGGTCACAATGAGGCTCGACCAAGGTTTGATCGGAAAAATACAAGACGTTTTGCGGCACGTCGTTACGGATGATGTCGCCTTGCTGCGCCATGCCGAATTGTTTTTTCTGCTGTCGGCGGGCAGCCAAAAGCGCATAAAACTCGGGTTCCTGCCAACTGTCTACCCGCTCAAGAAAATCCCGCACGGCTTCACTGCGCCCGAGCATCTCTTGGATATCGCTCGGCGTAGCAAAGAGGGCATGAATCAACGGGTCCTGGCTGAAACTCTGGCGATTGACCGCGAGCGGCCCGGGTAAGGCGCTGACGATATCCTGGCAATAGCCCAAGGCGTGCTCGACGGCATCGAACAAATGTTTTTCCAAGTGCGGGGCGGCGCGCACCAGCGGATCCACCCACTGCACCACCTGTGCGAATGCTGCCTGCACCGCCGGGTCCGGCGGTGCAGGCGATTTGAACAACTCGGCAAGCTGCGCAAAAAAACTCACACGCAGACACTCGCACAACAGGCCTGCCCCGCCTTGGCGCCGTTGGGGCGCTGAATCGCCTGGGAAATCCATGCCCCGGTGGCCGCCAGTTTTTGCAGATCGATCCCGGTTTCAATGCCCAAGCCATCCAGCAGATAAACCACATCTTCCGTCGCCACATTGCCAGAGGCCCCCTTGGCATATGGGCAGCCGCCCAGGCCGGCCACCGAGGCATCGAACGTTGCCAGGCCCATCTGCAGGGAAGCGTAGATGTTGGCAATCGCCATGCCGTAGGTGTCGTGATAATGTCCGGCCAGCTTTGCCAGCGGCAGCGCCCGGGCGCAGGCGTCGAGCATGCGCCTGACGCTGGCCGGTGTGCCGGTGCCGATGGTGTCGCCGAGCGAAATTTCATAGCAACCCATATCGGACAGCGCCTTGGCCACCGCTGCCACCTGTTGCGGCGCGATCGGCCCGGCGTAGGGGCAGGCCACCACGCAGGAGACATAGCCCCGCACGCGGATACCCGCCTCGGCTGCTTTCGCCATTACCGGCTCGAAACGCTTGAGGCTCTCGGCGATCGAGCAGTTGATGTTTTTCTGCGAAAACGCTTCGGATGCTGCCCCGAAAATCGCCACTTCATCGGCCTGTGCGGCAAGCGCGGCTTCCAGCCCTTGCAGATTCGGCGTCAGCGCCGCGTAAGTCACGCCCGGCCGGCGCTGGATACCGGCCAGAACCGCCGCGTTATCACCCATCTGCGGCACCCATTTGGGGGAGACGAAGGAGGTCGATTCGATGATCCCCAGCCCCGCCGCCGCCAGTTTCTCGATCAACGCGATCTTGATTGCGGTGGGCACGGGCTGCTTTTCATTCTGTAAACCGTCGCGCGGGCCGACTTCGACGATTTTGACGTGGGCGGGAAAGTCCATGGCAGTCGCTTTCTACTTTCTATTTTCCAGTATCTGACTGGCGTTCAGTTGAAGGATCGATTGAATGATTTGCGTGCCAAGTTGCCGGGTATTGAAAGCATTGCCCTTGCTGTTGAGCAAACCGACATTCAGAAGCCCGGCAATATCGCGCAAGCAGGGTTTGACAGGCTGCACCGGGTTTCCGTTGTGTTCAACCTCAATGGTTCCACTTTCCAATTCACGGACGGTGTAGCCCTTAAACCGTACTTCGTTCACTGAGGGAATATCCGCTTGCCTCAAAGCAGCGGACTTGTTGCGGTTTTTGCTCAAACCCAGCCGAAGTTTACCCTTGCCAACCGGAGAAAGCAGAGGGAGTACGTCAGTTTTTTGGGCATCAAGCAATATTTCGATTTGCATTTCTTCGGTATTCATCCAGAGCACGATGACACGATCAACGAATTCGAGAGAACTGCCAGTGAAAAAAACTTGGAAATTACTGAAACCGCTTCTTGCTGTGGTTTTCACGGAAATTCGTTCCCCCTGGGCACTGACCACGTCGTAACCGCGTTGGTTAACCTCCGGTGCCATTTGGCCATTGGTGATCAAGGCCACATAGAGTTCTCCGATGCGACCGCATAGATGGGGCATTTCCGTCGGCTTTACACCCCAGCCAAGCTCTCTTTCAAACCAGGACATGGCCTCGCCAAGTGACTGTATGAGCTGCATTTGTGAAAGCGCCATTGAAACATCCTGTAATTTTTCGGATTTACCAAAGGGTACGCAAACCCGCCGCCTGACTCTCGGAGATTTTTCGATCCCGACTGACCAGCGTATAGCCCAGCGAAATCGCCTGCCAGGTCAGCAGGCGGTCGAAGGGATCACGGTGCCGGGGATCGGCGGGCAAACGCGAGAAACTGGCGGCCAGGCGGGCATCAAGCGGCAAGAGATCGAAACCTTGTTGCTGGGCGGCATCGACCAGTTCTTCGGGCGATACGCCCGTCAACTGCAATTTTCCCAGAGTGGTCTTGATTGAAATCTCCCAGAAGGAAACGGCGCTTGCCGCCACTTGCGCTGCCGGATCAGTGATGGCGGCACGGGCGCTCGGCGAGAGTTTATCGGGGTCGATGATGGCCCAGAGCAGCGCATGGGTGTCGAGAAGCAGTTTCATGCGCCGAGCAGTTCGTCGTCGGTGATGGCAAAATCATCGGCAAAACTGACGCCGGCCCGGCCAGCAAAGAGGCCAAGCCGACGGGGCTGACGCGCCGGGAGCTGGTCGTAAGGAATCAGCGCCGCGACCTTCTCTTGATTGCGCCCGTAAGCCACGACGATGGTTTCCCCGGCGCGCACCGAGTCGATCATTTCGGAAAAGCGCGCTTTGAATTCACCGACTTGTATGGTGTGCATGCGATGTTTCTCCGCGATGTTGATAGAGCCATTCTCGGCAAGCATTGGCATCTTGTCAAGTTGTCAAGATTGCTCAAATTCCACCAGCGCCGCGCCGTCGGCCACCTGTTCGCCGGCGGCGTAGCAGAAGGCTTTGAGGATGCCGGCGGCGGGGGCGGTGATGGTGTGTTCCATTTTCATCGCTTCGAGAATCAAGAGCGGCGTGCCTTTCTCAACCTTCTGGCCGGGTTGGGCGAGCAGGCTGACGACCTTGCCGGGCATCGGCGCGGTCAGGCCGCCGCCGGCGCTGTCGCCGGCATCGACGCGGTGCAGCGGGTCGTCGCGCAGCAGCGTATAGGTGCTGCCGTAAAGGAAAATGGTGCGTTTCGTATCGACGGCGACCACGGATGCCACCAGGCGGCGATCATCGAGTTCCACGGCAAAACGATCGCCGTCGAGCTTACGCCCGCTGGCCAGCGTGGTTTCACCGGCCAGGGTGATTTCCCAGCGCTCCTGCACATAGCGCACGCGTACTTCATGCAGCAACTCGCCTTCCTTGAAACTCAAGGTGCGCGCGCCCCACAGATTCATCCGCCAGCCATCGCGGGCATGCCAGGGCGAATGCGGGTCGCCGCTATGTTGCGCGGCCTGGCGGGCGGCGTGCTGTTCCCACAATAGCTCCCCGACGCACGCCACGAGCAGCACATCGCGCGGCACGCTGCTGGCTGCCGGAAAGAGAAAATCCTGCTGGCGTTCGATCAAACCCGTATCGAGATCGGCGCGGCTAAAGGCCGGGCAGGCGACCAGGCGGGAGAGAAAATCGATATTGGTGGTCAGCCCGGCCACCCGGTAATCGGCCAACGCCTGCCGCATACGGGCCAGGGCGCTGTCGCGGTTTTCATCCCAGACGATCAGCTTGGCGATCATCGGATCGTAAAAAGGCGTGATGTCATCGCCCTCTTCCACCCCGGTGTCGACCCGCACATGGATCGATTCGCTGGGCGGCTGCAAGCGGATCAAGCGGCCGGTGGCGGGCAGGAAGCCTTTGTTGGCGTCCTCGGCATAAATGCGGGCTTCGAGGGCATGGCCGCGCAATTCGAGTTGTTCCTGACGCAGCGGCAGCGGCTGGCCGGCGGCGACGCGTAATTGCCATTCCACCAGATCCTGACCGGTAATCATCTCGGTGACAGGGTGCTCGACCTGCAAGCGGGTGTTCATCTCCATGAAGTAGAAGCTGCCGTCCTGATTGGCGATGAATTCCACCGTGCCGGCGCCGACATAGCCCACGGCCTTGGCCGCCGCCACGGCCGCTTCGCCCATTTCACGCCGGCGCGCTTCGCTCATGCCGGGCGCGGGCGCTTCTTCCAGCACTTTCTGGTGGCGGCGCTGCACCGAGCAATCGCGCTCGAACAGGTAGACGCAATGGCCCTGCGTATCGGCAAATACCTGAATTTCGATGTGGCGCGGCTTGGTGATGTATTTTTCGATCAGCACATGATCGTCGCCGAAACTGGAACGCGCCTCACGCTGGCAGGAAGCGAGCGCTTCGAGAAAATCGCCCGTTTGTTCAACCAGTCGCATGCCCTTGCCGCCGCCGCCCGCCGCGGCCTTGATCAGCACCGGATAGCCGATTTTTTCGGCTTCCTGGTGGAGCAAAGCGGGCGACTGGTCATCGCCGTGATAGCCCGGCGTCAGCGGCACCTGCGCCGCACCCATCAGTTTTTTGGCTTCTGATTTGGAACCCATGGCACGAATCGCCGAGGCCGGCGGGCCGATGAAAACCAGCCCGGCAGCGTGCAAGGCATCGGCGAAATCGGCATTTTCGGAGAGAAAACCGTAACCCGGATGCACCGCCTGCGCCCCGGTGCGCTGGCAGGCATCGATGATTTTTTCAGCCACCAGATAAGATTCCCGCGCCGCCGCTGGGCCAAGCAAAACGGCCTCGTCGGCCAGCCGCACATGGCGCGCATTGGCGTCAGCTTCGGAATACACGGCAACCGTGCGGATGCCCATGCGACGGGCGGTCTTGATAACGCGGCAAGCAATTTCGCCACGGTTGGCAATGAGGATTTTGGTAAACATGGTCAAGTCCTTTAACGCAGATTAAGCGGATATCGCGGATGAACGCGGATTTTTTGCGGAGAGCACCTTGCGTTTGAATTCAGCTTTTGGGCCAAAATTGAGCAGCAAACCAACTTCGATTTGCGAGACTTTCAGATAATTCAGAAGCTGTGCTTCCTGCGCCTGACCCAGAGCCGGAATGGCCTTGATTTCGAGAATGACGCGCTGATCGGCGATCAGGTCAGCGCGGTAGTCACCCACGATATGTCCATGAAATTCAACGGCGAAAGGCACTTGGCGACTGACTTCGATCCCGCTTTCACGCAAGGCATGGCACATGGCGTTTTCGTAAACGGTTTCGAGGAAGCCATAACCCAGTTCGTTGTACACGGCAAAGAACACGCCGATGATGCGTTCGGTCAATTCGCCTTCAGGAAGCTTTCTATCCGCGTTCATCTGTGCAATCCGAAAAATCCGCGTTCAATTCAAGATGTCGCCCAGGCGGGCGAACGTTTTTCGAGGAAGGCGGTGATGCCTTCGCGGGCTTCTGACGTGGCTCGCAGGTGGGCGATGCGGTGGGCGGTTTCCTCGACCAGGGTGTCGTTGAGCGGCTGGTGGTCGACAGCGCGGATCAGGTCTTTGGCCGCCGCCTGGGCGAGCGGGCCGCCTTGCAGCAGGCTGGCGGCGATTTCCTGCACCTTGACATCGAGCATTTCCGGCGCGACCGCCTCATGGACAAGGCCGATTTCATAGGCGCGGGCCGCGTCGATGCGTTCAGCGGACTGAAAGTAACGCGCCGCCTGTCGTGCCCCGATGGCGCGCAGCAGGTAGGGGGAAATGGCCGAGGGAATGATGCCGAACCTGACCTCGGAAGTGGCGAACACCGCCTGGGACGAAGCGACGGCAATGTCGCAGGCCGCCGCCAGCCCCATGCCGCCGCCCAGCGCCGCGCCGTGAACGCGGGCGATGGTCGGTTTCTTCATTTCGGCCAAAGTGCGCAGCATGCGGGCAAGGGCGCGGGCATCGTTCTGGTTTTCGTCGATGCTGTTGCCAGCGGCACGTTGCATCCAGTTCAGATCGGCCCCAGCGGAAAAACTCTTGCCGCGACCGGCGAGGATGACGACACGGATTGCCTGATCGGCATCGAGCGCAGCGCAGGCGGCGGTGAGTTCGGCGATCAGGGTTTCGTCGAAGGCATTGTGGCGCTCGGGACGGTTCATCCAGAGCGTGGCGAGCGGACCGGTTCGCTCGATTTCTATGGTTTGGTAATGCATGTTTTTGTCTCCTGTGTTTTGTGTGTTATCTGTTAGTGGTGAAGGGGCTGCGAAGGGCTGCTTTTCGGGCGTTATTGCTTATGTTGCCGCTGTTTTCCGCGCTGCGGCGCGGGCATACTTTCTTTTGCTTGCCCAAAAGAAAGTAGCCAAAGAAAAGGGCACCCCAGGCTTTGCGGTCGGCTGCGCCGACTTCCCTGCGCTACTCGCGAGGCCGGGCGGCTGGCTAAACTCGCCGCTATGCGGCTCAAACATAGCCAGCCGACTGCCCCCGGCCCCGCTGCGTTGCTCGGCGCGGCGCATGGGGGGTGGAAAACCATCCCGGAATCGAGCGCCAGCCCTAAGATCAGGCACGACGACGAACTGGAAAGAAAAAGTGGCTTTGCCATGCCGGAAAAGAGCCGGAATTCCCGGCTGCCGCCCAAACCCGGCAGGTTTTCCCTTCCCCCTTGAGAGGTGCCGAGCAACGCAGGGCTTGGCGGATAAAGGGCAAGCATGTTTGAGGGGCGCAGCCCCGAGTTTGCGCCGCCCCCGCCAAGACCGAGTAGCGCAGGGAAGCCCCGCAGGGGCCACCGAACCGGGGTCGCCTTTTCTTTGGCTACTTTCTTTTGGCGAAGCAAAAGAAAGTACGCCCGCGCCGCAGCGCGGAACCCAGTGCTAGCTAAGCAAGACACCGTCCCGCCCTCACATCCGAAACACCCCAAATTTCGTCTCCTGCGCCGGCGCATTCATCGCCGCCGACAGCCCCAGCCCGAGCACGCGGCGCGTGTCGGCCGGGTCGATGATGCCGTCATCCCACAGCCGCGCCGAGGCGTAGTAGGGGTGGCCCTGGGTTTCGTATTGTTCGCGGATGGGCGCTTTGAAGGCGGCTTCTTCCTCTGCTGACCACGTGTCGCCCTTGGCTTCGATGCCGTCGCGTTTGACGGTGGCCAGCACGCCGGCAGCCTGCTCGCCGCCCATCACCGAAATGCGGGCGTTCGGCCACATCCACAGAAAGCGCGGGCTGTAGGCGCGGCCGCACATGCCGTAGTTGCCGGCACCAAAACTGCCGCCGATGACGACGGTGAATTTCGGCACTTTGGCCGTCGCCACTGCCGTCACCATCTTCGCGCCGTCGCGGGCGATGCCGCCGTTTTCGTACTTGCGCCCGACCATGAAGCCGGTGATGTTCTGCAAAAAGACGAGCGGAATGCCGCGCTGGGCGCACAGTTCGATGAAGTGCGCGCCTTTTTGTGCCGATTCGGAGAAAAGAATGCCGTTATTGGCGACAATGCCGACCGGATAGCCCCAGATGCGGGCAAAACCGCACACCAGCGTGTTGCCGTAACGGGCTTTGAATTCGTCGAAATCCGAGCCATCGACCAGGCGGGCGATGATTTCGCGCACGTCGAACGGTTTTTTCGCATCGGCGGGAATCACACCGTACAGTTCTTCGGCGGCGTACAGCGGTTCTGCCGGCGGCGTCAGCGAAACCGGCGGTTGTTTCTGCCAGTTGAGGTTCTTGACGATGCGCCGGGCAATCGCCAGCGCGTGTGCGTCGTTTTCTGCCAGATGATCCGCCACGCCGGAAATGCGCGTGTGCACGTCGGCCCCGCCCAGGTCTTCCGCCGTCACCACTTCGCCGGTCGCGGCCTTCACCAGCGGCGGGCCGCCGAGGAAAATGGTGCCCTGGTTCTTGACGATGATGGATTCATCGCACATGGCCGGCACGTACGCGCCGCCCGCCGTGCACGAACCCATGACGGCGGCGATTTGCGGAATGCCCTGTGCCGACAGGTTGGCCTGGTTGAAGAAGATGCGCCCGAAGTGCTCCTTGTCCGGAAAAACCTCATCCTGCAAAGGCAGGAAAGCGCCGCCGGAATCGACCAGATAGATACAGGGCAGACGGTTTTCGAGCGCGATTTCCTGCGCCCGCAGGTGTTTTTTTACGGTCAGCGGGTAGTAGGTGCCGCCTTTCACCGTCGCATCATTGGCCACGATCATGCACTCGGCGCCCTGCACCCGGCCGATGCCGGCGATCACCGAGGCCGCCGGCACATCGCCGCCATACATGTCGTAGGCAGCGAACTGCCCGATTTCGAGAAACGGCGTACCCGGATCGAGCAGGCCGCCGACCCGCTCGCGCGGCAGCAATTTGCCGCGCGCCAAGTGCTTCTGCCGCGCACTTTCCGGGCCGCCGAGGGCGATTTTCTCGACCTTGGTCTGCAAATCCTCGACCACAGCCCGCATGGCGCTGGCGTTGGCTTGAAAATCCGCGCTCCGCGGATTCAACTGGCTTTTTAATGTACTCATGTCTCCTCGCTTGTTTTTTTGAATGCCTTAAAACCAATTTTCGACAGGGATTACGCCGGTGTGTGTTGATAAACAACAGGAATCAGCACCCATCTGCGCTTATCTTCGTCTAAAACACCTTCATAACTGCCGCTCCTCTTTCAGCCACTTGCTGACCGGTTCGGCGCGGTAGGCCGCCATCCGGGCGAGCAAATCCTCAATAGCATCGGCATGCAAGGCCATGGCGCGATTCGGTTCGCGCAAGAAACCGTCCTGCACCGCGCGCTCGAACATCGCCAGCAGCGGATCGTAAAAACCATCGACGTTGAGCAATCCCATCGGTTTTGCATGAAACCCCAACTGCCCCCAGGTCAAAATCTCGCAGAATTCCTCGAAAGTGCCGAAACCGCCCGGCAGGGCGATGAAACCGTCGGCCAGTTCGGCCATGCGCGCCTTGCGGGTGTGCATCGAATCGACCACTTCCAGCCGCGTCAACGCCCGGTGATCGACGGGTCGCCCGGCCACCTCCTTGCCCATCAGCGCCTGCGGGATGACGCCGATAACCGTGCCACCCGCCGCCAGACAGGCATCGGCCACCACCCCCATCAGGCCGACGTTACCGCCGCCATAAACGAGCTGGATGCCGCGTGCGGCGAGCAAAGCACCCAATTTTTCGGCTTCGGCGCGGTAAAGTGGATTGTGTCCGGCGTTCGAGCCGCAAAAGACGCACAGGCTTTTCATGAAATCTCCTTACCGCCAAGACGCAGCACGACGAATTCCGGCGGACAGTTGGAGCGAATGGGAAGAATGCTGGTGCCGATACCGGAACTGACCCAGGTCGGCACCGGCACGTCAGGAATCCAGCCGTAGGCATGCGCCCGCGGCGCGCGTCCGGGAACGATCAGGGCGCCGATGAAGGGCAAACGAACCTGACCGCCATGCGTATGGCCGGCGAAGGCGACCAATGCCGAGGGTGGCAGTTCGGGCGCGTTGGCCGGGTCGTGCAGCATGGCGATGGTTTTCGTACCGGCCGGCACGCCGGCAAAAGCGGTTTGCACCTGGGCATGATCGGTCATGTCATCGCCGATACCGACCAGCCAGAGCGCAGTGCCGGACAGCGCCACGGCTTCGTTTTCGAGCACGCGGATGCCGGCGCTTTCCAGGGCACTGCGCACGCGCGGGCCGTCGAATCCCCAGTCGTGATTGCCGAGCGTGGCATAGACACCGAGCGGGGCGCGCAAGGTGGCCAGATCGGCGGCGATGGCTTCCGGCAGCACGGTTTCTCCGCCGATCACACCACGGATGATGAAATCGCCGGGGAGCAGGATCAGGTCGGGCTGCGCGGCATTGACCCGGTCGACCAGACGGCGCAAGGCTTCACGCCCGACGTGCGGCGCACCGACGTGCAGGTCGCTGGCAACAGCGATGGTAAGCGCCCGCTCCGGCATATCAGCAGCCAGCGTCAGGTCGCGCTGCTGCACCCAACCCGGCTCGATGGCGATGCTCCAGAATGCCAGCGCCAGCAGCAGTCCGTAAACGACGAGGCGCGCCTGCGTTTTCGCCCGCATGTTCAGAATCCGCCGCTTTCCAGCCAACGCTCGATCTGCGGCAGGCGGTCGGCGCCGAAGAAGGGTTCGCCGTCGATGATGACGTGCGGCGAGCCGAAGACGCCGAGGGCCAGCGCCTGATCGCAGGCGTCCTTGAGCCGGGCCTTGAGCGCCGCGTCCTGTAGCGCAGCGGCCAGCGCGGCGCGGTCGATGCCGAGGCGGGCGGCGATGTCGAGCACCGTGTCGGGCGACGAGATGTCGCGGTCGTCCACGAAGAAGGCACGATAGACGGCGTGGGCGAATTGCCGGGCCAGCACTGCATCTTGCTCTTGCAGCCAGTAGAAGGCGCGGGCGGCGTGCTGCGTCGGCAGCGGGAAGCGGCTCGGCGGCTTGTACGGGATGCCCATGTGTCGCGCCGAACGGTGGAAATCGTTGTGCATGTAAGACGCACGGCTGCTCGCGCCATCGACCGGCGGACGCGCGCCGGTCGCCTGGAAGATGACGCCGAGCAGGATCGGATGCCAGCGCACCGCACGGCCATACCGGGCGGCGAGGGCGTCGATTTTCTCGCTCATCAGGTAGCCGTAGGGGCTGGAGAAATCGAACCAGAAATCGATGGGCATCTGCGCCTTCATGCTGCTTTTCTCCTCGTTACGGTCGACGGGCGTTGTTACCGTGGCTTTGCCCGCCGACCGTGACACGACTTTATTCGGCGGCAATGCTGCGCCCGATGACGAGGCGCTGGATGTCGTTTGCGCCTTCGTAGATCTGCGAAATGCGCACGTCGCGGTAGATGCGCTCGACCGGAAAATCGCTGGTGTAGCCGACGCCGCCGTGGATCTGGATGGCGTCCGAGGCGATTTTCTCGGCGGCTTCGGAGGCGAACATCTTGGCCATCGAGGCTTCCTTGAGGCAGGGCTTGCCGGCGTCCTTCAGCTGGGCGGCGCGCCAGACCATGAGGCGGGCGGCATCGAGCAGGGTGTTCATGTCGGCGAGTTTGAAGTTGACCGCCTGATGCTCGATGATCGGCACGCCGAAAGTGACGCGCTCCTTGGCGTAGCGCACGGCGGCTTCAAAGGCGGCGCGGGCCATGCCGATGCTCTGGGCGGCGATGCCGATGCGGCCGGCTTCCAGATTGGACAGGGCGATCTTGTAGCCTTCGCCTTCTTTGCCGAGCAGGGCGGAAGCCGGCACGCGGCAGTTTTCGAGAATGATCTGCACGGTATCGGAGGCGTGCTGGCCCATCTTGTCCTCAGTGCGGCCCACGATGAAGCCAGGCGTGGCGGTCGGGATCAGGAAGCAGGAAATGCCCTTCTTGCCGGCGGCCTTGTCGGTGACAGCAAAAACAATCGCCATATGGGCGTGCTTGCCGGTGGTGATGAACTGCTTGACGCCGTTCAGGACGAAATAGTCACCATCGCGGTCGGCGCGGGTGGTGATGGCGGCGGCGTCCGAGCCGGTGTGCGGTTCGGTGAGGCAGAAGCAGCCGAGTTTTTCGCCACGCGCCAAGGGCTTCAGCCATTCTTCCTTTTGCGCATCGCTGCCGTATTTTTGCGTGATGCCGCAGGCCAGCGAGTTCTGCACGCTGACGATGGTGGACGTCGCGCCGTCGCCGGCGGCGATTTCTTCCAGGGTGAGCACGAGCGACATGTAATCCATGCCGGCGCCGTCCCATTCTTCCGGCACCACCATGCCCATCGCTCCGAGTTCGCCGAGCTCCTTCAGGGCTTCGGCGGGGAAGGCGTGGGTCTTGTCCCATTCGGCGGCGAAGGGAGCGAGGCGCTCCTGCGCGAAGGCGCGCATGGAATCACGGATCATTTCTTGTTCGGATGTCAGAATCATGCTGTTTTCTCCAAAGAAAAAGTTTTTTGTACGGTGCTCAGCAAGACGCCGGCAATGACCAGCGCGCCGCCGAACAAAACTGCCCAGCTGACACGCTCATCGAGCAGCCAGGCGGCCTGCAAGACGGCAAATACCGGCACCAGATTGATGAAGACAGAGGTTTTGCCGGCCCCGATCTGCTGCACAGCGGCAGTAAACCAGGTGTAGGCAATGGCCGTGCCGCAAATTGCCAGAAACAACAAGCCCGCCCAGACGCGCCAAGACCACTCGCCGACAGCAACATCACCCTGCCAGAGTGCGACCAGACCCAGCAGGGCGGCACCGGTAAACGAAGCGTAAAGCGTGGTGGCTTGCGCCGAAAAACGTCGCGTGCTGCGCCAGCCGATGAAGGTGTAAGTGGTCCAGGCGGCAACGCAGCCGAGAATCAAATACTCGCCCAGACCTACCGCGCCGTGCATAAGCGCCCAGGGATCGCCATTGCCAATCACGGTCAGGCAGCCTAAAAACGCGATCAGGCAACCTGCGGCGCGCGGTGCACTCATTTTCTCCTTGCCGCTGAGCCAGGCGACGACAATGATCGCCACCGGATTGAGCGCCACCACCAGTGCTCCCCGGCCGGCAGTGATGTGCTGCAGGCCGAAGAAAAAACACATGCCGTAAAGAAAAATACCGAAGAATCCCAGCCCCCAGATCAGCAACCAATCCTCGCGGCTGCTTGGCAGCGGAATCGTCTGCCCGGCCGCCAGCATGCTGATGCCGATCACCACACCGGCGAGCAGAAAACGCAGGGCATTGACGATGAGCGGCGCGCTCAGTTCCTGGACGATGACTCGCCCAGCCACCCAGGTGCCGCCCCACATTGCCATGGCAATCAGCAATTTCAGGTAGGTCAGGGAGCGGGATTCCACCGGCACTTAGAAAAGCTCCACCGCCATCGCCGTGGCTTCGCCGCCGCCGATGCACAGGGAAGCGACACCGCGCTTTTTGCCGTATTTACGCAGCGCGCCGAGCAAGGTCACCAGAATGCGTGCGCCGGACGCACCAATCGGGTGGCCCAGGGCGCAAGCGCCGCCATGCACGTTGACCTTGGCCGGATCGAGCTTCAGATCGTGCAAAGCGGCCATGGCGACTACGGCGAAGGCTTCGTTGACTTCGTAGAGATCCACCGAATCTGCCGTCCAGCCGGTTTTGGCAAAGAGCTTTTCGATCGAGCCGACCGGAGCCGAGGGGAATTTGGCCGGCACCCCGGCGTGCGTGGTGTGGCCGACGATACGGGCGAGCGGGTTGAGGCCGAACTTCTCGGCTTGCGAAGCGCGCATCAGAACGAGGGCCGCCGCGCCGTCAGAAATCGAGGAGGAATTGGCCGGCGTCACCGTGCCGTCCTTCTTGAAAGCCGGTTTCAGGGTCGGGATTTTGTCGATGTTGACGGAGAAGGGGCCTTCGTCTTTGGCGATCGTCACTTCGCCCTTGCGGCCAGTCACCGTGACCGGTGCGATTTCCCAATCGAAGGAGCCGTCGTTGCTTGCCGCAATGGCGCGCTGGGTCGATTGCACGGCGTAGGCGTCCTGCGCTTCGCGGGTGAAACCGTAGGCTTCGGCGCATTCTTCGGCGAAGGTGCCCATCAGGCGACCGCGCGTTTCCTTGCTGTAGGCGTCTTCCAGGCCGTCCATGAACATATGGTCGAACATCTGGCCGTGGCCGAGACGATAGCCGCCGCGTGCTTTCGGCAGCAGGTAGGGGGCATTGGTCATCGACTCCATGCCGCCGACCACGGCCGCGCCGTAAGAGCCGGCGAGAATGCCGTCGTGGCCGAGCATGGTGGCCTTCATGGCGGAGCCGCAGACCTTGTGGATGGTGGCGCAACCGGCAGACAGCGGCAGGCCGGCCTGCAGGGCGGCTTGCCGCGCCGGGGCCTGGCCCTGGCCGGCTTGCAGCACGCAGCCCATGAGCACTTCTTCAATTAAATTGGCGTCGATGCCGGCGCGGGCAATGGCGGCTTTAATCGCTTCCGCGCCCAGATTGGCGGCGGTCAGGCCGGAAAAGCCCCCTTGAAAGCTGCCCATGGCGGTGCGGGCGGCGGAAACGATGACGATAGGATCATTCATGCTGTGTAACTCCTGCGATTTTATTGTGGGTTGAGGGAAAGGTTTTTGTCTTCCAGGGCGCGTAAAGCCGCCTGGTAACGCGGCGCAAGATCGCCTGGCTGATCGACGGTAATGCCCAAATCATGCATCAAGCCGTCTTTCAAACCGTAGATCCAGCCATGTACGGTAAGGTTTTGCGCCCGCGCCCAAGCGTCCTGTACGACGGGTGTATTACACAGGCTGACCACCTGTTCGAGCACATTCACTTCGCACAGACGATCGATGCGCGCGTGTTCTGGTGTGCCATCCACCAGCTCCTGATGCAGATTGATCACCTGATGCACGTTGTGCAGCCAAAAATCGGCAATGCCGACACGCTTTTTCTGCAATGCGGCAGTAACGCCGCCGCAACCATAGTGACCCACGACCATGATGTGCTTTACTTTCAGCACGTCAATGGCGTACTGAATGACGGAAAGACAGTTCAAATCGGTGTGCACCACCAGATTGGCGACGTTGCGGTGTACGAAAACTTCGCCCGGCAAAAGACCGACGATCTGGTTGGCCGGTACGCGCGAATCGGAACAGCCGATCCAAAGAAATTCCGGAGCCTGCAAATCGGCCAGGCGATTGAAGTAACCCGGATCGACTTCCTGCATTTGGCGTGCCCAGGCGCGGTTAAAGTCGAAGAGGTGGCAAAGATTTTCGTTGCGAATTTCTTCTTCCGACCAGTTATCGAGATCGAGCGCAAGGAAAATGGCCCCTTCCACCGGGGTTTGGTAATAGTTTGGCGCTTCGTTGAAACCCAATTCACGATACAGCTTCACCGCCAAACGCATATTGGGCAGGGTGTCGACCAACAAACGGCGATAACCCAACTCCTTCGCCGCCTTGATCGCCGCCATGGCCAAACGCCGGCCGACGCCGCAGCCGCGCTTTTCCGGCGTGACATAAAGGCGCTTCATCTCGCATACACCTTCGCTTTCGGGGGCGGGGCGGATACCTACGCAACCGGCGGCTTCGCCGTTGATTTCAGCGAAAAAGAGGCGTCCCTGCGCCCCGTCGTAGGGCGCAGGCAAAGAAGCCATGTCTTCGTCAAAATGCTGATAAGACAAATCAACGCCTAACCAGGCGGCGTAATTGCGGAAATACTGGCGGACCTGCTCGAGGGCTGCCTGGTCCTCAGGACCGAGAATGCGCAGTTTGAAATTCATACGCGGGAGACTCCGGTTTGCCCTGCCTGTGCCTGGCGGCCGGCAGCGCGGATCTGCATCTGCGCGGTTGCGCAAATGCGGCATTTTACCCGCAGCCTTCCCGCGCTGCCCTTCACCGCGTTTCTGCCATGAGTTCGCGACCAATCAGCATGCGGCGAATTTCACTGGTGCCCGCCCCAATTTCGTACAACTTGGCATCGCGCCACAGCCGCCCAGCCGAGTATTCGTTGGTGTAGCCGACCCCACCCAGGGTTTGGATCGTCTCGCCGGCCATCCAGGTGGCTTTTTCTGCCGAATAAAGAATCGCTCCGGCCGCATCCTTGCGCAGAGTGCGTGCGTGGTCAGCGGCATCGCAGGCGCGACCCACGGCGTAAACATAGGCGCGTGTCGCCTGCCAGGTGGAGTACATATCGGCCACCTTGCCTTGCATCAACTGGAATTCACCGATCGCCTGACCGAACTGCTTGCGCTCGTGCAGATAAGGCACGACCACGTCCATGCAGGCGGCCATGATGCCGAGCGGCCCGCCGCAGAGCACGGCACGCTCGTAGTCCAGCCCGGACATCAGCACCTTGGTGCCGTTGCCGACGCCGCCCAGCACGTTTTCTTCCGGGACCTCGCAATCGTCGAAATACAGCGGAAAGGTGTTGGAGCCGCGCATGCCCAGCTTGTCGAGGTGGCTGCCGTGGCTAAAGCCTGGGAAACCTTTTTCAACGATGAATGCCGTCATGCCTTTCGCTCCGGCAGCAGCATCGGTTTTGGCGTAAACCACCAAGGTATCGGCGTCGCCGCCGTTGGTAATCCACATTTTGGCGCCGTTCAAAACGTAACGGTCGCCTTTTTTCTCGGCTTTCAGCTTCATCGAAACCACATCGGAACCGGCATTGGGTTCGCTCATGGCGAGCGCGCCGACGTGTTCGCCGGAAATCAGCTTGGGCAGGTATTTTTCCTTTTGCCCGGCGCTGCCGTTGCGGCGAATCTGATTGACACACAAATTGGAATGCGCCCCATAAGACAGGCCGACCGAGGCCGAGGCGCGCGAAATTTCTTCGAGGGCGATGATGTGGGCGAGGTAGCCCATGTTCGTGCCGCCGTATTCCTCACCGGCCGTCATGCCCAAAAGGCCCATGTCACCGAATTTGCGCCATAGGTCTGCGGGAAATTCGTTGACCCGGTCGATTTCTGCCGCGCGCGGGGCGATTTCGGCGCTGGCAAAGGCTCGCACGGCATCGCGCAAGGCATCGATATCTTCGCCAAGGGCGAAATTAAGGCTAGGGATGTTCATCGGTTTGTCTCCAGTGTTGTTATCTTGACTTACGGTTTGAAAACTTATTTTTCTGCCTTGCCGTGCATGACCATAATGGTTTGCTGCATCAAGGCGCAGAGTTTTTCCTGGCCATTTTTCAGTGCAAAAACTTCGGCCTGCGTCACGATCAGGGTACGCCCGGGGCGCACGACCTTGCCGCGCGCGATGAGTTTTTCGCCATCTGCCGGGGCCAGCAGATTCATTTTGTATTCCACGGTCAGCACGGAAGCATCTTCCGGCACGACGCTCATCGCCGCATAGCCAGCGGCAGAGTCCGCAATCATGCCCACCACGCCGCCGTGCACGAAACCGTGCTGTTGCTCGATGCCTTCCCAGTGCGGCACATGAATTTCCGTGTGCCCGGGCTCGACCAGGGGCAGGCTGGCATGAATGAGGTCCATGGCGTGCTGCAAGGCAAAACTGGCGCGTACGCGTGCGGCAAAATCAGGGGTATGGGTGGGCATGAAAACTCCTTGGTCAGGTGGAAAAATACGTTACGTTGACGTTAACGTCAACTCAGCAAGCAAAAAAATGCATTCAGTTTTGCCCACGCTCAGCGATCACTTCCCGGCGCCGCACTTCTTGCCGGCACTGCGCTTCGAACTGCGCGATTTCAGCGAGCATGGCTTCGATGTCTTCGCGCTGCTGCACCAAGGCCAAACGGCGCTTTTCCATGATGCGCATACACTCGATGAGCTGCGGTGTTTCATCTTCGGTGGAGTTGTACATGCCGATCAGGTCTTTGATTTCCGCCAGACTCAAACCGAGGCGTTTGCCGCGCAAGGCCATTTTCAAACGTGCCCGGTCGCGCCGAGAAAACACGCGTTTGCCGCTTTCACGCTGCGGCGCGAGAATGCCGTGATCTTCCCAAAAACGGATGGTGCGCGGCGTAATGGAAAAATCGCGCGCGAGGTCAGAAATGGTGCACAACGCAGGAGATGCGGGCATGGCGGTTCCTCAAAATTACGATGCGGGCTTGCTGCGCATTGTTACTGAATTGCAAGCGTAAAATTCCGGCGCAACAGAAAAATTCTTCAATTTCGAGGCCTATGGTAACTTGTTCAGCTGCCTTGCCTGCAATGGCCTCTTGTTTTTATGTCGATAAAATATCCATTTTCCGAAACCCCCGCTGCCGGCGAATTGTTCGCCGTTGCCAAAGACGTTTTCTGGCTGCGCATGCCGCTGCCTTTCCAGCTCGACCACGTCAATTTATGGCTTTTGCGCGACGGCGAGGGTTGGTGCATTGTCGACACAGGGTTTCCGGATGATGACGTTCGTGCCACCTGGCAGCAAATTTTGCGTAAGCTCGATGGCCCGGTCACGCGCCTTGTCGTCACGCACTTTCACCCCGACCATCTCGGCCTGGCCGACTGGCTGCTCGCTGAAACCGGCGCATCGCTGTGGATGAGCAGCGGTGAATTTCTCACCGCGCACGCAGTCTGGCACGAGGTCGGCGGGCATGGCGCGCGCTTCATGGTGGAGCAGTTTCGTCAGCACGGTCTGGCGCAAGACAAACTCGATAAATTCGCCCAGCGCGGCTCGGGCTACCGCAAAGCCGTGCCTGGCTTGCCCACGCATTACCAACGCCTGAAAGCGGGCGACAGCCTAATGATCAACGGCCAGCGCTGGGATGTGCTGATCGGCTACGGGCATGCCCCGGAGCACCTCGCCTTGCATTGCCCGGGGCAAAAATTGTTCATTTCCGGCGACATGCTCTTGCCGCGCATTTCGACCAATATCAGCGTTTTTGCCGCCACTCCGGAGGCTGACGCGCTCGCCTGGTATCTCGCTTCACTCACCGAAATGGCCGAACAGCTGCCGGCGGACACCCTGGTCCTGCCCTCCCACGGCAGGCCGTTCACCGGCGTGCATGCACGGGTCGCCGAGCTTGTCGCGCACCACGCCGAACGCCTGTGTGCCTTGGAAAAAGCCTGCGCTGGTGCGCCGCTCCCGGCGGCAGATCTGCTCGATGCGCTCTTTGGGCGCACGCTTGATACCCACCAGACCATGTTTGCCATGGGCGAAGCCATCGCCCATCTCAACCACCTGACGCAACGGGGACGCTTATTGCGCCACACCGACGCCGCCGGGATAATTCGCTATTCGTGCCCGAATCCATCAGGCGCGACCCACTGACAGAGGAGTCAATAAATGTCACAAAAAACCGAAGAAGTCGGGGCCAATTTGCCCAACCCGGCCGAAATGGCAAAGACCTACGCCGAAGTCGCCCAGCGCGCTTCGCGTTTGATCGGCCAGTTCATGGAGAAAAAAGCGCAAGAAGGGGTCGATGTCCCCAGCGATGAACTGGGTGTCGCCCGCGCTTTCATGGACCTCTCGGCCCGCCTGCTCGCCAACCCCTACAAGCTGGCACAAACGCAGATGAACATGATGTGGGATTATTTCTCGCTCTGGCAAGGTTCCATGATGAAAATGATGGGCATGCCCAACGCATCGCCCGTCGCAGCGCCCAAAAAAGATGACAAGCGCTTCAAAGATGTGGAGTGGGAAGAACATTTCCTGTTCGACTTCATGAAGCAGTCCTACCTCATCGCCGCCCGCCACATCCACGACACCGTGTGCTGCACCGAAGGTCTGGATGAGCCGACGCAGCAGAAGGTCAATTTCTTCACCCGCCAGTACATCGATGCCCTGTCGCCGTCCAACTTTGCCATGACCAATCCGGAAGTTTTCCGTGAAACGGTGAAAAGTAACGGCCAAAATCTGATCAAGGGCCTCAACAATCTTCTGCAAGACATGGAGGCGGGCGACGGCCAGTTGCGCATCCGCATGACCGACACCAATGCCTTCGAAATGGGCAAGAACGTCGCCACCACGCCGGGCAAGGTGATCTTCCAGAACGACCTGTTCCAGCTCATCCAGTACGATCCGCAGACGCCGGACCAGTACAAAAAACCGCTTTTGATCGTGCCGCCCTGGATCAACAAGTACTACATCCTCGATCTGCGCGAAAAGAACTCGATGGTGAACTGGGCGACCAGCCAAGGTCACACCACCTTCATCATGTCCTGGGTCAACCCGGATGAAAAGCTGGCCGAAAAATCCTTCGAGCATTACCTGCTCGAAGGTTCGGTCGAGGCGATCAACCAGGTCTGCAAGCAAACCGGTGAAGACAGCGTGAACATGGCCGGCTACTGCCTCGGCGGCACGCTCTTGATGACCACCTTGGCCTATCTCACCGCCAAAAAAGACAAGCGCGTCAATTCCGCCACCTTCTTCACCACCATGCTCGATTTCTCTGAGCCAGGCGAATTGGGTGTTTTCCTCGACGAAGGTGCGGTCAGCGGCCTGGAAAAGAAAATGGCCGAGCGCGGCTTCCTCGAAGGATCGGAAATGGCCGGCACCTTCAACATGCTGCGCGCCAATGACCTGATCTGGTCCTTCGTGGTGAATAACTACCTGATGGGCAAGGATCCCTTCCCCTTCGACCTGCTCTACTGGAACTCCGACTCCACCCGCATGCCGGCAGCCATGCACAGCTACTACCTGCGCAACATGTACCTGGCCAACCTGCTCAAGGAACCGGGCGGCCTGACCCTGGGCGGCGTCAAGATCGACATCAGCAAGGTCAAAACGCCGTGCTATTTCATCTCCACCGTCGAAGACCACATCGCGCCGTGGAAGAGCACCTACATGGGCGCGCGCCTGCCCTCCGGCCCGACCAAGTTCGTGCTGGGTGGCTCCGGCCACATCGCCGGCATCGTCAACCCGCCGGCCGCCAACAAATACGGCTACTGGATCAACGAGGCCACCGACGGCAAGCTGCCGGAAAGCCCGGAAGACTTCCTTGCCGGGGCGACGCAGCAAGCCGGTTCGTGGTGGACGCACTGGCAAAACTGGCTGACCACCCTGCCCGGTGGCAACGCCCAGGTCAAAGCGCGCAAAGCCGATGCGGGCGCACTGAAGGTGATCGAAGCGGCACCGGGGGCTTTCGTCAAGTTCCGTCTGGACACGCAGAAAAAAGCATAAGCTGACGCGCAACAGATAGCAAGCGGGCTGCGGCCCGCTTTTTTAACGCCCTTTGTCGCCGGTTAGCGACATTTGTAAAGCCGCTTTTTCCTTTCGTTACAAGCAAAAACACGCTCTGGTGCAGTGAGGGTGTTACGCTGAAACCCGCCTTCAGCCCCTCAGGAGAAACGAATATGAAAAACCCCCTCATCCCTCTTTGTGCCGTCACGCTGGCGCTGTCCACCGTGCTTTCCGGTTGTGCCAACATGGACGACACGCAGCGCAAAACCGGCACTGGCGCAGCGATTGGCGCTGCAGCGGGGGCGGTGATCGGTGCCGCCACCGCCAGCAAGAAAGACCGTGGCAAGGGTGCCGCCATTGGCGCTGCCGCTGGGGCAGCCCTGGGTGCCGGCGGCGGCTACCTATGGTCGAAACGCATGCAGGAGCAAGAAGCCGCCATGCAGCAAGCCACTCAGGGCACGGGTATTGAAGTCTCTCAGACCCAGGACAACCGCCTGAAAATCGAGATTCCCAGCGATGTTTCCTTCGATTCCGGCAGCGCTGCGATCAAACCCAATCTGCGTCCGGTACTCGATAAACTGGCCAACAGCCTGGCGCAACACCCGGTCACCCAGGTTGCCATCATCGGCCATACCGATGCCTCCGGCTCCGATGCGGTCAATAATCCGCTGTCACTCAATCGTGCGAGCGCCGTGCGCGATTACCTAGTGCCGCGCGGCGTGGCCAGCAGTCGTATCAACGTCGACGGCCGCGGTTCGCGCGAACCGCTCGCCGATAACGCCACAGCGCAAGGGCGCGCACAAAATCGCCGGGTAGAAATTTTTATTACTGAACCGGGTAATTGAACTGCCGGCGGCCACTGACTCGCGACATGACTCGCTACAGGCTATCAGGCCTGCGGTTCTAAGAAAATTTGGCAGGGTTTTGCTTTCCCTGCCAAATTGTTGCGCATGAACCCCGGCCGACAAGCCGGTGTGCTCCCCCGATCAGTGCCGATTCAACAGCTGTGGCAACTGCGGCAAACGCGGCCACTCCACCGCATCGAGCATGTTTTTGACGATCAGGCCGAGCTCGGTGTCGCCGGTAATTTCCAGTTCGCGATTGAAAAACAAGGTGTCCGGATCTTCTTGCCGCGCCAAGAGCTGCAGATAAGCGGATAAATTCGCCGCAAAGGCCAGGTCCGGTTCGCGCGGCGCTTGAAATACCGGGCGAAACAGCCCGTCGCGGAAGGTATAGGTCGCCTCACCGCCGGTGTCGAGAACGCGCACGCGAAATAATTTGTCTTCCAGCAGGGCAAGCTCGCTTTCCGGCAATAAACGTAATTTCAGAGCGGCATTGAGTGCGCCAATCAAGACAAGGGTGTGCGGCCACTGCGGCAGTTTTTGTCCGAGGCGGGCAACGAAATCTGGCAGGCGAAAACGGGGGATACTGAAATTCTGGTTCATGCATCGGCTCCTAATTGTTGCAGGGCACGGTTGTGATGGTCGGCAATTCCCGCATCACCAAACCAGTAACCATCGACCAGCCCGCTGGTGCTCCAGGCCTGACTATCGACAGAGGCGGGTTCGCCCCGGCGGGCGCTGTCAAAGGCGGCGATAATGGCCGACATATGCGATTTCTGCGGGCTGATACGCACGAGATCGACTCCTATGGCGCGCAGGCTCGGCATTTCTTGCAACAGGCAATAGGTCTGCGCCGACATGGTCTGAATGCCGTTGATCGTCAGAAAATCCTGCCCTTCACGCGTGCGTAAGGTCAGCCCTTCATCGTGGTCCAGACACTTGAACTGGCAATCGTCCTTGTTCAAGTTGTAATGCCGGGCGGTGAAACAGCGGGCAGAAAAGGCGAGCGGCAATTTGCCAAAAACGAACACCTCGGTTTCGACGCCGCTCGGGCGGCTTTGGTGCAGTTGTTCGATCATCGTGCGCCCAGCTTCCAGCGGCGGCACCCAGCGGCACATGCCGTAGCGGGCGAAAGTGGCGAGCGTGGCTTCGTTATAGATATTGAGGTGCGGCCCGGCGACGAAGGGCTGGCCAGATACTAGATTGATCGCCCCCAGATCGTTGGCTTCAAGCTTGCAGCCCGCTTCATCGACGATGCGGCGCAAGGCTTTCAGGTCGCTCTCGGATTCGAGCAAGGCCTGCGCCGACACGACAACTTCCTTGCCGGCATCGCTCAGGTCGCGCGCCAGGCCGATCCAGTCGGTGGTGCGCAGCTGCTGCCGGCGGGAGCAAACCACTTCACCAACGTACACGACGTCGATTGCCGGATTGCAGGCAATTTCGGAATAAAACTCAAGCACTTCAGCCTTGGGCCAGAAGTACAACAGGGGGCCGAGAGATAGTTTCATCAGGGTAAATGGGGCAAAAAAATCAGCGCCAGGGGCGGTTGTAGGCGCCCAAGGTCGCCTGGTTGCCTTCGGACACCTTGGCCAGTTCCGCCTGCCAGGCCGGCTTGACGTGGTAACGCTCGTGCGCATCGCGCAGGCTGTCGAGCGCCGCGCGCAAGGTGCGGGTGACTTGCGCCACATAGGCCGGGCTGCGCTGACGGCCTTCAACCTTGATGGCGCGCACACCGATATTGAGAATTTCCGGCAAAATTTCCAGCACGTTCAGGCTGGTCGGCTCTTCCAGTGCGTAATAGGTTTCGCCTTGCACATCGAAGCGACCTTTGCACAAAGTGGGGTATCCGGCCGGTTCGTCATCGTTGAAACGGTCGATGAGAATGCCGTTCAGGCGGGTTTCCATCACCCCCGGCTGCTTGTCCCATTTGACGTATTTGGCTGGCGAGCAGGCACCCACCGTATTGGGCGATTCGCCACAGGCGTAGGAAGACAACCAGCAACGCCCTTCATTCATCACACACAGGCTGCCAAAACCGAAAATTTCGATTTCCACCGTGGTATTTTTGATCACATGCTCGACCTGCGCCAAGGTCAGCACACGTGGCAGCACGGCGCGGCGCACGCCAAATTCGCGCTGGCAAAAATTGATCGCTTCATAGCTCGTTGCCGAACCCTGCACCGACAAATGCAGGCGCTGCTGCGGGTATTTGTTGGCCGCGTAAGCCAGTAGCCCGACATCGGCCAAAATAATGGCATCGACGCCGAGATCGACGGCGGCATCGATCGATTTTTGCCAATCCATCACCCGCCCAGCCTGGGCAAAGGTGTTGATGGCCAGCAAAATTTCCCGCCCCTTGGCATGGGCATAGCGGATGCCTTCGACCATGCTTTTTTGATCGAAATTCAGCCCCGCAAAATTGCGCGCATTGGTGTCATTCTTGAAACCGAGATACACGGCGTCCGCCCCGTGGTCCACCGCTGTTTTCAGCGCAGGCAGGCTGCCGGCTGGGCAGATGAGATCAGGCAAAGCAGGCATGGGCGTCAGGCAAAAATGGGAAGTCTCGAGTATAGCCAGCTCGTACTCACGGCCATTGATCCGTATCAAACGAGAAGACATGCTAGGATGCTGAAAACCCAATACAAGCGCCAACACAAGCGACGTTTGACGCCGCTCAGTCCGGCTTTTTGCATGCACAAAAAAACTATTTTGCTCGTCGACGATGAGCCCATCAGCTTGCTTCTGGCCGAGCAATGTCTCCTGCCGGAAGGCTTTTGTCTGGAAAAGTTTACCGATGCCGAACAAGCATGGCAGCGCTTGAGCGCGGCGGACAGCAATTTTTCCCTGCTCATTCTCGACCGCAACATGCCCGGGCTGGATGGGTTGGCCTTTCTCCAGCGTCTGCACGCCGATCCCCGTCATGCCGAATTGCCGGTCATCATGCAAACCGCCGCCGACACGCCAGAAGAAGTGCGCCAAGGGCTCGCGGCGGGGGCGCATTACTACCTGACCAAACCGAGCTCTCCGGCAGCCCTGCTTTCCATCGTCCATGCCGCGCTCGATGATCGCGCCGCACGCGCCGCGCTGCGCGAACATGCGGCGCGCTTGGAAAGCAGCCAAAGAGAAGTGCAAAAACTCCTGGTCAACGCGCAATACCGCTTTGCCAGCCTGCCCGATGTTTCCGCCCTCGTCCCCATGCTCGCTGCGCTTTGCCCGGAGCCTGACCGGGTCGCGCCGGGGCTTTCGGAATTGATGGTCAATGCCATTGAACACGGTAATCTGGGTATCAGCTACGAAGAAAAAGCCGAGCTCAAATGGGAGGGCGGCTGGGAAGAGGAAATTCGCCGTCGTTTGGCGCTGCCGCAGTATCGCAACCGGCAAGCCCTGATTACCCTGGAGCGCCACCCGCAGCACCTCGTGTTTCGCATCGTCGATCAAGGGGCAGGTTTTGCCTGGGCGAATTACCTCGATTTCGATCCAGAACGTGCCTTCGACGCCAACGGCCGGGGCATCGCCATGGCGCGCGCCACCAGTTTTTCCCACCTCGAATACAGCGGGCGCGGCAACATCGTCAGCGCCTGGGTCGATTTGCCTGGCTGATACGATTCGCCCACGCCCTGCGCCAAGCTCGGGGCGAACGATTTATACCGCTGCTGTTTTTCCCGCTGCGCCGCGCCGCACTCAGCGTGTAAGGATCGAGGGTTTGTAGCCCACGGCCTGTTGAATGCGCGCCGCCACTGCTTCGGCTGCCGCCCGTTCGGCGTAGGGACCTAACTGCACGCGGTGCAGCGGTGGGTTGCGCACGATGTGCATGCGCTCACCCAGCCAATCCAGCTCGCGCTCGAGATGGCGCTTCAGGTTGTCCGCATTGTCGGCATTGGCAAACGCCCCCAGTTGCAGATAGATGCCGGGCGGCAGGCGGTTTTCAACCTGCGGCGCTGGCGCGGTGGCTTGCGCCACGGGGGGCGGTGCAAGCTGCGCGTAAGCCACTGTTTCTCCCGCCGACGGAATGATTGCCTCGACTTCGACCTGACCGCTGCCGTTTTGAATCAAGCCCAGTTTATGCGCAGCGGTATAAGACAGGTCAATGACCCGATCCGCATGGAACGGCCCGCGATCGATCACCCGGACAACCACGCTTTTCCCCGTATCGAGGCGCGTCACCCGCACATAGGACGGTAGCGCCAGTGTGGGGTGCGCAGCGGTCATGGCGAACATGTCGTAAGGCACGCCGATCGAGGTTTTCTGGCCGTGGAATTTCTTGCCGTACCAGCTCGCGATACCGCGCGTTTTATAGGCACGCACGCTGGTGTGCGGCACATAACGCGTGCCAAACACTTCGTAAGGGCGTAGCGCCGGTTTATGCAGGGGCTCCCACTGCGGTACCGCATCTGGAATCTGGTCCAGGTTGGCAGGAATATCGTCGGCCGGGCCGTCATCCTTGTAATAACCGCCACCACCTGGGCGTTTGCTGCTGATTTTGCCGCCGGCACTGGCACTTGCTGTCGCCGCCGGCGCGGATGGTGTTGCTGGGGGCGACGTGCTGCCACAGGAGGCCAGAAAAATTGCCGAACAAGCGACAAAAAACCAGGATTTGTTCATTTTTTCACCAACATGCGATGGCTGTGTATGCTCATCAAAATACCGACGCCCAACATCAAGGTGATCAGCGCCGTGCCGCCGTAGCTGACAAAGGGCAAGGGTACGCCGACCACCGGCAGGATACCCGAGACCATACCCATATTGACGAAAGCGTAAATGAAGAGGGTCAAGGTCACGGCCCCGGCCAAGAGGCGCGAAAACATGGTCGGCGCAGCGGCAGTGATGATCAAACCGCGCCCGACCAGCAGGGTAAACAACAGCAGCAAAACCCCGTTACCGGCCAGTCCCCACTCCTCGGAGAAAACCGCAAAAATGAAATCGGTATGCTTTTCCGGGATGAACTCAAGGTGGGTCTGGGTGCCGTTCAGCCAGCCCTTACCCAGGCTGCCACCGGAGCCGATGGCAATCGTCGATTGAATGATGTGATACCCCGCGCCCAGGGGGTCAGAGCTGGGGTCGAGCAAAGTCAGCACGCGCCGGCGCTGATAATCGTGCAACATCGTCCACACCAGCGGCAGCGCACTGCCGGCGGCGGCAGCAAGGACGAACATGACTTTCCAGGGCAGGCCGGCAAAAAAGATCACGAAAAACCCGGAAGCCAGAATGAGCAGTGAGGTCCCCAAATCCGGCTGTTTGATAATGAAAGCCACCGGCACAGCCAGCAAGAGCGCAGCAACGGCGTAATGGCGCAGCTTCAAAAGGCTTTCATGCTTGTGGAAATACCAGGCGAGCATCATCGGCATCGCCACCTTCATGATCTCGGAAGGTTGGATGCGCACAAAAATCAATGAAATCCAGCGCCGCGAGCCATTGACCACGATGCCGAACAAAGCCACTGCCAGCAAAAGCAGTACGCCCAGCACATAGAGCGGCACCGCGTAGCGCATCATGGTTTGCGGCGGCGTGCGCGCCACCGTCAGCATCACCACCAGTGCGCCCAGCATATTGATGATCTGCCGATCGACTTTCCAGAAACCATCGCTGGCGGTCGCCGAATAAATGGTTGCCAGGCCGATGCCACTCAAAATGCTGACGATCAACAGCAAAGGCAGATCGAGGTGGGTCAGCGTATCTTTCCACTGCGCCTTAATCCACTTCATGTGCGTGCCCCTCGATCAATTCGTGTTCAGCGTGCTCCTCCTCGCCCGCCTCATCTTCGGCGGCCGGCCCCGCAGCCGGTTGGCCGACCAGGTAATAATCGAACACCTGGCGCACGATGGGGGCGGCCGACTGAGCACCGAAACCGCCATTCTCAACCATCACCGCAACGACGATTTTTGGCGCATCGACCGGCGCAAAAGCGATGTACCAGGAATGGTCGCGCAAACGCTCGCGCAACTGGCCGGAGATGTATTTTTGCCCACTTTTCAAGCTAAATACCTGCGCCGTACCGGTTTTTCCGCCCGAGGTATAGGGGGCACCCGCAAAGGCGCGCGCCCCGGTCCCGGCCTGCACGACACCCGCCATGGCGCGTTTGATGAAATCGACCTGCTCGCTTTTCAGAGCAACCTGGCGAATCGGCTGCGCTTCGACCAGACGCGTTTCGCCCGAGGTCGGATTGGTGATCTGGCTCACCAAGTGCGGGCGAAAAACCTTCCCGTAATTGAGAATGTTCGCCAAGGCATGCGCCATGTGCAGGGTGGAGTAGGCGTTATAGCCCTGGCCAATGCCGACCGAAATAGTTTCGCCGGAATACCATTTCTGTTGTTCGCGCTTCTTGAAACGTTGCTGCTTCCATTCTGGCGAAGGCAAAATCCCCTTGGCTTCGCCGGGAATATCGATTCCGGTGCGCTGTCCCAAGCCGATGCTACCCATGAAGCGCGCGATATTGTCGATGCCCATATCGTTGGCGAGGACGTAGTAATAGGTATTGCAAGACACCACGATCGATTTGTGCATATCCACCACACCATGCCCGCCGACCTTGTCATCCATAAAACGCCGGTTGCCAAAGTTGAAGTAGCCCGGGTCGTTGATCGCCTGATAGGGCGTGCGTTTTCCCATCGTCAGGGCACCCAGTGCCATCAAGGGTTTGAAGGTCGATCCGGGCGGATAAGTGCTGTAAATCGCCCGGTTGAGCAGGGGTTTGTCCGGGTGGTTATTGAGTTCGTCCCAATCGTCGAAGCGGATACCATCGACGAACAGATTGGGATCAAAAGCGGGCGAGGAAACCAGAGCCAGCACTGCGCCGTTACTTGGATCGATTGCTGACAGGGAGCCGCGCCGCCCGCCAAAGGCCTGTTCGGCAATACGCTGTAGACCGACATCGAGTGTCAAGGTGAGATTATTGCCCGGCGTCGGCGCAGTCTGCGAAAGCACGCGTACGGCCCGTCCGCCGGCATCCACTTCCACCTGCTCATAGCCGGGCGTGCCGTGCAATTCGTATTCGTAATGCGCTTCCAGGCCGATTTTGCCGATGTGCTCGGTGCCTTTGTAGTTGGCTTCCTGCTCATCGGCTTCAATTTTTTCCTTGTCTTTCGTGTTGATACGACTGATGTAACCAATCGCGTGCGCCGCCAGCGCCCCTTCCGGATATTGCCGGAACAAACGCGCCTTTACCTCAACACCGGGAAAGCGATAGCGTTGCGCCGCAAAGCGGGCAACCTCTTCATCGCTCAAACGGGTACGAATCGGGATCGATTCAAAGTTTTTGGATTCCTCCAGTAAGCGTTTGAAACGCCGCCGATCTTTATGTTGAATTTCGACGATCTCGCTTAAACCCTCGATCGTTTCTTCCAAACCAATCGTTTTTGAAGGCACGATTTCCAGCGTAAACGCCGAGTAATTGCGCGCCAGCACGACACCGTTACGATCCACGATATTGCCCCGATTGGGCATCACCGGAGCGAGCGAAATGCGATTGCTCTCGGCGCGGGTGGCAAAATACTCATGCTGCATGACCTGCAGGTAAAAAAAGCGAGCAAACAGCAGGGAAAAACACGCCAGCACCAAAAAACCGCTCAGGAGAACGCGCCGTCGAAAGCGGTCCAGATCCTGTTCGGTATGCTGAAAACTCACGGTCAACAACCCTTACAGCGGCCGGTTGGCATCGTGTTCAACCGGCTGATACTGCGGGAGAAGTAACAGATAGGTCAGCGGAATCCAGAGCAAGGTCGCCAGCAGAGGGCCGATCAAAAAACCCCAGCCAGGAAACTCTGCGCCGGCCAGAAAGCGCAAGACCAACTGAATAAGCTGTGCTCCGGCAAGCATGGGCAGTACCTGAATGGCCTGCTGCGCCAATGGAAACCAGAGAATGCGCCGAGACTGGCGAGTGGCCGTATAGGCCAGCAAGACATAGGCGAAGCTATGCTGGCCGAGCACGGCACCGTCGGCGACATCCATGCACAAGCCGAGCAAAAATGCCCCGCCCATCCCGATATAACGCGGTTCACGAATGCACCAGAAGGCCAATACCAAGGCCAGCCAGTCAGGTATGCCAGGCCATTGCGCCGTCGGCAGAAAATTAAGCAAAAGCGCCAAACTCAAGCTGAAAAAAATAAAGCCCGGGCGCACCGGCAGCAAAATGCGCGAGGAGGTGAACGTCGGCTGGATCACTTCTTCTCTTCCTTCACGGGTACGCCGGTATTGCCTGTGCGCCCAGCGGAGTCCACCGGGCGCGCCGGCAGCGGCTGGCGTGGTGCCAGCACCAGAACCTCGCCAAAGTTTTCCACTGCCGCCAGCGGTTCGCAGCGAATGCGCGCGAAAGCGTAGGAGTTTTCGCGTTCGATGCTGCGCACCCGGGCCACCGGGAAACCAGGCAAAAACACACCATCCAGGCCGGAAGTGACCAACAAATCGCCTTCTTTGATGTCCGCATTGGCCGGTAAATAACGCAACTCGAGTTCCCCGCCGCCCAGGCCGAAGACCACCGAGCGCTGGCCGCTGCGCACCACCTGCACCGGCACCGTCTGATCTTTATCCGTGATCAGGGTGATTTCGGCAGAAAACGGAAACACGCGCGTCACCTGACCGACCACACCGGCCTCATCGATCGCCGGCTGGCCCGCTGTAATGCCAGATTGCTGGCCCTTGTCGATGATGACGCGATGTGAAAACGGATCGCGCGCCGTATACATGATCTGCGCCACTTCACCCTGAGCCTTTTCCCGCTCCTTGACGGACAAGAGCTTGCGCAGGCGCTCGTTTTCGTTTTCCAGGTGCTCCAGACGGGCAAGGTCCGGGGCCAGGCGCAGCTGAGTCTGCTTGAGCTGCTCGTTTTCCCGCAGCAAATCGCTCAGGCCGCGTAAATAATCCTGTGCATGGTCGACCAGGCTCCCCGGCGTCTGCGCGACACGCTGCACGGGATCGGTCAGCACCGCCACCGCCTGGCGCAAGGGGTCCAGGGTTTTCAGGCGCAGATCGATGACGAAAAGAGCGAGAGAAAGCGCCAGATAAAACGTTAAAAGGGCCAGCGGTGCTGGCCCTCTCTTGAAGAAAGGCGGCGAAGTATTGTGCGTGCCGGCCATTGGAATTACTCAGCGAACGACGAAAGAAACACGCCCTTAGTCCGAAGCAAAAATACTGCCGAGCTTGTCGATCTTTTCCAGCGCCAAGCCGCAGCCACGGGCGACACAGGTGAGCGGATCATCCGCCACGATCACTGGCAAACCGGTTTCTTCCATGAGCAGACGATCGAGATCGCGCAGGAGCGCGCCGCCGCCGGTCAGCACCATGCCCTTTTCGGCAATATCGGCACCCAGCTCCGGCGGGGTTTTTTCCAGCGCCGACTTGACTGCAGAAATGATCTGGTTGAGCGGATCGGTCAGGGCTTCCAGAATCTCGTTCGACGAAATCGTGAATTTGCGCGGAATGCCTTCGGCCTTGTTGATGCCGGAAACTTCCATTTCCATGACCTCCGCCCCGGGAAAGGCCGAGCCGATATTTTTCTTGATGTTTTCGGCGGTATTTTCGCCAATCATCATCCCGTAATTGCGGCTGATGTAATTGCTGATCGATTCATCGAGCTTGTCGCCGCCCACGCGTACCGAGCCGGCATAGACCATGCCGCCCAGCGAGATGACGCCGACTTCGGTGGTGCCGCCACCGATATCGACCACCATCGAACCGGTGGCTTCCGATACCGGCAGACCGGCACCGATGGCGGCGGCCATGGGTTCCTCGATCAAATACACCTGGCTGGCCCCGGCACCCAAGGCCGATTCGCGAATGGCACGGCGCTCGACCTGGGTAGAGCCCGAGGGCACGCAGATGATGATGCGCGGGCTGGGCGAAAACAGCTTGGAATCATGCGTTTTCTTGATGAACTGTTTGAGCATCTGCTCGGTGACGGTGAAGTCAGCAATGACGCCGTCTTTCATCGGGCGGATGACGGTGATGCTGCCGGGCGCTTTGCCGAGCATTTCCTTGGCTTCTTTGCCCACTGCCTGAATGGTCTTTTTGGCGTTGGGGCCGCCTTCGAGACGAATGGCGACAACCGAGGGTTCATTGAGGACGATCGAACGATCCTGGGCGTAAATCAGGGTATTGGCGGTACCCAGGTCGATGGCGAGGTCGTTGGAGAAATATCTGGAGAGAAAACCGAACATCTAATTAAGGCTCCGCGTTTTGCGCTGTCGGGTGCGGCTGAGAAAGCTTTTATGATACCTTATAAAACTTTCCTTCATCGGGTTTTGTGCACTGCAAAACCCTCTTTTACCGGCTTTTACAATTCATGCAGCTTTCATCGGAACAGGTTCAGCAGATTGCCCGGCTTGCCCGCCTGGAAATCAGCAACACAGAGGCCACTGCCGTCAGCGGCCAGCTCAAGGGCATTTTTGATCTGATCGCCCGGATGCAGGCTGTCGATACCACCGGCATTACACCCATGGCGCATGCGCAAGACGTTTGCCAACGCCTGCGCGCCGACCGGGTGAGCGAGCCAGATCGCCGCGCCGCCTATCAAGCCAGCGCCCCGGAAACCGAAGCTGGGCTTTATCTGGTACCGAAGGTGATCGAATGAGCCAGAAATTTTCCAGCTTTGCCAGCTTGGCGCAGCTTGCCCGCGCGCTTGCCGACAAGTCGGTTTCCAGCGTCGAGCTGGCCAGTCATTATCTCGATCGCATCGAGCGCCTGAACCCGGAAATCAACGCTTTCATTACCGTCGAGCGCGACAAAACCCTGGATCAAGCCCGCGCTGCTGACGCCCGCATCGCTGCCGGTACGGCTGGGCCGCTGACAGGTTTGCCTGTCGCACATAAAGACCTGTTCTGCGCAGAGGGCTGGCGCACCACCTGCGGATCGAAAATGCTCGCCGATTTCGTTTCGCCCTATGACGCCACCGTCATCCACAAACTGCATGCCGAGGCCGGCATGGTCTGCGTCGGGCGCGCCAACATGGACGAATTCGCCATGGGTTCGTCCAATGAAACCTCGTATTTCGGCGCGGTGAAAAACCCCTGGGATACCGCGCGCGTCGCCGGTGGCTCTTCGGGCGGTTCAGCGGCGGCCGTCGCTGCAGGCCTTGCCCCGGTCGCCACCGCCACCGATACCGGCGGCTCCATCCGCCAGCCGGCGGGCATGTGCAACCTGACGGGCATCAAACCCAGCTATGGCGTGGTTTCCCGTTATGGCATGGTGGCTTACGCTTCTTCGCTCGATCAGGGGGGGGTCATGGCACATACCGCCGAAGACTGCGCCCTGATGTTGAGCGCCATGGCCGGTTTCGATGAACGCGATTCGACCTCGCTGGAGCGCCCCCAGGAAGATTACACCCGTGCGCTCGGACAGCCTTTGCACGGTTTGCGCATCGGCCTACCCAAGGAGTTCTTCGGCCCCGGCTGCGATCCGGCGGTCATGGCGGGCGTACAGGAGGCCATCCAGACTTACCAGAAACTGGGGGCCACCCTTGTCGATGTCTCCCTGCCCCATACCGACCTTGCCGTGCCGGTTTATTACGTCATTGCCTCGGCCGAGGCCAGCACCAATTTAAGCCGTTACGACGGCGTGCGCTTTGGTTACCGCGCCCCGGAATACGACGGACTGGACGACATGTACAAAAAATCGCGCTCACAAGCTTTCGGCGAGGAAGTCAAACGGCGCATTCTGGTCGGCACCTATGTGCTTTCGCACGGATATTACGATGCCTATTACCTGCAAGCGCAGCGCATCCGCCGCCTGATCACCCATGATTTCGCCGCTGCCTTCACGCAGTGCGACATCATCCTCGGCCCCACCGCGCCGACGCCGGCTTTTCGCATTGGCGAAAAAATTGCCGACCCGGTGCAAATGTATCTGTTCGATATTTACACCATCGCCGTCAACCTCGCCGGTCTGCCTGGCATGTCCTTGCCCTGCGGCCTGGCCAATGGCCTGCCGGTGGGTTTGCAGCTGATTGGCAACTATTTTGCTGAAGCCCGCCTGCTCAACGCGGCGCACGCCTACCAGCAAGCCACTGACTGGCATCGGCAGCACCCGGCGGGGCTCGATTAAATCATGCGTTTACGCTTGTTTTCCTTTTGTACGGCCCTCTTCTTCGCGGCCTGCAGCACGCCCCCCAAGCCCGAGCCGGAACCGCCGCCGCCTCCGCCGCCGCCGGTTGAAGAGGTCAAGCCGCAGGTTCGTAAGGACACGCTCAAATATCTGCGTAACCGCAACCTGCAACCGCAGCCGACGCGCGCTTTGAATGTGCGCTCACGCTGCACGCATCGTGACGCGATCGGGACGCAAACGCGCTTGAATTTGCTGGTAAAAGACGCTGATGTCAAAAATTTCGAGGCGCGCATCCAGATCAAGGGCCAGGGGGCCTGCCAGTTTGCGCTCAAGGAATTCACCCAGGACGCCAAGCTGCCGCAAGTCCTGCTGCGTCACAAGCGCGAAAAAGGCTGCACGGTACGCATGTGGGAGCAGGGCAAGGATGTCACCATTGCCTTCAACAGCTGCCCGCAAGTTTGCGAAGGCAAGGCTTTCGATTACCTCTGGCCGGTTGTGGTGGATGCCAAGACCGGCCGTTGTCACTGAAAAACGGATCGCATCATGAACCAGTGGGAAGTTGTCATCGGCATTGAGACGCACGCGCAGCTTGCAACCGTCTCGAAAATTTTCTCCGGCGCTGCCACGGCTTTCGGGGCTGCCCCAAATACTCAGGCGAGCGCCATCGATCTGGCCTTTCCCGGTGTGCTGCCGGTGTTGAACCGGCAGGCGGTTGAATGTGCCATTCGCTTTGGTTTGGCTATCGATGCCCAGATTGCCCCAAAGTCGGTTTTTGCCCGTAAAAACTACTTTTACCCAGATCTGCCCAAGGGTTACCAAATCAGCCAGTTCGACCTGCCGGTGGTGCAGGGCGGCGCGCTGACGGCACAAGTGGGCAGCGGCGAACAAGCCTACGAAAAGACCATTCGCCTCACCCGCGCCCACCTCGAAGAGGATGCCGGCAAATCGCTGCACGAGGATTTTCACGGCAAATCCGGCATCGATCTCAACCGCGCCGGCACGCCGCTCTTGGAAATCGTGACCGAACCGGATATGTCATCGGCCGACGAAGCCGTCGCCTACGCCCGCGCCCTGCATGCCCTGGTTCGCTGGATCGGCATTTGCGACGGCAACATGCAGGAAGGCTCGTTTCGCTGCGACGCCAATGTCTCCGTGCGCCGCCCCGGTGCGCCGCTCGGCACGCGCCGCGAAATTAAAAACCTCAATTCCTTCCGTTACCTGAAAGAAGCCATCGAATACGAAATTCGCTGGCAAATCGAAACCCTGGAAGACGGCGGCAGCATTCAGCAAGCCACCGTGTTATTTGATCCGGACAGCGGCGAAACGCGCATGATGCGCAGCAAGGAAGACGCGCACGATTACCGCTACTTTCCCGACCCCGACCTTTTGCCGCTCATCATCGGCGACGACTGGATTGACCGCGTGCGCGCCGCGCTGCCGGAATTGCCCGGACAAAAGCGCCAACGTTTCATGGGTGACTTTGGCCTTTCCGCCTACGATGCCACCACGCTCACCGCCAGCCAGGAAATTGCCGCTTATTTCGAGGCCACCGTCGCCGCTGCCGGCAGTGCGGCCGCCAAACCCTGCGCCAACTGGGTGATGGTCGAGCTCGCCGCCCGCCTGAACAAAGACAACCTCGATTTCACGCAAGCTCCGCTGACACCGCAGCAACTGGGCGGCCTAGTGGCACGCATCGTCGACCAGACCATTTCCAACAACATCGGCAAAAAGGTGTTCGAAGTCCTCTGGAACGATGCCCAAGCCACCGCGGACGGCGTTATCGCAGCCCAGGGCTTAAAGCAAATCACGGACAGCGGCGCGATTGCCGGTCTGGTGGATGAGGTGCTCGCCGCCAATCCCGCCAACGTGGCGGAATACCGCGCCGGCAAGGAAAAAGCGTTCAATGCGCTGGTCGGTCAGGTCATGAAAGCGGCCAAGGGCAAAGCCAATCCGCAGCAGGTCAATGCCCTGCTGAAAGAAAAACTGGACGCTTGAGCGCAAAAAACCGGGCGGGCGCAAACAGGCCTATAAACAGACCAATTCCCCCCCGGGATCACCCCTTCAGATCGGTGCGACGAAGCACAAAGATTATTAGCGTGCAGCCAACAAAGTTTTGTACCGCTGCCCGAGCAGCGCGGCAGCGCTTGATGCGCTCATTCGGGTAGTCCGCCAGACGGCCTAGCGCGGCAAGGCAGATTTCGCCCCGGCGGTGCCAGTCAATTCCCGGTAACGCTTACGATCACTTTCGTATTTCTGCGTGGTGGCGGCCAATTCCTTGCGCCGCAGCGCGATCAATTCCTGCTGTAACTGAATTTCATGGCCAGTCGCCCGCAGTTGTGAGGCCAAATCAACGGGCATGCTACGCCGTTTGTAAAATTCGGCCTCTTCGGCCAGGCCGCGCTGCTTTTTCTGCAATTCGAGCATGTCATCCTGCGCTAACTTGAGCGCTTGGCGGGCTTCGCCTTCCGCTTTTTTCTGCAGATAATCAATGTCTTCTGCAGTGGGATAGGTGGTCAGCAGTGCTTGATCCTTGCGCCACTGCTCACGTTTGGCATCCTCTATGCGCTTTTCTTCCGCCGCGGCGGCCGCAGCGGCGGCTTTTTGCTCCGGCGTCAAAGGTGCGGCCACTTCGCGCAAAAGGTTTCCGGCACGATCCAGTACGCGATAGGCCCGTCCCCGGCACTGCGCGGGCAGGGTGTCGGCACATACACTGCGCCCGCTGGCGGGGTCCTGGCAGCAATACATGTTTTTTGCCCCGCTCGCGGCGGGCTCTGCACGCACGACGGTGGCACCCGGCAAAAGCCAGGTCGCCAACAAAATCGAGACAGAAAAACCGCAGCGCATCAGGCATCCACGCCGTATTGCGCCCGGTAACGGGCAACAGCGTCGCGGTAAGGGGCAAATTCCGCATGCCGCTCGAGATAAGTCAGCACATCCTTCAGGCTGGCCACCGCCACGACCGGAATGCCGTAATCGCGCGCCACCTCTTGCACCGCCGACAGCGTGCCGGTGCCGCGTTCCTGGCGATCGAGCGCGATCAGCACGCCGGCCGGCGTGGCACCGGCCGCACGGATCAGCTCCACCGACTCACGCACCGAGGTTCCGGCAGAAATCACGTCATCGACGATCAACACCTTGCCGGAGAGCGGCGCGCCAACGATGTTGCCGCCTTCGCCATGGTCTTTGACTTCTTTGCGATTAAAAGCGAAGGGGTAATTTTTCCCCTCGCCCGCCAATGCAACGGCAATCGTGGCGACCAGGGGAATGCCCTTGTACGCCGGGCCGAACAACATGTCGAAAGCCACTCCGCCGGCCTGCGCGGCTTTGGCGTAGAATCCGGCCAGCCGGCCCAAGGATGCGCCGTCGTTGAACAAACCCGCATTGAAGAAGTAGGGCGATAGCCGCCCAGCCTTGGTTTTGAATTCGCCAAAGCGCAATACCTCGCAGGCAAGAGCGAATTCGATGAAATCCTGGCGAAAATCCATATCACCTCAATACAAGTCCGGTTAATCCCGGAATAGCCGCCATGTTACGCATCATCTCCTTGAACCTCAATGGTATACGCTCGGCCTGGAATAAAAACCTGTTGCCCTGGCTCGCACGGCAACAGGCCGATGTCGTCTGTGTCCAGGAGCTCAAAGCCCAGCTCCCCGATTTGAGCGCCGAAATGCAGCAGCCCGCCGGCTTGCATGCGCACTACCATGCGGCGCAAAAAAAAGGCTACAGCGGCGTCGGCATCTGGTCGCGCGAAGCGCCGACAATGATTCAGGCCGGTTTCGGCGTGCCAGAGTTCGATGCCGAAGGCCGCTTTTTACGCGTCGATTTGCCCGACCTGACGGTCATTTCTTTGTACCTGCCCTCCGGATCGGCTTCGGATGAACGTCAGGCGTCCAAATTCCGCTTTCTTGCTGCTTTTTTACCGCAACTGGCGGCATTGCGCGCAGAAGGTCGCGAAATCGTCATCTGCGGCGACTGGAATATCGCGCACCGGGAAATCGATTTGAAAAACTGGAAATCGAACCAGAAAAACTCCGGTTTTCTCCCCGAAGAGCGCGCTTGGCTCAGCCGTGTTTTTGACGAACAAGGCTGGGTCGATGTCTATCGCAGCCTCTACCCAACGGCGGGTGACAGCGCCTATACCTGGTGGAGCAACCGTGGTCAGGCCTGGGCTAAAAATGTCGGCTGGCGCATCGATTATCAAATTGCCACTCCCGGCATCGCCGCCCGCGCCCGCGAAGGCGCGGTATACAAAGAGGAGCGCTTTTCCGACCACGCGCCACTCATCATTGATTACGACTGGCCGGCTTGAGCGGTGATTTCACTGTGTTTGGCGCGAATCGACAAACAGGCTGACCGGGCCATCGTTCACCAGGGCAACTTGCATATCCGCGCCAAATACCCCGGTTGGCACGTTTTTGCCGGTAATTTCGTGCAATTTGGCGACAAAATCGGCGAACAAGGGCGCGGATAACTCGCCGCGTGCCGCTTGACTCCAGGAAGGACGATTGCCCTTTTTCACCGAGGCGAAAAGCGTAAATTGCGGTACGGCCAGAATCTCGCCGTCACAGGTTTGCACGCCACGATTCATGACCCCTTCCGTATCCGGAAAAAGGCGCATATTGGCGATCTTGTGTGCCATCCACGCGATATCCGCAGCGCCGTCTGCCGGCTCAAACCCCGCCAGGACCATCAAACCCGGGCCAATCGCGCCGACAATTTTCCCTTCGACCTCAACGCTCGCCGAGCGCACCCGCTGAATAATCACCCGCACGACAAAGCCTCCCGCAAACGCCTGGCGTAATCTTCCAGAATCGGGCGCGCCGGCTCCTTGCGCGGCCAGGTCAGCGCCACGCCGTCATCGGCATGGCGCGGCACAAGGTGCAGGTGTACGTGGCCAACGGTTTGCTCCGCCGCCTTGCCGTTACATTGCAAGAGCATCAAACCGGGCGGCGCAAATGCCGCCGCCACCGCTTGCCCCACCCGATGCGCTGTGCGCATCATGGCTGCGGCCTCGTCTGCCGTCAGTTCGAGCAAGGTCGGCGCATGCCGCTTATGCACCACCAACACATGCCCCGGATTCACCTGCCCCAAATCCATGAAAGCAAGCGTGTGGGCATCTTCAAAAACGCGAGCCGCCGGTAGCTCACCGGCGATAAGGCGGCAAAACACGCACTGTCCAGGTGGCGACTCATCAACAAAATACGGCATCTGATTTTCTCCTCGGCAGGCAGCCAAGCCCTATTTTCCTCTTTCGCTGCCCGCCGTCCTGCGCTAGGCTGCATGGATCAAAATTTTTTCATCGCAACACACGAAAGATCAAGAAAAATGAATTTCGTACGCAATCTTACCTTGCGGCAGCTGCAAATTTTCGTTGTCGCAGCGCGCCACCTCAGTTACGCCCGGGCTGCGGAAGAATTGCATTTGACCCCGCCGGCGGTATCCATGCAACTCAAGCAGTTGGAAGACAACGTCGGCCTGCCATTGTTTGAGCGCCTGGGGCGCGGCGTGGGTTTGACTGGGGCAGGAGAATTACTCGTCCATCACGCTTTGCGTATTCTGGGCGAAATCAAAGATGCCGAAGCCAGCCTGCAAGCCTTGACCGGGGCCGAAAGCGGACAAATTACCGTGGGCCTGGTGAGCACCGCCAAATATTTCATGCCACGTCTTTTGGCCAAATTTGCCCAGGCAAACCCGGGCATCGATGTGCAATTCACCGTTGGCAACCGCGCTTCCTTATTGCAAAAATTACAGGACAAGACCATTGATCTTGCCGTGATGGGGCGTTTGCCACAAGAAATCGATGCCCATACCGAACCGCTTGCCAGCCACCCCTATGTACTCATTGCGCCACCGGATCATCCCCTGGTTGGTGCGAAGGGCTTTGAAATGCACGAATTGCGCACAGATACCTTCTTGTTGCGCGAAGATGGCTCCGGATCGCGCCGCGTTGCCGAAGATATGTTCAAGCACCACCTGTTCATTCCGGGGCGCAGCTTGAGTCTGGGCAGCAATGAAACCATCAAGCAAGCCGTTATGGCCGGCATGGGAGTGAGCCTGATTTCCCTGCATACCCTTTCCTTGGAATTGCGCACCGGGGCATTAAAATGTCTCGATTTACAGGGAACACCCATCGAACGCACCTGGTACATCACGCATATGGCAACCAAACGCCTGATGCCGGCGACGGCAAAATTCCGTAATTTCTTGCTCAATGAAACGGTGTATGCGCTCTCGGAGGAGTTCGATAGCTATCTGCCGCCACAGCGCCGGCGCGGCAATCAACACATCGCTTGCATACCTCTCAATGATTAAAAAGCGCCCGCTGCGCTGCGCCTTGCTCTTCAGTAAACTGGACAAAGTTCCTGTAATTACGGCAAACTTGCTGCCATGACGAAGCGAAAAACTGCGTCCAAGCCAACAGAAAAGCCCCGCATCCTGGTCATGCACGGGCCTAATCTGAACCTGCTTGGCACCCGTGAACCCGAGCACTACGGGCGTTTGACCCTGGCCGACATCAATCTGGGCTTGGTGAAATTTGCAGAAAATTCAGGCGTTGAACTGGAAACCTTTCAAAGCAACCACGAGGGCGCGCTGATCGAGCGCATCCATGCCGCGCGCGAACAGGGTGTGCGAGCGATCATCATCAACCCTGCCGCTTACACGCATACGAGCGTTGCGCTGCGCGATGCCTTGGCAGGCGTCGCCATTCCCTTCATCGAGGTCCATCTTTCGAACGTGCACGCACGGGAGGGCTTTCGCCAGCATTCCTATTTTTCCGATTTGGCCATTGGCGTCATCTGCGGTCTGGGGCACGAGGGTTACCGGTTGGCCCTGGAGTACCTGCTCAACCGAATCAATCTCGACTAAAACGGCAATTTGCCGACATCTTACGATTACATGCGCACAAACTGCGCGAATACGGAGTCAACATGGATTTGCGTAAACTCAAAAAATTGATCGATCTCGTTCAGGAATCGGGTATTTCCGAACTGGAAGTCACCGAAGGCGAGGAAAAGGTGCGTATCGCCAAGCATGTCGGCGTAGCCGCTGCGCCCATGCAATACGCCCTGCCGGCAGCCGCGCCGCAAATGCTGCCGGCAGCCGGTGGTGGCTCGTCGGTCAATCTGGACGAAGAGGACGATCTGCCGGCAGGCCACATCGTGAAATCGCCCATGGTCGGTACCTTCTACCGCTCGCCTTCGCCGGGGGCGGATGCCTTTACCCAGATCGGCAGTGTCGTCAAAAAAGGCGACACCCTGTGCATCATCGAAGCCATGAAGCTGCTCAATGAAATCGAGGCAGACGCCGATGGCACGGTCAAAGCCATTTTGGTCGATAACGGCGAACCGGTCGAATTCGGCGAGCCGCTTTTCGTGATTGGTTAAGTCATGGCGATGTTCGAAAAAATCCTCATTGCCAACCGTGGGGAAATCGCCTTGCGCGTGCAGCGCGCTTGCCGGGAAATGGGCATCAAAACTGTCGTCGTGCACTCTGAAGCCGATCGCGAAGCGAAATACGTCAAGCTCGCTGACGAATCGGTGTGTATCGGCCCCGCCGCTTCCGCGCAGAGCTATTTGAATGTGCCGGCCATCATTTCTGCCGCCGAAGTCACGGATGCTCAGGCGATTCACCCCGGCTACGGTTTTCTTTCCGAAAACGCTGATTTTGCCGAGCGTGTGGAATCTTCGGGTTTCGTTTTTATCGGCCCGCGTGCCGAAACCATCCGTCTGATGGGTGACAAGGTCTCTGCCAAGGACGCCATGAAGGCCGCCGGCGTGCCTTGCGTGCCGGGTTCTGACGGCGCATTGCCCGAAAATCCGCAAGAAATTCTGCAAATTGCGCGCAAAATCGGCTATCCGGTCATTATCAAGGCGGCTGGCGGTGGCGGTGGGCGCGGCATGCGCGTGGTGCACACCGAAGCGGCATTACTCAATGCTGTCGCCACGACCAGCCAGGAGGCCGGCACTTTCTTCGGGAATCCGTCGGTATACATGGAGAAATTTCTGGAGAATCCGCGCCATGTGGAAATCCAGATTCTCGCCGACCAACATCGTAATGCCGTCTATCTTGGCGAGCGCGACTGCTCGATGCAGCGCCGCCACCAGAAAGTGATCGAAGAAGCCCCGGCCCCGCACATTGCTCCACGCATGATTGCGCGCATTGGCGAACGTTGCGCCGATGCCTGTCGCAAAATCGGCTATCGCGGTGCCGGCACTTTCGAGTTCCTCTACGAAAACGGTGAATTTTATTTCATTGAAATGAATACCCGCGTTCAGGTGGAGCACCCGGTGACCGAGATGATTACCGGCATCGACATCGTGCAGGAGCAAATTCGCATCGCCGCCGGTGAGAAACTGAGCTTTCGCCAGCGCGACATCGTATGCAAGGGGCACGCCATCGAATGCCGCATTAACGCCGAAGATCCCTTCACGTTCGTGCCATCTCCCGGCACGATCGAGTTTTATCACCCACCGGGCGGCCCGGGTATCCGGGTTGATTCGCACATTTACCAAGGCTATCGCGTACCGCCGCATTACGACTCCATGGTCGCTAAAGTGATTGCTTACGGCGACACCCGCGACCAAGCCATTCGCCGCATGCGTATCGCCTTGTCGGAAATGAACATTCAGGGCATCAAGACCAATATCGCGCTGCACCAGGAACTGATGTTCGACGCCCGTTTCAACGAAGGCGGCACCGCCATTCATTACCTGGAGCATAAGCTCGCCCAGAAGGACGAGGTCAAACGCTGACATGGCATGGCAAAACCTCAGCTTCCTGACCGACGCGCACAGCGCCGAACCCTTGTGCGATGCCTTGATGGAGCAGGGGGCTTTGTCCGCCAGCATCGAGGATGCTGATGCCGACACGCCGGACGAACAGCCGCAATTCGGCGAACCCGGCAGCCCCACCACGCCCGGCTGGCAGCGCTCGCGCGTTCTTGCGCTGTGTGACGCCGATGCCGATGTCGTGCAGTTTTTGCGACAAGCCTGTGCGCAACTGAATCTGCCGCAAATCACCGAATTCACCGTCAGCCCGGTGGAGGAGCAAAATTGGGTGCATATGACACAAGCCCAATTCGAGCCGATCCGGATTTCTGAGCGCCTGTGGATCGTCCCCTCCTGGCACGACAGCCCGGACCCGAAGGCGATCAACTTGGTGCTCGACCCCGGCATGGCCTTTGGCACCGGATCGCACCCCACGACCCGCCTCTGTTTGGAATGGCTGGAAAAAACGATTACTCCCGGCTGCAGCCTGTTCGATTACGGCTGCGGCTCGGGCATCTTGGCCATCGCCGCAAGTAAACTTGGTGCCAGCGAAGTGTGTGGCCTGGATATCGACCCGCAAGCCGTCGAGGCGGCGCGCAACAACGCCAGGCAAAATGACGTTATCGCCGATTTTTCGCACAATTCGCCACCAGATCACCAAAAATTCGACGTAGTTGTCGCCAACATTCTGTCGAATCCACTGCGTGTTCTGGCTCCGGCGATTTGCGCCCTGGTTCGCCCTGCTGGCGGTCAGCTGGCGCTTTCCGGAATTTTGCGCGAACAGGCAGAGGAAATCATCGCGGTGTACGCGCCGTGGATTACGCTAAAGGTGGCCGATGTCTGTGAGGACTGGGTATGTCTGAGCGGCCGCAAAATCTGATGCGCAGCCGCTGTCCAGAGTGCGCCACGATCTTTCGTGTCACCTCTGAACAGCTGCGCTTGAAGGCGGGCAAAGTGCGCTGCGGCCAATGCCGAGCGGTCTTCAATGCTTTCGATCAGCTTCTCGTCGGCAGCGGGGCGCAAGACAATCCGCCCACCATCATGCCCATGCCGTCGATCGCCCCGCAGCCGATCCCGGCCAAGCCGGAAAAATCGACGCAAACGGCACCCGCACCAACGCCCCCTGCACCCGCTGTGCCCAATATCCCAGAAGAACCGGCCCAGACGGCTCCCCCTGGAGACGCGCACAGGCTCACGCAAGAAACCTTTGCCGTAGAAATGACCAGCGCTGACGCTATGGCGGCGGCGCCCCCCCCCGCTGCCAGCGCAGTGCCTCCGGAAACCTGTACCCCCCCCGCAGAGCTGCCGGAAACCCTGGCGGCTGCGCCAATTCCGGCTCAGCTCGTGGTGGCAGATGCGCCACCAGAAACCCTGGAACAGACCTTGCACGCTGCGCGCGCCGCAGGTTTGGTCGCCGCCCGCGAAGTCGGCGACAGCCCGGCCTACAACCGCTGGTCGGCCGCAGCGCTATCCACCGGCGGCCTGAGCGATTTCGACGAACCTGCCCGCCGCCCCCTCTGGCCCTATCTCATTCTTGCGCTGCTGTTTGCCTTGAGCCTGCTCGGCCAGCTTGCCTATCACTACCGCACCGCACTCACGCTGCGCCTGCCCGCCCTATTGCCCGCCTACCAAACACTGGGTGTCGACGTTCCCTTGCCGCGCGAGGCGTCGCTCATTGCCATTGAAGCCTCCGATCTGCAAGCCGATCCGGCGCGTGGCCTGTTCGTTTTGCGCAGCACGCTAAAAAATCGCGCCAATTACGACCAGGCTTGGCCACAACTGGCACTCAGTTTGACCGACGTCAACGACCGCACGCTCGCCCGGCGCATGATTAACGTCGCTGATTATTTGGGGGCGCAACACCCGCCGGCATTCGCCGCGGGCAGCGATGTCGACGTGCGTTTATGGATCGATGCGCGCGATATCGAAGCGGCCGGTTACCGACTTTATCTCTTCTATCCACCATCATGAAAACACTTATCTGCGGCTCGCTGGCTTACGACAACATCATGGTTTTTCCCGATCGTTTCCGTAACCACATCCTGCCAGAGCAAATCCACCTGCTCAACGTTTCCTTCCTCGTACCGGAAATGCGCCGCGAATACGGTGGTTGCGCCGGCAACATTGCCTACAACCTTAAACTGCTGGGCGGCAACCCCTACATCATGGCCACGGTCGGTGACGACTGCGCTCCCTATCTAGAACGCCTGGACGCCTTGCGTCTGCCGCGCACCCATGTTCGTCAGATCGCGGGCAGCTTTACCGCGCAAGCCTTCATCACCACCGACCTGGACGACAATCAGATCACCGCCTTCCACCCCGGCGCGATGAGTTTTTCACATCAAAACAAAGTTGCCGATTCCGGCGCGCAGCTTGGCATTGTCGCCCCCGACGGGCGCGACGGCATGTTGCAACACGCCGAAGACTTTGCCGCCGCCGGCATTCCCTTCTTTTTCGATCCCGGCCAAGGCCTGCCGATGTTCGATGCAAACGAACTCCTGCATTTCCTCGACCTCGCCGATTACGCCTGTTTCAACAGCTACGAAGCGCGTCTGGCTTGCGATCGCACCGGTCAAAATATTGAACAACTCGCCACCCGCGTCAAAGCGCTCATCGTTACCAGCGGTGGTGAAGGTTCGCAAATTTACGCCGACGGCGAAACCATTCACATCCCCTGCGCCCCGGCACAGGCCATCGTCGATCCCACCGGTTGCGGCGACGCTTACCGCGCCGGCCTGCTCTATGGCATCGCCAATGGCTACGATTGGCCCACCACCGGCCGCCTGGCAGCCCTCATGGGGGCGATAAAAATCGCTCACCGTGGCGGCCAAAATCATCACCTCACCCGCCGCGAAATCGACGAACGCTACCGTCAAGCCTTCGGCGAACTCCCCTGGGCCAAATAAAGACCGACGAAGGATAGGACTTGCCGACAAAAACAACACTTTGCGACTCGCTTTGAGTTTTTCACCGCGAAGCCTTGACCAGTACAGCGCAGTTTTCCTATAATTTCGCCTTTCAGCATGCGGGTCGGTAGCTCAGTCGGTAGAGCAGCGGACTTTTAATCCGTTGGTCCCGAGTTCGAATCTCGGCCGACCCACCAACAGAAAAGCCTTCCGGGGCAAGCAAAAAAGCCAACCAGTCGGTTGGCTTTTTTGTTTTCTACGCACCCACATCCGTTGCTCGAGTCCGTTTGCCGGGGCATCTACGATCGTTTGTTTTTGCGCGCACCGCATAAACCTCGACAGGTAAAAACGCACACCTTGGTTAAGCGCCCGCACCACCAGCGCATCATGCACGTCCTGCAGGTGCTTGATGCCGATCTGCTGCGGCAACATGGCTGTCTCTTCGGCGGCGGTAGCTGCATCGCCTTGCGTTAGGTCACCCTTGGCAGACTAAATTTCGGGGGAAGCTCAGTGCGCGGCTTCCCAGTTTGGTCCGATGCCGATATCCACGACCAAGGGGACTTTTAGGCTCAAGACCTGCGTCATCAAGCCGGGTAGTTGGGCGCGCACGGCATCGAGCTCGGCGGTGGGGACTTCGAGCAGCAGTTCGTCGTGCACTTGCAGCACCAGGCGGGTGGCGAGGTTTTCGCGCTCCAGCCAGTTTTGCACGGCGATCATGGCGCGTTTGATGAGATCGGCGGCGCTGCCTTGCATGGGGGCGTTGATGGCGGCGCGTTCTGCGCCTTGGCGGCGCATGGCCTGGCTGGAGCGGATTTCGGGCAGCCATAAACGGCGTCCGCAAACGGTATCGACATAGCCTTTTTCGCGCACCATGGCGCGGGCTTCTTCCATATAGCGGGCGACACCGGGGTAACGCGCGAAGTAACGGTCGATATAGGTTTGCGCGGCGCTGCGCTCCAGCCCGAGCTGGCGCGCCAGACCGAAGGCGCTCATGCCGTAGATCAGACCGAAATTGATGCTTTTGGCGACGCGCCGCTGCTCCGCATCGACCGCTTGCGGCGTGCTGCCGAAAATCTCGGCCGCCGTGGCGCGGTGCACGTCTTCGCCCTGGGCAAAGGCGTCCATCAGGCGCGGGTCGCCGGAGAGGTGCGCCATGATGCGTAATTCGATCTGCGAATAATCGGCCGACACGATGTGGCTGCCGGCCGGTGCGATGAAGGCGGTGCGTATCCGGCGGCCTTCTTCGCTGCGCACCGGAATGTTCTGCAAATTCGGCTCGCTGGAAGCGAGTCGCCCGGTGACCACGGAGGCTTGCGAAAAATGCGTATGCACCCGGCCGGTGTGCGCATTGATCATGCGCGGCAGTTTGTCGGTATAGGTGTTTTTCAGCTTGGCCAGGCTGCGGTGTTCGAGCAGCAGCTTGGGCAGGGGGTAATCGAGCGCCAGCTCGGAGAGCACTTCTTCGTCGGTAGAGGGCGCGCCGCCCGCTGTTTTTTTCTTGACCGGGAGTTTTAGCGTGCCAAATAAAATTTCGCCCAGCTGTTTGGGGGAGGCGAGATTGAAAGGCTGGCCAGCGAGTTCAAAGGCGCGCTGTTCGAGCTGGAGAATTTTCTGCCCCAGTTCATGGCTTTGCCGGGCCAGCTTGTCGGCATCGACCAGAATGCCGTTGCGCTCCATTTGCCAGATGACTTGGCGCACCGGCAGGTCGATTTCGCTATACACCGCATTCAGGCCGGGTTCTGCCGCCAGGCGGGGGTGCAAAACCTGGTGCAGGCGCAGGGTGAAATCGGCGTCTTCTGCTGCGTAGGGTGTGGCTTGTTCCAGCGCCACCTGGGCAAAACCTATCGCTTTTGCGCCCTTGCCGCACAGACTTTCATAGGAGATCGGCGTCAGCCCCAAATGGCGCTGGCTGATGGCATCGAAACCGTGTGCCGCGCCGCTCCATTGGCCGGCTTCCAGGACATAGCTTTGCAGCAAGGTGTCGTGGGCGATGCCGGCGAGCGTGATGCCGTGGTTGGCGAAAACATGCTGATCATATTTGGCATTTTGCAGTACTTTTTTGTGCGCGGCGCTTTCCAGCCAAGGGCGCAGCCTGTCCAGCACTTCGGCCAGCGGCAGTTGCGCCGGCGTGCCGGGGGCGGCATGCATCAACGGCAGATAGGCCGCTTCGCCGGTGCTGACGGAAAAAGACAGGCCGACCAGGCGGGCGGCGAAGGGGTCGAGATCGGTGGTTTCGGTATCCAGCGCGGTCAGCTCGGCTTGACTGATTTTGTCCAGCCAGTGGGCCAGGCTGGGCCAATCGAGGATGCAGTCATAGTGCAGTTGGGCGGGGGCGACGGGGATTTCTGGCACCGCGCTCGGGGTGCCAGAGGTTGTGCTGTCTTCGTCCGCGCCCTCGAGCTCGCGCAGCCAGGAGCGCAGGTTATAGCGGCTATAGAGGGCGCGCAGCGTTTGCGGCTCAGGTGGCCTTGGCGCAAGTGTTTCCGGGGCGGGTAAAGCGGGCAAATCGCAGGCGACGGTGACAAGCTTTTTCCCCAGCGGCAGAAATTCCAGGTGCTCGCGCAAATTTTGCCCGACCACGCCTTTGATCTGCGCGGCGTGCGCCATCAGGTTTTCCAGGCTGCCGTATTCGCTCAACCATTTGACGGCGGTTTTCGGGCCGCATTTGCTCACCCCGGGAACGCCATCGACGTTGTCGCCGACCAGGGCGAGGTAGTCGATGATTTTTTTCGGCGGCACGCCAAATTTGGCCTCGACGCCGGCCACATCGAGCAATTCTTCGCTCATGGTGTTGTACCAGCGTACGCGGGGGCTGACGAGCTGCGTCAAATCCTTATCGCCGGTGGAGATCAAGACGTCCATGCCGGCCTTTTCAGCCTGGCGGGCGAGCGTGCCAATGACATCGTCTGCTTCGACACCGGCCACGCTCAGCACCGGCCAGCCGGCGGCGGCAATGGCGGTGTGGATGGGTTCGATCTGGGCGCGTAGATCGTCCGGCATGGGGGGGCGATGCGCTTTGTAGGCGGGAAACCAATCATCGCGGAAGGTTTTTCCCGGCGCATCGAAAATGACTGCTCGATACTCTGCCTTGTGGTCATTCTGCAGACGACGTAGCATGCCGAGCACGCCGTAAATTGCGCCCGTCGGCTCGCCGCTGGGGCTGCGTAAATCGGGCAGGGCGTGATAAGCGCGGTAAAGATAGGACGAACCGTCCACCAACATCAGGAGAGGCATGGCATGACCGAGTGTGAAAAGCTGGTAAAAGGCGTGGAAGTCGAGGCCTTGCGCAAAAGCGCGCGGGCGCGTGAATCCTGGCGCATTCTGGGCATTATGTCAGAGTTCGTCGAAGCCACTGACCGTCTGGCGGCGATCAAACCGGCGGTGAGTATCTTCGGTTCGGCGCGTACCGCGCCCGGCACGCCCTATTATGAGTTGACGGAAAACATTGCCCGTCTGCTTTCGGATTCCGGGTTTTCGGTGATTTCCGGCGGCGGCCCCGGCATCATGGAGGCCGCGAACAAGGGTGCGTTTTACGGCAAATCGCCGTCGATCGGCTTGAATATCCAACTGCCGCACGAACAGCAAAGTAATCCCTATCAGGATATTTCGCAGACGTTCCGCCACTTTTTTGCGCGCAAATACATGTTTGTGCGCTTTGCCAGCGCCTATGTCGTCATGCCCGGCGGGTTTGGTACCCTCGATGAGCTGATGGAAGCGCTCACCCTGATCCAGACCAGCAAAACCCAGCGCATTCCGATTATTTTGGTGTGCTCCGATTTCTGGCGCGGTCTGGTCGATTGGTTTCGCGATACGCTCGTGCGCGAGGGGGTGATTGCGCCGCAGGACATGGACTTGATTCAGCTGATCGACGAACCGAAAGCCATTGTTGAGGCAATTTTCAAACACTACGAATATTCTTCCTTCCTTCCCCACCCGGGCGAGCACGACCCCCTTCTCAACCTGTAATAAAATCGCGCCTCTTGCCAAGGAAAGCCCATGCGCCGTCTTTTGCCGCTTCTGTGTTTGTTCGCCCTTCCCGTTTTTTCCGTCGGGGCTCAGCCAGCGGGCAATCAACCGCTGCCTGCCGTGCCGCCGCCACCGCCGGAGATGGAGGCCTTCGATGCGGCGCTCGAACCGCAGGTGACCATCGTCAAGAACGAAAAAGAAACCCGCGAGGAATATCGTTCGGGCGGCAAGCTCTACATGATCAAAGTCACGCCCGCCGTCGGTAAGCCCTATTACCTGGTGGACCGTCACGGCGATGGCATCATGTTAGAGAGCGAAACCAACCCACATCCCGTGCGCCCGCCGATGTGGATCATCCACCGCTGGTAAATTCAAACGCATGAGCGAGCAAAAGCCGATCGACGGCGAATCCAGGCGTCTGGATGCGGACGGCAACAGCCTGCCCGCCTTTCCCGTGCCGCCCAAGAATTTCCAGGGCAACAGCCAGACCGTAGATGCCGGGGCCTGCTTTGACTGGCTGACCCAAGGCTGGGCGATGTTCATCGCGCATCCTGGCATCTGGCTGGGCAGCAGTGTCTTGTTGCTCGTGTGCATCATGGCGATTGCCATGCCGCCCTTGATCGGGCAAATCGCCATTCATCTTTTATTGCCGCTTTTTGGTGCCGGCATGTTGCAGATTTCGCGCAGCATCGCCGAAGGGCGGGAGCCGCAGATCGCCGAGCTGTTCGCCGGTTTTCGTCACCAGGCCGGGCAGCTCGTCATGGTCGGCGTATTTTTTGCCTGCGGAATTTTCGGTATTGCCTTGTTCGCCACGCTCCTGGTGGGCGGTGGGTTGATCGGTGGCGGGCTGGTCGGCAATGTGGCGGGCTTGAGTATTGCCCTGGGCGGTGTCGTGCTCACCGGCTTACTGGTGCTCATCCTTTCTGCGCCGGTCATCATGGCCACCTGGTTTGCGCCGGCGCTGGTGTATTTTCACGACATGCCCGCGCTGGACGCCATGAAGGCGAGTTTCGCCGCCGGAGCAAAAAACTGGCTGGTGATGATCGTGTTTGGCTTGCTTTTACTCATTGCCGCATTTTTTGCCTTGCTGCCGGTGGGCATCGGCATGCTCTTGCTCTTGCCGATTGCCTCGGCGGCGGTTTACGCCTCTTACCGCGACATTTTTCCGGGAGCCTGAACGGTGCGCGCCCAAAATTTGCCTGCCGTTGCCGGCTGGCACTGGCTACAACAAGGCTTTGCGATTTATCGGCGTAATCCCCTGCTTTTCGCCATGCAGGTGATGAGCTACTGGTTCATCATCGTTTTCATTAATCTGCTGCCGGTTTTGGGCGCGCTGGTGGCGGCCCTGATCAACCCGGCCCTGCTCGTCGGCTTGATGCTCTCGGCGCGTCATCTGGAGCACAACCGGCCGATTTCACTCGCCACCCTGTTTGATGCCTGGCGTGGCAATTACAAACCTTTGCTCTGGCTGGGCGGTTTATACCTGCTGGCCTCTTTGGCGGCCCTTGCGCTTTCTGCACTGGCCGACGGCGGTGATTTTCTGCGTTTTTTGCTGGCCGGCGACAAGGTCGAGCGGGCGGCGCTGGAAGATGGCGATTTCGGCTTACCGGTCTTGTTTGCGCTGCTCGGGCTGGTCCCCGTTTTCATGGCCTGGTGGTTTGCGCCGGTGCTGGTCGCCTGGCATCAGCAAGGCGTCGGCAAGGCCTTGTTTTTCAGTTTCATGGCCTGTGTGATCAACTGGCGGCCCTTTCTGGTGTATGGCCTGGGGCTGTGCCTGGTCGGCGGTGTCTTGCCGGGCATGGCCTTGGGCGTGCTCGGGATGATTTTGCCGAGCGGCCTGGCTCCCCTTTTGGGGGCGCTCGCCATGTTTGCCCTGGTCGGCGTTCTGGCCCCGACAATTTTTGCCAGTTTTTACGTTGCCTACCGCGATATTTTCGGAATTTCAGAAATTGTCTGAGGCGCGCCGCGCCATCGGGCTTTATGGTGGCACCTTCAATCCGGTACATCATGCCCATTTGCGTCTGGCGGAAGAGGCCTGCGACAGCCTGGGTTTGCAGGAAGTGCGCTGGATTCCCGCCGGTTGGCCGCCGCATCGCCCGCCGCCAGAAGTCAGCGGCGCACAGCGCCTGGCCATGGTGCGCCTGGCGATTGCCGACAATCCGCGGTTTTCGCTCGATAGCGCAGAAGTAGACGCGAGCACCCGCAGTTACACCGTGCATACCCTGCAACGCTTGCGCGCACACTTTGGCCCGCAGCAGCCTTTGGTGCTTTTGCTGGGGGCGGATGCGGCGGCGGCTTTGACGACCTGGCATCAATGGCCGGAATTGTTCGCGCTGGCGCATCTGGCGATTGCCGAGCGCCCTGGTTATGCGCTCGATCCGGCACAGTTACCGAGCGCCTTGGCGGCAGAGTTTGCGCAACGCGCCGCCCCGGCCGAGGCGGTGCACAAGGCTCCCGCCGGTTACGTCGTGCATTTTCCCCTGACGGCGCTGGCGATTTCCGCCACCGGCATACGCCAGGCACTCGCGGCCGGGCAGTCGGTGCGTTATTTGCTGCCGCAGAAGCTTGTCGACTATATTCGGGCGCATTCCCTTTACACCTCTCTTTGAAACGAAACGTATGGACATTCACACCCTGGAAAAAATCGTCGTCGACGCCCTGGAAGACATCAAAGGCAAAGCGATCGAAGTCATCGACACGCAGCAGCTGACCCCGCTTTTTGAGCGCATGGTGATTGCCACCGGCGACTCCAACCGGCAGGTGCGCTCGCTTGCCGACAACGTGCAGAAAAAAGTACGCGAGGCCGGTGGCAGCGTGGTGTCGGTCGAAGGCGAAGACAGCGGCGAATGGGTGCTGGTGGATTTGGGCGAGATGATCGTGCACGTCATGCAACCGGCCACGCGCGCGTACTACAACCTAGAAGAGCTGTGGCAGGCCAGCCCCGCCCAGCCCCGCAAACCGGCGCTGGCCCCCGCGCGCGAGGCATGAAACTTGCCGTTTTCGCCGTCGGCCATCGGCAACCCGACTGGGTCAATGCTGGCTGCAGTGAATACCTCAAGCGCCTGCCGCCGGAAATGGCGGCGCGCATCGTCGAAATCAAGCCGGAGCCGCGCGGCAGCAAAACCCGCGAACAACTGTTGGCCGCCGAGCGCACGCGGATCGAAGCAGCGCTCGCCGCCGGTACCCGTTGCGTCGTGCTCGACGAAAAGGGCAGCGACCTCACCACCTTGCAGCTCGCCCGGCAGCTCGAACTTTGGCAGGTCGACGGACGCGATGTCAGTCTCATCATTGGCGGTGCCGACGGGATCGATCCTGCCCTGAAAGCCCGCGCGGCTGAAAAAATCCGCCTCTCCAGCCTCACCCTGCCCCACGGCATGGCCCGCCTGATTTTGTGCGAACAGCTTTACCGGGCGGTGAGCGTGCTCAAAAACCATCCTTATCATCGCGAGGGCTGATGCGCCTTTACCTTGCTTCGCGCAGCCCGCGCCGGCGTGAATTGCTGCATCAGATCGGCATCGAGTTCGATACCCTGATCGGTGCCATTGCGGTCGATGAAACACCGCAAGCGGGCGAAGCGCCGGCCGCCTATGTCGAGCGGGTCAGTCGCGCCAAGGCAGCGCAGGGCATTGCTTTGATCCAGGAACGCCGGCTCGTGGCACATCCTGTGCTCGCAGCGGATACCACGCTCGAAATGGATGGCGAAATCATCGGCAAACCCAGGGATGGTGCCGAGGCCAGCCGCATCTTGCAGCGCCTTTCCGGGCGCAGCCACCGCGTGCTGACCGGCGTCGCCGTGGCGACGGCCCAACGTAGCGACTACGTTTTGTCGCTCAGCGAGGTGCGTTTTCGTGTGCTGGATGCCGAGGAAATTCGCCGCTATGTGCTTTCCGGCGAACCCATGGACAAAGCCGGCGCTTACGGCATCCAGGGCCGCGCCGGCTTGTTCGTGGCGCATATCAACGGCAGTTACAGCGGCATCATGGGCTTGCCCTTGTGCGAAACCGGCGAGATTTTGAAGGGCTTTGGTTTTCGTTTTTGAAATGTCCCGCTTCTTGCCCAATAAAATGCTGTCGTATATGCTGTCACTATGGTTCGACTGGTTATTGATACGAATGTGTTTGTGGCAGGGTTGCGCTCGGGAGGTGGTGCGTCGCGTGCAGTCTTGCGCCGTGTGCTTGATGGGCGCTATCAGCCGTTGTTTGGGAATGCCTTGTGGCAAGAGTATTGCGATTTGCTCGGGCGGGATGTCTGGGGCACTGCAACGACTGCACGGGAGCGGGAGCAGGTGCTGGCAGCACTGGCTCAACGTGGTCGGTGGGTGACGATCTACTATGGGTGGCGTCCCAACCTTCCCGATGAAGCGGACAACCATTTGGTGGAACTCGCACTGGCCGGAGGGGCCGCCGGGATCGTGACGCACAACCTGCGGGATCTTGGTCGGGGGGAGCTGGTCTTTGGTCAACTGCGGGTGCTGACACCTGCACAATGTCTGGAGGAATGGCTATGACAACATTAACGATACGCTTGCCGGATGATACGGCAGAGCGTTTGAAGTCGCTGGCAAAGAGTCGCGGTCTCAGCACCAACAAGCTGGTTGAGGAAATGAGTGCGAGGGCATTGGCAGCATGGGATACCGAGAATCACTTTCGGGCAATGGCCGCAACCGGTGATGTCAAGCAGGCACTGGCAGTTCTGGATCGGCTGGATGCCGATGATCAACAGGCACAGGGATCGATGATGTGAGCTCGCCGCCCTCGAGGCCGATCAGCTGACATCACTCATCAGCGATGCGATGGGCCTGCTGCACGATGAGCAGGCGTATTCGCACAGCCATTTCCTAATCAACGATTCTTGAAATTCGCCTTACGTTTTTCGGCAAATGCTGCCATGCCCTCTTTTTGATCTTCCAGGGCAAATGAGGCATGAAAAACGCGCCGCTCGAACAGCAAACCTTCGTTCAAGGAAGATTCAAAAGCGCGATTCACGGTTTCCTTGATCATCATGATTACCGGTAGCGAGAAGCCGGCGATGGTTTGTGCGGCTTTCAAAGTCTCATCGAGCAGTTGCTCGGCCTGAATCACGCGTGCCACGAGGCCGGATTTTTCTGCTTCTGCGGCATCCATGAAGCGCCCGGTGAGGCACATGTCCATGGCTTTTGCCTTGCCTACGGCGCGCGGCAGACGCTGCGTGCCGCCGGCGCCGGGTAGCGTGCCGAGCTTGATTTCGGGTTGGCCGAATTTAGCGGTGTCGGCAGCAAAAATCATGTCGCACATCATCGCCAACTCGCAGCCGCCCCCCAGCGCAAAGCCGGCCACGGCCGCAATCACCGGTTTGCGCGTGGTCTTGATGCGTTCCCAGTTGCGCGTGATGAAATCGGTTTTATAGGCGTGCATGTAGTCAAACTCTTTCATGAAGCCAATATCGGCCCCGGCGGCAAAGGCCTTTTCGTTCCCGGTGAGGACGATGCAGCCGATGTTTTCGTCGGCTTCAAACTGGTCGATGGCGGCGGCGATGCCGTCTACCACTTCATTATTCAAGGCATTCATCGCTTCCGGGCGATTGATGCGGATCAAACCCACCTTGCCGTGGATTTCGCTGAGAACGATCTGGGTCATGTGCTGTTGCTCCTGTTGATGTTGTCGCCGCTGGGACGCGCCGTTTTGTCATGGAGGCGCGCCGGGCTGGGGTTTTGCCGAAGTGAGGATGCCCGGCGCGCCAGCCGACATAGTAATGATCCCCGGCGCACTTGTGTGCACTCGGGGTGCGCCGGGGTTTAGCGAATGAAGCGGAAATAGGTGACCAGTTCGCGCAGCCGCGCCGTGGCTTCCTGGATGCGCGTGCTGCGCGCCGTGACTTCTTCGATCGTGCTGGAGGTCTGGCTGATGCCGCTGAGAATGTCTTCCATCTGTAGGGCAATATCGCTGCCTGCCGTGGCTTGCTGGCGGGTGCGATGGGCGATGTGATCGGCCAGCTGGCCGATGGTGGTGCCCTGTGCGGCGACCGTATCCAGACCTGTACGCGCGCTTTTGGCCGTTTGATTGACGGCATCGACCTGCGTGCCTGCCACGGTCATGGTGCTCAGCGCGGCCTGGGTGCTGCTCTGGATGCGCTGAATGCTGCTGCTGATTTCGCTGGTTTGCTTGCTCGAATTTTCCGCCAGCTTGCGTACTTCGTCCGCCACCACGGCAAAGCCGCGCCCGGATTCCCCGGCGCGCGCCGCTTCGATTGCGGCATTGAGTGCGAGTAGATTAGTTTGGTCGGCAATTTCACGGATCACCTGGCTGACCCGTTCAATCGCTGAAATGGAATGAAAGAGCGCATCCATGCTGCGCCCGGCATCATGCACCGTATGCACCACATGATCGGCGGCCGTCTGGCTCTGCTGCATGCCTTCGGAGGCCGCCGTGAGCAGCGTGTGTGAGGTGGCGACCGCCTGCGCGGCCTGTTGTGCGTCGCCGGCAATCTGATCGACGGCGCTCACTAACTGTTCGACCGAGGCGGCAATGCGCTGGGCTGCGTTCGATTGCGCGCTGGTCGCCCGTCGTGTGTCTTCGATGTCGCCGCCCAGGGCCTGGATATGCGTATCGACCGTGCCGCTTTGTTCGGCAATTTCTGCCAGCATGGCGCGCAAATGGGTTTGCATGGTGACCAGGGCATCATTCAAGCGGCCCAGTTCATCGACCCGGTGCAGCGGAATATCGTCGGTCAAATCGCCCTGGGCGATATGCTGCAAGCGCCCCGTAATGCGCCCAACGATGGTCATCAGGCGGTTTTGCAGCAGGAGTAGCGCCAAAGCGGCGGCAATGCCGCCGGCGCTCAAAAGTGTCACCAGGGTATTGAGCGTGCCGGTGGGAATCCCCAGCTGCGCACCGAACGACTCTGCACCGACGGCCAAAAGCTGCGCCGTGATCATGCCCACTACCAGTGCCTGCAGCTTGCCGCGCAGCGGCAGTTGCGCCCAACGGCTGGCTTTGGGCGTACTGGCTTGCCCTGCTTGCAGTTTTTTGTAGAGCGCCTCGGCCGCCACGATTGCCGCGCGCTCCGGGCGGGTGCGCACCGACATGTAGCCAATTTTTTCGCCCGCCTGCAAAACCGGGACGATCAGCGCATCGACCCAGTAAAAATCCCCGTTTTTGCAGCGGTTTTTGACCAGTCCGCGCCAGGGGCGATCTGCCTTGAGCGTATCCCAGGCCCAGGCGAAGGCTGCTGGCGGCATATCCGGGTGGCGTACGATGTTATGGTTTTTCCCCAGCAATTCCTCGCGCGAAAAACCGCTGACGTCGACAAAAGTATCGTCGGCGTAGGTGATGATGCCCTTCAGATCGGTGCGTGAAACGATGTATTTGCCGAGGGGAAACTCCCGTTCGATGGTGGTGACTGGGGTATTGATTTTCATGAACGACTTTCCCGCGTACGGCGCGATGTTTGGGGCGCTATCCGATGCTGTGCGCGATGGTTTGCGCGATGGTATGTGTACAGAAAGCGCGAAAAACGGCGGTCAAAATCGGGTAAAAGCCCGCGCTGCCTTGTTGCGCAAGCCTTCCGGCTTTGCCTGTCGCATTCTTTCCGGCTTTGCTAGCGGGAGAAATACCTAAAAAGGCGTAGTAGCTAAGATTTTTCCTGTTTTGCGTGCTTTTGACGGCTATTTAAGCGGGCTGCGCAAGCTTGGTTTTTGACAGATGCCGGCAAGTTGTTGAAATTTTTGGCGAATTGTCGAGAATCAGGCGTTTTCTTTGTTTGCGGTTTGCACCCGTGCGCCCTGTTCCAGATAAACCCAATCGACGATGTCGTCGCTGGGGCTGTAACCCGCCACCCACTGCTGCAGCATCTGGCGGATGCGCCCAACGTCATTGGCGTTCAGTGCCAATTCCAGGGCGGCAAGCTTGGGCGCAAACTCGGCCCAAGGGATGAATTCTTCATGCGCTTTCATGATGCGTGGGTGCTCGGTGGGTTTGGGGTTGTCGCCGATCAGCAGCTCTTCGTAGAGTTTTTCACCCGGGCGCAGGCCGGAAAGCGCAATGGCGATATCGCCGTCAGGATGCTGTTCGTCTTTCATCGTCAGCCCCGAAAGTTCGATCATCTGCCGCGCCAGGTCGATGATTTTCACCGGTTGGCCCATGTCGAGCACGAAAACGTCGCCGCCCTGGGCCATGGCACCCGCCTGGATCACCAGTTGCGCCGCTTCGGGAATGGTCATGAAATAGCGGGTGACTTCGGGGTGCGTCAGGGTAAGCGGGCCGCCCTCACGGATTTGCTGGCGAAACTTCGGCACCACCGAGCCGGATGAACCCAGCACATTGCCGAAACGCACCATGCTAAAGCGGGTGCCTGTCGTGCTGGCTGCAAGCGCCTGCAGAGCCATTTCGGCCAGGCGCTTGCTGGCCCCCATCACATTGGTCGGGCGTACCGCCTTGTCGGTGCTGATGAGCACGAAATCGTCCACGCCGTTTGCCAGCGCCGCCTGGGCCGTGCGCAGGGTGCCCAGCAGGTTGTTTTTGATGCCCGCCGCCGGGTTGTGCTCGACCAGTGGCACGTGCTTGTAGGCCGCCGCGTGGTACACCGTATCCGGCTGCCAGGTGGACAGGATCTCGTGCATGCGCGCAACATCCTGCACCGAGGCCAGCAGCGGCAGCAGTTCGGTGCTGCCGCCTGCCAGGCGGGTTTCCAGCTCATGGTGGATGGCATAGAGGGCAAATTCGCTCTGCTCGATCAGCAGCAAGCGGGCGGGGCCCACCGCCAGAATCTGCCGGCACAGCTCGCTGCCGATGGAGCCGCCCGCCCCCGTCACCAGCACCGTTTTTCCCGCAATATTTTTCGCCAGCAAAACCGGGTCGGGTGTCACCGATTCGCGCCCGAGCAGGTCGTCGATATCCAGCTCGCGCAAGTCCGACACACTGATCTTGCCCTGCGCCAGATCGACCAAACTCGGCAAGGTGCGCACGGCCACCTGGGCCAGACGGATTTCTCCCAGGATTTCATTGCGGCGATGACGTGACAAGCGCGGCATCGCCAGCAGAACATCCGCGATACCGAGCGTCTGCACCCGTTCCGGCAGATCTTGCGGGCGGTAAATCGGCTGGCCATTCAAGACCTGGCCGTGCAGGCGCTCATCGTCGTCGAGAAAGCCCACCACCTGCATTTCCGTGCTGTGGATCATCGCCTGCGCCAGCTGCCGCCCGGTCGTTCCCGCCCCGTAAATCAACACCTTGGGCCGCGCCGCCCGGCGCAGCAGGCTGCGGTATTCATCTCCCAGCCACAGCCGCACCATGAGCCGCGACAGGCCCACCATGAGCAACAGCAGAATCGGCTGGATGATGCCCACCGTGCGCGGCACGCCGGGCACACCGATGGCCATGAAAATGGCCGCATACACCACACCATACACCGCCACGGCCCGCGCCACCGCCAGCAAGGCAGGCCAGCCGCTGTAGCGGAAAATGGCGCGGTACAGCCCGAAAACGATGAACACGGGCATGGCCAGGGCAATGGACACGGCGGCGGCCAGCATCGCGCCCTGAGCCCAAGGCGTGCCATCCATGAGCGATACAAAATCGCCCAGGCGTAGGAAATAAGCCAGCCAGACGGCCAGGATGCAGAGGCCCGCATCGAGCAGCAGGGCGACCAGACGCTTGGCTGCGCGTGGCAGAGCGAGCATGGGGGAAGCCAGACGCTGAGGCAGGGAACTCATGCTCTGCTACCCCTTGGCGGCATCGCCTTGGCCGCCGCCCAACACGGTCTGGACGATATAGCGGAAATAGGCTGCCAGCGTCAGATTGGCCAGCATGTGGGCGTCGGTCTGCGCCAGCAGTTCCGGCGTAGACATATCGATGCCGCTGATCTGAGCCAGGCCGGTAATGCCGGGACGGGCGGCGAACACGCCATGTTTTTCGCGCGCTGCCAGCAGTTCCGTTTGATTGAACAGTCCGGGACGTGGGCCGACCAGACTCATCTCGCCTTTCAATACATTCCATAGCTGCGGCAGTTCGTCGAGCTTGCTGCGCCGCAGAAATGTGCCCATGCGGGTAATGGCCGCCGTATCGGCTAGATGGCTGGCCACCGAGGCCGTCCCCACGCGCATGGTGCGAAATTTGACGAGGGTGAAGGGTTTTTGGCCCCGCCCCACGCGCACCTGACGAAACAACGGGGAGCCGGTATCGAACAGCCCAACCAAATAGACCGCCAACAACAGCGGCGCGCCAAAAATCAAACCAAGCAGGGAAAACAGGATATCGAATATACGCAGCATGGTTTTACTTCCCCGCAACACGTCGCAAACCTTCGTCCAGCGTCAGTGGTGGACGCCAATTCAGTTGCTGGCAGGCGGCATTATCGACTTGCAGGGAACCGCACAGACGCTGGCTAATAGCCTGTTTTCCCAGCACTCGGGCGGCCCACTGCATGAGGCCGGCCGGTAGCCACAGCAAGCGTGCCGACCTGCCCTGAGCTTGCGCCATGCGCTGCAGCAATGCGGCGGTGGACACATCTTCGCCATCGCTGACCAGGAAAATCTGACCGGCGGCCTGCGCATGGTGCACACAGGTCAGTAGCAGATCGACCAGATTGTCGAGCGCCACCAGGCTGCGCCGGTTTTGCGTCAGTGCGGCAAAGGGTAAGGGAATGCCCGCTGCCACCCAGCGCCACAGGCTGGCGAAATTGCCCTGCACCCCGGGGCCATAGATCAGCGGCGGGCGCACGATCACCAGAGCCATGCCGGTGTGCCGGGCAATTTCCTGCAAACCGGCTTCGGCTTCCGCCTTCGAGCGGGCATAGGCATCTTCCGGTGCCGGTAGATCGGCGGCGGTGAACGGTTTGCCCGGCAGGGTCTGTTCGCCATTGACCTTTACCGAGCTGACAAACACAAAACGTTGAACGCCAGCCGCAGCGGCCTGGCGCGCCAGTTGCAGGGTGGCCGCAACATTGATCTGGCGATAAGCCGCCCTGGGATCGGCTGCCTCCGCCGGCGTGACTCGCGTTTGTGCTGCGCAGTGAATCACGGCCGACACGCCCGCCAGCGCCGGCTGCCAGTCGGTCTGTTCGTTCTGCTCCGGCAGCACCACATCATCGGTGGAGTGCTGCAGGGCCGCACGGCGCACCACACCACGGCAGGCTACACCGCGCTGGTGCATGGCGTTAATGAGGGCCCGACCGACCAGCCCATTGGCTCCGGTCACGAGAACGGTCATCGGTCAAGTCTCCTGATGCCACACCGTACGGTTGACGTAATCGGTGTAGCTCGTCACGACCCGCAGCACCTGTCTCGCCACCGCGGGGTTCTCATACTCCGCCACCGGACGCGTCGCGTGCTGCTGGCGGTCATACTGGGCAATGATGATGCCGACGGCTTCCAGCACCCGCTCCCGCTTCAGTCCGGCCATGATGAGCGTGCCGGCATCCATGCCTTCCGGGCGCTCGTGCGCATTACGGATGGTGACGGCCGGCAGGTTGAGCAGGGAAGCCTCTTCGGTAATCGTGCCGCTATCGGAGACCACGCACAGGGAATCCATCTGCAGGCGGATGTAATCGCAGAAACCAAACGGTTTCATGAACTGCACGCGCGCATCCAGGGAAATGCCGGACAGGGCATCGAGGCGCTTACGGGTGCGCGGATGGGTGGACACGATCACCGGCACATCGTAGGTTGCCGCCAGTGCGTTGAGTGTTGCCAGCAGATCGCGCAGATTCTCCGGGGTATCGACGTTTTCTTCGCGGTGAGCGCTGACGATGAAAAACTTGCCCGGCGTTAGCCCCATGTTCTGTAGCACAGTGGAGGCCTGGATCTTCGGGCGGTAGTAATCCAGCACCTCGCGCATGTGCGAGCCGGTCTTGATGATGGTTTCCGGGCGGATACCCTCGGCAATGAGGTAGCGGCGGGCATGCTCGGTCAGCACCAGGTTGATGTCGCTGAGATGATCGAGCACCTTGCGATTGATTTCTTCCGGCACACGCTGATCGAAACAGCGGTTGCCCGCTTCCATGTGAAATACCGGAATTTTGCGCCGTTTGGCCGCAATGACGGCGAGACAGGTGTTGGTGTCGCCATAGAGCAGCAGCGCATTGGGTTGTTCCAGCGCGAACACCGCATCCGCCTTGGCGATCACTTCGGCGATGGTTTGCGCGGCGGTTTCGCCGGCGGCGCCCAGGAAATGATCGGGCTTGCGGATGCCCAGATCGTCGAAGAAAACCTGGTTCAGTTCGTAGTCGTAGTTCTGTCCGGAATGCACCAGCACATGCTGGGTGTGGCGGTCGAATTCGGCGATCACCCGGCTCATCTTGATCAGCTCCGGGCGGGTGCCGACCAGGGTCATGACCTTAAGCATCGAGCTGCTCCCTGATGTAGTCGAGCCGGCGCAGCAGCACTTTGATGCCGGCTACGTCCAGACGCTGGGTGTTGTGCGAGGTGTAGTCGTCCAGACCGGAGATTTTTTCCTCGCCTTCGACGAAGTATTTTTTGTAATTCAGGTCACGATTGTCCGCCGGGATGCGGTAGTAGCGCCCCATGTCTTCGGCCTTGGCCATTTCCTCACGCGACACCAGCGACTCGTAGAGTTTTTCGCCGTGCCGGGTGCCAATCACCCGCACCGGGTTGTCGCAGCCAAACAGCTCCTTGAGCGCTTGGGCCAGCTCGCCGACGGTGGAGGCCGGGGCCTTCTGCACGAATAAATCGCCCTGTTGTCCATGCGTAAAGGCGTACAGCACCAGATCGACCGAGTCTTCCAGCGACATCAGGAAGCGGGTCATCTGCGGATCGGTCACGGTCAGTGGCTCACCGGCGCGCAATTGGTCGACAAACAGCGGAATCACCGAACCGCGCGAAGCCATCACGTTGCCGTAGCGGGTGGCGCAGAGTACGGTGCCGCCTTCGGGGATCATCCGCGACTTGGCCACCATCAGCTTCTCGGCCATGGCCTTGGAGATGCCCATGGCGTTGATCGGATAGACCGCCTTGTCGGTGGACAACACCACCACCCGCTGCACGCCGCTGGCAATCGCCGCGTTGAGCACGTTTTCGGTGCCGTTGATGTTGGTGCGCACCGCTTCCATCGGATAAAACTCGCAGGACGGCACCTGCTTCAAGGCTGCCGCGTGAAAGACGTAATCGACACCGACCATGGCCTGCCGGAGGCTGTCGTAGTCACGCACGTCGCCGATGTAGAACTTGACCTTGTCGTTGGCCAGGGCGATGCGCATGTCTTCCTGCTTTTTCTCGTCGCGGGAGAAAATGCGAATCTCGCGCACGGAGGTGTTGAGAAAGCGCCTGAGCACGGTATGACCAAAAGAGCCGGTGCCCCCGGTGATCATCAAAACCTTGTTATCGAACATGGAACTTTCCTGAACATGAACGCAGCACGGCGGCTGCGTGGATTCTTCTTCATTAGCGAATAGTTAGCGCTGCGTATGCATGCGCCGGATCAGCTCGGGCCAGACCGGTGCCACATAGCCGGTGGCCGCGCGGAAATGCGAACCCTCCAGCGAACGGTCGATCACCAGTGCATCATCCGGACGAATCTCGATCGGCTTGCTGTACTGCGCCGCCACCAGGTTGAGCAGGCTGAACTTGTCGATCGGCTCGGCGGCGACATGATACAGCCCATGTAGCGCCGGGTGCGGAAGCACGTAATCTTTCATGACCCGCGCCAGCTCGACGGTCGGCAGGCCGGAAAATACCGCCCGGGTAAATCCCCGAACCTCCCCCTGCTGCGACAGAAACCAGTCGACCAGGGCATGACTGGAGTCGAGTTCGTGCCCGATGATCGAGGTGCGCAGGGTGATGACATGCGCCGTATCGTGCACTTCGCCGATGTATTTCGATTTGCCGTAGAGGTCTTCGGCGTCCGACACGTCGCTTTCCAGATACTTCCCTTTGCGCCCGGAAAAAACGCAGTCGGTGCTGACATGGATCAGGCGCGCCCCCGCCAGCGCGCACAGGCGAGCCAGTCGGTGCGGCAGCATGGCATTGATCGGCAGGGCCGTCAGCGGGTCGCCAGCATCGGCCAGTTGCTTGATCAGGCCGACGCAGTTAATGACAATTTCCGGTTTCACCCGCGCCATGACGGCCAGCAAGGCATCCTGATCGAGCACATCGACACCGCAGAGCAGCCGGGCGTGGGTGGCTTCGGGAAAATGCCGCAAACCCGCCGCACTGCGCAGGGTACCCCAGGTGTCGTGGCCGGCAGCGGCTGAAAAAACGCGAAAAACGACATGGCCCAGCATGCCGGTCGCACCCAATACGAGAACTCTCATCCTGACCTCAGCTTTCCGTTGTGCCGGACAAATGCTCGACCAGCGCTGCAACCTGTCGGTGCATATCGAAATGTGCATCGAAATACATCCGGCCGGCGGCCCCCATGGCCGCCCGGCGCTCAGCCCCCAGATGCTTCATGCGGCGGATGTTTTCCACCAAGGGCTGCACCTGCCCGGCCGGCGACACCAGGCCGGCACCCGCTTCGCTCACTACCCGCGCGCCTTCGCCATTGATGCTGGCGAGGATCGGCCGTCCCGCCGCCAGGTAGGCCTGGATCTTGCTGGGAATAGTCTGGGCGAAGGCCGGCTCGTCCTTGAGCGATACCAGCAGGGCCGAGGCCTGCGCGAAAATGGCCGGCATGGCCCCCGTCGGAAATCTTCCCGCGATGATGAGCTTATCCAGCCCCAAGGCCTGCTGTTGCGCCCGTAACCAGTCCAGGCGACTGCCGCTGCCAATCACGACCAGGCGGATATCTGGCTCGTCACGCAACTGCTCGGCCGCTTGCACCAGTATATCCAGCGCCTGCGCCGTGCCCAGGTTGCCGGCAAAAACGACACAGAAATTTTGCTTCAACACGCGCTCGAGTTCTTCCGGAATGGCAACCGCCGCATTGTCGGTGTGCACATCGATGGAATTGGGGTAGTAATGAATCTTGTCGCGCTCGGCATAGTGCGCCACCGGCTCGATGAAAGCGCGCGATTGCACCAGCAAGGCATCGCAGTGGCGATAAATTCGCCGCACCATCCTGCCGGCCAGCCACAGCAGATGGCGATTGCGCACATAGCCCGTCGCCGCCAGGCTGTCCGGCCACAGATCCTGCACCCATAACGCCAGCCGGGCGCGCTTCAGCGACTTCAGGAGAATGGCCGGAATCACCTGAGTGACGGGCGAAGGTGCAAACACCAGGATGGCATCAAAGTCGTATTTGCGCAGCATCCAGGGCAGGCAGGTCAGGCCGGCGATGACAAACGAAAGGTAGTTGAGCGACAGGTTGAGCGCGCCACCATTACGGCGCGGCCACACCGGTACGCGCAGCACTTCGATGCGCTCCAGATAGGATTCGCGCTGCGTTCCCAGGGCGCGGTAGCCCGGAAACACCTTGCCGTCAGGATAGTTGGGCTTGCCCGTCGCCACCACCACCGTGTGCCCCTGCGCTTCCAGAATGCGCACGATGTCATTGATGATGAAACTTTCCGGCCAGAAATATTGAGAAAGCACCAGGATACGCATGATTTAACGCCCCGCCATTTTGGAAACAACCGCTTGGTAGAGTTCCGCCATACGCGCCGCATTGACCTCGATGGTGAAAGTTTGCTTCGCCCAGATCCTGGCCTGGGTGCCGAGCCGGCATCGCAGTTCGGAGTCCTCGACCAATCTTTGCAGGGCATTCGCTATCAGCGGCGGCTGCGGCTCCGCGATCGCCAAGCCGGTCACCTCATGGATCACCGCATCCGCAACCGGATCACGCACCGCCACGACACTGGGAATACCGTAGAAAGCCGCCTCGAAAACCGGCCGACCTGCGGCGTTCAGGTGGGATGGAAAACAGAGGATATCCAGCTGTGGGTACAACGTCCGCACATCCGCGACAAACCCGAGCAGCTCGACATGCTGGTGCAGCCCGTGGTGCTCGATCAATGCCTCCAACTCAGCCCGGACATCACGCCCGAAGCCAAATTTCGCCAATAGCCATGCCTTCCAGCGCGACAGCTGACGAGCGTTCTCGCCGGCCACCAGGCAACGGATGTTAACTCCTCGCTGCTTAAGAATCTGCATGGCTTCCAGCAACTCGAAGATGCCCTTCAACTCCACCAACACACCGAGAAAGCCGACCTTAACCGGCTCGATTTCGCCTGCTGGGCGGGATAGGGAAGCGCCGACATCGATACTCAGCCCGTTGTGGATGACGCTCAGCGGCAGGCCGTCGGCAAGAGTCGCTGCCACCGTGTGATCGATCGCCACCACCGCGTCGGCGTGCCTCCGAAGCAGGCCGGTAAGCCAGTGCGTCCGCCACCCTTTGCCGAGCAGTCGCTGCAGGGAGCGCACGTGCACCACCATTGGCACGCGCCACAGGTGCTTGGCTAGCAGGCCCAGCGGCAGTAGGGTCAACTCGTTGATGTGGATCAGGTCGAAGGCCTCATGGCGCATGCGCCACAGCCCCCAGATCGAAAATGGCAGCAGATACAGCTCACGTAAAAGAATCAGCCAACGCAAGCGTCGGTAGAAGCCGAAACGAGTGTTGTCGAACTGGCTGAGTCCGCGCACGACCCGCACATCCAGACCGGCCGCAGCAAACGCCCCCTGGGCTGAGCCGGCCGGAGTCAGGACCGTCCCAACGACGCCATGTCCGGACAGTTGCCGGTACAGCTCGATGAGGCTTTTCGAGGCACCGCCGAATGCTCCGGCTGGATGCAGATAGAGCACGCGCACAGGCTAGTCTCCTACTCCGCGGCCCGATAACGACGAGCCCCGCCTTGCCAAAATAGGCGAACGTTGCGTGTACTTCATCCCAGCCGCTCGATTTCTGCCAGCAGAAGCTGGCCGCTGCGCTCGTAGTTGAGCTCCTGCGCGGCGATATTCGATGCCTGCTTGAAGCCACTGACAGCAGCAGCATCGAGTTTCTGGATCACCGTCGCCAGCGCCTGGGGGTCGAACGACTCCGCCACCACGCCACACTGATACTGACGAAGGAGCGTCGCCATCTCCGGAGACGGGCCAATGGCCACGGCCAAGCGCGCCTGGATGAATTCGAAAAACTTGTTCGGCAGTGCGTGTTCATGATTGAAATTGACGGGCGGCAAGAGATAGATCCCCACATCAAATTCGTTCAGACGCTGACAGATATCCTGCATCGCCACCGGCTCGATGAATCGGATCCTCGAATCAGCCTGGGCCGCGGCCCGCAATTCCGCCATGTAGGCGGCATCGGTTTCGACCAGCATGAAATCCAGGGTAAAGCGCGCATCTAGATACTTCATCATGTCGATCATCACACCCAGATGGCGGGAGCGGATGGCCGAACCGTGGTGAACCAGGCGGATGCACTCAGCATCAACCGTAGAAGGCGACCGCTTCTGATCCAGCGGCGCATTATGAATAACCTTGCACTGGACCCTGTACTCGCGCTCGTATTCGTCAGCGATACCCTGGCAAACGGTGGTCATCGCCGCAGCCCTGGGTAGGTACCGACGGCACAGATCATGGTGATAAGGGCCGAACAGAAGCCTCCAGAGCAACTTGTCATCAAACTCCTTCGGCGAATATTCGTGCGCATCCATGAGTACCGGACAATTCCCCGCCAGCTCCAGAGCCAGCGGCAACGCCGAAATATCGTTGGCGATAATCAGATCAAAGCTGCGCTGTGCCAACCGATGCTGGGCATGCCGCACCTGCGGCAAGCGCCAGTAGTAACTTTCAAAAGCCCTCAGCAGCAGCTTGCCTGCCCAAATGCCTTTTTGCAGCAGGCCGGTCGGCGGTTTGTTGAGCGCAATGAACTCGATGTTCGCATCCGGCGCGCGGCCGTAGCCTGCCACCGTGACTCGATGAACATTCTCAAGCAAGCGCACCTGGCGCATCACGCGCGGGTCGCTGTGAATGACCGAAAACGAAATGATCAGAACAGACTTCAAAATTTATAGGTCCAATGTCATGCAATAAAATGGCTGTACCAGCGGCAGAAATTAATCCAGCGCCACACCTGCCAGGAAAAGTCTTTTTTGCCGGCGATGATCAGTTCAAACTCGCGTAAAACTTCTGTCTGATTGAAAAACAGCAGTTGCAGATCCTCGCGCAGCCAACCCCGCACGGTGTCCGCCATCGAGAGCAGCCAGGCCTGCTCCGGTGTGGCAAAGCCGATTTTGTCACGACGATCAAGAACATCATCCGGCACGATGCCTCGCATTGCAGCACGAAAGACGTGCTTGGTCTCGCCTTTGGCGGAAATTAGGTAGGACTCGGGCAGAGATAGCAGCAGGTTGACCATGTCCAGGGTCAGGAACGGCACCCGGCTTTCCACTGAAAATCGCATCGAATTACGATCGCCATGTCGGAGCAATGCCGGCAACCCGCGCTGTGTCAATGACAGCCCAAGTTCTGCCACGACCCGGCGCCCGGCCTCGCTCTGCGCTGATCGCAACCGCGGGAAATGGCTGATTACGCCGCGCTCAATCAGTGGCTCACCGTTGATCCAGGCAGGCAGCGCATCGGATCCGTTGATCTTGCGCAGAAGCGCGTAAAGCCAGCCTTCGGTCATTTCCGCAACTAGACGCTTGGCCCCGCCAATGCGGTTTCTGCCGGGCCATTTTGACCACTCATTGAGAAAACTAGCTGCCTCCACCAGCCGCCCCTTTTCGACCAGACTGCGCAAGCGCTGACCGGGGTAGCCGTTGTAGCCGGCCAGCATTTCGTCGGCGCCCTGTCCATCCAGGGTGACAGTGACGCCCGCATCGCGTGCAAGCTGAAAAACTCTATATTGCGCATAAATGCTGGTACTACCGAACGGCTCACCCTGGGCCAAGATCATCGAATCCAGATCACGCACCAATTCGTCGGAATTGACCGATATCTTGTGCGGCACAGCACCCACATGCGCGTTGATGCGATCAACCCAGTCCTCCTCGCTCACCTCGCTTCCCGCTGCGACGTAGCTGAAGGTATGTATCGGCAGGTCTGGCTCGACATGCCGCATGGCACAGACCACCGCCGAGGAATCGATGCCGCCGGACAGCGCGGCACCCAGCGGCACGTCGCTGCGCAGATGCAGGCGGATGTTGTGCAAAAACTGTGCGCGGACCATTTCCGTTGCGCTGGCGAAGGACAGATCGGTGCGTTCGACAATGCTCGGCGTCCACCAGCGCTCGGGCTTGCCAATCCGTCGGGCCTGCAGATCAACGGTAAACAAATGACCCGGCAACAAATGACTGACGCCTTCGAAGAAAGTGCGCGGACCACTGTCGTAATCGCCGTGAACCAGATAGTCGTAAGCACGCTGCCAATCCAGCGCAGGCTTGCTCGGCAGCAACTCCTTGAGCGCCGGTATTTCCGAGGCAAAGTAGAACTCGCCCCCCTGGGCTGCGTAGAAGAAGGGTTTGATGCCGAATGCGTCGCGCACGCAGGTCAGGGTGCCTGCCTGCTGATCCAGTACGACAAAGGCGAACATGCCGACTAGCCGTACCAGGCAGGCTTGCCCCCACTGGGCCCAGGCGGCCAACAGAACTTCAGTGTCGGAATCGGAAACAAACCCGTGACCCAAATCCTGCAGATCGGCTCGCAGTTCGCGATAGTTGTAAATCTCACCGTTGAAAACGATCGAAAAGCGCTTGTCGTCAGACAGCATCGGCTGATGTCCGGCCGACGACAGATCCAGGATTGACAATCGAGTATGTCCCAGGGCGATCACTAAATCTACTGCCGGATACAATTCATAACCGCTGTCATTCGGCCCACGGTGCCGGATTTTCTCAAGCGCTCTGCCCAGACGCAAATCCGCCTGCGCGTTGCCTTTCCACCATCCTCCCGCTATACCGCACATACTCTTTCCTCGAGACGCCGTGCTTTGAGCGCACGTGCCTATGAACGTCTGAACCGGTTACACAGTATCCGGTAACCGGTTTGTAATTCAGTCACCGAAACCAAGCGTAATCCTACCAGCATCAGCGCCAATACCAAGAGAACGGCTGCCTTAGCCACAAGCGCCAGCAACGCCGGCTGGATCAATGCTTCGATCACCCGACCTGCTACTACACAAGCGAAAAAAGCCAGCAAACCCAGCGCCAACTGCCGCCATGCGTAGGGCACGGGGTACAGCCGCTGACTGACCCAAAACCAGCCCCACAGGAACACCGTTGAAGAAAGCAGGGTCGCCCAAGCCGCTCCAGGCATGCCGAAGGTCGGCACCAACAGCCAGTTGGCCAACACACTGACGGCTGCCGCCAGAAGTGTTACGCCCAGCTGGTAGAGGGTTTTCTTGCGAATGCCGATGCCGGGCGCAAACACATACATCTGTGACAGCAGCATTGCCGGTGCCAGGATAAAGACCAGGGGCGCTGCGCTGGCGTAGTCCGCAGTAGCAAATACCTGCACCAGTTCACCCGCCAGTAGTCCCAAGCCCAAACAGCCAAGCAGTGCAAGAGCTCCAAACCAACTGAATAACCGAGCAATCTGACCCGGTGTTTCCGGCTCGTTGGCATGTTGATATACCAGCGGTGTCAGCGCTGCCTGAACGCCTAGAATCAACAAGGTGATCAACCCTGCAATTCGGGTCGCCAAGCCGTAGATCCCGACCTCTTCGACGCTCGTGTATTGAATTAAGGCAAAACGGTTGATGTACAGGCTGGTGAAAATTGCGATACCGGAGGGAACCAGGGGCAGGGAAAACACCAACATCTTCTGCAGCGCTTCAGCATCGAAGGCCGGCCGGAAGCTGCTCCTCAGCCGCCATAACGCCACAAGCAAACAGAGCAGAGTCGCGGCAATCTGCGCCAGCAGCACCCCTTCGAGCCCTAATTCCAGCACCAGACAAAACAGCAACGCAAAGCCCAGCGTGAGCAGCGCATAACCTAGACTGATCACCGCGAACTCGCGGCTGCGCAACTCCCAGCGGAACTGGTTCAAAACTAGGTAATACAACCCGTTGAGGGCGATAAATGCCATGCCCAGCCGGAAGGCGTTCACATAGACGGCGTCACCCGTTAGCAACATCGTAAACGGCTCGGCAAACAACAGCGCGAAACCACAAACGAACAGGTACATGCCCGCGGTAAACCACAAGGCTGTACTTGCAAAACGAACGCGTGCAGCGCCTTCGTGGTTATCGGACCAATAGCGCGCCAGCCCCTGGGACACCTCCAGCGCCACCACCAGATTGGCCAAGGCAACCAGGGTCACCAGCAGGTCGTAAACCCCATAGTCCGCCGGCGACATAACCCGGGTGTAGATGGGCAGCAGGAAGATCGCCAGGCCGCGAGAAAGGATCGAGGCCAGGCCGTAGATCAGGCTGTCATGCAGGGCGAGTCGTAGCATTAGCCCCCCCCCGTGCCTGCTCGGCCAGCGCCAGCAGGCACCCTTCCAATTTGGGTTTGTCGCTCAGGCACAAGCTATCACGCCTGTCCCCCTGCACAAACTGATCGACTAATTGGGCCAAGCCCTGCGACGGCAGACCGAAGCCATGAAAATATTCGATCTGCTGCGGGTCAAACCACCACTCGGCCGGGATCTGGTCACGGAACAACAGCATATAGCGACGCGCAACTTCCTGCGAGGACCAACGGCTCGACACGAACTGCTGCGCTCGCTTGCCCAGCTCTTGCCGGTACTCGACATCCAAGACCAAGCGGCGGATAGCGTCCTGCAGTTGTTCTGGGTGAACGAAAAGCGTCGGCGGAATATCTTCGGCCGGGAGAAACCGCTCGATCTGCTCGGCAAGGTATCCACCCACCACCGCCGGCTTGCCCTGGTGGGCCGCCTCGGTGGGAAAGGCGGACATGGGCGTATCCGAATAGAGCTGATCGACCACGAAATCGCACTGGCCGATTTCGCTCAGTACGCGTTCGTTGGAGGCGTTCTCGAGTCGGACATACTCGATGCGGTGCCCCTCGGCGGAGAGGTTATGGATTGCTTCCTCGATGAACTTCGAGCCCTTGGCGGCCAACTGGGACGGTGCATGCAGGATGCGCACTGCGCCCGTATTGCCAAGCGTCGGCGCGGTCTGCACTGAACCAACGAAGTGCCGGGGTATACCCAGGGAAAAGCATTTCACGAAGGCACGTTCGTGAAACTGACCGGAAAAGGGCGAGCCGATACAAAGGCTCGCATACTTTTCACAGGCAAGAATCTGGCGCTTTTTCGCCAGCGTGAGCTTGCGCAGTTGTTCGATCGACGGCGCTGGGTTGCCCAGGCATACCGCGCCGTCCATGAACGGCGGGCGCTCATCGCTGCCGACGTAGAAAACGATGACACTCTTACCAAGCAGGCGCAACAGCTTGAATTCCAGAAGCGAGTTGGTCACCCCGACGCCAAACAGGTACAGAAAGCTATCGAAGCGGCGTATCGCCCAGGCCAATACCAGCAGCGACCAGCAGGACCTGGCCACCCGCGCCAGCGCACGCCCCACCAGCCCCATGCCCGCAGTCTGGTGCAACCGGTGCCAGATCCGAATCAACGCAGGCGATCGTTCACTCGCATAAGCGAACCGATGCGGGTGTCTGAGGACCAGTTGGGCATCTTCCCCCGCCAGGCAAAGCGACTTGCACAAATCCGCCGCGAGACCGGAAATCTCGGTCGTGCCAATAAGAATCCGCATGCTGGTTAACGAATCTCAATGTCTTCGAGCAAGCGAATCCGTGTCGCCGGCAGTTGCGGTTCGAGCACGGCCTTTAGCTTGCGGCCAAAGGTTCTGGACATGATCCAGAGCTCATCCACCGGCTCTGCCAGCAACGCATCACGACTTTCCACCGCCACCGGGAACGGCGGATAGTAGCGGCCCTGTAGAGACGGCGAATCGTCAAAGAAGCGCAAGCCGTCGATATCCTGCGGCATGACCGCCAGCGCGCGCGCAGGGCAGAAAATGCCGACACTGCCTGCCAGGGCCGCATCCCGGATGAGCTGACGCGTGGACGACACGAAATCGGCGCAATGCTGCGCGTAGGCACGCCCGGCCTGAATCTCCGCGGCATCCACCTCGACCCGCGCCGAAGGGTCTTGCCAGGCGACGGCGTAAAGCAGTCGCCCATAGCCTGCACGCTCTACCCGGCACGCGAAGCCGGCCTGCGCCAGGCAGCGAGCCAGACTTGCCTCAGTGAAATAAAAATAATGCTCGTGGATCAACATGCCGGGGTCGCCGGTCAGCACTTCTTCGGTGCAGTCTGGAACGGCCAGCACGAGTTTCCCGCCCGCGGTCATGTGGGCCGCCATCTGCTGCAGGCAGGCAACGGGGTCGGCGATATGTTCGAGCACTGCGTAGGAGACGATCAGGTTGTAGGGGCCGACAGCCCTGGGGGTCGGGAAAAAGTCATTGATGACTTCAACTCCGTATTTTTTCCAGTGCGCCTCGTAGCCGGAACCCGGCTCCACGCTGTCGACCTGCCAGCCAGCCGCCTTCAGGCAATGGCTGACATATCCAACGCCCGCCCCCACCTCCAGCGCCCGCCCCTCGGGCCGGCCTTGGGATGCGATGAAACCGAGGAAGTCTTCGGCATAGCCCTTGCCCAGCTCGAACTCGGAAACCGGCGTGCCCATCTCCATGCCCAGCCGATAGCTACGTTGCAGCAGCCCATCAAGCTCGGGGGTCTGCTGCTGGCACACTAGCGAGAGCTGCGGGTCGTACCACAGGCCAAGCGGGTAAGTACTGGGAAGCTCATCAGGGTTGCGCGGCTGATCGAACACGCCGATGCAGAACGGCACATCCTCCAGAATCACGGGACTGTCTGTCATAGCCTGAATTGCTCCCCTTTCAGTTCGGCCAGCATGCTCGCCAAGGTCTCCTGTGCAACCCAACCCAGCAGGCGCTGTGCCTTGGTTGTGTCGTAATCCGCGCGTTCGCGCTCGTTTGGGTCCGGCGTATCGGCGTACTCGATGCGGCCCGCACCCATGACGTCGATCACCGTTTCCGCCAGCTCGCGCATGGAGACCGGATGCGGCGCTGCCACATTGAAGACGCCTCGCACGTCGCTCCCCAGTGCCAGGCGGACGAAGGCCGCGATGTCGGCCACGGAAATAAAGTTCTGCTGGCGCGCTCCGCTACCCCATAAACGAATGGGAGCTTCGCCAAGCGCGGCTTCCACGAAGCGACTGACGATGGCGGTCTTGCGCATTCCACGTCCGATTGGAGCAGATATCCGCATGACTACCACATTGCCGTAGTCCAGGAACAGGCGTTCACCATCGTATTTGGCGCGCAAGTAGGGCGTGCAGGGATCCAGCGCCTCGTCCAGGTCCTCGACCTTGGGCAGGTCGCTGCCCTTGCGATACAGGCCGCAACTCGACGCATACAGGACTGGGCATTGGAAGCGCTTGGCCAGAGCCACCACATTGGCATCCATCGCCCGCGTCAGGGCCGCTACCTCCTCGGTATCCGGAAACTCCGCAGCCATGGGCACGGCGGCAGCCAGATGCACGATCGCCGACACCGGTACTTCAATACCCACCAGCGCATCAGGTTGCGTCAGATCGCACGGAAACCCGCGATCAACACACGCCCCCTGGCGCACGATTGGCAACAGATCCATCGAACTGCCTTGCAGAACCGAACAAACGGCCTGCCCGACTAGGCCCGCGGCTCCAGTGACTACCACCACGCCCTTGTTCATGAAATGCGCAGTTCCTTGAGTTCACGCAGCACCAGGCCTTCCTCGTAAGGGAAATCCACCTCGACGGCCTCGTTCATCAGGTGCCGACGCAGCAGCACGTCCGGCTCGTTGTAGCCCACCATCGCACGAATGGAGGTGGTTCCCGAGAATCGCGGGTTGATCTCGAACACCCTGACCACCCCATCCACCAGCCGGCACTGGACGTTCACCGCGCCGCGCGCGCCGAGGGCAAGAGCGATATCGCGGCACTGACGTGTCACTGACTCGAAACGCCCGACATGGCCCTGGCTCACGCCGGAACTGATCACCAGACGCGGCCCCAAGCGTTGTTCACCGGTGCGGTTCAGGACACTGGAACGGATATTCAGCTGGCCGGACATCACGCGCCGTACAGCGATCGAGTTGATGTAGTCGCCGGCGAGGTCATGCAGGACCCCGACCGTATATTCCTCTTCTGGCGTGCCGACGTATTCCTGGACGATGAAAGAACCTGCAATGTTCTCCAGGCCCAGGTAGTCGCAGAGCGCCATCAGCTCCTGCCGATTCTGGGCAATGAAGCAGTTCGCCGAGCCACCGGCGCCAATCGAGGGCTTGACCACCACCGGGAACCAGTCGACTTGGGCCAGCGTTTCCCGATCAGAAACCTTCAGATAACGCGGCGGCGCGTAACCCAGCTCGGTCAGGCGCTGGTTGGCCTGTTCCTTGTCGAGACACAGCTCGATGAACGCCTGCTCCGCAGCCATCAAGAGGATGCCGCGGGCATCGAACTCCTGCCTGGCGGCAGCCATCACTTTCAATTCCGGCTCACACCCGGGAAAGACCGCTCGAATCTGGAACTGCTCGCACAGGGCGAACAGCGCATCCAGGTAGCCCTGGTCACGCGCCAGCGGCAACTGAGCGGCATGATCGACTTCCTTGAACTGCGGGCAGCTCTCGGAGGCGTCGGCGCCAACCAGCAGGTAACGCTGCGTTGGCGCCTGACGCAGGGCTTTGAGGATCTGCCCGCCGTAACCACCGCCACCGATGGCGGTGATCAGCACCGCTGATTTTTCAATTGGATTCAATGATTTCACCCAAGACTTCATCTTGTCTGCGCTGGAACAAATTCGTTACCGAGGGGTGCACGTGCCGTCCTGCCAGGTAAGCGTCCGCGTCGAAGAACGACAATTCCAGACGAATCAGTCGCACATGGCCGTTTTCCGGATCGAAGAGCACAGCGCTGGCATAGCGCCCATCATCGCGAGGCAAACCGCAGCTACCCACGTTGACGAACCGGCGCGCACCTTGCTGACGGACGAAAGCTCTGTGCGTGTGCCCCACGAACACCAAGTCATGGGGGACGTCAAACACATCCAACTCGGTATCCGGATACACGTAGCCGTTCTGGTGATCGTGTGGACTCCCATGCACGAAGAGCGCACGGCCGCAGGGGTATTCAATTTCCCGACATCCCGGCCAGCTGGCTATGAAGGCCGCTTGTTCGGGGGTCAGCAGCGCCCGGGTTGCTTGGATCTGGTAAACCGATTCGAGGCGCTCGGGGTATTGGCCATCCAGCAGCATTTGCTCGTGGTTGCCGAGGATACACTGCACCCTCGGCCCCATATCCATAAGCGTTGCAAGGACGTCCACCGACGGAATGTAGCCCACCGCGTCACCTAGGAAAATAAAGCGCTCGGCACCCAGCTTCGACAAGGCACCGAGCATGCGCCGAAATAACGGGGCGTTTCCGTGCGCGTCCGACAGAATTCCGATCATGGTGTCGGCTTCAAGCAGCGAAATACTGGGTTAACGCCTGGGCGACCGTTTCCAGCATTGCCTCGCTGTACTGCTCACAGAACGGCAGCGCGATACCTTCCCGGTACAGGTTGCCACCACAGGGAGCAGCCTGCTCGCTGCCGCCATAGATCCCAAGGGCGCTCAAGCTCTGAGCGCCGAGATTGGCTTCCACCCCCGCGTCCCGCAGAGCCTGGATGATCTCGCTGCGCGGTTGTCCGGAAGTATTGACCACCATAAAGGTCTGCCAGCTATGGCCAGCAGCATGGTCGGGCAGGCGCAGCAAACCCCTCGCCTGCAGCGGCGCCAAGAGTTCCAGATAAACGCTCGCCAACCGTCTGCGCTGAGCGATCCAGTTATCCAACAAGGCCAATTGAGCCCGTCCAAGCGCGGCCTGGAAGTTGGTCAGACGATAGTTGGTAGCCGGTTCAAAGAAGCGCATGCCTTCTTCGGTGCGCTCCATGCCATGGTTTCTCAGCCTGCGCATACGTGCGGCCAACTCGACATTGTCGGTAGAAATAGCGCCACCTTCGCCAGTGGTCAGTGTTTTACGGGGGTGAAACGAGAAGCAACCGGCATCTCCCCAGGTGCCTGCCTTGCGATCCGCCAGGCTGGCACCCAACGCACAGGCGGCATCCTCCACCACAGCCAGGCCATGCGCTTTGGCGATCCGGTTGATTTCTGCCATGTCAGCCACATAGCCAAACTCGTGCACAGGTATCACGGCGCGCAGACGCTCCGGGCCTGTCCAGCCACTAACAACCCTCTCGAACTGCGCGGTATCCAGCGTGTAAGTATCAGGCATGACGTCGACAATGACCGCGCGCGCGCCCGTCAATGCCACCACATTGGCCGTGGCGGGGAAAGTGAAATCGGGGACAATGACCGCATCTCCCGGCCCGATGTCCAGCGCCAGCAAAGCCACGTGCAACGCAGCCGTGCCGGACGAGACCAGGACCACCTCGCTACACCCCAGATAGGCCGCCAGCTCCCGTTCAAACGTCTCGCATTCCTGACCATGCACGAGTTGCCCGGAACGGAGGACGTTAGCAACGGCAGCGATGGCTTCCTCGCTGATGTTAGGCTGGGACAATTTCAACATGATCAATTTTTGAAGAGACTGGAGAGTTGTGGCAAGGAGGCTTCATTTTCAGCAACCCAAGCCGCCGTGCGGCGCAATCCTTCGTCCAGATCGACTCTGGCCTCGAAGCCGATCAATTCCTTGGCCTTGCCCACCTGGGGAATGCGCAGTTCAATGTCCGCTGACAGGGCATTACGGAAAACGATCTTCGAGGAGCTGCCGACGATGCGGCAGACCGCCTGAGCCAGGCCATAGACGGTGGTCACCGCGCGCGAGTTGCCGATATTGAAGGACTCGCCGATCGCATTCGGATGTTCCAGGGCACAGAGCACGCCCTCGACCATGTCGTCCACATAGCACCAAGCACGAATCTGGCTGCCGTCGCCAAAAATCAGGATGTCTTCGTTCTTCAGCGCCTTGCGAACGAAGATCGACAAGGCACCCTCACCGGTCTGGCCGGGGCCGTAAACGTTGAAAGGACGAACGGTTACAGTCGGCAGAGCATATTGCTTGAAGTAAGCGTGCGCCAGATGTTCACCAGCTAATTTACTGACTGCATAGGTCCAGCGCGCCTCACCGACCGCACCGGTGACGGTCTGCTGGCCTTCATCCACCTTGAAAGCATGCGAACCGAACACTTCCGAGGTTGAAAAGTCGACGAATCGCTCCACGCCGCCCAACTCCTGGGCAGCCTCCATGGCGTTGGCAGCGCCGATCATGTTGACTCGCATAGTAGTGACAGGATTACGCACCGTCGATTCGATTCCAGCAATCGCCGCAGCGTGGACAACCAGCTGTGCGCCGGTCATAGCTTCCTTGAGCGCCGGGTAGTCGAGAACGTCGCCCTTTACCTGACGAACATTCGGGTGATTCGCGTAGGGGGTATCCTTCAAGGTGTTGCGGGTGTAGTTGTCATACACCACGATTTCGTTCTGATCGGCCAAGCGGGAGATAAGCATGCTGGCGATGAAGCCCGCACCGCCGGTGATGAAAATTTTCTTGCCTGTGATCATTTGTTGGAACTCCAATCGCTGTGTTGAATTTGGGAAGTCGCTGTGGCTGGTTGTACGGCTATCGGACGTACCGATAGTTTGGTGCTCATGCCTACAGCATTAAATTTTCAATAATCTTCTTGCTGGCAAAGCCATCACCATAGGGCGTTACCCCGGCATTTGGCGCAAACTGCAGCCTCTGTTGATACGCACTTAGAATGCGTAGGGAATCAGCGCCCACCAGCTGGTTGCGCCCGGACACCAGGGTTTCCACCCACTCGGTTTCATCGCGTAGGGTGATGCAGGGCACGCGGTAGAAGAACGCCTCCTTCTGCACGCCGCCTGAATCGGTGAGGATCACCCGGGCCGCCTGTTCCAGCGCCACCATATCAAGAAATGGCAGCGGTTCGACCACGGTCAGCGCCGTCAGATGCCGTTCCAGGCCGAATTGCTGCAGCAGTTTGCGGGTACGCGGGTGCAGCGGAAGTACCACGGGCATGTCGCGGGCGATCTGCGCCAGCGCGCTGACGATGCCTTCCAGACGCGCAGGGTCGTCGGTGTTCTCGGCCCGGTGACAGGTGGCTAGGGCAAAATTCTTTTCCCGCAGCGCCAGTGTCTGCAAGATGCGGCTGTTCGCCTTGGCGCGTTCGCGGTAGTAAAGCGCCACGTCGTACATGACGTCACCGACGTTGTGCACGCCTTGGCTGAGGCCTTCGCGGGCCAGGTTATCGACAGCCAAAGCAGTCGGGCACAGCAACAGGGTCGACACACGATCGGCGAGGATGCGGTTGATCTCCTCGGGCATGCGCATGTTGAAGGAACGCAGACCGGCCTCGACGTGCGCCACCGGGATATGCAGCTTGGCGGCTGCCAGGGCACCGGCCAGGGTCGAATTGGTGTCGCCATAGATCAGCACCCAGTCCGGTTTTTCATCCAGAAGGATGCCCTCGATGCCTGCGAGCATGCGTCCGGTCATGGCACCGTGTCCGCCCCCGGAAATTTCCAGGTTGTAGTGCGGGGCGGGAATTTCCAGCTCGTCGAAGAACACCTGGGACATGTTCGGATCGTAGTGCTGACCGGTATGCACCATGACTTCATTCAGACTGCCGGCATGCTTGAGGATTTCCCGCGACACCGCGGCAGCCTTGATGAATTGCGGGCGGGCACCCACGATGGTGACGATTTTGCAACTCATGGCTGCAGGCTTTCGCGCAAGGTGTGGACAACTTTCGCCTGTTCGGCGGCCTCGAGATAGGGATGCATGGGCAGGCTCAGTACCTTTTGCGCCACCGCATCGCCTACAGGCAAATGTGCGGTGGCGTCCGCTACGGCGGGCTGCTTGTTCAGCGGAATGGGGTAATGCACGGCGCTAGGGATGCCGGCCACTTTGAGCCGTTCCTGCACCCGGTCGCGCTCGGCAATCTGCACGGTGTATTGGGCCCAGGCGCTGCGGTTGTGCGCCTCGACAAAAGGTGCGGCGATGCCGGTTTCGTTCAGCAGGCGGGCGTAATTTTGGGCGGCCTGTTCACGCTGCTCCAGCTCGTGCGGGAAGATGTCCAACTTGGGCAGCAGGATAGCTGCTTGCAGGGTGTCCAGGCGGCTGTTGATGCCTACGCGGATGTGGTGGTAGCGCCGGTCTTGTCCATGGCGGGCGATCTGGCGCATGACGGTGGCCAGTTCGTCGTCGTTGGTGAAGATGGCTCCGCCGTCGCCGTAGCAGCCCAGGGGTTTGCTGGGGAAGAAGCTGGTGCAGGCAACCGTTGTCAGGTTGCAGCTTTTACGGCCTTTGTAGGTCGCGCCAAAGCTTTGCGCCGCATCCTCGATCACCGGAATGCCGTACTTCGTGGCAATGGCATTGATGGCATCGTAGTCGGCGCATTGGCCGTACAGGCTGACGGGGATGATGGCTTTGGTGCGGGGGGTAATGGCCGCTTCCAGCCGTGCCGGGTCGAGATTGCAGGTGCGCGGGTCGACATCCACATACACCGGCTTGGCGCCGAGCAAGGCGACGGTTTCCGCGGTGGCAATGTAGGTAAAGCCGGGGGTGATGACTTCATCGCCTGGGCCGATACCGAGTGCCATTTGGGCAATTTGCAGGGCGTCGGTGCCGTTGGCAACGCTGATGCAGTATTTGGCACCGGTATAGGCGGCCAGCTTTTCTTCCAGTTCAGCGACTTCGGGGCCAAGGATATATTGGCCATGTTCCAGCACCTTCCGGATATTGGCGTCAATGTCGCTTTTCAGGCGCTGGTATTGGGTTTTGAGGTCGATGAAGTTCATAGCGTGGAGGGTTTGGATGTGATGCAGCACCGCTGCAAGCGGTTGCGGGATTCTATCAGGTCGACGTGCATGGGCCGTTTTGCCTTCTGTGTGGCAAAGGCGCACAGCCATTTCAGGAGGTCGTCCTTCTGTTGACGTTTGTATTCGACGTGCCGGGATTCGGGCATGGTTCGCTAAGCCTTGGCAGGTTTGTGCGTGGCCGCCAGCCATTGCCTGCCAACTTCTGTCAGGCGGTATTTTTGCAAGCGGCTGCGTGGCGTTTTCGGCAAGGTCATTTCAATCACCCCGAAGGCCATAGCGGCTTGCTGGTAGTACTGACGAAAATGTTTCTCATCGCGCAGTCCTAAGCACTGCATCAGTTCCTGCCGTCCCATTTCGCCCTGCAACACGGTGAGCAGGCGCACCACTTCGGGGGTGACTTCGGGGGTGACTTCGGGGGTGACATCTTCAGGCGCGTAGCCAAAGGTGACCCACCACCCGCCCGGCTCCAGCGCCCATGTCGGCGTGGGGTAGCCGTCTTGGGCACAAGCATCTTTGATGCGCTCTATGCCCCGCCCCCAGGATTCGATCAGGCCGGCGCGGAAGAAGGCGTTGGCGATGTCGGGGTTGTGCGGGTGTGATGCGTGTTTGCCCAGTAGTTTTTCCAGCGTCCAGGCTTCGGGCAGTTGGCCAGGGTTCCAGATCATCAATTTATCTGGATAAACGCTAATCTGGATGGCGACGGGGGTGGCGTAGTCTTTGTGTACCACGGCGTTCAGGATGGCTTCGCGCAGGGCGGCCATGGGCAGGGGGAAGCGCTCTTGGCGGTACAGGCCGTCGTAGCTGATGCGTGCCTTGAGGTATTTGAGTTTGAGCACCTCGATGGCGGTTTCCACCTGGGTGAACAGGTTGCCGGTGATTTCGTCGTGGTGCAGCAGGTCGGCATCGTTTTTGCCAAAGGCGCCGATTTTGATGGCTGCGCCGGTCACGTAGCGATCTGGCTCGGGGTGAAACAACAGGGCGGCGGCACGTTTGAGGTAGCCGTCTTTGGTCAGGCGCAGGCGTTCGAGCAGTAGCGGGTTGCCTTCTTCGCGGATGGTTTCGGGCAGGCGCTGGTTGTGAATGGCCAACTCACGAAAGCGCTTCATGGTGCTATCTTGCAGGTCTGAAGCTTGCAGGTGGGGCACGGGTACGCCATCCCAGGTGATGCCTTGCTTTCTGAGCAGAAAGCGGTCAAGTGCCGCGCCTTTGAGTTCTTGCTTGGTGCTGCCGCTGCGGTAGTGATATTCGCCTTTGTAGCTGATGGGGTAAGGATAGGCGGGCACGTGGATGTGCAGAGTGGGCAGGGTGCCGTGCATGACCGGGTTCACATCCACCACCATGCCCAGCACGTCGCGCACCTTGTTGGGGATGCCTTCCAGCAGTTTGCCAGCTTGATCTACACCCACAGCCTGGCCTTGATCGTCGTAGCCGACCTTGAGCGTGCCGCCTTCGGCGTTGGCAAAGGCGCATAGCCATTTCAGAAGGTCGTCCTTCCACTGGCGTTTGTATTCGGTGTGCTGGGATTCTGACATGGCTCTTTAAGTCCCAGCGGGGTTATGCATGGTTGCCGCCAGCCATTGCTTGCCAGTTTCGGTCAGGCGGTATTTTTGCAGGCGACTCTTGGGTTTGTCGGGCAGGGTCAGTTCAATGTGTCCAGCGGTCAGCAGTGCTCGAATGATTTTGTTGAGCTGACCAGAGATTTCCTTTTGCCCCAAGGCTGCGGAGATTTCGCGCTTGCCCAAGGGGGTTTTGGCCAAGAGGCTCAGGACTCGGGCCTCTAGTGATAGAAAGGACTCTGGCTGTGACTCTGGCTGTGACTCTGGCTGTGACTCTGGCTGCGACTCTGGCTGCGACTCTGGCTGTTGCCAGGAAAAAGTCACCATCACCCCGCCGGCAAATTCCTGGACAGTGAAATTGATCTCCGGGTAGTCCTCCAAAGCTTTGCGGATGCGGATGAAGCCGCTGCCGTATTTTTCAATGGCGCGGGTCAGGTAAAAACCTTCGGCCACAAGCTTGTTGCGCAGGCTGGAGCGGTAGTTGTCGGCCTGAATGTCGGCCACGCTGATACCACCGTAAAAACCGCCTGGGCTGAAGAGGGTGATGCGATCGTCAAAAATCTTGATCTGGATGTCGCTCGGGTCGGTGTAGCTGCGGTGTACCACGGCGTTGAGCAGCGCTTCGCGCAGCGCGGGCAGGGGATAGGCAAAGCGCTCTTTGCACTGAATGCTGCCGTCAAATTCTAAGGCCACGCTGATGTGCGAGACGATGAAGGCCATGCTTTGTTCGACCACCTCGAACAAGGTGTCGGTCAATTGCCGATCATCAATGATCATGCTCGGCGTTTTGAAACGGCCGATGTGGACGTGGTGGCGCATGGGCTCGCTGGCAAACAGCAGCAGTGCGGCCCAAGTGGGCTGGCCTGCGGAGGTCACGTAGTTGAGTTTTTGCAATGCTGCCAGTGGCGTGCCGGTTTCCAGGGCAAATCGCCCGCCGGCATTCACCTGTTGAATAAAGCTTTCAATTTTGGCTGGCGACAACTCTGCCACGCTGCGCCCAGGGGCGGGGTGGGCGTCCCAGGATACTTGCAGCGTCTGCAAATACAGGTCAGATATTTCATTGAGCGCCAGTGCATGGTTGGCACTGGCAATGCGTTTGTAATAACGCCTACGGGTGCTGACGGGTTTGACCGGAAATTCTGCTACCTCGATGGCAACGATGGTTTTTTCTTCGATTTGGTGCGCCGTTAATTCCGGGATGAGCGATGGACTGGTGCTTGACTTGATCTGGCCCAGCCATTCGTTGAGGGTTTCTTTACCGAGTGAGACGCCTTGCAGCGCACCTTTGTCCGTGACACCCCCCCACACCGTACCGCCCTGGGTATTGGCAAAGGCCACCAGGGAGGTAATGCAGGCTTTGTCAAACGAGGTTTTGAATTCCTGTGTTTGTGATTCGCCCGCCGTGATGCGCTGCAATAGGTTGGAGGTTTTCACGGGGGATCAAGTCAGGTTTTAGTGACGCCTTGGGCGGACAGCACATAGCGTGCGCCGGTGTGCGTGCATGTGGTCTCGCCTTCGCCCTGCAGCGGCAGCGCCAACTGTTCGCCAAACTCGCTCATCCAGCCGATTTGTTTGGCGGGGACGCCGACCATCAGGGCGTAAGCGGGGACGTCTTTATTTACCACGGCACCGGCCCCGACGAAGGCGTATTCGCCTACCGTCACGCCGCAAACGATGGTGCAGTTGGCCCCCAGCGTGGCACCTTGCTTGACCAGGGTGTTGCGGTATTCGCTTTTGCGCTCGATCAGCGAGCGCGGGTTGTATACATTGGTAAACACCATGCTGGGGCCGCAGAACACGCCTTCTTCCAGCGTCACGTTGTCGTACACGCTGACGTTGTTCTGCACCTTGCAATGGTCGCCAATAATTACCTTGTTCCCGACAAAGACGTTTTGGCCCAGGGACACGCCCTTGCCGATTTTTGCGCCGCCGCAGATGTGGACAAAATGCCAGACGCGGCTTCCCTCTCCGATCTGCGCACCTTCATCCACGATGGCGCTGGGGTGAATCGTCACGCTCATGGCTTAGTACTCCAGCGGCAGCGAAACGGTTTTGCCGTCGCGGGCGGCGAGGTAGGCGGCGATCAAAAGCTCAAGGGATTTCAGCCCTTCGCGGCCGTCGGTTTCCGGTTCGGCGTCGCCGCGCAACACGTCGATCACGTTCTTGTAGTAAAGCGGGTGGCCAAAGCCATAGACCGAGGTGGTTTCGTAGTTGGCGCTCTGAATCTGCGCGTCGTAATCGCGCGCTTCATCGAACTGCCAGAGCTGAATGTCGTTCACCGCCACGCCGCCGATACGCACCGTGCCTTTTTCGCCGAGGATGGTGATACTGCCTTCGAGATTTTTCGGGTAAGTGAGCATGGTGACGCTCATCGAACCGAGCGCGCCGTTACGCCATTTGATGTTGAGTACGCCGGTATCTTCGACCTCGATGTCGCGCGTGGTGCTCATCATGGCCTGGATTTTTTCGACCGGGCCGATCAGCCAGTCGAGCAGATCGACGTAGTGGCTGGCTTGGTTCATGAACGCGCCGCCGTCGAATTCCCAGGTGCCGCGCCAGCCGTTGCCCTGGTCGTAATATGACTGTGGCCGGGTCCAGAACACATTGAGATGCACCATGTGAATCTTGCCGAAACGCTTTTCGCTGACGGCGCGTTTCAGGAGTTGCAGCGTGGTATTGCGCCGGTTCTGCTTGACCACGAACAGGCGCACGCCCGCCTCGTCGCAGGCTTTGACCATGCGCACGCCGTCGTGCCAGCGGGTGGCCATGGGTTTTTCGGTCATGACGTGGCGGCCTGAGCGGGCAATTTCAATCGTCTGTTCCGGGTGTAGGCCGCTCGGCGTGGTCAGCACGACGACATCGGCGGTCGTGGTCTGCAGCATCTTGCCCAGTTCGATGTGCCCCTTGGCGCCGGTGCGGGCCACCGCCTTTTCCAGCGCAGCCGGGTCGACGTCGCAAACATCGACCAGTTCGATCTGCTCGGCATGTTGTTCCATCGCTCCGAAGTGGTTGGCGGAAATGCGGCCGCAACCGACCAGGGCCAGGCGAATCTTGCGATTCTCTATTTTTTCGTAAACGCGCACGCTCGATCTCCTTACAGGCGGAACACGGTAAAGCCCGCTGCCGCGGCGGCGTGGCGGTCATAGAGTGATTTCAGGTCGGCCAGTACGGGCTTTTCACCCCGGCAAAGCTGGCGCAGTTCCTGAACGTTTTCCTTGCGAAATTCGTTATGCCCGACGGCGACGACCAGCGCATCCACCGGGTTTTGCGCGTCGATTTTGCCCAGGCGGATGCCGTATTCGTGCTCGACCTCCGCCGCACTCGCCCAGGGATCATCCACCACCACCGTGACGCCCCAGTTTTCGAGTTCGCGCACCAAGTCGGCAACTTTGCTGTTACGGATATCCGGGCAGTTTTCCTTGAAGGTGATGCCCTGCACGCCAACGGTGCTGCGCGCCACGTCGATGCCGTTTTTGAGCATCAGACGGATGACGTTACGCGCCGCGTAACGCGCCATGTTGTCGTTGATGCGCCGCCCGGCCAGGATCACCTGCGGGTGATAGCCCACCTGCTCGGCCTTGTGCGTCAGATAGTAGGGATCGACCCCGATGCAATGCCCGCCGACCATGCCCGGACGAAACGGCAGGAAATTCCACTTGCTGCCGGCCGCCTCCAGCACTTCCAGGGTGTCGATCCCGAGGCGCTGAAAAATCACCGACAACTCATTGATCAGGGCGATATTCAAGTCGCGCTGGGTGTTCTCGATTACTTTGGCCGCCTCGGCGACTTTCAGCGAAGTCGCCGGAAAGGTGCCGGCGGCGATGATGCTGCCGTAAAGCGCATCGACCGCCCGGGCTGCCTCGGGTGTCGAACCGCTGGTTATTTTGCGGATCTTGGTCAGGGTATTGACCTTGTCGCCCGGATTGATGCGCTCCGGGCTGTAGCCGCAGTAGAAATCTCGGTTGAATTTAAGGCCGGAGGCCTTTTCCAGCTCGGGCACGCAGATTTCTTCGGTGGCGCCGGGGTAGACGGTGGATTCATAAATCACCACGTCGCCCTTTTTCAGCGCTGCGCCTACGGTTTGGCTGGCTTTGATGAGGGGCGTCAAGTCCGGACGGTTGGCACCATCAACCGGCGTAGGCACGGTGACGATAAAAACCTGGCAGGCTTTCAAATCTTCCCGGTTGCAGCTATAGCGCAGGTGCTGTGCTGCCTGGAGCTGATCCGGGCTGCATTCCAGGGTGTGGTCGTTGCCGGATTGCAGTTCAGCAATGCGGCTCGTGTTGATGTCAAAGCCGAGCGTGGCGCGCTGTTTGCCAAATTCAACCGCCAGCGGCAGGCCGACGTAGCCCAGGCCGATGATGGCGATGGTGGAGTTTTGCAGGTTCATGGTGTTTTTTGTTTTGCTGGCGGTATGTGCTTGGTTGATGTGTGTTTTGACCGGTTTTCTGTAAATTTAGCGTTAGCTTGCCGCCGCTGCTGATGGCTTCTGGGTTTGGGCTATTTCGTGTTGGAGCTCAGTAATTTCTTGCTTCAGGCGCTCGTATTCGGCTTGCTTGCGCGCCAAGAATTGCGCGGTGATGCGGCTTTTAGCGGCGATGCCGGCGGGAGTGAGCTGGTAGAGGTAGGCGCGTTTGTTGTCGCTGTTTTTGAAGTTGACGGCTTTGATATAGCCCTTGGCCAGCAGGGCTTTGAGGCAGTAGTTGACCTTGCCCAGGCTCATACCCAGCTCCGCCGCCAGCTCGCGCTGCGAGGTATCAGCCCCTTGCGCCAGGCGGCGCAGCAGCTGGGCGTGTTGGGTTTCGTCGTGGAGGTAGGTTTGTTCAGACATTGAACGTGGATTTTAACCTGGGATGGGAGAGATGGGAATGTTGCGCTTGCACAACGAATGCAGATCGGTGCTGATTTTGGCTTGGAGACGGTCCGCAACGTTAGCGGCGGGTACGAATTTTTACTTACGGATGAAGGTCGAATTTCCGGCGGTGCCGACTCGGCGTGCGCTAAATTACAGACCTTCCGTGCCCCGATACAACTCCGCCACAGGCAGGGAAAACTCCAGGCTGGGCAGGGTCAGCATGCCGTCCGGTTGTGGGCGCTGGGTGGACCACTGCTTCTCCGTGCGCACATAGGCCACCACCTCCGGGCTGTCTTGTCCGATCAGAACGTACTCGCGCAAGGAGTTTAGCGTTTGGTAAGCAAACAGTTTTTCGTGCCGGTCAATGCGCTCGGTGCTGGGCGACATCACTTCCACCAGCACCGAGGGCTGCGTGCGAAAGTGGCTGGCCTGGTCTGCCGGGTTGCAGGCCACCATGATGTCCGGGTAGTAAAAGAAATCTTCTTCATTGACCGACAGGCGAACTTTGAGATCCGCCATGAACACCCGGCACGGATCACCCGCCAGGTGGCGATGCAGGGCGGCTGCCAGATTGAGGCAGACAATGTTGTGACGCGCGCTGGCACCGCTCATGGCATGCACTTCGCCGGCCAGATATTCATGCCGTACGGCGGCGATTTCCTCCCCATCAAGATAATCTGCGACGGAAACTGCTTCACGAATTTGCGCGAGGGTCATGGGTCATCTCCATTTGTCTGGGCATTCGATACGAATTGCAGCCGTAGATTGTCGCATGTCGCAGCGCGGCAGTGCGATGTAGGTTGATTGTGGGTGCGCTGAAGCGATGATGACGCTTGGTAGCGCTTGAATTTGCCTCTGGTTGTTCACCAGAAGTTGGTCTACGAATACAGCGACGTTCTCAGTCGTCCGGACATCCAGGCGGAGACGGGGTTGGCTTGGGCGGATATTGAACTGGTGCTTGCCCATCTGGTGGCAGGTGCTCACGAGGTTAAGGTGCGCTACCTCTGGTGCCCTAATCTCAAGGATGAAGCCGATAACTTCATTCTGGAAATTGCTGTTGCGGCGTGGCCTTACTGAGCTTCCCTCATTTTTTTCGTCTGCCGATGGCTGGGTTTCATGTGCCAGTTTTTCCTGATGCTGCCTGTTGGGCCAATTCACCAGAAACTGCGTTCGCGCCCTCAAACGTCCATGAGCACCAGATCGACATCCACCACAAAAAAACCGTTAGATCATTCGCAAAAACAAGAAACCGTGGTCTGTCCCCGGTTGGTCCGCAAAAACAAGAAACCGTGGTCTGTCCCCGGTTGGTTTACGGTTTATTCAAATAGCAGGTCTTTGGCATGATTTTTCGATGGTTAGTGGAACCCGCGGGCTTCTCTACACACCAACGCCTCCAACTTGCCAACATGCAAATAAATGCCTTCCCCCAGCGGCAACCAGCCGATGAACTCCGCCTCGATGGCGGCGAGCAATATCAGGCGTGAACGTGGTGTCGCCCTTGATGGCTCAAAGGCTGAATTGCCAAGCGCATACCCATCGCCTTCAAAATCGCAGAGAGGGTCTTGAGCTCGGGGTTGCCTTTCTCGGAGAGTGTCCGATATAGGGTGTGGGCATTAACGTCAGCCTGCCGCGCCACCTCCTGTACTCCGCCAAACGCCTTGCTCAGGGCCCGCAAGGCCAGCATCAGGTCCGTCTCGTCGCCGTCTTGCAGCACAGAGTTGAGGTAGTCGGCAGCCAGCTCCGGATCCTTGCGGAACATCTCTGCCGTTGCGTCCTCATGGGTTCGATGTGTCTTAGCCATTTCGCTTCTCCCAGTCCTTCAGCAAGTTCACAGCACGCTCGATGTCGCGGCTCTGCGATTTTTTGTCGCCACCGCTGGTCAGCAGGATCACCATGTTGCCGACATGTGCGTAATAAACGCGATACCCGGCACCGATGTCTATCTTGAGTTCACAGATACCCTCGCGCAGGGATTTGCAATCACCGAACAGGCCCACTTCCATACGGGCAACGCGCTTGATGATCGCCACCTTGGCCACCCGGTCACGCAGCGAGTCGAGCCAGTCCTGGTACAGGTCGTTCTCGGCTTCATCGAGGTAGTGGATGATCTCGTGCATGCCTTATTTTAGCTTTAAAGCGAAATATAGCAAGTCTCGGCGTTTGCCTCACTACGAGCCTTTGCTTATCCTTCGCCCCTTTTTTGCTTAAAAGGCGGGAGAAGGAAATGCCAAAAATGACAACAAGTATCTCGCCTAGGTCGCAGCCATGATTTGAAGAAACGGGCGTGATCGGCAACTGCAAGCGGAGAGGATGAGCTTCAAAACCGGCGGCTGGCGCCGCCATGGATTCGTGTGCTCGCTTGACACCGGCCGGCTAATGGGTGTCCCCTATTAAACCCTGGGCGTTATCACGCTGGTGAATGTGTCTTGAGCCAATCCTTGAGTGCCGCATCGACGCGCGTTTGCCAGCCATCGCCCGTCGCACGAAAAGACTGCACCACCTCAGGCGAGAGACGAATGGTGATGCGCTCCTTGATCACATTGGCCTTGGGGCGTCCGCGCAGCTTGGCTTCGCGGTTCATCGCCAGCAGGCCAGAATGAAGATCGGGCGGCAGTACCTCGGCGGCATGGCGAAATTCGCGCAGATCTTCCGCTACCAGTTCTCTGACCTCGCCATCGTCGTCAATGAGTGGTTTACGTGCGTTGATCATAAATACGTTGCTCCCGTGAATTGGCCTTGCGAAAACTGATAACCCGAATGCCGCCGGTCACTGATGAAAAGCACAGCACATGCAGCCGCGCATCGAGCCATCCGACCGCTACGGCCAGAAACTGCGTTCGCGCCCTCAAACATCCGTGAGCACCAGATCGACATCCACCACAAGAAAACCGTTAGCTCATTCGCAAAAACCAGAAACCGTGGTCTGTCCCCGGTTTACCGGTTTAGAAGGTTGGTTAGTCTGCGTTGAGGATGGCCAAAATATCCTGTCGCTCTCCGAGCAGGCGCACGACATCAAGAAAGTCCTCTCGCTCAAAGTAGAACCAGACCAGCGGAAAACCCGACACACGCCAGCTGCGCAGATCAGGGATGTCGAGCAGTTGGCCGATCCGGGGCGACCCCATGCCGGGATTTTGTTCGATCTGATTCAGCGCCTCTCGTACTGCAGCGACCATTTCTGCGGAAATGCGCGGGCTGGCAACGCGACGGTAGTGACGCGCTGAATCCTTACGATCCGACAGCGCCTGCGGGCGCAGGTGAGCGGGCTTCAATCGATCTCGCCGTGCGCGATGGCGAGCAACTCATCCTCGTCGGCCTGTGTCAGCGGACGGCCAGGGCCAGAAGCCAAGCCCTCTTCGATCAGTGCGCGCAAACGTGACTTGGCTTCCTCGGCCTGGTCTTTGCGGACCAATTCGCGGATGTATTCGCTGGTGTTGCCGTAGTGGCCGGAGGCAACACGCGCATCGATGTAGGAGCGCATGGCTTCAGGCAGGGCAAAACTGAGTGTGTTTCGGCTCATGGTTTGGCCATCGTATGCCAAGTTAGCAACTGTTGTCAAAATGCTGCTACCACACCCGCCTCGCTTATCCTCCGTCTCTTTTTGCCCATGCTCGTTTGGTTCCTGCTGCTGGTCGGGCTACTGGCCCTCTTTGCCTTAACTCCGAAACCAAATTTCAAATGGATTGCTCCAGAATACTTACTCAAAAAAGATCGCCCGATTCGGGTTCCAACAGCTTCCTCGGCCGACCGGACTTGCCCGGCGTCACCCGCCGGCCCAGCGCTGCGGCAATCTCCTCGGCAAAGCGGGAGCTGCCCAACGCGAAATTGCCATTGCTCGCCTGGCGGATCTGTTCAACCAGCCCCGGTTCCAGTTCTGAACGAAAGAGTTCCCGGTAGGTGGCCTGCCGACTTGCTTCAGTGGTGCCCAGCCCAAGATAAATCTCATGCGGCGTCACCAGGGCATCCTCTTCCCCTTGGGCATTGGCGCGATAACTCGACCAGCGATAATTCGCCGGATGTTCCACCATGCCGGCCCGCACCGGGTTCAATTCGATGTAGCGCTGGCAGGCCAGCAAGTAATCTTCCGCCTGGGTCAGGCAAGAACGATAGCGACCTTCCCACAAGGTACCGCTGCGGCGATAAGTACGATTGAAATACTGGACATAACGCTGCCCGAGCGCCTTCATCAACGCGCCGGGCGACTCGCCACCATCTGCGCTGACCAACAAATGTACATGGTTGGTCATCAAAACATAGGCATGAACCCGGCACCCTGTCTTGCCAGCAAACTCCTTCAGCCAATCCAGATAAAACCGGTAATCCCCATCAGCCACAAAGCAAACTTGTCGATTATTTCCACGCTGAATCAGGTGCAGCGGAATATGGGGTAATACCACACGGGGGCGGCGCGGCATGGTGGCTCCTGAACGTTCACAGGGCAATCGCATTTACCCCCGAGGAAAAAGGCCGAGCAAAGAGGCTCTGTATTCAGGGAGGCGCTCAGCAGTTTTGCGCCTGGATCGCAGGCTGCGTTTTGGGTATTGCTTATCCAGACGGAGCAAGGTGAGCGCGAATTTTCGCAAGGCTGCGAAGTTGTGCGGAGCGTGGTTTTTACGCACACGACAATCATCTTCGCGGAAGGTGACATCGAGCACCCAATGCAGGCTATTCTCGATCCCCCAATGGCTGCGCGCAGCGGTGGCGAAAGATTCGGCGCTGGCAATACCCTGGCTGCCGATGTAGAAAGCGCACTCGGTGGAGGTCTTGCCGTTGATCTCCCGCTGCCGCTCGATCATGCCGACACCCGCGAGTTTCGGCCAGTGTTTCCGTAGGGATTTATCCATCCAGGACAAATCGCTGATCCACTGGGCCCGGCGGGTCTCGATCCGGCCATGATCTTTCTCGATGTTCTGGTGCTCACTGACGGACAAGCACCCAAAGCCCCCCGCGGCCCCCCTTGGCTGCAATGTCGGCCAGCAA
>NZ_JBLJBW010000003.1:0-85902 GCF_047638095.1 Azonexus sp.
TACGCACGGCTACCAGTCCGTCCGCCTTTTCCTTGTCGCCCACAACGAGCTGATAAGGCAGCCGGTTCAAGCTATGTTCGCGGATTTTATAGGTAATTTTCTCGTTGCGCAAATCGGACTCGGCGCGAAAGCCCGCCTGGTGCAGCTTTTGCGCCACAGCGGCGGCGTAGTCGGCCTGCTTTTCCGAAATATTGAGCACCACGGCCTGTACCGGAGCCAGCCACAAGGGCAGCGCGCCGGAGAAGTTTTCGATGAGGATGCCGATGAAGCGTTCCAGCGAGCCGAGAATGGCGCGGTGCAGCATCACCGGCACGCGGCGCTCGTCATTGCCGGCGACGTATTCCGCGCCGAGCCGCCCGGGCATGGAGAAATCGACCTGCATGGTGCCGCATTGCCAGGAGCGGCCGATGGCGTCCTTGATGTGAAATTCGATTTTCGGGCCGTAAAAAGCGCCTTCGCCCGGTAGTTCATCCCAGGCCAGGCCGGAGGCGCGCAGGCCGGCGCGCAGCGCGTCTTCGGCTTTATCCCAGACTTCGTCGGAGCCGACCCGGCCTTCCGGGCGCAGCGCCAGTTTGACGGCGACTTCGTTAAAACCAAAATCGGCGTACACCTTCTTGACCAGCGCGTTGAAGGCGGTGACTTCGGCTTCGATCTGGTCCTCGGTGCAGAAGATGTGGCCGTCGTCCTGGACGAAGCCGCGCACGCGCATCAGGCCGTGTAGTGCGCCGGTTGGCTCGTTGCGGTGGCAGGAGCCGAATTCGCCGTAGCGCAGCGGCAGTTCGCGGTAGGAGCGCAGATCGGAATTGAACACCTGGACGTGACCGGGGCAGTTCATCGGCTTCACCGCGTAGTCGCGGTTTTCCGAGGCCGTGGTGAACATGTTGTCCTTGTAGTGTTCCCAGTGGCCGGATTTTTCCCACAGCGTCTTGTCGAGGATCTGCGGGCAGCGGATTTCCTGATAGCCGTTGTCGCGGTAGACGCGGCGCATGTAACTTTCGATTTCCTGCCACACCGCCCAGCCTTTCGGGTGCCAGAAGACCAGGCCGGGGGCTTCGTCTTGCATGTGGAAGAGGTCGAACTGCTTGCCCAGGCGGCGGTGGTCGCGTTTTTCGGCTTCTTCCAGCATGTGCAGGTAAGCCTCCAGCTCTTCCTTCTTCGCCCAGGCGGTGCCGTAGATGCGCTGCAGTTGTTCGTTGCGGTGGTCGCCGCGCCAGTAGGCACCGGCCACCTTCATCAGCTTGAATACCTTGAGTTTGCTGGTGCTGGGGACGTGCGGTCCACGGCAGAGGTCGATGAAATCGCCTTCGCGGTAGAGCGAGACTTGCTGGTCGGCAGGAATCGCGGCGATCAGTTCGGCTTTGTATTTTTCGCCCAGGCCGAGGAAGAATTTGACGGCGTCGTCGCGTTCCCAGACTTCGCGCGTGACGGGAATATCCTTTTTCGCCAGCTCCGCCATGCGTTTTTCGATGGCGGCGAGATCGTCCGGGGTGAACGGACGCTTGTAGGCGAAGTCGTAGTAAAAGCCGTTGTCGATCACCGGGCCGATGGTGACTTGCGCTTCCGGAAACAGTTCCTTCACCGCGTAGGCCAGCAGGTGCGCGGTGGAGTGGCGGATGATTTCCAGGCCGTCGGCGTCCTTGTCGGTGATGATGGCCAGCGCGCTGTTTTGCTCGATGCGGTGGGAGGTATCGACCAGCTGGCCGTCGATTTTTCCGGCCAGCGCGGCGCGGGCGAGCCCTGCGCCGATGCTGGCGGCGACTTCGGCAATCGTGATCGGCTGCGCAAAGCTGCGGATGGAACCATCGGGGAGCGTGATATTGGGCATGGCAAAATCTCGGGGCGAAAAAAAAGTGCGGTCAGAGCCGCACTTTTTTTGGATGAACGAAGCCGACTCGAATCAGAGTTTCTGAACTGTGCTGCAAGTTCGGAACGATTTCAAAGCAACTTCCTCGGAATTTGGTAGGCGGTATTGGAATCGAACCAACGACCTCCACGATGTCAACGTGGCGCTCTAACCAACTGAGCTAACCGCCTGCAGAAGAAGCGCGCATTTTAGAGAGATCTGCTGCGCTGTCAAGGTTTGGCGGCAAAAAAATTTGCTGCGCAGTAAAATGGCGAATCTTTATTTTGGGTGCAAGCGAATGGGCTGGTATGTTTTTGGCTTGTGTGCGCTGACCTTGATTGGCGCTACCCTGCCTTTATTGCACGAACGGCGGCAGAAAAATACGCATCCGGCGCGAGAGGCCAAAAACTGCCCGGAGATGTCTGCTTCGTCCATTTCGTCTATTTCGCCTGTTTCGGCCGCCACTTTATCGGAATCCCATGGAAAAACGTCTGACCGACCTGGAAATCAAGATCAGCTTTGCTGAGGAGCAAATCGACGCCCTGAATAAGCTGATCTACCAGCAACAGCGTCAGATCGAGTGGCTGGCAGGTGAATTGCAGCAGTTACGCAGCCGCGCCGAAGCGGCTCCCGGGGCGGAATGGCGCAGTCTGCGTGACGAGATTCCGCCGCATTACTGAGTCAGCCCGGCGAAAAACTCAATCCCCTTGGCTTTCCAGCGTATAGCGCGCGCCCTCGTCTTGGGCAAGCAGGCGGGTGAGGACGGGGAGAGTGGTGTGCAAGGTTTTTTCTAAGGTCCACGGTGGGTTGATGATGAACATGCCGCTGCCGTACATGCCAAAACCGTTACCGGCCGGCGCGCGTACTTCCAAGGTGGCGTTTAACCAGTTGCGGCAGCCTAGGCGCTGCAAACGCTGCGGCAGTTCGCGCGCTTCCCGCTTGGGTAAAAGCGGGTACCACAGGGCGTAGGTGCCGGTGGCGAAGCGTTTTACGGCGTCTTGCAAGGTTTTGACGACATTGCCGTAATCACTCGCGGTTTCGTAAGAGGGATCGATCAACACCAGGGCGCGGCGCGGCGGTGGCGGGAGCAGGGCTTTCAGCCCGGCCAGGCCATCGCTTTCGCTAATGTTGATTTGACGCCCGGAGCGATTGAAGTTTTCGCGCAGGATGCGGGCGTCGCTGCTGTGCAATTCGAACAGGCGCAGCCGGTCATGGGCGCGCAGGCATTGCTGTGCAAGCCAGGGTGAGCCGGGGTAGTGTTTGAGGCTGGCGTCCGGATTGAGGATTTTGACGAAATCGAGGTATTCCGCCAGCGCTGGCGGCAAACCGCTCGCTTGCCACAAGCGTCCGATGCCGTCTTGCCATTCGGCCAGCTTCATTGCTTGCGCCGATTCCAGTGCATAGAGGCCGGCACCAGCGTGGGTGTCGATGATCCAGAAAGGCGCGGGTTTTTCGCCCAGATATTGTGCGATGTGCACGAGGATCAGGTGTTTGAGTACGTCGGCGTGGTTGCCGGCGTGGTAGGCGTGGCGGTAACTGAGCATGGGGCGAGTATACTGCCCGCCATGCCGCTGACCGAAAGCTTTTTCATTCTCTTCCTGGGGGCCGCCATCTGGTACGGGCTGGCCACTCTGAAAGCCCGCGAAACCGGCATGCAGGCGGCGCGTGCGGCCTGCTGCGAAGAAGGCGTACAACTGCTCGATGAAACCGTGGTCGGGCGTTTTCGCGGCTTTGCCCGCGATGCCGACGGACAACTGCGCATCCGCCGCCACTACAGTTTTGAGTTTAGCGATACCGGCGATAACCGCCGCGCCGGCAGTCTCGCCTTGCTGGGTCAGGAAGTCGAATGGCTGCATCTGCGCATGCCGCTCTACCTTGTGCCGCCGGTGCGGCGTACGCCATCAGAAGCTTCGCATCAGGCCACGGCCAACCCTAATTCTTCGGATGAATCATGAACGCCTGTGTTGAACCCATCGATTTTTACGGCCAGCCCGCGCTGCGCCTCAGCGGCCCGCGCGGTAGTGAAGCGCTTGTCAGCCTGTTCGGGGCGCAGGTTTTGTCCTGGAAAACGCCAGATGGACGCGAACGTCTCTATCTTTCGGAGGCGGCTGTCTTTGATGGAAAAACGCCGATACGCGGCGGCATTCCGGTTTGTTTTCCGCAATTTGCAGAACGCGGCCCCTTGCCGCGTCACGGCTTGGTGCGCACGCGGTTTTGGCAACTGCAAGAGCAGCGCAGTGGCGAGGATTACGCTTTGCTCACCTTGCAGTGCGCCGATGATGCGGCAAGTCGCGCCCTTTGGCCGCACGCCTTCGCTCTGGAATTGACGGTCATGCTGGAAGCGGATCGCCTGGATCTTGAGTTGTGCGTGAGTAATCCGGGTAGCGAAACTTTTGCTTTTTCCGCCGCTCTGCATAGTTATTTGCGTGTGACGCAGGTGGAGGATGTCGCGGTGGAAGGCTTGTACGGCCAACATTACCGCGATGCCGCGGCCGGCGATGTCGTATTGCGCGATAGCGGCACGCAGTTGTGTCTGGAAGGCGCGACCGACCGCTGTTATCGCCAAATTCGTCGGCCGCAATTACTGCGCGCGGGTAATTACAGCCTGGGGCTGCACCAGCAAGGTTTTCCCGATACGGTGGTGTGGAATCCCTGGGAGGCCGGCTGTGCCGCGACGCCCGATTTGCCGCCCTCAGGCTGGCGGCATTTCATCTGCCTTGAAGCGGCGGCTGTCGATAGTGCGCAGACGGTGGCGGCCGGGGAAGAATGGTACGGGCGGCAGACCTTGTTGCTGGTTTGAGTTGGGATAATCAGAAAGTCTCAGTCAGAAAGTCTCAGGGCTGCCCGGCAAGGAGTTCGGCAACGAATCCGGCAATAAATCCTGCAGCCAATCCCGCAAAACCAGCGCTTGATTGTGCGTTTCGTCGTGCGCACCATAGAGTAAGCTGACCTTGCCTGTTGCCAGATGCCTGCGTAAATCCTGAAACAAATCCGGTTGTTGCGCGTATAAAACGTCGAGCTCTGCCCGGTAACGGGTGATGAATTCCGGCCATTTCCCCGCTTCATGATTGAACCACTGGCGCAGCGCGCCGGAGGGTGCGATGTCTTTCAACCAGGCATCGAGCGCTGCATTTTCCTTGCGCAAACCCCGGGGCCACAGACGATCCACCAAAACCCGCCAGCCATCGGTGGCAGCAGCTGGGAGATAAACGCGTTTGATGAGAATCGTCATGCGGGCCTCCGGGCGCGCCAGAATTACTTGCGCCAGTAGTTGTTGGCCGCCGCCACGGTCTGGAAATTGATGGCGATGACTTGCGAGGCGGCGGTCAGGGCGTCCGCATCGTTGGCATAGACGGAGCGCAGCTTTTGCAGCACCTCCGGATCGGGTTGCGTGTAGCGCACTCCTTTTCGGCTCAAGGTAATCGCCAGCTCAAAGCCGGCTTGCGGGGTTTCGGTGATGAGGCTGGGCAGCCAGGTATCGGACATGGGTTTATCCTCGTTGAATGAAATGAAAGGGTGATTTTACCGACGCCTCGCACAATGCGCCGCACCGAAGCGCCGCGCGGGCGGGGGAAGGCGTCTGCGGATTGGTCACTGAAAGGGCTAGGCAAGTTCCGTATTTTTGCGCGCCAAATTTTATTTTTTTGCCTTGCGATTGACAAATTACTTACAAATCTTAACAATCGCAGCCCTGTTTCGTCATATGACGTTTCGTGCCAAGGGGGGCATTTTGAGTACATTCAAAACCGGTGTTTTGCTTGCCTTGGCAAGTGTCGTGCTTGTGGGGTGTGCGGGGAATCCCTTGCGCAGTTACGACTCTGAAATGCGCACCACCGTGGCCATGGTGGATAGTGGTCAACTTGATCAAGCCTTGGCCTTGCTGGAAAAAAACAATAAACCGCTGTTTGGTTCGGACGCGCCGCAGACCAAAGACGGACAGGCCAAGGAAAAAACCGTGCTCGACTCCGTCAGCGGGCGCGATATTTTGTATTACTTCGAGAAAGGCGAGTTGCTCTGTCTGAAAACCGCCTATGAAGACAGCAGCAACAGCTGGCTGGTGGCCGATGAAATCGTGCGTGCCTGGGAAGACGAATACCGCACCAATCCCACCAAGTTGCTCGGCGATATTGGCGCTTTCCTGGTGAGCGATCGCGTGCGTCGTTACGACGGGCAGGATTATGAGAAGGTTTTTCTGTCGACCAAGCTGGCGCTTAATCACATTCTGGTCGGCAATTTCGATCATGCGCGCATCGAAATGAAGAAAACGGTCGAGCGTGAAAAGCTGATCGAGAGTTTTCGCGAAAAAGAGTATGACAAACTAAAGGAAGAACAAGATAAACAAGGGGTTAAAACGGATACGCAAGACCTTGCGGCCAAGGGTTATCCGCTCGATGAAATCGATACCCCGGAAGTGCGCGGCTTGAAAAACGGCTATCAAAATGCCTTCGCCCACTACCTTGCCGGCTATTTTTTTGAAGTCACTGGCGAGCCGTCGATGGCGGAGCCGGGTTATCGCAATGCCTTGGCGCTGGCCCCGCAAAGCAAGCTGATCAAGGAACGTTTGCAAAAAAACAAGCCCAAGCGCGCCGGCCCTGGTGAAACCGATGTTTTGTTCGTTGTTGAAAGCGGTTTTGCCCCGGCCTGGAAATCCGTGACGATTCCTTTGCCGATTCCCATCAATGGACGTTTCGTGGCAACGCCCTTGTCTTTCCCGGTGGTGAAATCGTCCGGGCGTTATTTCATGCCGGAGCAACTTCGGGTGAATGGCCAGTCGCTTGCCGTAGAGACACTGGTCGATGTCGAAGCCATGGCGCGCCGGCAGTTGAAAGACCAGTTGCCGGGCATCATCGGGCGTACGGTCGTGCGCGCCATTGCTAAATCGGCATTGCAATATCAGGCGCAGAAAAAAGGTGGGGCGGTGGCTGGTTTGATCACCGGAATTGCTTCGGTGGTGACCGAGCAGGCCGACGAACGTGCTTGGCGCACCTTACCGGCCCGTCTGGCCGTGGCGCGCGCCGTGCTGCCGCGCGGCACGGCCGCTGTAGAATTCGACACTGGACGCGGCGTTTATCGCGGTGAAGTGCAAGTGGGTAATCGTGTCACAGTGATTCCCATCCGTCTGACCGAAGCCAATGTCTTTATCGGCCAGCCGCGCATTGAAGCTTGGGCTGAAAGTTTTGTCGATGAACCGGTGAAAGCAGCACCCGTCACCAAGGGCAAGGCTCGGGGGGGCGCTAAAGCCCCCGCTAAAAACCCGGCCAAGGTCAAAGAAGAAGATTGATTTTCAGGGGAAAAGAATGAAACAAAGCATATGTATCAGTGCCTTGCTGGCCCTGGCTGCGGTTTTTGCTCCCGCAGGGCAGGCGGCAGAAGGCGGTAGCATCGCAAGTAAAATCGAAGAGTTAGGCAAAATGACCTACCTCAAGGTGGCGGACTTACGCGCCGTCAAACGCGATGGTTTGTTGCGCATCCAGGCCACGCTGGAAAATACCAGCAGCGACAACCAGCAACTTTATTATCGTTTTCGCTGGCTCGATGCCGATGGTTTTACCGTGTGGGACGAAGAAGCCTGGAAACCTGAAGTGGTGTATGGCATGCAGAAAAAAGTGATTGCCGTCGTTGCGCCCACTTTCAAAGCCACGGATTTTCGCCTTGAACTACAGAGCCCAAAAAATGCCGGCGCGCCAAGCCAGATCGCACCGACCTCGGTCGAGGGCACTCTGGGCCGTTGAGTCTTGATCAATTTTTTTATTTGCTATTTCAATGAAGGACATACACATGACCCCATTTGCACTTCCCCGTTTGCTCATTTTGCCGGCTGTGCTGGCGCTTTCCCTCTCGGCTTGCCAGACCACTTCGCCGACGGTCGGTGATGGCAGTGTCAGCTATGGTGATGCCAAGGCAGTGGAGACGGTCACCACCGATCTGGGTTCGACGGATATCCAGATGATTACCGAAAAAATGACGCAATCTTTGTTGCAGACGCCGGAAATCCAGACGGCCATCAAGAAGCGTCAGTTGCTGATGGCTTCGCCGGTAAAAAACAAAACCAGCGAGTATTTCGACACGCGTTTGATTACGGACACCATCCTCACCCAGTTGCAGAAAAATGGCGTGAAGTATGTGATCGAAAGCGAAGATATGCAGAACCAGGTTGATGAGCTGCGCCGACAAAATCAAAGCGGCCTGTACAAAAACTCGAAATCAGCCAAGATGGGGAATATGCAAGGGGCGAAATACCGTCTTGACGGCAGTATTTCTTCCATTGTCAAACGTGGCTCCAACGTGAAGGATGTGTACTACAAGATGAATCTGCGCTTGATCGAGATTGAGAGCGGCGTCGTCGAGTGGTCGGATGAAAAAGATATTCGCAAATCGGCCAAGCGCTGAGCAGGAGAAGCGTGATGCGTGATATTTGTAAACAACTTCTCGCCGCAGCCTTGCTGGCTGCGGCAGTTTCAGCTCAGGCTGCCGGGCAGCTCAAAGTGGCAGTGACCGACCTGGCCTATGAGGAGCGGGTGCGCGAGTATTTTCGCTCTATCCGGGCGACGGAAAAATCCTCGATGCGCGCTTCTGCCCGCGAAAGCGAACGGGAAGATGATTACAGCGCCTCGCGCCGCGCCAGTGGCCGCATGAGCGCGCGCTCAGAGTCTACTTTTTCTTATGAAGAGGGCACTTACTCTTATATCGAGCGCGGCGAGATGCGCAAATTCACCGCTGACGTCAAAGGAGAAATCGTCAAATCCGGTTATTTCAAGGTTGTTCAAGGCAAGCCTTTTACGGCCAAAGATACGGAAAAACTTTATGACGTGATCGCTCGCATCAAGCAAGGGATGTATCCGGGGGCGGACTATGTCTTGTTCGGCTCGATCAATAACATCCAGTTTCGCCAGGAAGCCAACCCGATCGACAATACCGACACGGTTTCGCACACTTTGAGCCTGGAATTGGTCGGTGAATTCAGTCTGGTCAATACCCGCACCTATGAAGTCAAGGCCGCTTTTTCGGCCATGGGTGAAGGTAAGGACGTCAAACTCATGTCTTCGCGCGGCGGGCGCTTGGTGCTGAATCGCGGCAAGGTTGTTTCGGAAGTTTCGAAGAGCCTGGGCGAAGACGTCATCCGGCAGATGGAAGAGCAGCTTGCCGCACTCGGTGGTGACGAGCCGGTGCAGCGCGAGCGGGTCATGGAGCGCGAGCAGCGCAAAGAAGAAGTCATGATCTTTCGCTGAAATATCCTTCGGCCAATGCCGGAGCAGGTAAAAACACAGAGTTGTGAGCGTCGAGGCGGGCAGAAAGAGCCAGGCCTTGGGTTTGAGAATGGGCGGAAAAATGAGTGAAAAACAAGGGGTAATCAATCAGTGTCCAAGCTGTGGCGGGGCGCTGAAGGCGTTTGCATCGCGCTGCGAATTGTGCGGGCATGAATTGACCGGCGTTGGGGCGAATCGCACGGTAGTCGAGCTGGTGCGCAAGTTTGATGAAATCGAGGCGGCCCTGACGCAAGCCGGCATGCAGGGCAGCAAGCTGGAAAAAGAGCTGCAATCGCGCCGATCCCGCGTTATTCGCGATCTGCCCGTGCCCAATGCCCGTGATGATTTGCTCAGTTTGATTCATTTTGTCCTGCCTAAATTGCAAAACGCCGGCAAGGCCGATCCGAACGAAGCAGATTGGCAGGTAAAATTCAAAGAAATCATGAGCTTGGCAAAAAATGCCTACCGTGGTGACGCAAAAACACGCGACGAGCTTGAAGCTCTGGAGCGTAGCGCCAATCTTAGTTTCGGCGAAGCCGTCGGGGCACGCGCGAAACGCTCGCCGCTTTTGGTGCTGGCGCTGGCCGGTGTGGCTGTGCTGGCGATCATCGGTTTTGTCAGCACGCAGTGGGAAAGCTGGCAGCAGGCGCGTTGCGATAAGGCCTATCAGCCGGCGGCGCAAGCCGAAACGGCGCGTCTGGAAGCCATTGTTCTGGCTTTTAACGGCAAGCTGAAAGAAAGGGATTACGCCGGTGCGCAGGCTGAATTGAAGCAGATGGGCTGGCAGTTGCAGGAAAGCTGCAAGGCGGAAAAGATTGCGGAAGAGACGCAAACCTGGGAGGGCAAGCGGCAGGCTTTGTTTGCTTCGATCGAGCAAGCGCAAGCGGCCGAGCGCGCCGAACAACAGGCAGCGCAGGATCGCGAACGGGCGGCGCAGCAGGCTGTCGTCGACCAGGAAAAGGCAGCAGAAGATGCACGCAAGCGTGACATTGCCGCGCAGGCAGAGGCGCGCCGTCGGGCTGAAGCGGAGGCCGATCTTTCGCTGCGCGCCCGGCGCGGTGCGGCAGCGCGGCAGGCGCGGGACGATTGAGTGTTGCGGTTGGGTGTTGCGGTTGGGTGTTGATTCATCTCGGTAGAGCGTAAGCGCAAAGAAGGAAATACATATGGCGATTTTCGGTAAAAAAACAGAAGGTGGCATGCTCGATGTCATCCGCTGCGACGAGGCGAATTATCTGGTTTGGAAATGGCGTCCGAGTGGTGCCGCGAACAGCAGCCAGAAAGAGAATGCCATTCGTTGGGGGAGTAGTCTGCGGGTCAAGGATGGCGAAGTCGCTGTTTTTGTGTACAAGCAGGAAAGCGGCCCGGTGCAGGATTTCATCGAAGGGCCGTTCGATGATGTCATTAAGACAGCCAATTTCCCCGTCATTTCCAACATCATCGGCATGGCTTACGCCGGGCAGTCTCCGTTTCAGGCCGAGGTGTATTTCATCAATCTCTCCGGGAATCTGAAAATCGATTTCCGGGTGCCGTTTTTTGATGTATTTGATCCGCGCGCCCAGGATTTTTCGGTGCGTATGGCGGCCGGCGGCTCATTTCGTATGAACATCACGGAGTATCGTGCTTTCATCCGCCTGCATCGCCTGGTGAATTTCGAACTTGGCAATTTTGCCGATCTGGTGCGCGATGCAGTGGTGCGTCGGGTCAAGCAGACGGTGACCAATGCACCCAGCGACCATGGTATTCCGGTGCTGCAGCTAGAGCGTAAGCTCGACGAGATGAATGCTTTGATAACCCCGGCTTTGGGCAAGGTGTTTCAGGAAGAATTTGGCGTCAATTTGCAAAGCTTCGATCTGGCTTCGATCGAACCGAATAAAGATACCGATGAGTACCGTCAGCTGCGCGCCGTGACCGGCGATTTGGAGCTTGCCATGCGGCAGAAGCAGAATGAAGTGAATATGCGCAACCTGGAGGCTACGCAGACCATCAACGCTGAAAACATGAGCGAAACTTTGCGTATTCAACGCGAGCAGGCTGAGCGTCTGGCGGCTTTGCAAACGCAACAGCAGTACCTGGGTGCGCATCAGATCAACCAGCAAACGGCGGTGCTTACGGCCGCTGCCGACAGCCTAGGCAGTATGGGGAATATGGGAGGGGGTAATCTCGGAGGCGATACGGCGGCCGGCGGCTTCAATCCTGCCGGTGTTATGGCAGGCATGGCGCTGGGGGGTGCCATGGGCGGGCAAATGGCCAATATGATGGCGAACATGGGGCAGCAGGTGAATCCGGCCAACATGCCTCCACCTCTGCCGCAAAACCTGTACCACATTTCGCTCAATGGCCAAACTGCAGGACCATTCAACGTGGCGCAATTACAGCAACTGGCCGCAGCCGGCCAGCTGCACGCCGCCGTGCATGTGTGGACGGCGGGTATGGCAGCATGGGAGCCGGCCGCCAAGGTGGCTGAAGTGGCCGCCCTGCTACAGCAATTTACGCCGCCCCCACCCCCGCCCCCGCCGGCGGCAGGTATTTGATTTTTCAGGAGATGCGCTCGTGAATGACGACAATTTCTTTTCTATCGACCGCCTGGTCGAATTTGGCCTGGGTATGGGTATTGCGCAGCAAATGGTGAATTCGATGAACCAGGCGCTGAAAACCGTGCATGTTCCGGGGCCGATGAATGGTTTGGTCGCCCCCTTGGGGCAGGCTGCATCTGTTGCGCCGGCGTTTTATCTCGTACTGGAAGGCAAACAGGCTGGCCCGTTTACGCAGGAAGAGTTGAGCCGCTTGATCGCGCAGGGCAGTCTCGCCAAATCAACTTTCGCCTGGCGTGCCGGGATGGTGAATTGGGAGCGCTGCGAAAACATTCCGGAAATCCTGAAATTGGTGGCCTTGTGTCCGCCGCCTTTGCCACCGGAGGCCCAGGTATGAAAAATGCTGTCAATGTCGTGATTGCGCTTCTTTTGTCGGCCGTGATCAGTTACGGTTTGTGGTCTTTGGAAGGGCCTTTGCGTCACTACGTGGCAGTTGGCGCGGCAGTTTTTCTGACGGCCACCTTGTTGCCCCTGCTGTTTGCTGGCTATGAACATGCACGCCGCGCCGTTAATTTGCGCACGGTATCTGCTGTGTTCTTCGTTATTGCATTGCTTTTGAATCTCGCCGCCGCCGTGCTGGATTTTTCTGCCACCTTGTACATCGTCGTTTCTGCCATATTTTTTCTGGTCTATGTGCTCTTGGCTAATGCTACGTACAACGCCAAGCAATGAGTGGGCGGTTAAAAACAAATTAAACAGCTCTGCCCGCGCCGGGATGTGGTGGCTCGGCGCTTCTGGTGGCTTGGCGCTTCTTTATGGCGTGTGATGCGCATTTTGGGGAATGAAAACCCCGCAAAATGCGCTGTCGGCCTAAGCCCGGCGTGGGGCTTGCACCCGTTTGCCCTGTAACCGACGGTAACCGCTGCGCCATTGTGGGCGGGGCTGGTTTATAGTAGCGGCCTATGTCGCGCCATCTTCCCTTTTTCTCTCGCTTGCTTGCCCTGGTTCTCGCACTGACCGTGCTGGCACCGGGCTTTGGCTGGGAGGTGGTGGGTTATGCCGGGGCAGAAACGCTACATGCCGTGGATGCCGTTCCGCCAGAGCACAGTGGCCATGATCATGCGGCAAATTTCGACGAGCATCTCGCCCATGCTGCGGCTTCGGCGGCAGAGTGTGGCGCGCCGGAGGAGTGCGCGGCGCAGCATCATCATTGTTGCCCTGGGCATATGCTGGGGCATTTGCCGGTCTATCTGAGCGCAGCTTTGCGCTTGCCGCTGGCAAATCTGGCCCAGGTGCCAAGCCCGGAATACGGGGCGCGTTTCAGCTCGCGGGTGCCGCAAGGTTTGGAGCGTCCACCAAAGTTTTTCGCCGCCTGAGTGCCGGCGATTTTTCCTGGGTAGGTTTTGCGGTCTTTGCCGCAAGTTTTCTGGTTCCTTGATGTGAACCGCCCACTTGGGCCGCCGGCTGTGTCGAGTTCAGTCGGAGATTTTCCATGTTTGCTCTTGGGCAAAAAAAATTCCTTGTTTGGCTGGGTGTGTTGGCGCTTTTTCTTTGTGCACCCGTGAAACCAACGCTCGCCGCGACAGTGCCGATGGTGCTCGCAGAAAGTGAGCAGTTCGAAATTGTTGGACGTCGCTATGGCGATGTTTTGCAATTTTATGTTGACTGGGCGAAGAGCAATGCGCCGGTTGAAAACGCCCGGTTGATGGTCGAGGCCGCGGGCAAGGAGATGCAGGCAAGTTATGACGCGGCGGCGGGGGTGTATCGCATTAGCGATGCGGCCTGGCTTGCGCCTTTGCAAACACCGGGGGCGCATCCTTTGGCGTTTACCTTGCTGGCGGGCGATGCATCCGATTTGCTGGCGGGTGATTTACAGGTCAGCCCGGAGGCGGAAGCAGACGCTGCCCTCTCCCGACCGACAGTGAGTTTTTATGGGCTGGGGCTGGTCGTTTTTGTGGCTTTGGGATTTTTAGGCTGGCGGCGCGTGCGCCAAGGTGTTGCGCCATGAAGATTCTTAAACGCGCGTTAATTGTCTGTCTTTTGGGTGGCGGTTTGCATGCCCCTCTCTTGATGGCTCACGAAGGTCATGATCACGATGAAGCGGTGCAGCCCGTGCCTGATAGTGGCGATCGTCCGCAGCGTCTGGCTGATGGCAGTGTATTTTTACCTAAGCCAACGCAGCGCCAGCTTGGGGTGCGCACGCAGCCGGCGGTGCTGAGTGAGGCTGCGCAAACCCTGGAGTTGTCCGGTCAGGTGGTGCTCGACCCGCAACGTGGCGGGCGGGTGCAGGCGATGCAGGCCGGACGTCTGGAAGCCGGGGCGCAGGGTTTGCCACTGCCGGGGATGCGGGTGAAAAAAGGCCAGCTGCTGGCGCGCATTTTGCCTGCCGCTGGACAGCTGGAACGTTCCGGGCAGGCGGCGCAGCTGGCGGAATTGAAAGTGGCGCAGCAACTGGCAGAAAAGCGTCTGGCGCGCTTGCGCGAATTGGCCGATAGCGTGCCAGGCAAGGAGATCGAGGCGCTGGAAAGTGAAATTGTCAGCGTGCGTGCGCGCGCAGCAGCGCTGACGCAGGGTTTGGCCGGCAGTGATGCATTGTTCGCCCCGGTCGATGGGGTGGTGGCCGCGGTCAACGGGGTTGCGGGGCAGGTGGTCGAGGCTGGGGCGCTGGTCTTCGAAATTGCCGACCCGGATAGTCTTTTCGTTGAAGCCCATGCTTACGAAGCGCTACCCGTGCAAGACATTGCTCGCGCTTATCTGAGCCCGGCGCGTGCTGCCGATGATGCGGCGGTCGCGGTGGCGCTTGATTTTCTCGGTGCAGCCGGGCGTTTGCGCGAACAAAGCCGGCCACTCTTGTTTGGCGTGCGCGCTCCTGGTGTCGGCCGGCATTGGCCGCTCGGGCAGCCGGTCAAGCTACAGGTGCAGCTGACGAAAAAAACTTCTGGCGTCATCGTGTCCAGCGCGGCCCTGGTGCGTACACCGGCCAATCTGCCGGCGGTATGGGTCAAGGTGCATGCCGAGCAATTCGTTCTGAAAAGCGTGCGTAGCGAAGCGCTCGATGGGGCGCAGGTGCTGGTGCGCGATGGTTTGGCGGCGGGGGATCGGGTGGTGGTGATCGGCGCTGGCTTGATCAGCCAGATTCGTTGAGGGCGCGCCATGTTTCAGTGGATTCTCGAAAAAAGCCTGGGTGCGCGTTTGCCGGTATTGGTGGCGGCTTGTGTTCTGATGCTCTATGGCGCATTTGAAGCGCAGCGTTTGCCGGTGGATGTTTTTCCCGACCTCAACCGCCCGACTGTGACCCTGATGACCGAAGCCGGTGGCATGGCGGCGGAGGAAGTGGAGCAGTTGATCAGTTTTCCTTTGGAAACGGCGCTCAATGGCCTGCCTGGGGTCAGTAGCGTGCGTTCGGTATCGGCTGCGGGTTTGTCCTTTGTTTATGTGGCTTTTGATTGGCGCACCGAGCTTTACCGCGCGCGGCAAATGGTCAGCGAGCGTCTGGGCGCTTTGATCGGTGAATTGCCCCCCGGCATCACGCCGACGATGGGGCCGGTCTCTTCGGTGATGGGTGAAGTGATGATGTTGGCGCTGCCTTTTGACGGTTCGCCGGAACACGCCATGGCGGCGCGCGAATACGCCGATTGGGTTTTGCGCCCGCGCTTGCTGGCGGTGGCAGGTGTCGCCCAGGTGATTCCCATGGGCGGTGCGGTGCGCCAGTACCAGGTGCAGCCGAACAGTCGGCGCATGACCGAATTAGGGGTGACGCTGGAGGCGCTGGAAACGGCGTTACGCGGTTATTCCAGCAATAGTTCGGGGGGGTTTCTGGAAATCAACGGGCGTGAATATTTGATTCGACACTTAGGGCGCAGCGCGCGTTTGGAAGATTTACGCAATCTCGCGCTCGGGGTGCGTAACGGCCAGCCGATTTTGCTGCACCAAGTGGCCCGTGTGGAGTTTGCCGCTGCCGTCAAACGGGGGGATGCCGGTTTCAACGGTGGGCCGGCGGTGGTGTTGAGCATCCAGAAACAGCCGAATGCCGATACCGTGGTGCTCACCCGTCAACTGGAAACGGCGCTCGCCGAAATGCACAACAGCCTGCCGGCGGGTGTGCTCGCGCCGCAAGTGTTTTTTCGTCAGGCCGATTTTATTCAATCCTCGATCGATAACCTGCAGCTGAAATTGTTGTTTGCCGCCTGTCTGGTGGCTGGTGTGCTGTTTTTCTTTCTTGGCAACCTGCGCACCATGCTCATTTCGCTGACCGCGATTCCACTTTCCATTCTGATTGCGGTATTGGTTTTTGACTGGATGAAATTGTCCATTAACACCATGACCTTGGGTGGATTGGCGATTGCCATCGGCGAATTGGTCGATGATGCGGTGGTCGATGTCGAAAATATCTTGCGCCGCATGCGCGCTGCGGCGGCCAAGGGCCTGGCTTACGACTTGCGTGCCTTGGTGGTGAGCGCCTCGCTGGAAGTCCGTTCAGCCATTGTTTACGCAACTTTCATTATCGTGCTGGTCTTCGTGCCGCTTTTCGCCTTGCCTGGCATCGAGGGGCGCTTGTTCGTGCCGCTTGGGGTGGCCTATATCGTCTCCATTTTCGCCTCTCTGCTGGTGTCGGTGACGGTAACGCCCGTTATGGCCTATTACCTTTTGCCCGCCTTGGTGGCCCGTCAGCATGAAGAAACCCGTTTGGTGGCGCGCCTCAAAGCCTTGTACCGGCCTGTGCTCGAACGTGTTTTGGCGGCACCGCGCCGTTTGTTCATGGGGGTGGCTGGTGCCGTGTTGCTGGCTGTTGCCGCTGTGCCTTTTTTTCCAACCACTTTTTTGCCGCCGTTCAACGAAGGTTCGATGACCGTGATGCTGCGCCTTGATCCCGGGGTGACGTTGGCGGAATCGGTGCAGGTGGCGAGTCAGGCGGAGCAGCTGTTGCGCGGCGTGCCGGAAATTGCCGAAATCGGCCGTCGTTCGGGGCGGGCGGAATTGGATGAGCACGCCGAAGGGGTGCATGTTTCAGAGCTTGAATTGCGCTTGCGGCCGGGGGGGCGGAATAAGGAGGCCGTGCATGCCGATATTCGCGAACGGCTGAAACATCTGCCCGGGACCTTGAATTTGGGGCAACCCATTTCGCACCGCATCGACCACATGCTCTCCGGCGTGCGGGCACAGGTGGCGATCAAGATTTTTGGTGACGATCTCGACGTACTGCGCGGCCAGGCGAATGCTTTGCGGGAAAGGCTGCAAAAAATCCCCGGTGTGGCGGATCTGGAAATCGAAAAACAGGTACTGGCACCGCAGATCAAGGTGGCCGTCGATTTTGCCGCCGCCGCCCGTTATGGCCTGTCGCCCGGGCAGCTGCTGCGCGAATTGCAGATTTTCGTCGAAGGAGAAAAAATCAGCCAGATCATCGACGGCAATCGCCGTTTCGATCTGCGTTTGCGTTTGTCAGAAGAGGAGCGTGGGCCGCAGGCGCTGCAGAATTTGCTGATCAACACCCCTCTGGGGGCGGTGCCGCTGGCGCAGTTGGCACGCCTCGAGGAGGGCGATGGGCCGAACCAGATCGCCCGCGATGACGGCCGGCGGCGCATCGTGCTGTCCCTGAACGCACAAGGGCGAGCGCTGTCCGAGGTGGTCGCCGACGTGCGCGCGGCAGTTGCCGCAACAGCCTTGCCCAGCGGTTATTTCATCACTCTGGGCGGGCAGTTCGAAGCTCAGGAGGAGGCCGCCCGCCTCATTGCCCTGCTCGCTTGCGCTTCGGCCTTGCTGGTGTTCATGGTGTTGTACGGGCGTTATCGCTCGGTCGTACTGGCGGTCTTGATCATGGCCAACGTGCCGCTCGCCCTGGTCGGCGCAGTGCTCGGTTTATGGTTGTCGGGGCAGCCTTTGTCGATTGCCGCCCTGATCGGTTTCATTACGCTGGCCGGCATTGCCACGCGCAATGGCATTTTGAAAGTCAGCCACTGGCTCAATCTGATGCGTTTCGAAGGCGAGCGCTTCACCCCGGAAATGATCGTGCGCGGTGCGCTGGAGCGCTTGACGCCGGTGCTGATGACGGCGCTGGTGGCAGCCTTTGCGCTGGCTCCTTTGCTGTTCGAAGCCGGGCAACCCGGCACGGAAATCCTGCATCCGGTGGCGGTGGTGATTTTTTCCGGTTTGCTGGGCGCAACTTTGCTCGACACCTTGATCACCCCTGCCTTGTTCTGGCGTTTTGGCCGCAAACCGGCGGAACGCCTGCTGGGCGAATCTTTTACTGAAACCCTGTAATTTTTAAGGAGTAGAAACATGAAAAAAATCACCCTTCCCTTGCTGCTCGCCGCTTTGCTGACGGCTTCGCCGGTTTTTGCCCATGAAGGACACGGGCAGGCGGTGCACGGCGGCATCGTTGCCGAAGCCGGTCATGCACAATTTGAAATCGTCGCCAAAGCCGGGCAGATCACGGTGTACGCCAGCAATCACGGCGCGCCGCTGGCAACGACCGGGGCCAACGGCAAATTGACCGTCTTGTCCGGCGCGCATAAAGAGGAAATTGTTCTGTTGCCTGCCGGTGAGGATCTGCTGCAAGGCAAAGGCAGTCTCAACACTGGCGATAAAGTATTGTTGAGCGTGAGCTGGCCGGGTAAAAAACCCCTGCAAGCGCGCGCCGTGGTGCAGTAAGGGGGCGACTATGCAAATGCAAAAAACACGTCGCAGTTTCTTGCTGGCAGCGCTCGCGCTGCCGTGTTCCGGCCTTGTGCTGGCGGCCCGCGCGCAAATTGCAGTTGAAGTTTGGAAAAGCCCGCACTGCGGCTGCTGCGGGGACTGGGTGGCGCATCTGGAAGCCAACGGTTTCAAGGTCACGGTGCATGCCGTTGACGATCTCGACGCGCAGCGCCGCCGTCTCGGTATGCCGCAGCGTTATGCCTCCTGCCATACGGCCAAGGTGGGCGCTTATTTGCTCGAAGGTCATGTGCCGGCAGCCGACATCCAGCGTCTCTTGCGCGAACAGCCGCGTGCCGTTGGCTTGGCCGTGCCGGGTATGCCCGTCGGTTCACCCGGCATGGATGGTCCGGCCTATGGTGGGCGCAAAGATGTATACACGGTGCTTTTGGTCGAACAGGGCGGCGGGGCGAGGGCGTTTACCCATTACTGAGCCGCTGCGATGACATTTGCCGCGCCCTTGGCCTCCGGGCTGGCGAAGCCTTTCAACAGGCCAAGGGCGACGCGGCAGAGCTTCTAAATGCGCATACATTGCCGTGCCGCCTTGCTGCGGGGTGTTGTTCAAACCGGATGCGCCACGATTTCGCCACAGTCAAAACGGGCGCTTTCGGTTACGCTGCCGGTTGTGTGTTTTTTGAGTCTTTTTGAATCCATATGAAACGCTATTCCTTGAGCTTGCAACCGTTTTCTCTGGCGACTCTGCGTGCTGCGCTCGGTGCCGGTTGGCAGTTGGCGGGGGCGACCCGCAGGATTTCTTTTTTGTATGCTTTGCCTTTCACCTTGATCGGTGGCTTGATTTTCTTTGCCCTGCACGACCAAGGTTTGTTGCCATTTGCTTTTGCCGCGGCAGGCAGTTTCATGCTGTTTGGCCCGATTTTGCTGGCCGGATTTTTTGGCATTGCGCGGGCGGCCGAGGCGGGTGAAAAAGCGGGCATGGGCGCGATCATCGACGGCTTTCGGCACGCTTCGCCGGCCCTGTGGGTGCTGGCTTTCGTTTGTTTGCTGCTGTTTCTGATTTTTGTCACCGATGCGGCTATTTTGTACAGCTACATGGTGGGCGGCACGCCCTTCACCTTTGCCAGCATTCCGGATCGGGCGCAGGAAGCCTCGCGCTTTACCTTTTGGGCCGGCGTATCCGGCTGTTTCATTGCCGGCCTGGTCTATGCGGTGACGGCGTTTTCTGTGCCCTTATTGGCAGAACGGCGCGCCGAGCTGGTGCAGGCAGTGGTGGCCAGCGTGCGCTCGATCTTCGGTAATTTTGGTCCGGCGCTTGTCTGGGCGGGCGTTTTGGGCGTTTTGGGCATAGGCAGCGCCTTGCTCTTGCCGCTCTTTCCCTTCGTTTTGCCCTGGCTGGCTTATGCCGGGCGGGAGTTGGTGCGGCAGGTGATTCTGGTGGACGCGCCAAAAATTGATTGAAATCCTAGAAACTGCTGCATATACTCGTTGTACCACATTGATCTAACGGGGTTTTTTATGTTGGCAGGAACGATAGGAAAATATCAGTTCCGCATCCGTACACGGACTGGGGTGATCGTTGAGCATCTGTCATTTCACGGGCGCGACGAAGCCGATGCACGGCGTAAAGTGGAGCAGATTTACAATAATTGCCAGGTGCTCGAATGCCAGTACCAGGATGTGCCGATGAACGGCCGCCTGGGGACGGTCAATTATGAAGATGTGATGGATCTGATCATCGCCCGCTGACAGGCTGGCGATTCAGTGCGCGGTGCTGTGCGTGATTTTGCGCACAGCCTTACGCTTTTTCCGTCGCGCTCTCCGGTAGATGACCGCGTGCAATCAGTTCGCGCAATAAATTTCGGTAATCCTGGGCCCCGTTGCTGCTGGCATTGCGCCGGAAGACGTCCTGGCTGAACGCCGGACTTTCGGCGACAGCAACGTTTTCGGTGATCGTCGTATCGAGCACTTCGTCCCCATAACGCTCGCGCAGTTTGTTGCGCACATCCTCGCTCATGCGCCGGCGACGGTCGAAGCGGGTGAGCAGGTAGTAACGCGGCACGCGCCGTTTCAGCACCGGTTCGAGTACTTGCAAGGTGCGGGAAATTTGCTCGGCAGCTTGCAGCGACAAATAATCGGTCGATACCGGCACGATCAAGAGCTCGCAGGCAAAAATGGCGTTGAGCGCCAACACGCCGATGTAGGGGCAACAGTCGATAAGGATGGGGCGCTGGGGGTAGGTGGCATCCAAGGTGTCTAAGCCGTGGCGCAATTTGTTGAGTATGGCCGGCCCTTTGCCGAAGATGGAATCCACCTTGATCAGTTGCTGGTGCGCCGGGATGAGCTGCCCGATATGTTCCCAGGGAACCTCCAGCTCGCGCAGGGTGCGCAGATCCTGAAAAAAGGCGAACAGGCTGTGCTCCGAGGCCGGCGAGGATTTGCCGTGGATGCTGGATAAGTGGCCTTGTGGATCGAGATCGATGAGCAAAGGCGATTGTCCCGAGCGCTGCAAGGCAGCCCCCAGATTGAGCGCGGTGGTGGTTTTACCCACGCCGCCTTTTTGATTGAAAATGGCAATTCGCATGGCTGGCCCGTTCTATACAGGGCGCTATTTTTCACTTAACATCCACATTCCTGCAAGTCTTTCCCGGAAAACGGGAATTTTCCTGCAGCGTCATTTGGGCGGCAATGGCCGCCGTTTTTCGTTTATGGGGGTCGCCCATGTCACATGTCATGAATACCTATGCTCGCTTGCCAGTGGCTTTCAGCCAGGGGCAGGGGAGTCGTCTCACCGATAGCGAAGGCCGTGAATATCTCGATGCCGTTGGCGGTATAGCCGTCAATACTTTGGGGCATGGCCACCCGAAACTGGCGGCGGCGATTGCCGACCAGGCGGCGCGTCTGATCCATACCTCAAACCTGTATGGCGTTACGTTGCAAGAAGAGCTGGCCGACAAACTGTGTGCCCTGTCTGGCATGGCGGAAGTGTTTTTCTGCAATTCCGGCTGCGAGGCCAACGAAGCGGCGATCAAGCTGGCGCGTTTTTACGGCCACAAAAAAGGCATCGAACAGCCGACCGTGGTGGTCATGGAAAAAGCCTTCCACGGGCGCACCCTGGCGACTTTGTCGGCGACCGGCAACCGCAAGGTGCAGATTGGTTTCGAGCCTTTGGTGGCTGGTTTCGTGCGTGTGCCTTACGGTGATCTGGCGGCCTTGAAGGCGGTGGCCGAACACAATAAGAATATCGTTGCTGTTCTGTTCGAGGTCATCCAGGGCGAAGGCGGCATTCATCTGGCCGATACCGCCTATTACCAGGGCGTGCGCGCAGTGTGCAACGCCAATGACTGGCTGATGATGTGCGACGAAGTGCAGTGCGGCATGGGCCGTACCGGGCAGTGGTTCGGCTACCAACTGGCCGGTGTGCAGCCGGACGTGGCGACGCTGGCCAAGGGGCTGGCGTCCGGAGTGCCGATTGGTGCCTGTTTGGCGGGCGGCAAAGCGGCGGGCTTGTTCGGGCCGGGTAATCATGGTTCGACCTTCGGCGGCAACCCGCTGGCCTGCCGGGCGGCCTTGACGACTTTAGCCGTCATGGAAGAAGAAAATCTGCTCGCCAATGCCGAGCGCATCGGGCGTTTGATTCGTGAAGGCGTGGCGGAAAATCTGCGCGGCGTTCGTGGCTTGGTCGGAATCCGTGGCCACGGCCTGATGATCGGTATCGAACTCGATCGCCCCTGTGGTGCGCTGGTCGGCAAGGGGCTGGAAAGCGGCTTGCTCATCAATGTGACCGGCGATACCGTGGTGCGTTTGCTGCCGGCGCTCAATTTCAGCGAAACGGATGCGCGCGAACTGGTCAGCCGCTTGAGTCTGCTGATTCGCGATTTTCTGGCGGGCTGAATCATGGCGCTCAAGCATTACCTGCAATTCAAGGATTTCAGCCGCGCCGAATACGATCACGTGATCGAGCGCGCCGGCTGGATCAAGGCGCAATTCAAGAATTACCAGAAATATTGGCCGCTCACCGACCGCACCCTGGTCATGATTTTCGAAAAAGCCAGCACGCGTACCCGTTTGTCCTTCGAGGCGGGCGTGCAGCAACTGGGTGGCACGGCGATTTATCTCAACACCCGCGACTCGCAACTCGGGCGTGGCGAGCCGGTGGAGGACGCAGCGCAGGTGATTTCGCGCATGAGCGACATCGTCATGATCCGCACCTTCGAGCAGGACATCATCGAGCGTTTTGCCGCCAATTCGCGGGTGCCGGTCATCAACGGTCTGACCAACGAATACCACCCCTGCCAGATTCTGGCGGATATTTTCACCTACATCGAGCATCGCGGCCCGATCCAGGGCAAGACGGTGGCCTGGGTGGGCGACGCCAACAATATGTGCAACACCTGGCTGCAAGCCGCGCAAAGCCTCGATTTCAAGGTGCATGTGTCGACGCCGCCGGGTTATGCCTTGAACCCGGAGCTGATTTCTGGTGTCGACCCGGCGCATTACGAAATTTTTGCCGACCCGATGGACGCCTGCCGGGGGGCCGATCTGGTCACGACCGACGTGTGGACCTCGATGGGTTTCGAAGCGGAAAACGAAGCGCGGAAGAAGGCATTCGCCGACTGGTGCGTGGACGCCGAAATGATGGCGGCAGCCAACGCGCAGGCGCTGTTTATGCACTGCTTGCCGGCGCACCGTGGCGAGGAAGTCACCGCCGAGGTGATCGATGGCCCGCAGTCGGTGGTGTGGGACGAAGCGGAAAACCGCCTGCACGTGCAAAAAGCGCTGATGGAATATCTGGTGCTGGGCAAGGTTTGATTTTTTTGCCGCGCGGCAGGGGCCGGCGGCGGTAACACAGAGCAAGGAAAGCGAAATGAGCGACGTCAAAAAAGTGGTGCTGGCCTATTCCGGCGGTCTGGACACTTCGGTCATCCTGAAGTGGTTGCAAGATACCTATCAATGTGAAGTGGTCACCTTCACCGCCGATCTGGGCCAGGGCGAGGAACTCGAGCCAGCCCGCGCCAAGGCCCTGAAGGCCGGCATCAAGCCGGAAAACATCTTCATCGACGATTTGCGCGAAGAATTCGTGCGCGATTTCGTTTTTCCGATGTTTCGCGCCAACACCGTCTATGAAGGCGAATACCTGCTCGGCACCTCCATCGCCCGCCCGCTGATCGCCAAGCGCCTGATCGAAATCACCAACCTGACCGGTGCCGACGCCATCTCGCACGGCGCGACCGGCAAGGGCAACGACCAGGTGCGCTTCGAGCTGGGTGCTTACGCCCTGAAGCCGGGCGTCAAGGTCATTGCGCCGTGGCGCGAATGGGATCTGCTGTCGCGCGAAAAGCTCATGGCCTACGCCGAACAGCATGGCATCCCGGTCGATATGAAGCACAAGCAGGGCGGTTCGCCCTATTCGATGGACGCCAACCTCCTGCACATTTCCTACGAAGGTCGCCACCTGGAAGACCCGGCGGCGGAAGCCGAAGAATCGATGTGGCGCTGGACGGTGTCGCCGGAAGCCGCGCCGGATGCGGCAGAGTACCTCGATCTCGATTTCGAGCGGGGCGATCTGGTGGCGATCAACGGCCAGCGCATGAAAGCTCACGAACTGCTCGCCAAGCTGAACGAACTCGGCGGCAAGCACGGCATCGGCCGCCTCGATCTGGTGGAAAACCGCTACGTCGGCATGAAATCGCGCGGCTGCTACGAAACCCCCGGCGGCACCATTTTGCTCAAGGCGCACCGCGCCATCGAATCGGTCACGCTCGACCGCGAAGTCGCCCACTTGAAGGACGACCTGATGCCGCGCTACGCCAGCCTGGTGTACAACGGCTACTGGTGGAGCCCGGAGCGCGTCGCCCTGCAAACCCTGATCGACCACACCCAGCAGTGCGTCAACGGTTTCGTGCGCCTCAAGCTCTACAAGGGCAACGTCATCGTCGTTGGCCGCGATTCCAAGACCGATTCGCTGTTCGACCCGACCATCGCCACCTTCGAGGATGACGCCGGTGCCTACGACCAGAAAGACGCCGGTGGTTTCATCAAGCTGAACGCCCTGCGCATGCGCATTGCCGCCAATCTCAAGGCGCGCAAGGGCTAAGCCTTAAGGAAAGGACGCAAGGATGGAACCCGCCGCACCACCGACCGGGCTTTTTGGCCTCTCCGAGGAACAAATCGCTGATTTTTTCTCGACCTGGGGGGTGGGCGCGTTCATCGTTTTCATGCTGTTCATCATCGGCGAGATCGCCTGGCGCTCGAAAGCGGGCAAGACCGGGACTTTCGTCCTGTTCTTCGTGCTCGCCTTCGGCATGCTGGGCTTCATCGCCAAAGGCATCATCCAGAAAATGTGGGGAATCTGAAATGTCGCAACAATTCGATCAAGTCAGCGTCGTCAAGGCCGCCAATGTCTATTTCGACGGCAAGTGCGTCAGCCATACCGTGATCCTGGCCGACGGCACGAAAAAAACCGTCGGCGTCATCCTGCCCGCCACGCTCACCTTCAACACCGGCGCGCCGGAAATCATGGAAGGTGTGGGCGGCACCTGCCGCGTCAAACTCAAGGGCGAAAGCGAATGGACGCGCTACGGCGCGGGCCAGTCTTTCAATGTGCCGGGTGATTCGTCGTTCGACATCGCCTGCGACGAGCCGTATCACTACGTCTGCCACTTCGGGTAAGCGCCATGCCCAGTTTTGATTTCACTTCCGAAGCCGACATGGTGGCCTTGAAAAACGCCGTCGACGTCGCCGCCCGTCAGATCGACAATCGCTACGACTTCAAAGGCACTTCCGCCAAGGTCGAACTGAACGAAAAAGACAAGCTCATCACCCTGTGGGGCGATTCCGAATTCCAGCTCGACCAGATCAAGGACATTCTTTTTCCCGCCCTGGAAAAAAAGGAAAAAGACAGTGTCAAACGTCTCGATGCGCAAAAAATCCAGAGCGTTTCCGGCAACAAAGCCAAGCAGGAACTGAAGATCAAGGACGGCATCGACAGCGAACTCGCCAAGAAAATCGTCAAACTCATCAAAGACGCCAAGCTCAAAGCGCAAGCCGCTATTCAAGGTGACGCCGTGCGCGTCTCCGGCAAAAAGATCGACGAACTACGCGAAGCCATCACGCTGGTGCGCGGCAAGATCACCGACTTCCCGATCAAGGATGGGAATTACCGGGATTGAGGTGGGGTAAGGGGCGAAACGAGCGTGATGGAGGGGGGCTTGACAGCGAATTGCTGAAAGAAACTTCTCTTAAATCGCCGTCATCTGTTGCATCTGGCAGCCCGAACCAGGAAAAGTGTGATTGCCGATTTCCAGGTTTTCTCCACTGCGTTTCCCCAAAACATATCTAAAAAATAAAGTTTGAATTTACTGGCCGGCGCAGTTTTTTGCGCCGGCCAGTGAAATGAGCGCTGCTACTCGCCCAAACGAAACCCGGGTACCCAACCCAGGGCGTCGGCCGCTTTATTGATGCAGACCGTGCCATCGTCCTCGGCAATGTTATATATCCCCCTGACGCCACGAGTCAGCGCCCGCCGCGCGGCATCTGCGGCATCATCGACATGCAGTGGTCCGTCGCTGGGGGCTAGATCGAACCCCGTTCCCGGCCCATAGAGCTTCCCGTAGCGCAGAACGACTCCCGTGAGTGGTGCGTTAAGCACTTGCTGCTCAAGACTGGCAACCGCGCGCGCAGTCTCACCAAAGGCAGGGTCATCCAGGCACAACGGCGCCTCTTCACGGTAGGGCCTCGGGCCAGGTGCATAGACGAAGGCCAGGCTTTGCGCCACCATGCGCTTCGCACCTGCGGCGACGGCAGCGGCGACCAGGTTACGCGTGCCGATTTCGCGGAGCCGCGCATTGCGCACCAAGGCTGCGGCCATCTGCGTAGGCTCAAGAGCCGGAGGCAGGTCGGTCAGTTGATGAAGCACGATCTCAGGCTGCGCTTTGCGCATTATTTCGAGCAATAGAGGCTCGTTGAATACGTCAACGATGGCTGGTTCAACGCCGAGCTCGCGCAGCATTGCCGCTTTCTCTGGCGAACGGGTCGTACCAGTAACAGACCAGCCCTCAGCAACGAGCAAGCGGCAGAGCCTTCGACCGATCGCCCCACTCGCGCCTGCAACAAAGATTTTTCTATTCATACTGAATTTCCTTTTTTCCGTGGTTATGGCGGCTGGCGTTCGAGTTCAGGGGCTGATGCAGCTTGCCGTGGCAGAACTTTTTAACGGGCTTGGGCATCTTTGCCAAGGCAATAGATGAGCGGCTCGACATGGCGCGGCGTTTTGCTACAGGTTTGCGGGCTGAGCTCGTGACAGGGCTTTGAGCGCCGCGCAAGGTGGCTGAATCTTACGACGAGGCGCGCGGATTGTCATTACGGGCTCTTTGGAGGACGGTGCGCCAAGACTGTCTTTTGTGTCTGTCGGTGGCCAACGCTTGCCGCCGGAAAAAAACAAGAGAATCTCACCCAGTGATGAAAGCGTAATTGGGCTACGATTGAAGCCGAGATGGTGATCGGATCGTGATCGAGGGAAGTGTCCAATGATTGATTCGGGGCCGCGACCGTGAAGCGCGCTGCGATCTGAAACCATTGCTGAACACGCCGGGTTTGGTTTTTCTGAAAACTGTTTTTTGTGCTCAGTCTGGAAACAAACGCCATAGGAGGCAGCATGAACTATTTTTATTGTTTACTCGGTTTTTTCTTCATCGCGACTTCGGCGGGGGCGCAAACGATGGAGATTCCAACTCGGCCTGGTGTCGTCCAAAAGCTGCTCGTATCGAACACCCCGGGTGCCAAAGCAAGCCTGATCTTGTTCCCCGGCGGCCACGGTGGGTTGCAGCTCTATGCCAACGGATCGATGAAGTGGGGCGACAACAACTTTCTCGTGCGCACGCGCCAGAATTTTGTAGACCAAGGCTTCAACGTTATCATTCTTGACGCTCCATCCGACAGGCAGTCGCCACCGTTTCTGCAAGGCTTTCGGCAGCGGCCGGAACATGTGGCAGACATCAAGGCCGTCATTGCCTGGGTGCGCGAGACGAGCAAGCTTCCCGTTTGGCTGGTGGGCACGAGTCGCGGAACGCAATCTGTGGCCTACATCGCGACCGAACTGACAGGCCCGGAAGGCCCGGATGGAATAGTCCTTACCGCTTCCATCCTCGCCGATGACAAGAGTCGTTCCGTGTTGGCGATGCCGTTAGGAAAGATCCATATCCCTGCCTTGATCGTTCATCATGAGCAGGATGGGTGTGAGCACTGCCCGTTTGCTCTTGCCCCGCAGGTCATGGATGGGCTCAGAAACGCCCCGCGCAAGGAATTGCTCGCGGTCACCGGGGGCAGCAGCAGTGGCGACGCCTGTAAACCAGCTGCGTATCACGGATTTAACGGCATAGAACAAGATGTCGTGCAGAAAATTGGCGCTTGGCTTGTGAACAAATAAGCGAGGAGCGACGCCGACCTCTTAGCTGCGCGAGGTGAGGGCAGGCAGGATCGGCCGCTGCTGCAGGCCACGTCCCTGATGCTATGCCGCTTTGGGCAGACGCAGCGCGCAGAGGGCGAGCGGCTTGTGGCAGAATGCCCGCTGATTTTAATCTTCAATCGACGGGCATTTTTCAGGGGGCGGCTATGCGCTTGGTGTTCCGTAAATGGGGTTGGCGGGCTTTGTTGCTGGCAGGTTTTGTTTTGCCGGGTGCTGCGGCGCAGGCGCAGGAGGTCGGGCTGGCTGGCATCATGGGCAGCAAGGCGTTGTTGATGATCAACGGTGCGCCGCCCAAGGTAGTTACGGTGGGTACGAGCATCGACGGGATCAAGCTGGTGTCGGTGCAGGGGGATCAGGTGGTGGTCGAGATCGCCGGGCGTAAACGGCCTTTGCGGGTGGGGCAACATGCGGTGGGGCTGGCTTCTGATGGCGGCAACAAAGTGATTTTGACGGCCGACGGGCAGGGGCATTTCGTGACTACAGGTACGGTGAATGGGACTTCGGTGCGGTTTTTGGTGGATACCGGGGCGAGCATGATTTCTCTCGGGGCGAGTGACGCGCGGCGCATGGGGTTGGATCCGAGCAAGGGGCGGCAAGGGATTTCGCAAACGGCCAACGGGCAGACCCAGATCAGCATCGTCAAGCTCGATCAGGTGCGTGTCGGCGGCATTGTGCTGCATCAGGTGGATGCGGCGATTCACTCGACCGACATGCCGGTGGCGCTGTTGGGTATGAGTTTTTTGAATCGCATGGAGATGCAGCGTGACGGTGCCACCATGACCTTGAAGAAACGCTTCTAAGCGCGTGTCTCCAAGCTTCGAACAACTGCGGCGCAGCCTCTTGCCGGAGCCGTCATCGGCAGAGCAGGTGGTGGAGGACGGGGGCGCGGGCATTGTCCAGCCGACCCCGGCGGCGGTGCTTTTTCCCATCGTGCAGCGGGCAGAGGGGTACACCGTACTGCTCACGCAGCGCACCGACCATTTGCGCGACCACGCCGGGCAAATCAGTTTTCCCGGCGGGCGGGTGGATGCGGAGGATGTTTCGCCGCAGGCGACGGCGCTGCGCGAAACCGAGGAAGAGATCGGCCTGGCCCGTCAGCATATCGAAATTTGTGGTTATCTCCCGCAATACCATACGGGCACGGGCTTTGTGGTGACGCCGGTGGTGGGTTTGATAAAGCCGCCTTTTACCGTGCGGCCGGACCCTTTCGAGGTGGCGGAAATTTTTGAGGTGCCGCTGGCTTTTTTACTCGACCCGGCCAATCATCAGCGTCATTCCATTTTTTTGCGCGGGGCGCTGCGCCATTATTACGCCATGCCCTATGGTCGGCATTTCATTTGGGGGGCCACTGCGGGGATGATCCATTCTTTGTCGCAAAGGCTTGTGGTATCTTGATGCGCTCTGATTTCTCGCGCGCTGCCACCGCTGTTTTTGCATGAAACTTTTTGCCTTGATCGCCGTGTTTTTGCTGGAGCAATATCGGCCGCTGGCGTATTGGCAGATCGTTGGCGACCCTTTGCAGCGCTGGGCGGATTTCATTGCCCAGCGTTTTAACGCCGGGCTGCGCCGCCACGGTATGGCGGCGTGGTGGGTGGCTGTGTTTTTGCCTAGCCTAGGGCTGGCCTTGCTTTATTTTGCGCTGGATGCGCTGAATGTTTTTTTGGGATTTTTGCTGACGGCCGGCGTGCTTTATCTGGGCATGGGTTTTCGTCAGTTCAGCCACCATTTCAGCGCGATTCAACTGGCTTTGCGCCTGGGTGACCTCGAACGGGCGCGCCAGGCGCTGGCCGAGTGGCAAGGCCGCGGGCGGCAGGCGCTGAGCGCCGAAGAAATTGCTGCCGAAGCCATACAAACTGCACTGCTGGCGGCGCATCGGCATGTGTTTGCGGTGCTCTTGTGCTTATTGATTTTTCCGGGGCCATCCGGCGTTTTGCTTTACCGTTTGGCGCAGATCGTGTGCGAACGTTGGGGGCGTTTGGCACCGGAAGACGGTGAATTTGCCCGTTTTTCCCAGCGTGCTTTTGCCTGTCTCGACTGGCTGCCGCAACGGGCAACCGCCACTGCCTTTGCCATTGTCGGCAACTTTGAGGATGCCTTGCATTGCTGGCGTCAGCAGGCTTCTGGTGCGTTCATCCGGGTCGATTCGGCGATTGTTCTGGCCAGCGGGGCAGGGGCATTGGGGGTGCGTTTGCAAGGCGATTATTTTGCCGAGGGCGAGGCCTCGGCGGCGATTGAGTTCGGCGTCGGCGAACCGGCCGACCCCGATACTTTGCAGCGCGCCGTCGGTTTGGTTTGGCGGGCGACGGTGTTATGGGTTATTTTGCTTCTTTTGCTGGGGCTTGCCGCGTTGGTGGGCTGATTGGTTTCTTTGAGGAGGTTGTTCATGACTAGAGAAGTTGTTGTTCTGAGTGCAGTGCGTTCCGCGATCGGTGCATTTGGTGGTGCTTTGTCGGAGATGGAGCCGGCCGAACTCGCCGGCACCGTGATGAAGGAAGCGGTCAGCCGCTCTGGCGTCGATCCGCAGCAAATCAACTACGTCACCGTTGGCAACTGCATCCCGACCGATTCGCGCTACGCCTATGTGCCGCGCGTGGCTTCGATTCAGGCCGGCCTGCCGATGGATTCGGTGGCCATGCAGGTGAATCGCCTGTGTTCTTCCGGCCTGCAAGGCATCGTCACCACGGCGCAGCAGATCATGCTGGGTGATTGCGACTACGGCATCGGTGGCGGCGTCGAAGTCATGTCGCGCGGCGGTTATCTGCTGCCGGCCTTGCGTTCCGGCGCACGCATGGGCGACAGCAAAGCCATCGACATGATGGTCGCCGTGCTGACCGACCCGTTTGGTGTCGGCCACATGGGCATCACCGCTGAAAATCTTGCCGCCAAGTGGGGCATCAGCCGCGAAGAGCAGGACGCCTGCGCGCTGGAATCCCAGCGTCGCGCCGCTGCTGCGCAAGCTGCCGGGCATTTCAAATCGCAGATCGTGCCCATCGTCAAGCAAACCCGCAAGGGCGAGGTGGTGTTCGATGCCGATGAGCATCTGAAGCCTGCGACCACCCTGGAGTCGCTCGCCAAGATGAAACCGGCCTTCAAGAAGGACGGTACGGTCACTGCCGGCAACGCTTCCGGCATCAACGACGGCGCGGCTTTCTTCGTGCTTGCCGCCGCCGATCTGGCGGCCAAGGCCGGGCAGAAGCCCTTGGCGCGTCTGGTCTCCTACGCCGTGGCCGGTGTGCCGAACGACGTGATGGGCGAAGGCCCGATTCCAGCAACCAAGCTGGCGCTGAAAAAAGCCGGTCTGACGCTCGATCAGATGGATGTCATTGAATCGAACGAAGCCTTTGCCGCACAAGCCATCGCCGTGTCCAAGGGCCTGGGCCTCGATCCGGTCAAGACCAATCCGAACGGCGGCGCCATCGCGCTCGGCCATCCGGTCGGCTGCTCCGGCGCTTTCATTGCCACCAAGGCGGTGTACGAGCTGCAGCGCACGGGCGGTAAGTACGCTCTGGTGACCATGTGCATCGGCGGCGGGCAAGGTATCGCCTGCGTTTTCGAGCGTATGTAAGCACTCGGTTTGTAGAAATAAAAACCCGCTGCAGCAGTGTGGCGGGTTTTTTATGGCGGTTTTTAGTGCCCTGGCCGTCTGGGTTTCATTTACATCAATCCTTTCAGTTACAATCCCCCCGTTATTTTTGAGCCGATTTTCATGATTACCGGATCCATTGTCGCCATTGTTACCCCCATGCACGCGGACGGCAGCCTTGATCTTGCCGCCCTGCGCCGTTTGGTCGATTTTCATGTGCAAGAAGGCAGCGATGCCCTCGTTGTTGTTGGTACCACGGGCGAATCGCCCACGGTCGATGTCGAAGAACACTGCACCCTGATCAAAACCACGGTGGAACATGCCGCCGGGCGCATTCCGGTGATCGCCGGCACGGGCGCGAATTCCACGGCGGAAGCCATCGAGCTGACCCAGTTTGCCAAAACTGCGGGTGCCGATATGGCACTGTCGGTGGTGCCCTATTACAACAAACCGACGCAAGAGGGCCTGTATCGCCACTTCCGCACCATCGCCGAAGCGGTCGATTTGCCGGTGCTCTTGTACAACGTGCCGGGGCGCACCGTGGCCGACATGAGTAACGACACCATTTTGCGTTTGGCGCAGGTGCCGGGCATCGTCGGGGTGAAAGATGCTACTGGCAACATGGATCGCGCTTACGACCTGATCCAGCGTGCCCCCAAGGATTTTGCCCTGTACAGCGGCGATGATCTCACCTGTGTTTTGTCGATTCTGTTTGGCTTCCACGGCAATATCTCGGTTACCGCCAACGTGGCACCGCGTCTGATGCACGAGATGTGTCTTGCCGCTGCCGCCGGCGAAGTTGCCAAGGCGCGCGAGTTGCATTTCCGCCTCTTGGGGCTGCACCGCGATTTGTTCTGCGAAGCCAATCCGATTCCCGTGAAATGGGCCGTGCAGCAAATGGGGCTGATGGAAGAAGGCGTTCGCCTGCCGCTCACGCCTTTGAGTGAAGGAAATCAAGCGCGCGTGCTGGCGGCGATGCGCCAGGCGGGCATTGCGGTATAAATCAGGCATGTTTCAATCGACGCACACCATCGTGCAAAACAGCCTGGGAAAGCCTAGCCCCTTTTCAGGCATGTTTATCCCCCGAAAGGGGAGGTTTCCAACCGGAGTTAGTCTTTGATGAATGTACAAAACCGTCGTCTGCCCGGGCTGACACTTTGCCTGTTGGCCGTAGCCGTGGCCGGTTGTAGCGGCAACATCATCCCGGAAGGGCGCAAGATAGAATACAAATCGGCCGGCAAAATTCCCACTCTGGAAGTGCCGCCGGATCTCTCCAGCCTGCAAAAAGACGACCGCTATCTGGTGCCTGATGATGCTGGGCGCGGTTCGGCAACTTTCTCCGCCTATGCCGCAGAGCGCGCTCCGGGTGCGCAAGCGGGGCAAACGAGCTTGTTGCCGCAGGTCGACAAAATTCGTGTCGAGCGCTCCGGAAATCAGCGCTGGCTGGTCGCCGCCATGCCGCCGGAAGCGCTCTGGGAAACGATCAAGGAGTTCTGGCAGGAAACCGGGTTTATTGTGAATGTGGAGCGCCCTGAAGCCGGTGTCATGGAAACTGATTGGGCCGAAGACCGGGCCAAGATTCCTTCTGACATTATCCGTAATACGCTGGGCCGCATTATCGATTCCCTGTATTCAACCGGCGAGCGCGACAAATTCCGCACTCGCCTGGAGCCGGGTGCGGTCGCCGGGACGACAGAAATTTACATCAGCCACCGTGCTATGGAAGAGGTGTATACCTCGACGGCGCAAGAAGATACGCGCTGGCAGCCGCGTGCCGCCGATCCGGAGCTGGAAGCAGAAATGCTGCGCCGCCTGATGGTGCGTTTGGGGGCAGAGGAAAAACGTGCCGAGGCTGCCTTGGCAACACAAAAAACCCCTGAGCGCGCGCGTTTAGGCAGCGCGGCAGACGGTAGCGGCAAGTTGGAAGTGTTTGACCGCTTTGATCGCGCTTGGCAGCGCGTCGGCCTGGCGCTCGATCGCATCGGCTTTACCGTTGAAGATCGCGACCGTTCGCGCGGCTTGTATTTCGTGCGCTACGTCGATCCAGATAAAGATAATGCCAGCAAGAAAAAAGACGGCTGGTTGTCCAAGCTCAATTTCTGGAGTGCCGACAAGCCGGTCGATACACGCGGCCAATATCGGATTTTCCTTGACACAGCGGGCAGCAATACAGCGGTGCAGGTGCTGACCAACGAAGGTGGCGTCGATCGTTCAGATACGGCGAAGCGTATTTTGGGCTTGTTGCAGCAAGAACTCCGCTGAAGTGCCGCGCTATTTTTCTGATCGTTGTGAAAAAACCGGGCATGTTCCCGGTTTTTTGTTGCTGGGCAAAGCTCGTAAAAAGCAACTCCCAGAAAACCGGGCGTAAAAAAACCGGGCGTAAAAAAACGGGACCGTAGTCCCGTTTTCTTCGCTGGAGGTAAGAAGATTACTTCTTCTCTTCAGCGGCCGGAGCGGCTTGTTCAGCAGCCGGAGCAGCTTGCTCGGCGGCCGGAGCGGCTTCGCCTTCAGCAGCCGGAGCGGCTTCGCCTTCAGCGGCCGGAGCAGCTTGTTCAGCAGCCGGAGCAGCTTGTTCGGCCGGAGCAGCAGCCGGAGCAGCTTGTTCAACCGGGGCCGGCGGCGGAGCAACCGGTTCTTCCTTCTTACCGCAGGCGCTCAGAGCGACGGCAAACAGGGCAGCGAAGAGAATAGACAGCTTGTTCATGAGATTTCCTTATCGACAAGAAACAACTACAAAGAGATTACACAATCCGATTCGGTGTTGGGCCGGTCAGCAAGCGCCGATCCGGCCGCGATTATAGCGAAAAATCGTGTTGCGGTGCAGCGTGATACGCTGTTGTCACGAAAATTGTCATAAACCCAAGGTGGAATGCAACAGGTTTTTTCCTGATTCTTGCCAGATTTCGTCGAAACGCTGTTGGTAGGGCAAAATTTCCTCTGCGCTGTTTTCGATCAATACGCTGCGTGGGAGCATTTTTTCGAAGCGGATCAAGGCATGTTCGCCGTCGATGATAAAAATGGCATCGCGCAATTCAGAGAGCGCACGCGGCGTTTGCCGCACCTGTACGCGCTGTGACCAGGTTTGTAACATTTGGTAAAGGCGCGGCGCTTGCGTTAGAAAATGCTGCCCTTCGCGCAACACGATATGCAGCGCAGCGCTGTTGTCGCGGGTCAGGAAGGCGTTCAGGACGTCAAGTCGTTGTGCATTTTCCCAGCGCAAATTGGCGAGATCGCCGTCAAAAACGTAAAGGCTGCGCGTGCAGCGTGCCAATAAGGCATCTGCCGCATCCAGATAGTCAGCCCAAGTGTTGATTAAGGTGCGCGCCATGTGGCGGACTATAACTGAATTGATAGAATTCGCGTTTTTTCTCGGAGCGGGCTGTGCCGACCGGAATTATTGAATCCTTGGATCATGAGGCGCGGGGGATTACGCGGCGCGATGGCAAAACTATTTTTGTCGATGCGGCTTTGCCCGGTGAAGAAGTTGAGTACGCCAGTTTTCGCCAGAAATCCAGGTACGAATTGGCGCATCTGGTGCAGGTGTTGCGTGCGTCACCGGCGCGAGTGACGCCAAAGTGTCCGCATTTTGGTGTGTGTGGTGGTTGTGCGATGCAGCATATGGAGGCTGGGGCGCAACTGGCGGCAAAACAACGCGTGCTCGAAGACAGTTTGTGGCACATCGGCCGGGTGCGCCCGGCGCAGATTTTGCCGCCGGTGCAGGGGCCTTCCTGGGGATACCGCCACCGGGCACGCTTGGGGGTGCGCAAACTGGCTGCGCAAGACACCATGCTGATTGGTTTTCACGAATGGCGCAGCAGCTATATCGCAGACATTCGTGAGTGCCATGTGATGCCGCCGCCGGTATCGGCCTTGTTGATGCCTTTACGCGCCTTGTTGGGCGGCTTGAGTATCGCGGAGCGCCTGCCGCAGATCGAAGTTGCCGTGGGAGAAAGATGTACGGCACTGGTTTTGCGCATTTTGCAAAAATTGAGCAAGCAAGACGAGGCGGCTTTGCGTGCCTTTGCGGACCAGCATCAGGTGGTGTTTTATCTGCAGCCCAAGGGCCCTGAGACGGCCGAGCGTTTTTACCCTTTGCCTGGGCCGCCGCTCACTTATGTGCTGCCAGAATTCGATCTGGAATTCGCTTTTCGTCCGACCGATTTCACTCAGGTCAATCACGCCATGAATCGGGTGCTGCTGCGTCGCGCCGTGCAGTTGCTCGATCCGCAGCCCGGTGAGCGGATCGCCGATATGTTTTGCGGTTTGGGTAATTTCACCTTGCCCATCGCGCGCCGTGGGGCGCAGGTCTTGGGCGTGGAAGGCAGTTCCGCATTGCTCGAGCGTGCGCGGGAGGCGGCACGCCAGCATGGGCTGGATGGACAGGTGAAATTTGTCGGCGCGAATTTGTTTGCCTGCAGTGAAAGCTGGCTTGCGGGTTTGGGGGCGTTCGACAAAATGTTGATCGATCCGCCGCGCGAAGGCGCGCTTGAATTGTGCAAGGCACTGGGGCATCAGGCGGCGCAACGTCTGGTCTATGTTTCTTGCAACCCGGCGACACTGGCGCGCGATGCTGGCGTATTGTGTGCGCTCAAAGGCTACCGTTTGCAGGCGGCGGGGGTTATCAACATGTTTGCGCACACGGCGCACGTCGAGTCGATCGCTTTGTTCGAGCGGGCATGAAAAACGGCCGGTGCTGACACCGGCCGTTGCGCTCGCGTGTGACGGCAAAATGCTTTAGTCACGCTCGCCGGTAAAGGCCATGATCAGCTGCAAGAGGCTGACGAAGATGTTGTATACGTCGAGATATACCGCCAGGGTGGCACTGACGTAGCTGGTTTCTCCGCCATGCACGATACGGCTGATGTCATACAGGATGTAGGCCGAAAAAATCCCCACGACCGCTGCGGAGATGGCCAGCGACAAGGCCGGAATCTGGAAGAAAATGTTGGCGATGATGGCCAGCAAAACCAGTATCACGCCGGCAAACAGAAAGTTGCCCATGCCAGTGAAATTACGCTTGGTGGTCGCCGCAATCGAGGAGAGGGTGAGAAAAATGGCACCCGTGCCGCCAGCCGCCAGGGCAATCATCGAGCCGCCATTACTGAAGCCCAGGGCGTATTGCAGGATGCGCGAGAGCATCAAACCCATGAAAAAGGTAAAACCCAGCAGAAGGGCGACACCTAAGCCGCTGTTTTTGTTTTTTTCGATCGCCCACATGAAACCAAAAGCGATGCCCATGAAGAGCAGGAAGGAAATCATCGGGCTGCCGGCAAAGAAGGAAAAACCCATCTGAATGCCAAGGAGCGCGCCAAGCACCGTCGGCACCATGGAAAGGCCGAGCAGCATGTAGGTGTTTTTCAGTACGCGGTTTTGCTGGCCGGTTTCCGCCAGTGTGCCGCTGCGGTTGATTTCGTAGGGTGTGGTCATTGTTTGAAGTCCGCTGAAAGTGGGGTAGGAAGATGGAGTAAAAAAACGGAGGCAGGTTAGCCCGGAACGGAAAAAGTATCAAATGGCGTGTGGACTTGGTTGGCTGAGGGGGGCAATTGAGGGGGCAATCAAACCTGCACTCAAGAAAGGCGTGTGGTGGGTAAATGCTGCTTTGCGTATCGGGCGCGCATCCACTAATATCCTGCGCATTCTAGTTGTGGGATGAACGGAGAAAATCAAGATGTTGGTCAAGGAAATTCTGCGCGTCAAAGGCGGCGTGTTGTATACGACGACGCCCGAGCAAACCTTGGAAGCCGTGGTGGCGACCATGGCGGACCTCGATGTCGGTTCGCTGGTAGTCATGGCGGCGGGGAAGATGGTCGGCATGGTGACTTTTCGTGAGGTTTTGCAGGCGGTGAAAGCGGCCAATGCGAGCGGAAAATCGCCGACGGTGCGTGAGGTCATGGTAGCCGATCCGGTGACCGTGCCGCCGGACATGGACGCCAATAGCCTACGGCGTTTGATGATCGAGAAACACTCGCGTTATCTGCCGGTGGTAGAAAATGGCGATCTGCAAGGTGTAATTTCATTCCTCGATGTGGCCAAAGCCGTGCTTGAAGAGCAGAGCCTGGAAAATACCTTGCTCAAAAATTACATCAAAAACTGGCCGGAAGAAACGGCGCAAGCCTGATTCGCTGGTGTGGCATGCCGGGCCAAACGCCCGGCGGCCTGGGGCGGGCGTGCTAAACTCGCGGCCTTCCTCATGTGCGGTGATAAATAATGTCAGGCAATACCTTCGGCAAGTTATTTACGGTCACGTCTTTTGGTGAATCGCATGGGCCGGGTATCGGTTGTGTCGTCGATGGTTGTCCGCCGGGCTTGGCCTTGTGCGCAGCAGATATTCAACATGAGCTTGACCGGCGCAAACCCGGCACTTCCCGCCACGTCACTCAGCGCCGCGAGCCGGATACGGTGGAGATTTTGTCCGGTGTTTTCGAGGGCAAAACCACCGGCACGCCGATCGCTTTGCTGATTCGTAACGAAGACCAGCGCAGCAAGGATTACGGCAACATCGCCAGCGCTTTCCGCCCCGGCCATGCCGACTATGTTTATACGCAAAAATACGGTTTTCGCGATTATCGCGGCGGCGGGCGTTCTTCGGCGCGCGAAACTGCCGTGCGCGTGGCCGCCGGGGCGATTGCCCGGAAATGGCTGCACGAGCGTTATGGCGTGACCATTCGCGGTTGGATGAGTGCGCTCGGGCCGCTGGAAATTCCTTTTGTCAGTGCGCAGCACATCGAACAAAACCCCTTTTTTGCGCCCAATGCGGACATCGTTCCAGAGCTGGAAAGCTATATGGATGCGCTGCGTAAATCGCTCGATTCCGTCGGTGCGCGCATTACGGTGACAGCGCACGGCGTGCCGCCCGGTTGGGGTGCGCCGGTATTCGACCGGCTCGATGCAGAAATCGCTTACGCGATGATGGGTATCAATGCTGTCAAAGGCGTGGAAATCGGTGCAGGTTTTGCTTCGGTGGCGCAAAAAGGCAGCGAACATGGCGATGAAATGACGCCGCAGGGCTTTCTCAGCAACCACGCCGGCGGTATTCTTGGCGGGTTGTCGACCGGGCAGGAAATCGTCGTCAATATGGCGATCAAGCCGACTTCGTCGATTGCCCAGCCGCGCCGTTCCGTCGATACGGCGGGGCAGGCGGTCGAGGTGGCGACGCAAGGACGGCACGACCCCTGTGTCGGCATCCGCGCGACGCCGATCGCCGAGGCCATGCTGGCGCTAGTCTTGATCGATCACGCGCTGCGCCACCGCGCCCAATGTGCTGACGTGCGCTGCGCCACGCCGCAGATTCCGCCGTGCCTGTCTTGAATTGAGCTGCGCGCAAGCGGTTTTTGCGCCAGCCCCTATCCCCGCCATGACGACGTATCCGGCCTTTCCCTATGGGCGGCTGGCCGCGTATTACTTTTTTTATTTCGCTTTCATCGGTGCGTTTTCGCCGTATTTCGGCTTGTATCTGCAATCGATCAAATTTTCTGCGCTCGATATTGGTTTATTGATGTCGCAGATGCAGTTGATGCGCATTTTTGGCCCTAATGTTTGGGGGTGGGTGGTGGATCGTTGGGGCTATCGCTTACCGATCATTCGTCTGGCCGGCATGGTTGGTTTGCTTGGTTTTCTCAGCTTTTTCTGGCTCGAGCGCTTGCCAGCCATGCTTTTCGCTATGGCGGTGCTGGCTTTTTTCTGGAGCGGGGCCTTGCCGCTCGTTGAAATGCTCACCTTCGATCATCTGCGCGAAGAAGGTGGGCGCTACGGCCCGGTGCGGGTGTGGGGTTCGTTTGGTTTCATTGCCGCTGTGCTGGGTACCGGGGCGTTACTCGACGTGATGGCACCGGTCGGTGTGCTGTGGGCCTGCACCTTCGTTCTGGCGAGCTTGTTTGTGCTGGCGCTCAGTCTGCCGGAAGCCCCCGCGCATCCGCTGCCGGCACAAACACTGTCTTTGCAGGGTGTGTTGCGCCAGCCCACGGTGTTGGCCCTGATGCTCGCTTGCACGGCAATGTCTAGCGCGCATGGCGGGTTTTATGTGTTTTTTTCCATTCATTTGAGCGAGCACGGTTACGGTAAAACGCTGATCGGTCTGCTGTGGTCTCTGGGCGTTTTGGCTGAAATCATTGTGTTTTTGTTGATGCCGCGTCTTTTGCGCCGCTTTTCCTTGCGCTGGATCTTGTTGCTCAGCTTTGCCGCTACCGTGCCGCGCTTCTTGCTGATGGGCTGGGCGGTGGAATCTTTGGCGACCATGATTTTCGTGCAAAGCCTGCACGGTTTGACCTTTGGTGCTTACCACGCGGCGGCGATTGCGGCGGTGAATCAGTATTTTCCACAGGCTTTGCGCGGCCGTGGGCAGGCCTTGTACTCCAGCCTGTCTTTCGGGGCTGGCGGCTTGTTCGGGGCTTTGCTGAGCGGCTTGTTTTGGGATGCCTGGGGAGCGGGTTGGGTGTTTGCGCTCGCTGCCGTTTTCGGACTACTCGGATTTTTCTTGATCTGGCGCTGGTTTGCGCCGGCTGTGCCAGCCGCGTGAAGGCTGAAAATCTTCCCAAAAAGCCTGCCCGCCTGTGCAATAATCCAGCGTTTTGCCGATTTTTTAGGTTGAGCCATGCCGAAGACACTTTACGATAAATTGTGGGAAAACCATGTCGTCCACCAGGAGGCGGACGGCACGGCACTGTTGTACATCGATCGCCATCTGGTGCACGAAGTCACCAGCCCGCAGGCGTTCGAAGGCCTGAAGCTGGCCGGGCGCAAACCCTGGCGCATCTCCTCCATCGTCGCCACGCCGGACCACAATACGCCGACCGACCATTGGGAAGAAGGCATCAAGGACCCGGTTTCCCGTCTGCAGGTGGACACGCTGGATGCCAACATCCGTGAAGTCGGCGCGCTGGCCTATTTTCCGTTCAAGGACGAGCGGATGGGGATTTTGCACGTGGTTGGCCCGGAAAATGGCGCGACCCTGCCGGGTATGACCGTGGTGTGCGGTGATTCGCATACCTCGACGCACGGTGCCTTTGCCTGCCTGGCGCACGGTATCGGCACCTCCGAAGTAGAGCACGTGCTGGCCACCCAGTGTCTGGTGCAGAAAAAATCAAAAACCATGTTGATTGCGGTGGAAGGCGAGCTCGGCCCCGGTGTGACGGCCAAGGATGTGGCCTTGGCGATCATCGGAGTGATTGGCACGGCGGGCGGCACCGGCTATGCCATCGAATTTGGCGGCAGCGCCATTCGCAGCCTGACGATGGAAGGGCGCATGACCCTGTGCAACATGGCCATCGAAGGCGGCGCGCGCATGGGGTTTGTCGCGGTCGATGAGGTGACGATCGATTATCTGAAAGGCCGTCCTTTCTCGCCGCAAGGCGAAACCTGGACGCAGGCCGTAGCCTATTGGCGCACCCTGCATTCCGACCCCGGCGCGGTGTTTGACCGCACGATTACCCTGCTGGCTTCCGACATCAAACCGCAGGTGACCTGGGGTACTTCGCCGGAAATGGTGGTGCCGGTGGATGGGCGGGTGCCCGATCCGGCGCTGGAAAATGATCCGGTCAAGCGCGAAGGCATGACGCGTGCCCTGAAATACATGGATCTGCAGCCGAATACGCCGATCACGGCGATTGCCATCGATAAGGTCTTCATTGGCTCCTGCACCAATTCGCGTATCGAAGATTTGCGCGAGGCAGCCGCCGTTTTGCACGGCAAACACATCGCCGCCAATGTCAAGCTGGCGCTGGCCGTTCCGGGTTCTGGCCTGGTCAAACGCCAGGCCGAGCGCGAAGGGCTGGACAAGATTTTCACGGCGGCCGGTTTTGAATGGCGCGAGCCGGGTTGTTCGATGTGTCTGGCCATGAATGCCGACCGTCTGGAGCCGGGCGAGCGCTGTGCCTCGACTTCGAACCGTAATTTCGAAGGGCGCCAAGGTGCTGGCGGCCGCACCCATTTGTTGAGCCCGGCCATGGCGGCGGCAGCGGCGATTGCGGGGCATTTTGCCGACGTGCGTGATTTTGCTTGAGTGCGCTATGAAAAATAGCGTTTGTCTTGCCTTGTTGATCTGCCTGACGGCCTGCAATACGGCGGCAGGGGTGAAAAAGGATGTTCAGATTGGTGCAGAAAAAACCGGCGAAGTCATCAAGAAAGGTGGCGAAGTCGTCGGTGATGCCATGAAAAGAGGCGGTGAGGCCGTCCAGAAAGCGGTGGAATAAATGGAAAAATTCGTTCAACTCGATGCGCTGGCGGCACCGCTCGATCGCAATAACGTCGATACCGATGCCATCATCCCGAAGCAGTTTTTAAAATCGATCAAGCGCTCCGGTTTTGGCCCCAACGCTTTCGATGAGTGGCGCTATCTCGATGTCGGCGAGCCCGGTCAGGATTGCTCGCAGCGTCCGATCAACCCGGATTTCGTTCTCAATCAGCAGCGTTATCAAGGGGCGGAAATTCTCGTGACGCGGGCCAATTTTGGTTGCGGCAGCTCCCGCGAACATGCCCCCTGGGCGCTGCTCGATTATGGTTTCAAGGCCATTATTGCCGAGTCGTTTGCCGATATTTTCTTTAACAACTGTTTCAAGAACGGCATTTTGCCCATCGTTTTGCCGGCGGCCGAAATTAATGTTTTGCTTGCCCAAATGGCAGCGACGCCCGGCTATCGCTTGCGGGTGGACCTGGCAGCGCAAAGCGTGACGCGCCCGGACGGACATGTCCTCTCGTTTGCGGTCGATGCTTTCCGCAAAGAGTGTCTCTTGAACGGTTGGGACGACATTGGCCTAACGCTGCGTCATGCAGAAAAAATCAAGGCTTTCGAAGACAGGCGCCGCATTGTGCAGCCTTGGCTGTTTGCCTGAGCCTGTTTTATTTGAATTAATTTTGAGGAATCACCAATGAAAATCTGCGTTTTGCCGGGTGACGGCATTGGTCCGGAGATCATGGAACAAGCGCTGCGCGTGCTCTCCGCGCTGGATCTGAAATTTGAAATGGAAGAAGCCCTCTTGGGCGGCGCGGCGGTGGATGCCACGGGGGATCCCTATCCGGAAGCCACGCAAAAACTGGCGCGCGCTGCCGATGCCGTGCTTTTGGGTGCGGTCGGCGGCCCGCAGTGGGATAGCCTGCCGCGCGAAAAACGTCCGGAGCGCGGCTTGCTCGGTATTCGTAAGGATTTGAATCTGTTCGCCAATTTGCGCCCGGCCATTTTGTACCCGGAGCTGGCCAATGCCTCCACGCTCAAGGCTGAAGTGGTGTCCGGTTTGGATATCCTGATCGTGCGCGAACTGACCGGTGACATTTACTTTGGCCAGCCGCGCGGCGTGCGCGAAGAAAATGGCGAGCGTGTCGGTTTCAACACCATGGTGTATAGCGAATCGGAAATCCGCCGCATCGGCCATGTCGCCTTTCAGGCGGCGCAAAAGCGCAACAAAAAATTGTGCTCGGTGGACAAGATGAACGTGCTCGAATGCACCCAGCTGTGGCGCGACGTGATGATCGAAGTCGCCCACGACTACCCGGAGGTTGAGCTTTCCCACATGCTCGTCGACAACGCCGCCATGCAGCTGGTGCGTGCGCCCAAGCAGTTCGATGTGATGGTCACCGGCAATATGTTCGGCGATATTTTGTCGGACGAAGCGTCCATGCTCACCGGCTCGATCGGTATGTTGCCTTCGGCCTCGCTCGATGAGAAAAACAAGGGCCTGTACGAACCCTCGCACGGCTCGGCCCCGGACATCGCCGGCAAGAACCTGGCCAACCCGCTGGCGACCATTCTTTCCGCTGCGATGATGCTGCGTTACACCTTTAATCGTGAAGAAGAAGCGCAGCGTATCGAGAACGCCGTGAAAAAAGTGCTGTCTCAGGGGTATCGCACCGGCGACATCTATGAGCGCGGCACCACCAAGGTCGGTACGCGCGAAATGGGCGAGGCGGTTTTGCAGAATTTATGAAACAAGACAGGAGGGAAGCGGTTTTGGCCGTCGTTTTGCGCCAGCTTCCCCTTGCCCGGTTTCAGGTTTCACACACAAAGGAAAGATGATGAAAAAAGTAGGTCTGGTGGGTTGGCGCGGCATGGTGGGCTCGGTGCTCATGCAGCGGATGGTCGAAGAAGGCGATTTCGCCCATATCGAGCCGGTGTATTTTTCTACCTCCAACGCGGGCGGCAAGGCCCCGACGTTCGGTGGCAAGGAGGCGTCCCTGCCCTTGCAGGACGCCAGTAATATCGAGGCGCTGAAAGCCTGTGAAATCATCATTACCTGCCAGGGCGGCGATTACACCAAGGAAGTCTTCGGCCCCTTGCGCGCCACCGGCTGGAACGGTCATTGGATCGATGCGGCCAGTGCTTTGCGCATGGCCGATGATGCGGTGATCGTGCTCGATCCGGTCAATATGAACGTGATCAAGAAAGCGCTGGGCGTGGGCGGCAAAAACTGGGTGGGCGGCAACTGTACCGTCTCGCTCATGCTGATGGGCCTGGGCGGCCTGTTTCAGAATGATCTGGTCGAATGGGCAAGCTCCATGACCTATCAGGCGGCCTCCGGTGCCGGGGCGCAGAACATGCGCGAGTTGATTTCTCAGATGGGCGTGATTCACGATTCGGTCAAAGATCTTTTGGCTGATCCGTCATCCGCCATCCTCGATATCGACCGTAAGGTGGCCGCAACCATCCGTTCGGATGCGCTGCCGAAGAAGAATTTTCGCAACACGCCGCTGGCCGGTTCGCTCATTCCCTGGATCGACGTGCCGGTCGACGGCGGGCAATCGAAAGAAGAATGGAAGGGCGGTGCCGAGTGCAACAAGATTCTTGGCAAACCGGCTTTCCGCACGGCCGGTTCGATTCCCATCGACGGCCTGTGCGTGCGCATCGGCGCCATGCGCTGCCATTCGCAGGCGCTCACCATCAAATTGAAAAAAGATGTGCCACTCGATGAAATCTCCGACATGCTGGCCAAGGCCAACCCCTGGGCCAAAGTGGTGCCGAACGAGCGTGAAATCTCCGAGCGCGAACTCACCCCGGCAGCCGTTACGGGCACGCTGACGGTGCCGGTGGGCCGTTTGCATAAAATGGCGATGGGCCCGGAGTACCTCGCGGCCTTCACCTGTGGCGATCAACTTTTGTGGGGCGCGGCAGAGCCCTTGCGCCGCATGCTGCGTATCCTGCTCGATGCCTGATTGATCGAGATCGGTGAAAAGCGGGGCGCAAGCCCCGTTTTTCATTGTTGGCGATATGCAAAAACCCCGAGTTCATAAGCGGGATTAGCTTGCAATGCTAACCCCATGATGTTAATTTGATTATTCCAAGTAACACGCGCAAGGCATATGGCCGTGAATCAAAATAAAATTTCCAAATCCGTCAGTTTCAAGCAGTGCGCTCTGGCGCTTGCCGTCGCCTCCAGTCTGTCTTTGAGCAGCATTTCGGCCCAGGCGGCCGGTCTGGGTAAATTGACGGTCTTGTCTGGTTTGGGGCAGCCCTTGCGCGCGGAGGTGACGCTTGCGGCAACACCAGAAGAGTTAAATGGCATGACCGCTCGTCTGGCCTCGCCGGACGTTTTTAGTCAGGCTGGCGTCGAATACGCCAATGGTTTGAGCGACTTGAATTTCAGCGTCGAAAAACGTAAAGGCGGCAAGGCGGTGCTCAAGATTTCGTCAGCACGGCCGGTGAATGACCCCTTCCTCGATTTTCTCGTCGAACTGAATTGGCCGACCGGACGCTTGGTGCGTGAATACACCTTTTTGCTCGATCCGCCGGAATTCGCCCCGGCGGCAAAAACGCGCAGCACCGTCGATGCGCGCGTGGTTGAAACCGTGCGTGACAATCGCCATGAAGCGGCCAAGTCCGCCGCCCCTGCTGCGCCCGCAACCGCCAAACCGGCGCTGCCGGGGCGTGCCGAATCTGTACCGGGGGCAGCGCCGGAAACTACGCCAAAGGCCACAGATGCCGCCGGCGAGCATACCGTCGAGCGTGGCGAGAACTTACGCAAAATTGCCGCTGCGCACCAGCATGCCGGCGTCACTTTGGAGCAGATGCTGGCGGGTATTTATCGTAATAACCGTAAAGCCTTCATCGAAAATGACATCCACCGCTTGAAGACGGGGGTGATTCTTGCCATTCCCGATGCGGCGAGCGTGGCGGCGATCAGCCCCAAGGAAGCGCGGCAGATTTATGTCTCGGCCGGCGACTTTACGGCGTATCGCAAAAAACTGGCGGCCGCCGCAGAAACTGCGCAGAGTCGCCAGGATACGGTGGCTGCGGAACAGGCTGCCGGCGGCAAGATTACCGCCCGCGTCGAAGAAAAAACCCCGGCCCTCGATGCGAGCAAAGATCAGGTCAAGGTTGGGCGCGCCGACAAGGCCGCTGGGGGGGGCAAGGATGGCAAGGCGAATGCGCTGGAGCATCTGACTGCCGAAAAATCCCTGCAAGAATCGCAGGCACGGGTTGCTTTGCTGGAAAAGAATCTGAGCGAGTTGCAGAAGTTGCTGGAGATGAAAAATCTGCGTCTGGCAGAACTGGAAAAAACGACGGCAGCTGCTCCCGCCATAAGCCCGCCGCCGGCAGCTGCGCCTGAAGTTGCTGCACCCGCACCCGCGCCAGTTGCAGCGCCAGTCAAGGAAGCGCCTGCCGCTGCCCCGGAAACTCCCGCAGCGCAAGCTCCGGCTTCGGAAAGTGCTGCCGAACAGACTGCTGCGCCGACCGAAACGCCGGTCGAAACGCCGGCCGAAACACCAGCGCCGCCGGCACCCGAGCCGGCACCCGTCGTCGAAAAAACGCCGCTGCCGCCACCGACTCCGGCACCTTTGCCTGAACCGAATTTCCTCGATAGCCTGCTCGAAGACCCGCTGCCCTTGGCTGGCGGTGCGGCTGCCTTGGCTTTGCTGGGCGGCTTGTTCCTGTATCGTCGCCGCCAGCAAAATACGGCCACCGAAATTGCCCTCACGGAAACCCTGCCGCCAGCCTCGCTTGGGCCAAATTCGGTATTCGGTACGCAAGGTGGGCAGACCATCGATACCGGAACCGCCCCGCCGCACACCGGTGAATTCAGCCAGGCCGGCCCGGGTACGATCGATACCGACGAGGTCGACCCTGTGGCGGAAGCCGATGTTTACATGGCTTACGGGCGTGATTCGCAAGCAGAAGAAATTCTGCTCGAAGCCATGCACAAAGACCCATCGCGTTTGGCGATTCATGCCAAGTTGCTGGAGATTTATGCCAATCGCCGCAGCGTCAAGCAGTTCGAAACCTTGGCGGGCGAGCTCTATGCGCAATCGGGTGGCAATGGTCAGGAATGGAACAAGGTGGCCGAATTAGGTCGCCAGATCGATCCGAGTAATCCCTTGTACGGTGCGCAGAAAGCGGCAACGTCCACGGTCGCTGCGCCGGCAGCGGCCCCCGTTTTGCCGGCGGAGTTTGCCGAGCCTGAAAAGGCACCCTCTGCTGCGCCGCAGATTGAATTACCGGTGGCCGCCCCACAAGCATTTGCCGGCGTGGCGCTCGCCTCTGAAGCAGCGGCAGAGTCGCCGACGAATGCACTCAGCTTTGATTTTCCGGCAAGCGCTGAGGCTGCCTCTGGTGCTACGCAACAATCGCAAGCGTCCGCCCAAACAGAACCCGAAGCAGAGTCCGCCGCAGAACCCGAAGCTGAACCCGATTTTTCTTTTGCTTTCACGCCAGCAGCGGCACCCGCAGCAGCGCTTGCGCCGTCCGCAGCACCGGCATCGGTCGAGGCTACGGTGCTGGAATTTTCCGCCGAGAAAACGCAACCCCTGCCTTTGGCCGCATCGCAACCTGCGTTTGAAGAAAAAACCGATGATCCCTTCGTGGCGAGCGACATCAGTCTGGATTTCGACCTTGACGATACGGCAGAAAAAACAGCGGAAATTCCTTCCTTTGCTGAAGAGCTGCCGGCTGTACAGGAAGCAGCACCAAGGGCTGCGAGCGATGGAATGCCTCGTTTTTCTCCGGAAGGCACCTTGGTCGTTACGCCAAACAATGATTTTTCCGCAGAAATTGCCGAAGACGATCTGAGTCTGGACGGCCTTGATTTTCCGCAGGCTGCGCCGGTGACGCCGGCACCAGCACCGGAATCAGAGCAGACGATGCCTGAAGCTCTGGTGGCAACCCAGGTCCCCGCAGACGTTTCGGCTTTCCTGAGCGCTGCAGTCGACACTGAAGCCGAGCGCAATCTGGCAGCGCTCGCGCAAACGGTAGTCACCTCGCCAAGCTTCACCAATACCGTGGTGAATATGCCGGATTTGACCAATACCGTCGTCAATCCGGTGAGCGGGTTGGAGGAGGCTGCAGACGATATCGATTTTGATATGAAGCTGAGCGATTCTGTTTTCCTTGGCCAGCCCATGGCCTCCGATTTCGATATCGGCTCGATCAATCTCGATCTGGCGGCAGAACCTGCGGCGATGCCGGAGCCCGTAGCGGCACCGACCAAAGCGCCGGAGGTTTCATTTGAAGCACCTGCTCCGGCGCGCGATGCCCGCTGGGAAGAGGTCAATACCAAACTCGATCTGGCCAAGGCCTATCAGGAAATGGGTGATCTCGAAGGGGCGCGCGAATTGCTGCAGGAAGTGCTTGCTGAAGGCAGTATCGATTTGGTCGAAGAGGCGCGCACCCTCCTCGCACAGATCGGCGGATAAGCGCCTCGATCGCAGGGATGCGGTAAAATCCCCGCCTCAGACTTGGCAAACGGCCCTAGCGGGCCGTTTGTTGTTGACCTTTTTTGCAAAAACACTATGCCAATTTATGTCTCTACGCATTGCGCTCGGCGTTGAATATTTTGGCCTGCCTTTTCGCGGCTGGCAAAGCCAGCGCTGCGGCGTGACGGTGCAAGACGCGCTGGAAACCGCGCTGGCAGCGATTGCCGGCAGCCCGACGGCAACCCTGTGTGCCGGGCGCACCGATGCCGGTGTGCATGCCATTCAGCAGGTGGTGCATTTTGATACCGAGGTAGAGCGCCCCCTGGACGCCTGGGTGCGCGGGGTGAATAGCCATCTTCCGGAGGGGGTGGCCGTGCGCTGGGCGCGCGTGGTCGATCCGCATTTTCATGCGCGTTTTTCGGCGCAGGCGCGGCGTTACCGTTATTTGCTTTTGAACCGGGCGCAGCGTCCGGGACTGTGGCAGGGGCGGGTGGGTTGGGCCCATCAGCCGCTGTCTTTGGAAAACATGCAGGATGCGGCGCAGCGTTTGCTCGGCGAGCATGATTTTTCGGCATTTCGTGCCGCGCAATGTCAGGCCAAATCGCCGGTCAAGTTGATGCACGAGGCGCGGATCGTGCGTCGGGGCGAGTTGTTTGTCTTTGATTTCATGGCTTCCGCCTTTTTGCACCATATGGTGCGTAACCTGGTGGGGGCCTTGGTCTATGTCGGCAAAGGCGCGCAGCCCCCGGCCTGGATCGAACATTTGCTGCAGGCGCGCGACCGAACGCAGGCCGCGCCCACGTTTTCGGCCGCCGGATTGTATTTTCGCGGTCCAGTCTATGCGCCAAGCTGGGGTTTTCCGGAAGCGGTGGACGCCTTTGTCGACGATGAAACAGGAGAGAGTGCATGGCCGCTACGCGCATAAAAATTTGCGGTTTGACGCGCGCACAAGATGTCGATGCGGCCGTGGCTGCCGGAGCGGATGCGCTCGGTTTCGTGTTTTATCCGCAGAGCCCGCGCTATGTCGCGCCGGAAAAGGCAGCAGAACTGGCGCGCCGTGTGCCGCCTTTCGTTGAATTGGTCGGCTTGTTCGTGAATGCCGCGCCGGCTGAGGTGGAGGCTGTGTGCCGGCAGGTGCCCTTGAATCTGTTGCAGTTTCATGGTGACGAAACGCCGGCAGAATGCGCCCGTTTTGCCCGCCCCTGGATTCGTGCGGCGCGGGTGAGGCCGGGGCTCGATCTGGTAGAATTCGCCGCTTCTTTCGGGCAAGCGCGTGCGCTTTTGCTCGATGCGTTTGTCGAAGGTTATGGCGGCGGCGGGCATGTCTTTGACTGGCGGCTGATTCCGCCGGATCTGTCGGGACATTGGATTTTGTCGGGCGGTCTGCATGCCGGAAACGTTGCGGCAGCGCTGGAGAATTTACGCCCGGCGGCGGTCGATGTTTCCTCCGGGGTCGAAATCGACGGCCCGGCGGGCAAGGGCATCAAGGATCATGCAAAAATCGCAGCCTTCGTGGCTGCAGTACGGAAAGCAGATGGCACACTATAACTATCCCGATGCACGCGGACATTTTGGCCCCTACGGCGGAGTTTTCGTTGCCGAAACCTTGTTTGGCGCACTCGACGAGCTCGGTGCCGCCTACGCCGCCGCCAAAAATGATCCGGCGTTTCAGGCGGAATACGCCTATGAATTGGCACATTTCGTCGGCCGCCCTTCGCCCATTTACCACGCGCAGCGTTTGTCGCAGCAGTTGGGCGGGGCGCAAATTTATTTGAAACGCGAAGATTTGAACCACACCGGTGCGCACAAGGTGAATAACTGTATCGGCCAGGCCTTGCTCGCCAAGCGCATGGGCAAACCTCGTGTCATTGCTGAAACCGGAGCCGGCCAGCATGGCGTGGCAAGCGCGACGGTGGCGGCGCGCTACGGTTTTGAGTGCGTAGTCTATATGGGCGCGGAAGACGTCAAACGCCAAGCGGCCAACGTGTATCGCATGAAACTGCTTGGGGCGACGGTGGTGCCGGTGGAATCCGGTTCGCGCACGCTAAAAGACGCGCTGAATGAAGCGATGCGCGATTGGGTGGCAAACATCCACAATACTTTTTACATCATCGGCACGGTTGCCGGGCCGCATCCTTATCCTATGCTGGTGCGCGACTTTCAGAAAATCATCGGCGAAGAATGTCGGCAACAAATGCCGGCCATGACCGGGCGTCAGCCCGATGCCGTGATTGCTGCAGTGGGCGGCGGTTCGAATGCGATGGGGATTTTTTATCCTTATCTGGATAACCCGGCAGTGCGTTTGATCGGTGTCGAAGCGGCCGGCGAAGGTGTCGCCAGCGGCCGTCATGCGGCTTCGCTGACGGCAGGCGTGCCGGGCGTTTTGCACGGCAACCGTACTTACCTGCTGCAAGACGAGGATGGGCAGATCATCGATACCCATTCGATTTCGGCCGGCCTCGACTATCCCGGCGTCGGTCCGGAACATGCCTGGCTGAAAGATAGCGGGCGGGCCGAATATCAGCCGGTGAGCGATGTCGAAGCGCTCCAGGCGTTTCACGATCTGTGCCGTTTGGAAGGCATCATTCCGGCGCTGGAATCCAGCCATGCCCTGGCCTATGCCATGAAACTTGCGCCCACACTGGCCAGCGACAAAATTTTGCTGGTCAATCTTTCCGGGCGCGGCGACAAAGACATGCACACGGTGGCCGAACAATCCGGCATCGTTTTTTGATTTTTTTGCCAGGCACACGCTCATGTCCCGTATTCAATCGACTTTCAGCCGCCTCGCCAAGGATCGGCGAGCCGCGCTCATCCCCTTCGTTACTGCCGGTTTTCCGACACCAGCGACAACCGTTCCCCTGATGCACGCCATGGTTGCCGCCGGGGCGGATGTGATCGAGCTCGGGGTGCCGTTTTCCGATCCAATGGCCGATGGTCCGGCCATACAGCGCGCTTCCGAAGCCGCCTTGGCGCAAGGTATGCGCTTATTGACCGTGCTGGCGCAGGTGGCCGAATTCCGTCAGCAAGATGGGCAGACGCCGGTGGTTTTGATGGGCTACGCCAATCCGATTGAAGCCATGGGGGTGGCGAAATTTACGGCAGAAGCGGCAGCGGCCGGTGTCGACGGTGTGCTGGTGGTCGATTACCCGCCGGAAGAAGCAGATGAATTTGCGGCGGCGATGCGCGCGGCGGGCATGGATCCGATTTTTCTCATCGCGCCGACCTCCTCGCGCGAACGCATCGCCCGCACGGCGGCGATTGCCAGCGGCTATGTGTATTACGTCTCGCTGGCCGGGGTGACGGGTTCGGCGGCGCTCAACATCGAATCCGTGGCGCAAAAACTGCCGCAGATTCGCCAGCTTACCGGCTTGCCGGTGGGGGTTGGGTTCGGCATCCGCGATGCCGCAGCTGCCGCACGTATTGCCGCTTTTGCCGATGCCGTGATCGTCGGCAGCCGCTTGATCGAAACGATAGAACAATCTTCCGAAGAAGATTGCTGCGCCCGCGTGGCGGCCGTTTTGGCCGACATGCGCCGGGCCATGGATGAGGTGAACAAATGACTTGGTTGAACAAACTCCTTCCCCCCAAAATCAAGCGTGAAAATGGCCAGGCACCGCGCCGCGCAAGCCTGCCAGAAGGTTTGTGGAGTAAATGTCCGGCTTGCGAAGCAGTGCTCTATGCCACTGATTTGGAAAGCAATCTACAGGTTTGCCCCAAATGCAATCACCATAACCGCTTGAGTGCGCGGGCGCGCATCGATCTCTTGCTCGACCCGGAGGGGCGCAGCGAAATCGGGGCGCAGGTGTTACCGGTCGATAGCCTGAAATTCAAGGATTCGAAAAAATACCCGGAGCGCCTGATGGCCGCGCACCAGGAAAGCGGCGAGAGCGATTCCCTGATCTGCGTGCAGGGTATGCTCAAAGCTATGCCGCTGGTTGTCAGCGTGTTCGAATTCGGTTTCATGGGGGGATCGATGGGTTCCGTGCTGGGCGAGCGCTTCGTGCGCGGTGTCAATGCGGCGATCGAGCAAAAAATCCCCTTTGTCTGCGTCACCGCCTCAGGTGGTGCGCGCATGCAGGAGGGTTTGTTTTCCCTGATGCAAATGGCGAAAACGACGGCGGCATTGACTCGGCTGACAGAAGTCGGCCAGCCCTTCATCTCGATTCTGACCGACCCGACCATGGGCGGCGTGTCGGCTTCCTTTGCTTTCGTTGGTGACGTGGTCATGGCCGAACCCAATGCGCTGATCGGTTTTGCTGGGCCGCGCGTGATCGAGCAAACGGTGCGCGAAAAATTGCCGGAAGGCTTCCAGCGTGCCGAGTTTTTGCTCGATAAAGGCGCCATCGATTTGATCGTGGATCGCCGCGAAATGCGCGACAAACTCGCCGCCACCCTGTCGCTTTTACTTAATCGCCACGACGCCGCGTGAAAACCTTACCGGATTGGCTGGTCCATCTCGAGAGCCTGCACCCGCTTGGGCAGGCGGGTATCGAGCTGGGTTTGACGCGAGTGCGCGCGGTAAAAGTGGCGCTGCAACAAACGCAGCACTGCCCGCTGATGATGGTTGGCGGCACCAACGGCAAGGGTTCGACCTGCGCCTATCTGCAAAATATTTTGCTGCGCGCCGGCTACAAGGTGGGCTGCTACACCTCGCCGCATCTCTTGCGCTACAACGAGCGGGTGCGCATCAACGGCCAGCCGGTTGAAGATGCTGCGCTGTGCGCCGCGTTTGCCAAGGTCGAGGCGGCGCGTTTGGCCTGCGGTGTGACGCTGACTTACTTTGAATTCGGCACCCTGGCTGCTTGGGAAGTGTTTGCGGCGGCCGGCGTTGAGGCGGCGATTCTGGAAGTGGGTCTGGGTGGGCGGCTCGACGCGGTCAATGTGTATGAACCCGATGTTGCCGTGGTGACTGCGATTGCGCTCGATCATACCGCCTGGCTGGGGGAAGATCGGGAAAGCATCGGTTTTGAAAAAGCGGGTATTTTTCGCGCCGGCAAGCCCGCCCTGTGCGCCGATCCGCAGCCGCCGCAAAGTTTGCTTGCGCACGCCGAAAAAATCGGTGCCGATTTACGCCTTCTGGGCCGCGATTTTGGTTTTGAAAAACCGGCCGCCGCCGCTCCGGAAAACCGCTGGCAATGGCGCTGGTGGTGCCGTCATCCAGATGGGCAGATCGTACGCCGGCCGCTTGCTTATCCGGGTTTGCGCGGTTCAGTCCAGTTATTCAATGCCAGCCTGGCCCTGGCGGCGCTGGATGCTTTGGGCGAGCGCTTGCCGGTGACCATGCAGGCGATTCGTCCCGGCTTGATCGAAACCGAATTGAGCGGGCGTTTTCAGGTGGTGCCGGGCAAACCCAGTATCGTGCTCGACGTCGGCCACAATCCGCAGGCGATTGCCGTGCTGGCTGATAATCTCGGCAATATGGGTTTTTTCAATCGCACTTACGCCGTGCTCGGGATGTTGTCGGATAAAGATATCGCCGGCGCGCTCTTGCCGTTACGCGACAAAATTGATGTTTGGCATCTGGCGAGCCTGCCCGGGCCGCGCGGTAGTTCCGCTGAGCAGCTGGCGGAAATTTTGCGCGCCCAGGGCGTCAGCGCTGCGCTGATCTGCCATGCCTCGCCGCAAGAAGCGATGCAGGCGGCCCGGGAGCAGGCGGGTGAAAGTGATAGAATCCTCGCCTTCGGATCGTTTTACACTGTTGCCGGGGCTCTCGAAGTGCTCGGCCGAACCGCCTAAGATGGAAGACAACGACCTCCAGCAACAACTCAAGAAACGCGCCCGCCGCCGCTTGGTGGGGGCGGTTTTTTTCGTCTCTCTGGTGGCCGTGCTCTTGCCCACATTAATGGACAGCGAACCGCGCCCGCCGGTGCAAGATATCGATATTCGCATTCCGGGTCAGGACGAAAAAAGTTTTGCACCGGCTTTGATCCCGCCGGCAGAGCCGTTGCCGGCATCGAAAGCGGCAGAAAAAGTAGCCGCCGCGCCGGAACCTGAACCAGCCCTCCTGCCGCCCGTGAACCGGGATAAAAAAGCGGAACCCAAGCTGGAACCCAAGCCTGCGCCGCGTGTTGAAGCAAAGCCCGAGGCAAAACCCGAAGCAAAACCCGAGCCCAGGGCTGAAGTCAAAGCGGACAAAAAACCGCTGCCGGCGCCGCCCAAAGAAATAAAAGAAGTCACCAAGGAAGTGAGCAAAGCTGCGGCGCTCGATAAACCCGCCGCCTCGGCCGCCGATGAGGCCAGCCGCGCGGCGGCCATTTTGTCTGGCAAGCCAGCCGATACGCCGGCTGCCGCAGCGGGGGGCGCGCACGTGATTTTGATTGGCGCTTTCAGTAATGAAGCCAACGTTAACACCTTGCGCAAAAAATTGGCGGAACAGGGCATCAAGGTGTACACCGAGGCGCTCGATTCGCCGCAGGGCAAAAAAACCCGCGTGCGCGCCGGTCCTTTTCCGAGCCGCGATGCGGCAGAAAAAGCGCTGCAAAAAATGCAGAAAATTGGCGTCTCCGGCGTCGTTGCAGCCAAACCCTGATCCTTCCCTATGACGCTGTTTGATTACATTGCCCTCACCATCGTGGTGCTGTCGCTGGGTTTTGGCTTGTGGCGCGGCATGATCAGCGAAATTCTTGCCCTGGTTGCCTGGGGTTTGGGCGTTTATGCCGCCTTTTTGTTCGGCCCGAAAGCCAGCGGACTGTTCGCCGGCATGGTGGGTGAGCCCGTATTGCGCGTGCTCTTGGGCGGTCTGCTTGTGTTTTTGGGCATCCTCATCCTCATGGCTTTGATTCGCCTGCTGGTTTTGAAAATGGTGCGGGTGCTTAAATTGACCACCTCGGATCGCCTGTTGGGGATGCTCTTTGGTTTGGCGCGCGGCGCATTGATCGTTTTATTGCTGGTCGGTTTGGGCGGTTTGACGCAGGCCCCCAGCCAGCCCTGGTGGCGCGATGCGGTGCTTGCGCCTCCCCTGGAAACCGCAGTGCTGGCAATCAAGCCCTTACTGCCGGCCGATTTGGCCAAACGAATTCGTTTCAGTTAACTCAGAGCTCAGGAAAAAATCATGTGCGGGATACTCGGCGTATTGGCAACGACCCCAGTCAATCAACTGCTCTACGATGGTTTGATGGTGTTGCAACACCGTGGGCAGGATTCGGCAGGGATTGCGACTGCGGCGGGCAATAATTTCCACCTGCATAAAGGTCCAGGCCTGGTGCGCGATGTGTTCCGCACCCGCAATATGCGTGCTTTGCCGGGTAATTGCGGCATCGGCCATGTGCGTTATCCGACCGCTGGTTCGGCGTTTAATTTTGCCGAAGCGCAACCTTTTTACGTCAATTCGCCTTTTGGCATCGTGCTCGGCCACAACGGCAACCTGACCAATGCCGAGCAGTTGAAAGACGAGATGTTCCGCATGGATCGGCGGCACATCAATACCAATTCGGATTCCGAAGTGCTGCTCAACGTGCTCGCCCATGAACTGCAAACGGCAGCGCATGGTTACGAGCTCGATGTGGAGAGCATTTTCCAGGCGGTAGCGGGGGTACATCGCCGCTGTCGGGGAGCCTATGCCGTGGTCGCGCTGATTGCCGGTTATGGATTGCTGGCGTTTCGCGATCCGCACGGCATTCGGCCGCTGATTTACGGTCAGAACGAAACGGCGCAGGGTATGGAGTATCTGGTGGCCTCCGAATCGGTGGCGCTCGATACCCTAGGTTTCAAGGTGGTGCGTGATATCGAGCCGGGCGAAGCCATTTTCATCGATTTTCAGCACCAGCTGCACAGCCGCCAATGCGCGCAACAGCCGATGTACGCGCCCTGCCTGTTCGAGTATGTCTATCTCGCCCGCCCGGATACCGTGATCGATGGTGTGCCGGTGTATGAAGCACGTCTGGCGATGGGGGAATTGCTCGCCGAGAAAGTCAAGCGCTCGATTCCGATCGAGGAAATCGATGTGGTCATTCCCATCCCCGATTCCAGCCGTCCATCGGCGATGGAACTGGCCCATGCTTTAGGCATTCCGTTTCGCGAAGGCTTCGTAAAAAACCGCTACGTCGGGCGCACCTTCATCATGCCGGGGCAGGCCAAGCGTAAAAAATCGGTGCGCCAGAAACTGAATACCGTCGGCCAGGAATTCAAGGGCAAGCGGGTTCTGCTGGTGGATGATTCCATCGTACGCGGCACGACCAGCCGGGAAATCGTCGAAATGGCGCGCGCCGCCGGTGCGGTCAAAGTATATTTTGCCTCTGCGGCACCGCCCGTGCGGTTTCCCAATGTGTACGGCATCGACATGCCCACCCGTGCCGAGTTGATCGCCACTGGGCGCAAGGAGTCCGACATTGCCACGGAAATCGGGGCTGATGCCTTGGTGTATCAGGATCTTGCCGCACTCAAACAATCGGTCACCCGCCTGCGCCCCGATCTGACGCAGTTCGACGCCTCCTGTTTCGACGGCTGCTATGTCACCGGCGATATCGACGATGACTACCTCGATCACCTCGAAGGCCGCCAGAATCGCCCCAGCGGTGATGATGATGCTGACAACCGATCCTCGCATCAGATGGTTTTGGGCCTGGCCAATGGAGGCCAGGAATGAACGAGGCAGCATGGCAGCTGCCGACGCTTGCCGTGCGTGCGGGGCAGGAACGCAGTCAGTTCGGTGAGCATGGCGAAGCCTTGTATTTGACTTCGAGCTTTGTTTTTACGAGTGCGGCGCAGGCTGCCCGGCGTTTTTCCGGAGAAGAGGCGGGTAATGTTTACTCGCGTTTTTCCAATCCGACCGTGACGACTTTCGAGCAACGCCTCGCCGCCCTGGAAGGTGCGCAAGCCTGTGTGGCGACATCGTCCGGCATGGCCGCCATCATGGCGCTGGTGCTGGCGCACCTCAAGCAGGGCGACCATATCGTCACGGCGAACAGCCTTTTTGGGGCGACGGTACAGCTTTTCAATAACATTCTTACGCGCTGCGGTATCGGCGTAAGTTATGTGCCGCTCGCCGATGTGGCCGCTTGGGAAGCGGCAATCCGCCCGGAAACCAAGCTGTTTTTCCTTGAGACGCCGTCCAACCCACTGACGGAACTGGCCGATATTTCCGCCTTGAGTCGGGTGGCGCGCGCGCACAATATTTTGCTGGCGGTCGATAACTGTTTCTGTACCCCCATTTTGCAGCGTCCGCTCGATCTGGGGGCGGATCTGGTCGTGCATTCGGCGACCAAGTACATCGATGGTCAAGGGCGTGTTTTGGGCGGTGCCGTGTGTGGCCCGAAATCGCTGACGGATGAAGTATTCAAATACCTGCGCACAGCCGGCCCGACCTTGTCGGCATTCAATGCCTGGGTGCTCTTGAAGGGGCTGGAGACACTTTCTTTGCGGATGCAGGCGCAATCGGCGGCGGCGCTTGAATTGGCGCGCTGGCTGGAGGCGCACCCGAAAGTGGCGCGCGTGTATTACCCCGGCCTGCCTTCGCATCCGCAGTTTGCCTTGGCGCAAAGCCAGCAGCTCAGTGGCGGGGCGATCGTTTCTTTTGAAGTGCGCGGCGCGCGCGAAGCGGCCTGGACAGTGGTGGATCACTGCCGCTTATTGTCGATTACCGCCAATCTTGGCGACACCAAAACCACCATCACCCACCCGGCATCGACCACCCATGGGCGTATTTCTTCTGAAGCACGCGCTGCCGCCGGCATCAATGAAAGCTTGCTGCGGATTGCCGTCGGCCTGGAAGCGCCGAGCGATCTGCAAGCCGATTTGGCGCGCGGTCTGGCGCTGATTCCGACGTAATGGAGCGGATCTCGGTCGATCGTTTGCAACCTGGGGTGTTTATTTCGATCACCCAGGTGAGCTGGCTCGACCACCCTTTTTTGCTCAATCGTTTTCGTCTGGATGATGAGGAGCAGATCAAAATTTTGCGCAGCCTGGGCATTCGAGAAATCGATTGGGATCCGGCGCGTAGCAGTGCGCAGCCCTTGCCAGAAGCGGCGGCGCACGAGGATGAAACCGATTTTTCAGCCACGGCCATGCATGCGATGCTCGATGGCAAGCGCGAGCGCACGCAAAAAATCCGTGCGCAACGTGAATCTTTGGCCCGTTGCGAGCGTTTGTATGAGCAGGAGGCGAGCGGCCTGCGCGACATTTTGCAGCAACTGAGCAGCCGCCCGGCAGAAGCTTATTTGCAGGCGCGCGCCACGGTGGGGCGTCTGCTGGGCGGTTTGCTGGGCACCCAGAGCGTGGCCATTCATCTGGTCAATATGAAGGTTCGCGACGCCGGTGCTGCGCAGCATGCGATGAACGTCACGGTGCTTTCTCTTTTGCTGGGCAAGGCCGCCGGGCTCGATCCAGAGCAGATGCGCCAACTTGGCTTGGGGGCGCTGTTTCACGATATCGGTAAAAGCGAAGTGCCGACGCGGGTGCTGCGTAGTGCGCAGCGTACGCCGGCAGAAACGCAGTTCTACCAGGCGCATGTGGGCTATGGGGTGAAATTGGCGGCACCGATGAACGAGTTGACCACGGCGGCGCGCAACATCATCGCCTGCCACCACGAGCATTGGGATGGTTCCGGCTTTCCCAATCGCTTGGCTGGGGCCAAAATTCCCCGCTTGGCACGCTTGGTCGCCATTGCCAATCATTACGACAATCTGTGCAATCCCTTCGATCTGGCGCAGGCGCGCACCCCTAGCGAGGCGGTGGCACATATGTTCCGGCATGAAGCCGGGCGTTTCGATCCGGAGTTGCTGCAACTCTTCATCAAGATCGTCGGCGTCTATCCACCCGGTTCCTTCGTGGCGCTTGATGACGGCAGTATCGGTTTGGTGGTGGAAGTCAATACGGTGGATTTGTTGCATCCCCTGGTGATCCTCTATGACCCGGAAATTCCCCGTGGCGAGGCCTTGCTGGTCGATCTGGCGGATTGCGGACTGCGTATCGAAAGCGTGCTCAATCCCGGCAAACTGCCCCTGGAAACCGTCGAGTATCTCGCGCCGCGCGGGCGTATCGATTACTACATCGAAGGCGCGTCCTGATTTTTCTGGCGCTCGCAGCGGGCGCTCATCCCCGTTTTTTCTGGAGTATGTCATGTTGTTTTCCGAACTCGGCCTGCAGGCCGACATTCAACGCGCCGTTGTTGAGCAGGGCTATAGCACGCCCACCCCGATTCAACAGCAGGCCATTCCCGCCGTGCTGTCAGGCCACGATTTGATGGCCACGGCGCAGACCGGCACGGGCAAAACGGCAGGTTTCACGCTGCCCATCTTGCAGCGTTTGAGTCTGGGGGCGCCGGATAAATTGTCGCGCATGGCGCGCACCCCGCGCGTGCTGGTGCTGACCCCGACGCGTGAATTGGCGATCCAGGTCGAAGAAAGCGTGCGCACCTACGGCAAATATTTGCCGGTCAATTCGCTGGCAGTGTTTGGCGGTGTCGGCATCAACCCGCAAATTGCTCATTTACGCCGGGGCGTGGATATTCTGGTGGCGACACCGGGGCGCTTGCTGGATCATGTGCAGCAAAAAACGGTGGATTTGTCGGCGATCGAAATTTTCGTGCTCGACGAAGCCGATCGTATGCTCGATATGGGCTTCATTCGTGATATTCGTAAAATCATCGCCCTTTTGCCGAAAACGCGGCAAAACCTGCTTTTTTCCGCGACTTTTTCGCCAGAAATTCGTGAACTCGCCGCCGGTTTGTTGCATCAGCCGGTTTCCGTCGACGTGGCACCGCGTAATACTGCCGCCGAAACGGTGGTACAAAAGGTGATCGAATGCAACCGCGAGCAGAAAAAAGAATTGCTCAAGCATTTGTTTACCACGCGCAGCTTGCATCAAGTATTGGTGTTTGCGCGCACCAAACACGGTGCCGACGCGCTTGCCCGCACGCTCGACAAGGCTGGCATCAAGGCGGCGGCCATTCATGGTGATAAATCGCAGGGGGCGCGCACCCGCGTGCTCGCTGAATTCAAGGAAGGCAAGCTGGTGGCGCTGGTGGCGACCGACATCGCCGCGCGCGGTATCGACATCGACGCTCTGCCTTACGTCATCAACTACGAACTGCCCAACGTGCCGGAAGATTATGTGCACCGCATCGGCCGCACCGGCCGCGCCGGTATGGAGGGCGAGGCGATTTCGCTGGTTTGCCACGACGAAAGGCCGCAGTTGAAGGATATCGAAAAGCTCATCAAACGCAGCCTGGAGCGCATCGAAATCGCCGGCTTCGAACCCGCCGCCGTCGCCGCGCCGCGCCCAGCGCCCCAACCGCGCCCGCCTCGCCCGGGAGGTAAACCCGCGCCGTCCGCTAAGCCCGCTGCCGCCAAGAATGCCCGACCGCAACAGCAACGTCATTCCGGGAGCCGGCATCGCTGAGGAAAAATACACAGAGAAAGCTTAAAAAAACCCGCCGCGGCGGGTTTTTCCACGTCAGACAGGGGGAATCTGGCGGTTCTCGGATCAGGAAAAATTTAGGGCGCGAAGCACGACATGTCATCGCTGACGGCGGCGATGTCGGCGATTTTTCTTGATAGGCAATGGTTTTTATATGTGGTGAATCAAACAGCAATTTACCAGCCTTGTTTTTCAATCCGCGCCGATATCCTCATTCCATAAATCCGGGCGGGCAGCGATGAAATTACGCATCAGGCGGATGCAGGTCTGGTCCTGCAGAACCTCCACGCTAACGCCGCGTGCGCGCAGGAGTGCTTCGTCGCCCATGAAGCTTTGGTTTTCGCCGATCACCACGCGGGGGATGCCGTAGAGCAGGATGGCACCAGTGCACATCGGGCAGGGCGAGAGCGTGGTGTAGAGCACAGACTCCCGATACACCGCCGCCGGCTGCCGCCCCGCGTTTTCAAAGGCATCCATTTCCCCGTGTAGAATCGCGCTGGCGCGTTGTACTCGCCGGTTATGTCCCCGTCCGATGATGCGTCCTCGATGCGCGATGACCGAGCCAATTGGAATCCCGCCTTCGTCCAGCCCCTGCTGCGCTTCGGCGATTGCGGCTTGCATGAATTCGTCCATGATGATCTCCCTGGTTGGGTTTGTGGTTTCGTTGCCGTTCGATTTTATTCAAATTCGCCCCCAACACCCCGCAGTTGCATTCCGCGGTTGTGCTTCACGATTACCCCTCTGAGTGGACAGAACATGCAGGAGAAAAATGTGAATTTCAAGCGGCAGGCTTACGCGGCGGTTACGCCCTATGTGACCAAGGACGGCTCGCAAATCCGCGAACTGATGCATCCTGCCGTGCATGGCAACCAGGCTCAGAGCCTCGCTGAAGCGACACTTCAGCCCGGTCAGCGCACCCAGTTACACCGTCATCATCGCACCGAGGAGCTCTATCACATCACCGCTGGCAGTGCTTGCATGACTTTGGGTGATGCCGAGTTCACCGTAGAGCCCGGCGACACCATCTGCATTGCGCCCGGCACGCCGCACCGTATCGCCGCGCTCGGTAATTCGCCTCTCAGACTGCTGTGTTGCTGCTCGCCGGCTTACGATCATGAAGATACCGAGCTTCTGGATTAAATACCCTCCGCGGGCTGGTGTGGATGCGGTTTCGCGGACAAGGGGACGTTTTCCCCCCGGATCAACTGCAGCAATTCCTCTCCGTAATGCTCGATCTTGGCGCTGCCCATGCCGCTGATTTGGGCGAGCAGGCCGTGGCTGACGGGGCGGCATTCGGCGAGTTCGCGTAAGGTTTTGTCGTGCAGGATGACGTAGGCGGGGACGCCTTGTTCGCGGGCGGTGTCGGTGCGCCAGCGGCGTAGCGTCTGGAACAAATTTTCGTCCGCCGGTGCCAGGGGCGGGCCGCCGACGGTGCCGACGGTGCTGCCGGTCGGGCGGCGGTTGCGCTCCTTGCTCGTGCTACTGCCCAGCGCGGGGCGGCGTAGCTGGACGCTACGCTCGCCTTTGAGCACGGCGCGGGAATCCGCCGTGAGATGCAAGGCACCGTGTTCGCTTAAATCGACATACACCAGACCGGCAGCGGCCAGTTGGCGGAAGATGCTTTTCCATTCGCGTTCGTCGAGATCGCTGCCGACGCCGAAGGTGGGCAGGCGGTCGTGTCCCCATTGGCGCATTTTGTCGCTCGCCTTGCCGCGCAGCAGGTCAATCAGGTGGCCGACACCGAAACGCATGCCGGTACGGTAAATGGCGGAAAGCGCTTTTTGTGCGGCCAGGGTGCCATCCCAGAGTTCGGGTGGCTCGCTGCAGACATCGCAGTTGCCGCAGGGGGTGCGCGTCTCGCCAAAATAGTCGAGCAGCACTTGACGGCGGCAGCGCGGCGCTTCGCAATAGGCCAGCAGGGCGGTCAAACGCTGCGCTTCGAGGGTTTTCTGGCGTTCTTCTGCGCCGGAGTCGTTGATCCGCGCGTGTTGCAGAGCAAGGTCTTGCATGCCGTAGGTCATCCAGGCGACGGCAGGCTCGCCGTCACGCCCGGCGCGCCCGGTTTCCTGATAATAGGCTTCGATACTTTTGGGTAGATCGAGGTGGGCGACAAAGCGCACGTCCGGTTTGTCTATGCCCATGCCGAAGGCGATGGTGGCGCAGATGATGAGCCCCTCTTCGCGCAGAAAGCGGCGTTGGTGGGCGCTGCGCTCTTCGTGCGGCAGGCCGGCATGGTAAGGCAGCGCCGGGTAGCCTTGCGTTGTCAGCCAGCTGGCGGTTTCGTCGACTTTTTTGCGTGACAGGCAATAGACGATGCCGGCCTGACCGCGCCGGGGGGCGAGGAAAGTCAGCAGCTGTTGGCGGGGGCTGTCTTTTTCGACCACGGTGTAGCGGATATTGGGGCGGTCGAAGCTGGAGAGAAAAACCCGCGCTTCGGAGAGGCCCAGGCGTTGCAGGATTTCCGTTTGCGTGGCGCGGTCGGCAGTGGCGGTGAGTGCGATGCGCGGCACGGCGGGGTAGCGCTCGTGCAGGGCGGAGAGTTGCAGGTATTCCGGGCGGAAATCGTGCCCCCATTGCGACACGCAGTGGGCTTCGTCGATGGCGAACAGGGCGAGCTTCTGCGCTTCGTACAGGGCGTCGAAGAGCGTCAGCGTGCGCTCCAGCATGAGGCGTTCGGGGGCGATGTACACCAGATCGAGCTGGCCGGAGAACATCGCCTGTTCGACGGCCTGGGCGCTGCGCCAGTCGAGGGTGGAGTTGAGGCAGGCGGCGCGCACGCCGAGCTGGGTCAGCGCATCGACCTGGTCTTGCATAAGGGCGATCAGCGGCGAGACGACAATGGCGCAACCCGGGCGCAGCAGCGCGGGGATCTGGTAGCACAGACTTTTGCCGCCGCCGGTGGGCATCAGCACCAAAGCATCGCCGCCCTGGCTAATGTGGCGGATGATTTCTTCTTGCTCGCCACGAAAGGCTGGGTAGCCGAAGGTGGTGCGCAGAATGTTGAGGGCGGCAGTCACGCGGCGGTTTCGGTCGCGGTTTCGGCGGGCAAAAACAGCGTTTCGCGGCGCAGCGCAAGACCATCCCAGACGAGATAATCGCCCCGGTCTTCATGCCAGTCGCCGAGCACCCAGCGTTCGACGTGGATACCGTCGACGAAATGATCGTGTGTGGCGGCTTGGTGGGTGTGGCCGTGAATGAAGGTGGCGTAGCCGTGGCAGCGCAAAAAATCGTCGGTGGCGGCGGGGTTCAGGTCTTGATACACGGGATTGCGCGCTTTGTTGCGCGCGCTGCGCCAGCGGATATAGCGCCCGAGAAGCGAGCGCAGCCAGCGCGGTTTTTGCAGCATGCGTGCCAGCCAAGCCGGGTCACGCACCCGGGCGCGGTAGGCGACATAGGCGGGATCGTCCAGACAAAGGGCATCGCCGTGCGCGAGGATGAAAGACCAATCGGGCAGATGTAATTCAAAAGGGTCGGGAATCAGCTGAGCGCCAGTACTTGCGGCAAATTTTTCACCAAGGGCGAAATCGCGGTTGCCGTGCATGATGTGGATTTTTACCCCGGCCGCGCTGGCCTCTTTGAGTGCCGCGCTGATCGTGCGGTGCCAGTCATCGCTGATGTCGTCGCCTACCCAGACTTCGAACAAATCGCCCAGGAGATAGACCGCTTCGGCGCGGCGTGCGGGGCCGGCGAGAAAATCGAGAAACAAACGCGTCGCCCCGGGCGAGCGGGGCGACAGGTGCAGATCGGAAGCAAATAAAAGCATGGGGGACGGTGAGAAAAGGCGGTTATGGCGTGCTTTGACGCCGGCTAAAACCAGTCTTTGCTCAGCGCATCAGGCGATGACTTCGGCCTTTTCGATGACGACGCTTTCTTTCGGTACGTCCTGATGGAAACCCTTGTTGCCGGTGGGCAGAGCGCGAATTTTGTCGACCACGTCCATGCCCTCGATGACTTTACCGAAAACGCAGTAACCCCAACCCTGGCCGCTCGGCGCTTTGAAATCGAGAAAATCGTTATCCACGGTGTTGATGAAGAATTGCGCCGTGGCCGAATGCGGGTCGTTGGTGCGCGCCATGGCGATGCTGCCGCGCGTATTCTTCAAACCGGCTTTGGCGGTTTGCTCGCCTTCGTTTTCGATGGGGTCTTGCGTGGGTTTTTGATCCATGTTCGGGAGCATGCCGCCGCCCTGGATCATGAAATTCTTGATGACGCGGTGAAAAATGGTGCCGTCGTAGTGGCCGGCTTCGACATAGGCAATGAAATTTGCCGTGGTTTTGGGGGCATTGACGGCATCCAGTTCGAGGGTGATGACGCCGTGGTTGGTGCTGAGCTTGATCATGAGGTTTTCCGTAAAGGGTTATTTTGTTACGTTATTTTTCAGAAATGATGCGAACGTTCTTGATGACGATGGGTGTGCCGGGGACGTTCTGGTGAAAGCCGAAATTGCCGGTGCGCACGTTGGCGATTTTGTCGACCACGTCCATGCCTTGGGTCACCTTGCCGAATACGGCATAGCCCCAACCGTCGCGGCTCGGGTAGTCAAGCGGCAGGTTGTCGGCGTGGTTGATGAAAAACTGCGCGGTGGCGGAATGCGGATCGTTGGTGCGCGCCATGGCGAGCGTGCCGCGGCGGTTTTTCAAACCGTTTTTGGCTTCGTTTTCGATGGGCGCACGGGTCGGTTTTTGTTCCATCTTGCCGTCAAAACCGCCGCCCTGAATCATGAAACCGGGAATGACACGGTGAAACACGGTGCCGTTATAAAAACCGTCGCGCGCGTAAGCGAGAAAGTTTTCCGCCGATTTTGGCGCATTTTTGGCATCGAGTTCGACGGTGATATTACCCATGCTGGTTTCCAGTTCCAGCGTCGGCGCGGCCCAGACGGCGGCGCTCAGGCCAAGTGTGGCGAGGGCGAGGGTGAGTTTTTTCATTAAGCGGCTCCTTCGTAAATGATTTTCCACTGAGCGCCTTCGCGCACCCAGTATTGGCGTTTCTTCATGCGGTTATCGAGGTTGTTGCTGCGGTAATCCTGCTCGAAGCTGACAACAATGACTTCTTCAGCACCAGGATTGCGGAAAAACGAGATTTTATCCAGTTTTACCTTGATCCAGTTTTTTCCCGCATTGACTTGGCGCTTTTGCGCGGCAAACCGGGAAAAATCCTGGCCGTCGGCGCTAAATTGTTTTGAGTAGTGGGTGAGATAGCGCTCGGTGTCGCGACTTTCCCAGTCGCTGCGCCAGGTTTCCAGCGTGCGCGCGAACTCTTCCCGCTCCTGTGCCCAGGTTTCGGGCGAGAGCCATTCAAGTTGTGGACTGATGATGACGGGGGTCAAACCGACCTGCAGATAGCCGCGCACCGCGTCCAAATCCTGATTGGTGAGCACGACGCAGCCGTCGGAAGCCAGCGGTGGGCGGGCAAAGGTGTCGGATTGCGTACCGTGCAACCAGATGCCGCTGCCGCCCCGGCCCCGGCGACGATCCCATTCGTTGGGGAAATTGATCGGAAATGCGCCGCTGCCGTAGAGGTCGGGCAGTTTTTGCCGGGATAAATCGGCCGTGACGTGATAAACGCCGAGCGGGGTTTTTTTGTCGCCCTCGTAGAATTTGTCGGCACCGAGTTTGCCCTGGCTGACATAGTAATCGGCGACAAAGCGCGGCTGCCCGCCAGCGGCATCGTTTTCGTAGAGATAAAGGCGCGAACGCTGGGTGTCGACGATGACGGCGTAGCGCTGTTCCGGGCGCATCTGCAGCAGATAGCGTGGAATTTGATCGGTAGCGGGTTTCTCACGGTAGGCTTGCAGGCGGCGCAGGGCTTCAGCGCGCAGGTCGGCGATTTTTTCGCTGGCAGCGCCCGGTGCCGCGCCAAAGTGGCTGAGTGGGTGGGTGCGGGCAAGTAGCAGATCGCCCTTGATGAGATGCGCTAAACGGTAGTTGGGATGGCGCTCGATCAGGGTTTCGGTGAGCTGCAAGGCGCGGCCCAGTTGGTGCGCTTCGATGGCAGAAAAAATTTCCTGCAAAGCGGCCTCTGGCGCTGTTGCCGCATCGGTTGCAGGGAGGCTTGCGGCGGGGGCGCTCGGCGCAGCGGCTTGCGGCGGTTTGTCCTGCCAGACGGGCAGGGCGGCAGCCGCATCCGGACGCACCAACGCCGGCGCGGAGGCCGGCGTCTGGCGGGTGGTGAGTTCTATGACGGACGGTATTGCAATGACCGCTGCCAAACCAACCAGTAGCAGCGGTAACCAGAACTTCTTTGGCATCAGCGGGCGATTTCTTCCTTGATCAGCCACTTGCCGCCGCTATGCACGAAAACCAGTGTCTTGGTGCTCGAGCTGTTCAGGCCGGGCGCCTTGTAGTGCTGGCGAAAGCGCGCCTTGGCCTGGTCGCCTTCGATAGAGATGCTGGGTTCATCGAAGCTTACGGAGATTTTGCCGCCGCGCTTGCCGATACGTTGCTGGCGCTCGTTTTCCCAATCCTTTCGGCTCATGCCGTTGGGGGCGAAACTGCTGGTGTAAGCGGCAAAATAGGCCTTCATGTTCTTGCTCGACCAGGCATGGGCCCAGTTGTTGAGTGCGGCGAGCACGGCATCGTTGCCATTTGCGGGGGCGGCGGGTTTGCTGCTGGCCGGGGTTTCCTTGGCGGCCGGTTTTTCGGCGGCAGCGGCCTGGGGTGCGGCTGTGGTTTTGCTTGCGGCAGTTTGCAACGGCGTTTGGGCGGCGGCTCCGGCGGTGGTGGCGACGACGCTCGCCGTCGTGGCGGGCGGCGTGGTCGTCACTGTATTTGCTGGGGTGGCAGCGGCGGTCTTGGTCGGAGAGGGCTGGGTGGGCGGGGTGGTTTGGGCGGCTGCCAGGGTGGCGGTATCGCCCGTTGGTGTGGCCGGGGCCGGCGGACGCACATTGCCTTTGCCGGAAGTGCTGATCAAATCGCGGATGAGCGCCAGTTTGTTTTGCGTGGCGGCATTGGCGTTATCGAGTTGCAAGGCCTTGTCATAGGCTTGGCTGGCGAGTTTGGCATAGACATCGCCCAGGTTTTCGTAGGCAATGGCGTAGGAAGGGTGGGTACGGATCGCCATTTCCAAGGCGGTGCGCGCTTTGTCGTATTGTTTCTGCTGGGCGTAGAGCACGGCCAGATTGTTATAGGGCTCGGGCAGCTCCGGGTAGTCTTCGGAGAGCTTGGTGAATACGCCGATGGCATCGGCTGGGCGGTTCATTTCGGTGAGGATGATGCCTTTGAGAAAGCGGCCCTGGGCATCTTTGGGGCGGCTGCTCAGATATTGTTCGGTTTTTTCGAGCGCTTGGGCGTGCTGGCCCTGCTTGATGAGGCGCTGGATTTCCGGGAGATTGTCGGCAAAAACCGGTGCGCTAAAGCTGATGCAAAGCCCTAAGGCAATCGCGCGCAGAGCGTGTGAACGGGGCGGAATCGACGTGCAGGAGCGGGAATGGGAGCGCGGAGAGGTAGTCATTGCCGTGTTACAATCCGTAGGTTTTGAATCGCTGGATTCTAACAAATATCCCGGGGGTTTTATGCCTTTTCCCTGCCGGATTTAACAATTCTTTTCATTCCAACATGCTAAAAATATACAATTCGCTTAAACGTGAGAAGGAAGTATTCAAGCCCATCCGTTCTGGAGAGGTGCGCATGTATGTTTGCGGCATGACGGTGTACGATTTCTGCCACCTCGGTCATGCCCGCGTGATGGTGGTGTTCGACATGGTGTATCGCTGGCTGAAGGCTTCCGGTTATGCCGTCACCTATGTGCGCAATATTACGGATATCGATGACAAAATCATTCGGCGGGCTATTGAGAACGGCGAAACCATCGGCCAGCTGACCGAGCGCTTCATTGCGCATATGCACGAAGACGCCGATGCCCTAGGCGTATTGCGCCCCGATCACGAGCCGCGAGCGACACAGTATGTGCCGCAGATGCAAGAAATTATCCGCAAACTGGAAGCCTGTGGTCTGGCCTATCAAGCGAGCGATGGCGACGTGAATTACGCCGTGCGCAAGTTTCCGGGCTACGGCAAGCTGTCCGGCAAATCGCTCGACGATCTGCGCGCCGGGGAGCGGGTGGAAGTCGATAGCGCCAAGGACGATCCGCTTGATTTCGTACTGTGGAAGCACGCCAAACCCGGCGAGCCGGCGTGGTCCTCGCCCTGGGGCGAAGGCCGCCCGGGCTGGCACATCGAATGCTCGGCGATGAGTTCCTCTCTCCTGGGGCAGCATTTCGACATTCATGGCGGCGGGCAGGATTTGCAGTTTCCGCACCACGAAAACGAAATCGCCCAGTCAGAAGGGGCGAACTGCTGCACCTACGTCAATTACTGGATGCACAACGGTTTCGTGCGGGTCGACAACGAGAAAATGTCGAAGTCGCTGAACAATTTCTTCACCATCCGCGAAGTTTTGAAGCAATACGACCCCGAGGTGATCCGCTTCTTTATTTTGCGCGCCCACTACCGCAGCTCGCTCAATTATTCCGACGCCCATCTGGACGATGCCAAGCGCTCGCTCGACGCGCTTTACTTCACCCTGCGCGACGTGCCGCCCGTGGCGGTGGCGATCGATTGGCACAATGAACATGCCGCACGCTTTGCTGGTGCCTTGAACGAAGATTTCGACTCGCACGGCGCGATTGCCGTGCTGTTCGAGTTGGCAGCCGAAGCCAAACGCCAGAAATCAGCGCAGCTTGCCGGACTCTTGCAGGCGCTGGGCGGCATCATCGGCCTGCTGGAACGCAGCCCGCAAACCTACCTGCAGGCCGGCCCCGGCGCAGGCGAACTGGACGCGGCGCAGATCGAAGCGATGATTGCCGCACGCACCGAAGCCAAGAAAGCGCGCGATTTCGCCAGCGCCGACCGCCTGCGCGATGAATTGAAGGCGGCAGGCGTGATCCTCGACGACAGCGCCCAAGGCACGACCTGGCGGCGGGCGGGTTGATCAAGCACTGCGCTGCCGAGGGATTCGGCGCGCTGCTGTAGCCTAGCCCCCGGTCCCCCGGCGCTGCTGCGGATGCGGGGCCAGCCTCAGCACGGCTATGCGCTATTCATCACAAGCGCAAGCCGGTGGCCGAGGTGGCCGAGCGTCTGCTGTGGGTGAAGTTATGAAGGCTTTCATTGCTGGGCTTGGTATTACAAATAACTTAAAAAGTGTCCGACGCCGTAATATGCTTCACCGACGCAATACGCATCTACACTAGCATCGCTAAAACGCCTTCAACCCACTTCGCCCCTGTGTCACGCCATGCTCGAACAAGAACAAATCGACGAACTACAAGAACAAGCCGAAGAATTCGCCCGCGATTTCGCCAATGCCCACTACGAAATGGGCCAAGCGCAAAACTTCATGCGCGGCTTTTGCGACATTTTTGGTGTGGACTGGAAAAGCGGCATCCAGTTTGAAGAGCGCATCCCAAAAGAAGGTGAGGCAGGCGGCAACCGCCGCATCGACGGCTTTTTGCCCGGCCTATTGCTCATCGAAATGAAATCCACCGACAAAGACATGGAAGAGGCCCGCAAGCAAGCCATGGGCTATGTGCAAATCATCCAAAACATGAGCTTCCCCCGAAATTTAGTCTGCCAAGGGTGACCTAAAATTAGCGTTACTTTTGGAAGGCAAAAAATGAAAATACCGAAGCAGGCATACACGACCGAGTTCAAGGAACAGGCGGTCAAGCGCGTCAAGGATGGGCAGAGCGTCAGCCAGGTTTGCAAGTGAGCTCCCCCCGAAATTTAGTCTGCCAAGGGTGACCTAAAATTAGCGTTACTTTTGGAAGGCAAAAAATGAAAATACCGTCTGACTGGCCGCACCTGGCAAAAGCTCAAAGGCGGCATGCCTCATAACGAGCTGAAGGCAAAGTGCATACCGGCGCTGACTGAGATTGTTCAGCGTGGCGCAGCTCAGGGACAGTGGATGCCATTGAGCAAGAAGCGTTCCGATGACCTGAAAGCGTTCCTGTATGTGCAAGCCAAGGTTCAGGTTGGTAACGAGGTGGCCGATGTTGTGGTCAGCATTGGGCGTGGCAACTTTGGCGACCGCGCCCACAACCTGCTTCCGGAAACGAAAATGGACTCCGTTTTACCCCAGAAATTTGGCCGGGGGTCGGAGTCCATCTCGGCCGATCTTGCGACCGACGGCACCAGCTTGCCAGATCCTGGTGAAGAATTCAATCTCATCATCTAGCTCCCGCCCCCGTGGAAATTCATCGGGTAGATCAGCGCAGCAGCTTGCCGCCTGGCCCGATCACCGTCATTTCAACAAAGCGCGAGCCGCTGCGGGCGCTGTTGGAATAGCTTACCCGGTAGCCGCCGAAATCGACGTTGTTGATGCTTTCCAGGGCGCTGACCAGTTTTTCGCGCGATAGATCGCGCCCGGAGCGGCGCAAGCCTTCGACCATGACGCGGGCGGTAATGTAAGCCTCCAGGCCGTAGTAAGAGTATTGGCCTGCTTTGGCCGCCAGCTTCTGGTATTCGCGCACGACGGGAATGGTGTCGTTCCAGGGGTAGGGCACGACTTGTGAAATGCCGATGCCGCGTGCTTCTTTGCCCAACTCCTGCACCAGTTGCTCGGTGCCGACTGGGGAGACGGTCATGAACATGGGGTGTTGCCCGGCTTGTTTCATCGCGCGCACAAAGGCGCTCGTGGGTTTGTACAGGCTGACCATGACGACCGCTTGCGGGCTGGCTTTGCTGATAGCCTGTACGGCGGCGCTGACGTCGATGGCATTGCGCTCGACCGTGCCGACGGCTGCGGGTTTCAGCTCATGTTTTTGCAGGGCGGCGGTGACGCCATCCAGACCGGCCTGCCCGAAACCGTCGTTTTGGTAGAGCACGGCGATGTTGCGTATGCCCAGGGCCACCAGTTGATTAACAATGGCGCTCGTTTCGTCGAGGTAGCTTGCCCGCACGTGGAACATGAAGCGGCTGTTGGGGTTTTGCGCAATCGGCTGGCGCAGCGTGGGGGCCCCGGAAATGGTGCCAACCAGCGGCACACCAGCCGGACCGAAGACCTTGTTCATGGTCGCTTCGGTGGGGCTGGAGCCGAAGAAAGAAAGCAGCGCGAAAGCCTGTTTGTCCTTGATCAGGCTTTGCGTGTTGGCAACCGCCCGTTCGGTTTCGTAGCCATCGTCGAGGGCGACGAGTTCGAGCTTGCGCCCGTTGATGCCGCCAGCGGCATTGACCTGGGCAAAATAGGCCTGGATCGTCTGCTGCATTTCGCTGCCGTAGGCCCCGTTGGTGCCGCTCAAGGGGGCCGACATGCCCAAAGTTATGGCGTTATCGCTGACGCCGGGCTCGGCGGTGCAGAGTGCAGATAGCGCCAGCAGGCTGGCGGCAACGAGATGCTTGAAACGCTCCATGCGAATCCCCTTGGAAAAATATGCCGGGATTTTAGCAGTGAGAAGGCCCGCGCCGGTCCACCTGGTGGTGTTTTCCCGTGGCGGGGCTGATTGGCTGAAGATTATTCGCCGAAAAACTCCCGTACCTTGTCCATCCACGATTTGGCGCGGGGATTGTGTTTGTGGTTGGCGTCTTTGCTCGATTCTTCCAGTTCGCGCAAAAGCTCTTTCTGGCGTTCGGTCAAATTGACTGGCGTTTCGACGATGACATGACACATCAAATCACCGTGGCTGTTGCTGCGCACCCCTTTGATGCCCTTGCCGCGCAGGCGGAAAACGCGCCCGGACTGGGTTTCCGGCGGAATCTTGATGGCCGCGGCACCGTCCAGTGTCGGAATCTCGATTTCGCCGCCGAGCGCAGCGGTGGCGAAGGAGATCGGCATTTCGCAGTGCAAATCATTGTGCTCGCGCTGGAAAACCGGGTGTTGCTTGAGGTGGATTTGTACATACAGGTCGCCCGGCGGCCCGCCATTGACGCCGTGTTCGCCTTCGCCGGCCAGGCGGATGCGGTCGCCGGTATCGACGCCGGCGGGAATTTTCACCGACAGGGTCTTGTGTTGCTTGATGCGCCCCGCGCCGCCGCAGCTTTTGCAGGGGTCGGCGATGTAACGGCCGGTGCCGTGGCACTTGTGGCAGGTTTGCTGGATAGAGAAGAAGCCTTGCTGCAGGCGCACCTGGCCCGAGCCGTTACAGGTGGGGCAGGTTTTTGGCTGGGTGCCGGCCTTGGCCCCGCTGCCCTTGCAGGGCTCGCAGACTTCCATGGTCGGGATGCGGATCTTGGTTTCCGTGCCCTTGGCGGCCTGTTCCAGGGTGATTTCCAGGTTGTAGCGCAAATCGGCACCACGGTAGATGTTGGAGCGCGCACCGCCGCCACCGCCGCCGCCACGGCCACCAAAAATTTCGTCAAAAATGCCGCCGAAGGCATCGGCAAAACCGCCCATACCGGCACCGCCGCCAAAACCGCCGCCCATGCCGGCTTGTGGATCGACACCGGCGTGGCCGTATTGGTCGTAGGCCGCGCGCTTTTGGTTGTCCGAGAGAATTTCGTAGGCTTCCTTGGCTTCCTTGAATTTATCCTCGGCCGCCGGATTGTCCGGGTTGCGGTCGGGGTGATATTTCATGGCCAGTTTGCGGTAGGCCTTCTTGATTTCGTCGTCGGCAGCATCGCGGTTGACGCCGAGGATTTCGTAAAAATCGCGTTTTGACATGTCTGTTATACCGTCTTATGTGACAAAGGCACCGAGCGCTGCCGGGGGTTTCCGGGGAGCTCGGTGCCGTGTGGCTGAGTCAAGAATTACTGTTTCTTGTCTTTGTCCACTTCGGTGAATTCGGCATCGACGACATCGCCTTCCACCGTTTTTTCGCCTTGCGGCTGCGCCTGCTCCGGGGCGTCCTGTGTCTGCTGGGCGGCGTAGAGTTTCTCGCCAACCTTCATTACCGCCTGGGTGAGGGCTTCGGTTTTGGCGTTGATGACCTCCTTGTCGCCGTCGCGCAGCACCTCTTCCACCGCCTTGATGGCGTTTTCGATGGTTTCTTTTTCAGCGGCGTCGAGCTTGTCGCCGTGTTCAGTCAGCGATTTTTTTGCCATGTGGGCGGCGCTGTCGGCCTGGTTGCGGGCGTCCGCCAGTTCGTGCGCCTTCTTGTCTTCTTCGGCGTGCAGTTCGGCGTCCTTCACCATGCGCTGGATTTCGTCCTCGCTCAAGCCGGAGTTGGCCTTGATGGTGATCTTGTTTTCCTTGCCGGTGGCCTTGTCCTTGGCGGTAACGTGCATGATGCCGTTGGCGTCGATGTCGAAAATCACCTCGATCTGCGGCATACCGCGCGGCGAGGGCGGGATGCCTTCGAGGTTGAACTGGCCGAGGCTCTTGTTGCCGGCAGCGACTTCGCGCTCGCCTTGCAGGACGTGGATGGTCACGGCGGACTGGTTGTCGTCGGCGGTCGAGAAGACCTGGCTGGCCTTGGTCGGGATGGTGGTGTTCTTCTGGATCAGCTTGGTCATGATGCCGCCCAGCGTCTCGATGCCGAGCGACAGCGGGGTGACGTCCAAGAGCAGCACGTCCTTGACGTCGCCTTGCAGCACACCGCCCTGGATGGCCGCGCCGACGGCGACGGCTTCATCCGGGTTCACGTCGCGGCGGGCTTCCTTGCCGAAGAATTCCTTCACCTTCTCCTGCACCTTGGGCATGCGCGACTGGCCGCCGACCAGGATGATGTCGTCGATGTCAGCGGCTTTGACGCCGGCATCTTTCAAGGCGATTTTGCACGGTTCGATGGAGCGGTCGACCAGGTCTTCCACCAGGGCTTCGAGCTTGGCGCGGGTGATTTTCACGGCGAGGTGCTTGGGGCCGGAGGCATCGGCCGTGATGTAGGGCAGGTTGACTTCGGTCTGCTGGCTGGAAGAAAGCTCGATCTTGGCCTTTTCGGCGGCTTCTTTCAGGCGCTGCAGGGCGAGCACGTCCTTCTTCAGATCGACGCCCTGTTCTTTCTGGAATTCGCCGATGATGTAGTCGATCAGGCGCTGGTCGAAGTCTTCACCGCCGAGGAAGGTGTCACCGTTGGTGGCGAGCACCTCGAACTGCATTTCGCCATCGACGTCGGCGATTTCGATGATGGAGATGTCGAAAGTACCGCCGCCCAAGTCATAGACGGCGATCTTCTTGTCCTTGCCGGCAACCTTGTCCATGCCGAAAGCCAAGGCGGCTGCGGTCGGTTCGTTGATGATGCGCTTGACTTCCAGACCGGCGATGCGGCCGGCGTCTTTGGTGGCCTGGCGCTGGCTGTCGTTGAAGTAGGCCGGCACGGTGATGACGGCTTCGGTGACTTCTTCGCCAAGATAATCTTCGGCAGTTTTCTTCATCTTGCGCAGCACTTCGGCGGACACCTGTGGCGGGGCGACTTTTTTGTCGCGTGCCTCAACCCAGGCATCGCCATTGTCGGCCTTGACGATTTTGAAGGGCATCAGGGCGATGTCCTTTTGGACTTCTTTTTCCTCGAAACGGCGGCCAATCAGGCGCTTCACCGCATACAGCGTGTTTTTCGGATTGGTGACGGCCTGGCGCTTGGCCGGTGCGCCGACGAGAATTTCACCGTCGTCGGTATAGCCGATGACGGACGGCGTGGTGCGCGCGCCTTCTGCGTTTTCAATGACTTTCGGCGTGCCGCCTTCCATGATGGCGACACAGCTGTTGGTGGTGCCGAGGTCAATACCGATGATCTTGCCCATGTTGGTTTTCCTTCAAAATAAATGATCGATGTTCGTGAATTGGGGGCGTCTTGGCCGATTTCAAGCGTTTTATTTGCTCTTTGCCACCATGACCATGGCCGGACGCAGCACGCGTTCGGCGATCAGATAGCCTTTTTGCAGCACGCTGACGACGGTGTTGGCTTCCTGCTCTGCCTCGACCATGGCAATGGCTTGATGCTGGTGCGGATCAAATTTTTCGCCGACTGGATTGACAATTTGCAGCGCATTTTTCTCAAAAGCCGCCATGAGTTGCTTGTCGATCAGCTCAACGCCGGTGCGGAAGGTGTCGACGGTTTGTTCTTCCACCGCCAGCGCTGCATCCAGGCTGTCTTTGACGGCGAGCAGGTCAGCGGCAAATTTTTCGACGGCAAATTTATGTGCTTTGCTCACGTCTTCTTGCGCCCGGCGACGCACGTTTTCCGCTTCCGCTTTGGCGCGCAAAAAAACATCTTGCAGTTCGCTGACCTGTGCGGCCAGTTTTTCATTGCTCGCTTGCAGTTCGCTCAAGTCTGCAGTGGGCGCTTCCGGGGCGGAGGGCTCGGGGGTTTGCGAGAGGATTTCTTCGTTGGCCATGCGTCTGTTCTCCAAAAAAACTTAGAGGCAGATGGGGCCGCTGCCGGTAATTTCAAGGCCTGGTGCAAGAAATCTTTATGCGAGAATTTAACATTCCTTGACCATGCGCTTTTGTCGGGCGTGCTAGCATCGGCCGAATCAAGCGCTGGTGGCAGCCAAAACGCTGCGCCGGAGCAAACTCTAGGCATGACTTCAATGCGAATTTCAAGCTGATGGAAATGGAAGCGATCGGTAAATACCGCGTCATTCGCGAACTGGGTAAGGGCGCGACAGCGACGGTGTATCTGTGCGACGACCCGGATGCTGGGCGTCAGGTGGCGGTCAAGTTGATTCGTTTTGGCAAGGATTGCGCCGCGATGTCGCGCCGTCTGCGTAAATTGTTTCAGAACGAAGGCATGGTGTCGCGCCGCCTCAATCACCCGAATATCGTGCAGGTGTACGACGCGGTGGTGGAAGACGATTACGCCTATCTGGCGATGGAGTTCGTCGATGGTTTCAGCCTGGAAGACCATTGCCGCATCGACAAACTGCTGCCCATGCACCGCGTGGTCGGCATCATTTTCAAGTGCGCCATGGCGCTCGACACGGCATTTCGTCAGGGCATCATCCACCGCGACATCAAGCCGGCCAATATCCTGATTGCGGCGAATGATGAGCCGAAAATTGCCGATTTTGGGCTGGCGCTCAATCTCAACAAAGACCTCGATCGCGATTCCACCTTCATCATGGGCGTGGGTTCGCCCGCCTACATGTCGCCGGAGCAGATCAAGGCCTATCCGCTCAACCAGAAAACCGACCTGTATTCGCTGGGCGTGCTGATGTTTCAGCTACTCACCGGCCGCCTGCCGTTTCGGGCGAACAATCAGGCGACCCTGGTGTACAAGATCATCAACACCGATGCGCCGCCGGTGACGGCGCTCAATCCGAATCTGCCGGAAGCGCTTAATGCGGTGGTGAAAAAGGCGCTGGAAAAAGATTTGTACAGCCGTTACCGCAATGGCGCGGAAATGGCGAAAGATTTGTCTACGGTGCGCTTCCAGATTCTCGAAGACGATGAAACGGTGAACGATAACCGTCATTTCGAGCGTCTGCGCCGTCTGCCGTTTTTTACCGAATTCGAGAACGTCGAGCTCTGGGAAGTGCTGCGCGTCTCCGTGTGGCGCGAGGTGGCGGCGAACGTCGCCCTGATCCGCGAGGGCGAGCACAATAAACTCTTTGGCATCATCATCGAAGGCAACGTCGAAATTTCGCTTGCAGGCAAGGCGATTTGTCGCCTGGGTGCGGGGGAGCCGGTGGGTGAAGTGACTTTCCTGCACCCGGCGAGCGACCTGCGCCATACCAGCGCAGTCACTCTGGAGCCGACCCGCTTTCTCGAAATCAACGCCTCGGCGCTGTTGCTGGCTTCGGAAGAATTGCTGGAGCGCATGAAGAACAGCCTGCTGGTGCGCTTCATCGAGCGTTTTCGCAGCATCAACAAACTGGCGGCGGCGCAAGGCGCGCGCGCCGTCGACCCGCTGCAAAGCTCGCAATACGGCAGCGGGTTTGGCTTGAAGCTGGTGGATTGAGCGAAACTTGCAGGGGCTGAAAAGCCTGCTGCGTGCACCACGAACGGATAAAAACAGGCCCGGCAGATGCGCTGCCGGGCCTGTTTTTATCCGCTTCTGATTCCGGTTATGCCGGCCTGTTTTACACCCGGAAACGTCCGACCAGATTCGCCAGGCTGTCTGCCAGGCGTTTGAGTTCGTGCACCGTGTGCGTGGTGCGGCCGACGGCGCTGTCGTTGTCGCGCGCCATGCCGGCAATGGCTTCGATGTTGCTTTCGACGTCGCCGGAGAAATGGTGCTGCTGCTCGGTGGCGGCGGCGATTTCATCGAGGCCGTGATCGACTTCGGCGACCGAACCGCTGGTCGATTCGAGGATGTTGGCGACGGCGGTGACGGCCGTCTGGCTGCTGTTCAGGTGGTGCACACCGGCTTCGATGCTGCGCCGCACGGAAACCGATTGGGCGTTGAGCGCCGCCGTGATGGTGTCGATTTCGCTCGCCGAGCGCGCCGATTTTTCGGCAAGTTTGCGCACTTCATCGGCCACCACGGCAAAACCGCGGCCTTGTTCGCCGGCGCGGGCGGCTTCGATGGCGGCGTTGAGGGCGAGCAGGTTGGTCTGGTCGGCGATGTCCTTGACTTCGCGCGTCATGGCGCTGATGGCGTCGGTGTTGTGTACAAAGTTTTCCACCGATTCGGCCATTTCCTTGACTGCCCGCTCGACCACCGACATTTCGCTGAGCAGGGTTTGCAGGTTACGGTTGCCTTCGTTGGCGCGATCCAGGCTTTCCTGCGATTGCTGCTGTACCCGCTCGGCGCTTTGGGCAATGGCGGAAATGCTGGCCACCAGTTGCTCGACCGAGGCGGCGGCAGCATTGGATTTTTCGTTTTGCTGGCGCGAACTGTCGGCAACCTGGTCGGCGCTTTCCGTGAGATTGGCAATACGCGTCGATACCTGGCCGGCGGCATCGCGCACCTGGCTGATCAATTGCTGAAAATTGGCCATCATGTCGTTGAATACTTCAGAAGCCTGGCCGACTTCGTCTTGCCCATTGACCGGTAGGCGCCGCGTCAAATCGCCGTCGCCGCGCGCAATGTCGCGCAAACCGCTGCGCAGATGTTCGAGCGGGGCGGTGACGAAATGGCGGGTGAGGAAATAAATGATGACCAGCAAAAGCCCCAGCGCGCCCAGCGCAGCGCCGGCAATTTTCAGGCGGAAAGCCGAGACTTCCGCTTCCACGGAATCGAGCGAGACTTTCATGCTGACCAGGCCCAGTACCGTGCCTTCGGGGGTTTGGTGGCAGAGGATGCAATCCTTGCCGAGGTAGTTTTTCGCGGCTGCGGTGGGGTTGATGACGCGCAAGAAAGCGTGCCCGTCTTCGTGATCCACGGCCATGTATGGTTTGCCGGTCTGCATGACCTGTGCTTCGAGCGCGTCGAGCTTGCGGCTGCCTTTAGTGTCTGGGCCATAGAGTTTGCTGACCGCTTCGCTGCGGGCGACGTGCAAATCCTTGATGATGGAGAGCTGCTTGATCTGGTCGAGGAAGACTTCCCGCTGGCCGACGGTGCCGGTGATCATCATGCCGGTGAGGCCGGCCATGGTCATTTCGTGGATGCTCTGGGCAAATTCCTGGGCTTGCTTGATCGAGGTGTCGCGGTTGACTTGTGTGGTCCAGACAATCGCACCGGCCCAGATCAGCGCCAGGGCAAACCAGATGGCGGCGGTCAGGCGAACCCAGATTTTCAAGTCGGAAAAACGAGACATTGTTATGGCCTTTGTATGATTTTTGGTAAGGCAGCGTTGGGCGAAAACGTCCTTGCTGGTTGAGCTCCCTATAAGATTGTGCCAGTCGGGAAGCAGGGTGCCAAGAGGAATGTCACTTATTCGCTTGTTTGCATTTGCCGACGTTTATGAACATTTTGTAACAGCGGCAGGGAGGCAGTCGACGGTACACTGCGCGCCATGTTGCCGATCAAACCCTTAATTTTCTCACTTTGTGCGTTCTTTTCCGGTGCCGCGCTGAGTGCTGATACGGACTACGCCGATCCTTTACGCACCGAGGAGGCCCTGCGTTTGCAGGGGGCTGCGCTGCTGGCGGGGCGTGTTGCCGAGCGCCCTTGTGCCGAAACCTTGCCGGTGACGCCTTTGAGCGCTGGCGATGCGGTGGACCTTGCCTTGTGTCGCCAGCCGCAAACGCGCGAAATCTGGGCGGCGGCGCGTTTTCAGGCGGCACAGTTGGGCGTGGCGCGTGCGGCCTGGTGGCCAGCGCTCGATGCGCACGCAACGAGTAGCCGCAATCGCCGGGAAGGGCAGAGCAGTACGCAGCACAATCTGGCGCTTTCTTTATCTTGGCTTTTGTTTGATGGCGGTTCGCGCCAGGCCAGCGAAAATAGCGCGCAAGCCTTGCTCGATGTGGCGCTGGCCAATCGTGACAGCAGTGTTCAGACGGTGTTTCTCGCGGCATTGCAGGCCTATTACACGGCCCAGGCGACGCAAGCAGCGGTGTTGGCGGCGCAGGAGAGTGAGCGCGCGGCGCAGGAAAGCCTGGCGGCGGCGCAGCTACGCTATACGGTGGGGAGTGGTACGCCGGCCGAGCGCCTGCAAGCGCAAACGGCGGCTTCGCAGGCGCGCTTGAACCGCCAGCGCGCCGAGGGCGAGGCGCGCAATGCGCAAGGGGCTTTGGCCAATGCCTTGGGTTTTTCGGCGACGACCGTTTTTGCTTTGGCCGAACCGGCGGCTGTCGATGGTGTGGCCGACTTTCGGCAAGATGTGGATAGTTTGATACGCAGTGCGCTGGAACAGCGCCCCGATCTGCGCGCCGCCCAGGCCCAGTTGCGGGCTGCTGAAGCCAATATCGATGCGGCGCGGGCACAAAATTGGCCAACCTTGTCCTTGAGTGCCGGCCCCAGCTGGCAGCGCCTGGAGGGCGATCATAGTCGGGGGAATAGTCTGGGCTTGAGCTTGAATATCCCGTTGTTTGACGGTTTTGAGACCCATTACCGCACGCGCGCCGCCCAGGCGCAGCGCGATGTGCGTCAGGCGCAGCACGAAAGTTTGCAACAGCGCGTTTCGCTCGATGTCTGGAAGGCGTACCAGAATGTGCAAACGGCGCTGGAGGCCGTGCAGACGACACGCGATCTGCTGGCGAGTGCCGAACAATCCGAGCGGGTGGCGCTGGGGCGTTACAAAGCCGGCGTTGGCACGGTGCTCGATGTCTTGAGTGCGCAGAGTGCGCTGGCCAGTGCGCGAGTGCAGCGTATTCAAGCGACGCTGGATTGGCAGGTGTATCGCGCGAGCCTGGCGCAAGCCATGGGGGCGCTGGATGAGCGCGTGCTCACGACTGCAGAAAGACCATGATCATGAAGAAAAAAATCATTTTCGCCAGCCTTGCCCTGGCCGCTTGCGCCGCGTTGGCTTACTGGTGGAACATCGGGCGCGTAGCGCAAGATCCGGCCCAGCGTTACCGCACGCAAGAGATACAGCGCGGCAAGCTCATACAAAGCGTATCGGCCAACGGTACGTTGAATCCGGTGGTTCTGGTCAGTGTCGGTACGCAGGTTTCGGGGACGGTGAAAAAGCTTTACGTTGATTTCAACGATCGTGTCAAAGCCGGGCAGGCTTTGCTGGAGCTCGATGACGCGCTGGTTGCGGCGAGCGAGCGGCAAAGTGCGGCCAATGTGCTGAGCGCGCAGGCGGCGCTGGAGTTGGCAGTGGCCAATGAAACCCGGATGCGCGCCTTGCTGGGGCAGGAATATGTTTCCAAGCAGGAATACGAGCAGTCGGCCCAGGTGCTGAAATCGGCGCGGGCGCAGCTGGCGCAGACGCAGGCGCAAAATGCGCGCGACCGTGCGAATCTGGGCTATACCGTGATTCGCTCGCCGGTGGATGGCGTGGTCATCGATCGCGTGGTCGATCTGGGGCAGACCGTGGCGGCCAGTTTTCAGACGCCGACCTTGATCAAGATCGCGCAGGATTTGAGCGAAATGCGCATCGACACGAGCTTTGCCGAGGCCGATCTAGGCCATATCCGGGAAGGGCAGAGCGCAAAATTCACGGTCGATGCCTTTCCTGATCGTCAGTTTAACGGCGTGGTGCAGCAAATTCGCTTGAACCCGACGACGCAGCAAAACGTGGTCACTTACAACGTGCGTATTTCGGTCGCCAATCCCGAGCACATCCTGCTTCCCGGGATGACGGCTTACGTCACGATAGGCGTGCAAACGCGCGAAAATGCCTTGCTCGTGCCGAATGCAGCGCTGCGCTTCAAGCCCACTGAGGCGGCGGATAAGGCCGATAAAGCGAAGGCGGGCGAGAAGGCGGGCGAGAAGGGGGGCGAGGCGGGACGCGGCGGCGCGGGCGGCAGCAAAGAGAAAAAACGCAGCGGCCAAGGGGCGACGATTTATGTGCTGGCGCAAGGGCAGTTGCGCCCCGTGCAGGTACGCCTGGGCATTACCGATAGCCGCAACAGTGAAATTCTGGAAACTGCCGATGCCTCGGATAAATCTGTGTTGCAGTCCGGTGCGCAGGTGGTGATTGGTGAGAACGGCGGTGGAGCCAAGGCACCGTCTTCCGTTGGTATGCGGATGTTCTGATGGCTGAAAGCGTCATTCGGGTTGAAGGTTTAGGCAAGTCTTACCAGACGGCGGCAGGAGAATTTCCGGCCTTGCGCGGGGTGGATTTGGCGGTCGAAGCCGGTGAGTATCTGGCGATCATGGGGCCCTCCGGTTCCGGGAAATCGACGTTCATGAATTTGCTGGGTTGTCTCGACCGGCCGAGTAGCGGGGCCTATTACCTTGCCGGCGCGGCGGTGGCGCACATGCCCGCCGACGCGCTGGCGCGTTTGCGTAATCAAACCCTGGGTTTCGTTTTTCAAGGCTTTAATTTGTTGCCGCGCATGAGTTTGCAAGACAACGTCGCGCTCCCTTTGGTCTATGCCGGTATCGATAAACCGACCCGGCGGGCGCGCGCCTGCCAGCTGCTCGCGCGCGTTGGTTTGGGGCAGTACGCCGATTCTCTGCCCAGCCGTATTTCCGGCGGCCAACAGCAGCGCGTGGCGATTGCGCGCGCCCTGGTCAATCAGCCGCGTCTGATTCTTGCCGATGAACCGACCGGCAACCTCGACAGCCAGACCAGTGAAGACATCATGGCGCTGTTCGATAGCCTCAACGGCGAGGGCATTACCATCGTGCTGGTGACGCATGAAAACGACATTGCCGAACATGCCAAACGCCAGGTGCGCTTTCGCGATGGGCGTATCATCAGCGACCATTTGACCGGAGCCGCGTCATGATTCGCCCGATGCTGGGAGAAGCCTGGTCGGCGATGAACGCCAATCGTCTGCGCGCCATGCTGACCATGCTCGGCATGGTCATCGGCGTGGGCGCGGTGGTCATCATGCTGGCCATCGGCCAGGGGGCGCAGTACGCCATTCAGCAGACGATCAGCACCATGGGCTCCAATCTGTTCATCGTGCTCTCCGGTTTTTCTTCCAGCGGCGGCGTCAGAAGCGGTAGCGGCGGCGGACCGACTCTGACCGTGGCCGATGGTGAGGCGATTGCCGAGCTCAGTGGGGTGATCAACGTTGCTCCGACACACCAAGGCTCGCGCCAGGTGATTTATGGTGCGCAGAACTGGAGCACGCAGGTGATCGGCACGACACCCGCTTACCTCGATGCGCGCGCCTGGAGCATCGCCAGCGGTAGCAGTTTCAGCGAATCCGATGTGCGTTCGGCGACGCGTGTGGTGGTCATCGGCAAAACCGTGGCAGAAAACTTGTTCGGGGAGGAAGACCCTGTCGGCAAAACGATGCGCATCCAGCAAAGCCCTTTCGTGGTGATCGGCGTGCTCGTGCCCAAGGGGCAAAGTTTGGATGGGCGCGATCAGGACGATACCGTGCTGATTCCGCTCACCACCGCACAGCGCAAGGTGTTCGGCACACCGTTTGTCGGTTCGGTGCGCATGATCATGGTGCAAACCGCGCAGGCCGAGAATATGGGGGCGGTGATGGATGAGGCGAGCGCACTTTTGCGTCAGCGCCACCGTTTGCGTGAGGACACGCCGGACGATTTCTTCATGCGCAACCTGTCGGCCGCGGCAGAGTCGGAAGCCGCCACGACGCGCACCATGTCCTTGCTGCTCGGGGCGATTGCCTCGATTTCTTTGATCGTCGGCGGCATCGGCATCATGAACATCATGCTGGTCTCGGTGACCGAGCGCACGCGTGAAATTGGCATTCGCATGGCGATAGGGGCGCGTCAGCGTGACATCTTGCTGCAGTTTTTGTTGGAGGCGGTGATGATTTCCTTCGCTGGTTGTCTGACGGGCTTGCTGCTGGGGATTGCCGTGGCGCTCACGGTGAACGCGCTGACCGGTATGGTGGTGGTCATTTCCGGAAGCTCGGCCTTGCTCGCTTTTGCCGTTGCGGCGGGCGTGGGCATCTTTTTTGGCTGGTATCCGGCGCAGAAAGCGGCCCGTCTCGATCCGATCGAGGCGCTGCGTTACCAGTAAATGGGCGTTTTTCATTGAAAGCGGTTATTGCCCGATAAGCGCAGACAATGCCGGGCGTTGATTTGATCTGGCGCGTTTACCGTAGCAGCAGGGCGTTTTAGCCTGCCGGTTTTCTTGCCGGAAAGCCGCCATGCCCAGCCGTTTTATTTCTTCTTCTGCAGTATCTGCTCCCTGTATGCCGCTGCGCCGTCGTGTTTTACTTGCCGCAGCGCTGTGGCCGATGTTGCGTGTGGGGCAGGTGCAGGCGCAGTCGAAAAGCGCCCGGGTGGTGATTGCCGGCGGCGGCTGGGGTGGTTTGCGCTCGGCGGCGGCGTTGCGCCAATTGGCGCCGGGATTGCGCGTTACGGTGGTGGATCGGGCGCGTCATTTTTCTTCCAGCATCGGCAGCAACCGTTGGTTGGTCGATCATGCCGGGGCCAGCGCACCGGTGCAACATGAGTATGGTGCATTGGCTGCGGCGCGCGGCTATCGCTTCGTGCAGGCAGAAATCAAAGGCATCGAGCGCGCCGCCCGGGTGGTGCACACCAGCGCCGGAGAGGTGCATTACGATTGGTTGGTGCTGGCACCGGGCGTGGAGGAGCGCTGGCAAGATTGGGGAATCAGCGATCCCCTCCAGCGTGCCCGGGCGCAGGCGGAAGTTTCTGGTGCCTTGGGCGGCGCTGCGCAACTGCCGGCTTTGCGCGCACGTTTGCAGGCTTTTCGCGGCGGCGATTTGGTGCTGGCCTTGCCGCCCGCCCCCTATCGTTGCCCGCCGGCACCGTATGAACGGGCGGTTTTACTGGCCTGGTGGCTGAAAACCCAGCGTTTGCCGGGCAAGCTCATCGTGATCGATCCCAACCCCTTGATGCCGGCCTATCGACGGGCGTTTAACGACACCTGGCGAGAGCAGATCACTTACCTCGACCACGCTCGGGTGCATCAGATTGATCTGGATAAACGCAGCATCAGCACCGATATGGACGACATTCCTTTTGCCGCCGCGCTCGTGTCGCCACCGCAGCAAGCCCCGGCCTGGCTGGCTGAGGCTGGTTTGTTGAGTTCGGCGAGTGATTTGTGGGGCGCGCAAGACCCGCTGAGTTTGCGCAGCCTGGTCGATGAGCATGTTTTCATCATTGGTGACGCTGCCGGGCGGGTGTCGCCGCAATTTGGCCATTATCCAAAAACAGCGCACGTTGCGGCGGCGATGGGGGAGATGGTCGCCGCGCAAATCGCCGGGGTGGTCAAGCAGGCCAGCTGGCCGGCCAGTGTTTGTCATGTGCTGACCGGCGTTGCGCCGGAGTCAGGCATACGCTTGGAAATCGATTACCGCCGGCGCGGCGATGGTTTTCTCATGCAGGAAATTCGCCAGCAACAGCAGGCCGATCCGCTGGCCGCAGCCGCTGCCTGGGCGGCGGCGCAGTATGCAAATTTTCTGTAATGGCGGGTGATAAAAACTTTGGCGGGCGGCACTGGCCGGCCCGCATCGGTGTTGGCAGCCTTTAGTTTTAGTGGCGGGCCCAGGTTTTGGTGGAGCCATCCGGCAAAACGAGCAAGGTCTGGTAGAACTCCCGGCGCACCCGTTGTGGTGCGGTGTTGGTATCGAGCACGGTGCAGGCGGTCTGGCAGGTGGGGCTGGAGTATTCCCGGCCCGGTGCGCCCAGCGGCAGGCCAGGAACGGCCAGACCGAGGGCTTTGGGCTTCTCGCTGAGCAATTCCTTGATTTGGTCGGCGTGCACGTGGCCTTCGATGAAATAACCGGCGACGGTGGCACTGGGAACGGCTTCCAGCTCGTGCGGCACCTTCAGTTTGCGCTTGATGGCGTCCATTGCATCGGTTTGCGTGACTTCAACCTTGAAACCTTGCTGGCGCAAATGCTCGGCCCAGTCGATGCAGGCCAGGCACACTTTCGGCATGTAGGCTTTGATGGTCGGTAATTCGGCGGCTTCTGCCGTGCCGCCGAACAGGCCAAGGAGTAGTAGTGTGGAAAACAGCGCCGAGCGCGGGGTAGAAAATTTCAGCATGGTTTTTTCGCCTGACAGCCTTTCAAAATCCACAGGGCCAGCACGCCGGCCGTTTCGTCCGCTTTGACCTTGCGCGCCATGGCGGTGGCGTCACGTCCGTTGTCGGTGATGGCCAAGGGATCGGAGCCCGCTTCAAGAAGAATTTGCACATGCGGCGTGCGGCTGGCGTAGGCCGCCATATGCAGCGGCGTTGCGCCTTCGGCATCGCGGGCGTTGACGTTGGCCCCGGCGGCGATCAAGGCGCGCAGGGCGCTGGTGTCGGGATTCATCGCCGCCAGATGGATGGCCTGTGAGCCGAGTTGGGTGCGTTGGTCGCGGGTGTCGGGGTTTTTTTTCAGTGCCTGTTTCACTGCCTCGCCATTTCCCAG
>NZ_JBLJBW010000004.1:0-83540 GCF_047638095.1 Azonexus sp.
TTCGATACCGCGCGCGGCCATGTATTCCTTGGCCTGGCGCACCGTGTATTCGCCAAAATGGAAGATGGAGGCGGCCAATACCGCATCCGCCCCGCCTTCGGAAACGCCGTCGGCCAGGTGTTGCAAATTACCGACGCCGCCGGAAGCGATCACCGGCACGCCGACCGCATCGGCCACGGCGCGGGTGAGCGGCAGGTCGAAGCCATTCTTGGTGCCGTCGCGGTCCATGCTGGTCAGCAGAATTTCGCCCGCCCCCAGGGTTTCTACCTGTTTGGCCCAGGCGATCACGTCCATGCCGGTATCGTTGCGCCCGCCGTGGGTGTAGACGTGCCATTGGCCGGGAGCGATCTGTTTGGCGTCAATCGCAACAACGATGCACTGGCTGCCGACCTTGCTCGAAGCTTCGTGGATGAGTTCCGGATTAAGTACGGCCGCGGTGTTCATCGACACCTTGTCCGCCCCGGCATTCAACAAACGGCGCACGTCTTCCACCTTGCGCACGCCGCCACCGACGGTGAGCGGAATAAAGACCTGCTCGGCGCAGGCTTCGACGATGTGCAAAATGATGTCGCGCTGGTCGGAGGAGGCGGTGATATCGAGAAAGGTCAGTTCATCCGCGCCCTGTTCGTTATAGCGGCGGGCGATTTCGACCGGGTCGCCGGCATCGCGCAGACCGACGAAATTGGTGCCTTTGACGACGCGTCCGGCGGTAACGTCGAGACAGGGAATGATGCGTTTGGCGAGCATGTAGGGTTCCGGAGTTTATTTTTTGAGCGTATCGGCCAGCGCTTGCGCTGCTTGAAAATCGAGCGAACCATCGTAAATCGCACGCCCGGCGATACTGCCGATGACGCCTTCGCCTTCCACGGCGCACAGCGCGCGGATATCGTCGAAATTCGACAGCCCCCCCGAAGCAATCACCGGAATGCTCAGGGCCTGCGCCAGGCGCACCGTAGCCTCGATGTTGAGGCCGGTCAGCATGCCGTCGCGGCCGATGTCGGTGTAAATGATGGATTCGACGCCGTAATCCTCGAATTTTTTACCCAGGTCGATGACGTCGTGGCCGGTCAGTTTCGACCAGCCATCGGTCGCCACCTTGCCATCCTTGGCGTCCAGGCCGACGATGATGTGGCCGGGAAAGGCGGCGCAAGCATCGGCGAGAAAGCCGGGATTCTTCACCGCTGCCGTGCCAATGATGACGTAGGACAGGCCGCCGTCGAGACAGGCTTCGATGGTATCCAGGTCGCGGATGCCGCCGCCCAGCTGCACCGGAATTTCGTCACCGACCTCCGCCAGAATGGCCTTGATTGCGGCAGCATTTTTCGGTTTGCCGGCAAAGGCCCCGTTCAGATCCACCAGATGCAGGCGACGTGCGCCCTGGTCGAGCCAGTGGCGGGCCTGTTCGGCGGGGCTGTCGGAGAACACGGTGGCCTGTTCCATCAGGCCTTGCTTGAGGCGGACGCAGTGTCCGTCTTTCAGATCGATTGCGGGGATGAGCAACATGGTGGGAGAAAATGTCAGTCAGAAAGAAAAGGGCAAAAATCAGGGACGCCAGCCAACGAAATTGTGCAAGAGCTGCAAGCCGTCGCGGGCGCTTTTTTCTGGGTGGAACTGAACCGCAAAGATATTATCTGCTGCCACTGCCGAGGTAAAGCGCAAGCCATAATCGGTGCTGCCGGCGCACAGAGGACTGTCCGGCGCTTGCACGCAATAACTGTGCACGAAATAAAAGCGGCTGTGGTCAGCAATACCTGCCCATAAGGGATGGGCTTGCGTCTGTGCGACACGGTTCCAGCCCATATGCGGTACTTTCAGACGGGTGCCGCTGAGGCGATCGCGGTGGGCGGCGGGGAAGCGCTCTACCGTGCCGGGAAAAACCCCCAGCCCAGCGGCTTGACCTTCTTCGCTGCGGGTAAAAAGCATTTGCTCGCCGATGCAAATGCCCAAAAAAGGTTTGTTGCGCGCCGCCTCCAACACGGCGGAACGCAATCCGCGTGCTTCCAGTTCGCGCATGCAGTCGGGCATGGCACCTTGGCCGGGGAAGACAACACGCTCGGCTCTGGCCACGATGGCCGGATCGGCCGTAACGACAACAGGCAGGCCAGCGGCAACATGCTCGATGGCCTTGGCGACCGAGCGCAGATTGCCCATGCCGTAGTCGATCACGGCAATGCTTCTGCTGGCCGGCATTTACAGCGCTCCCTTGGTCGATGGCAGGCTGCCGGCCATGCGTTCATCCGGCGTCACCGCCATGCGCAGCGCCCGACCAAATGCCTTGAAAATGGTTTCCGCCTGATGGTGCGCGTTCTTGCCGCGCAGATTGTCGATGTGCAGGGTCATACCGGCATGATTGACCAAGCCCTGGAAAAATTCGGCGATCAGATCAACGTCGAAGCCGCCAATCGTGGCACGCGTGAATTCGACGTTGAAGGAAAGCCCCGGCCGCCCGGAAAGGTCGATGACGACACGCGTCAGCGCTTCATCGAGCGGCACATAGCTGTGGCCGTAACGGGTCAGCCCTTTTTTGTCGCCCCAGGCTTTGGCGAGCGCCTGGCCGATGGTGATGCCGGCATCCTCCACGGTGTGATGCGCGTCGATGTGCAAATCGCCGTGCGCAGCAATGTCGATGTCGATCAAGCCGTGGCGCACGATCTGATCCAGCATGTGGTCGAGAAAGGGGACGCCGGTAGCGAGCTTGCCCTGGCCGCTGCCGTCCAGGTTCACCTTGGCGGTGATCTGCGTTTCCAGGGTATTGCGGGCAATTTCGGCTTGGCGCATGGTGGCGGGCTTTCGGGGAGGTTGGAACAGGGCGGCATGATACCATTTGCCCCTGTTTTTACGCCTTGTCGAGTGCCGCATGAGCCGTTTCTGGAGCCCGGTCGTCCACGACCTTACCCCCTATGTCCCGGGCGAGCAGCCTAAGCTGGCCCGCCTCATCAAGCTCAACACCAACGAAAACCCCTACCCGCCTTCGCCGCGCGTGCGGGCGGCGATTCTGGCCGAATTGGGCGAACCGGCTGCAGATGCGGCGCGCCTGCGCCTCTATCCCGATCCCAATGCCGACCTACTGAAACAAAGCATCGCCCGGCGTTATGCGCTACGCCCGGAGCAGGTTTTTGTCGGCAACAGCTCCGATGAAGTGCTGGCGCACACTTTTCAGGCGCTTTTAAAACACGATGCGCCGCTGCTCTTTCCCGATATCACCTACAGTTTTTACCCGGTGTATTGCGGCCTGTACGGCATTAGCTACCGCAACGTGCCGCTGACCGAGGATTTCAGCCTGGACCCGGCGGCCTATTGCGATCCGGCCCATGCCGTGGGTGGCATCATTTTCCCCAATCCCAATGCGCCGACCGGGCGCTTGCTGCCCCTGGCGGCAATCGAGCAAATGGCCCAGGCGCGTCCGGATAGCGTCATCGTGGTCGATGAAGCCTATATCGATTTCGGCGGCATCAGCGCCGTCGGCTTGACACAGCGCTACGACAACATCCTGGTCATTCACACACTATCCAAATCGCGCGCTTTGGCCGGTTTGCGCGTCGGTTACGCACTCGGTCATGAACAGTTGATCGAAGCACTGGAACGGGTAAAAAACAGCTTCAATTCTTACCCCCTGGATCGTCTGGCGCAGGCCGGCGCCGTGGCGGCCATCGAGGATGAAGCCTATTTCCAAGCGCGCTGCGCGCAGGTCATCGCCAGCCGTGAAGCCCTCGATAGCGCCTTGCAGGGCTTGGGGTTCGAGGTCTTGCCCTCCGCCGCGAATTTCGTTTTTGTGCGCCACCCGCAGCGTGACGCGGCAGAGCTTGCACAGGCGCTGCGCCTGCGTAGCATCATCGTGCGCCATTTCAAGCAGGCGCGCATCGCGCAGTTTTTGCGTATCAGCATCGGCACAGAAGAAGAGTGTCTGAGCTTGGTTACTGCTTTACGAGACATTCTTGGCTAAAACCGACGCCCTGGCCGCCGTCGCCGCGCATTACCAGGCGACGGCAGTGATTCCGCACTGCGCCGTGTGCCGCGCGCCCTGCTGCCAACTCGACAAACTGGTACTCGATCTGGAATGGCGGCAGGTGCGCGTTTTGTGGCGGATCGAAGAGGCCCGCGCCGCCTTCGATGCCCGCTTGGATGCGGGCTGCGGCCCGCAAGAAATCCGCCGCGCAGAAGGGCGCTATTACGCACACCAAAAACCCTGCCCGGCCTATGACGCGACCCGCCCGGGCTGCCGGATTTACGACCAAGCCTTGAAACCTGTAGGCTGCAGCGACTTCCCGGTATACGAAGACGGCGGTGTCGTGATCGCCGACTTGCGTTGCGAGGCCGTGCACGCGGATACTTTGCGCCAAAGCTTGCAGCAGGCGCTGGGGCCGCAGGTTTTGGTGCGGCAAAGCGCCGATCCGGACTTTCCTTTTTTGCTCGAGTTTTCCTTCAAACGCCGTACTAAAGCGCGCCGGCGCTGAAGGAAAAACCTCAATCCTGCAAACGCAGTTCCGCCGATTTGGCGTGTGCCGGCAAGCCTTCGCCGTGCGCCAGGGTGGATGCCACGCGGCCCAAAGTTTGCGCCCCGGCGGCGGACACCTTGATCAAACTGGTACGCTTCTGGAAGTCGTACACACCCAGCGGCGAAGAAAAGCGCGCCGAACCGGAGGTGGGCAAAACGTGATTCGGCCCGGCACAGTAATCGCCGAGCGATTCTGAGGTGTAGTGGCCGATGAAAATCGCCCCGGCGTGACGAATTTTTTCCACCCAGGGGTCCGGATTATCGAGCGCCAGCTCCAAGTGCTCCGGCGCGACGCGGTTGGCGATTTCCACCGCTTCTGCCATGTCGCGCGCCAGAATGAAGGCACCACGATGGCTGAGCGAGGCGCGGATGACCTCCTGGCGCGGCATGCTGGGCAACAGGGCATCGATGCTGGCCTGTACACGGTCGATGAAAGCCGCATCGGGACAGACCAAAATGGATTGGGCGAGTTCGTCGTGCTCGGCTTGCGAAAAAAGATCCATCGCCACCCAATCCGGATTGCCGGAGCCGTCGGCGAGGACCAAAATTTCCGAAGGTCCGGCCACCATATCAATGCCGACGATACCGAACACACGCCGCTTGGCGGTGGCGACATAGGCATTACCGGGGCCGACGATCTTATCCACCTGCGGCACGGTTTGCGTGCCGTAAGCGAGCGCGCCGATGGCTTGCGCGCCACCGATGGTAAATACCCGGTCGACACCGGCAAGCGCGGCAGCGGCCAGCACCAGTGCGTTCTTTTCGCCGTCCGGCGTCGGCACGACCATGATCAGTTCTTTGACGCCGGCGACCTTGGCCGGCAGCGCATTCATCAAGACCGATGAGGGATAGGCCGCCTTGCCGCCGGGAACGTAGAGTCCGACTCGGTCGAGCGGGGTAATCATCTGCCCGAGCAGGGTGCCGTCGGCTTCGCTATAGGACCAGCCTTCGAGCTTTTGTCGCTCGTGATAGGCGCGCACGCGCTGGGCGGCAATTTCCAGCGCCTGACGGCGTTCGGCGGGCAAATGGGCGAGTGCGGCGTGCAGTTCATCGCGGGAAATTTCCAGTTCCGCCATGGCCTGCGCGCCAACCCGGTCAAAGCGCTGGCTGTATTCGAGCACGGCGGCATCGCCGCGCTCTTTCACGTCGGCGAGAATGCTGGCCACGCGGCGCTCGATGTTTTCATCAGCCGCCGCTTCAAACGCGAGCAGGGTGTCGAGTTGCTGCAAAAAATCCGGGGCGCGCGTATCCAGGCGGCGAATGGCAAGGGGCATTTATTTATCCTCCACGGCCTGAGCAAAGGCATCGATGATGGGTTGCAGGCTTTCGCGCTTGACCTTGAGCGCGGCTTGATTGACGACCAGACGCGAAGAAATGTCGAGAATGTGCTCGCAAGCGACGAGTTTGTTCGCTTTCAGCGTGCCGCCGGTGGATACGAGGTCGACAATGGCATCGGCCAGCCCGGCCAGCGGGGCGAGCTCCATCGAACCGTAGAGCTTGATCAGATCGACGTGCACACCTTTGGCGGCAAAATGTTCGCGCGCCGTTTTGATGTATTTCGACGCCACTTTCAGGCGCGCCCCCTGGCGCACGGCATGGGCGTAATCGAAACCTTCCGGCACGGCGACCATCATGCGGCACTTGGCAATTTTCAAATCGAGCGGCGCATAGAGCCCATCGCTGCCGTGTTCGATCAGCACATCTTTACCCGCGACGCCGATATCGGCCGCCCCGTATTGAACGTAGGTCGGCACGTCGGAGGCGCGCACGATGACCACCCGCACATGCGGCTGATTGGTGTCGATAATGAGTTTGCGCGAGGTGTCCGGATTTTCGACCGGGACGATACCGGCGGCGGCGAGCAGCGGCAGGGTTTCGTCAAAAATGCGGCCCTTGGAAAGGGCAATGGTGATGGTACTCACGGGCATGGCCTGAATGCAAAAACCGCATTCTACCGCAAGCCTTGGCTGCCGACCGGGCAGCAAAAAGCCCGGCGAACCGGGCTTTGTTCAAAACAAGACGCGATTTAGATCTTGTTGATGTTTGCCGCTTGTTTGCCTTTGGGGCCATCGACGATGTCGAAGGACACCTTCTGGTTTTCGGCCAGGCTCTTGAAGCCACCGCCCTGAATGGCGGAGAAGTGAGCGAAGAGGTCTTCACCACCGCCATCCGGCGAAATGAAGCCAAAGCCCTTGGAGTCGTTGAACCATTTAACGGTACCGGTTGCCATTTGATACATCCTTGCAAAAAAATTGATAAATCCGAGAATCAAGAGCGAGAAGCTGACAAACCGTAACCGGCGCAGGAACAACACACTGCCTAGAAATCCCGTGCCGCGCAGTATGGGCCAGAGTTTTTAGCTTGCAAAGGGGTTTTTGCGTATTTTTGTGCAAAGTGGTGAAAAAAAGGGGGTATTTGCTACGAAAGGCGGCTTGCCCCAGTGTTTAACGCACCCGACGCACCTTGGCCCCCAGGGCGCGCAGCTTGTCTTCGATCTTCTCGTAACCGCGATCCAGGTGATAAATCCGGTCGATCAAAGTTTCGCCCTGGGCAACCAGCCCGGCGACGATCAGGGAAGCCGAGGCACGCAAATCGGTGGCCATGACGCTTGCGCCTTGCAGTTGCGCCACGCCGCGCACAATGGCGTTATTGCCCTCGATCTGGATATTGGCCCCCAGGCGCATCAACTCATTGACGTGCATGAAGCGGTTTTCAAAAATGGTTTCGCGGATGGTGGCCACGCCCTCGGCCACACAGTTCATGGCCATGAATTGCGCCTGCATGTCGGTCGGGAAAGCCGGATAGGGCGCGGTGCGCAGACTGACTGCTTGCAGGCGCGGCGGGGCTTGCAGGCGGATAGCTTCGCGTTCCAGAGTGATTTCACAGCCGGCATCCATGAGCTTATCGACGACGCTGTCCAGATAGGCGGCAGAGGTGTGGGTGAGGCGCACGTCGCCGCCGGTGACGGCTGCGGCGCAGAGGTAGGTACCGGTTTCGATGCGATCCGGCATCACCCGGTGCTGCGCCCCGTGCAGGCGCTCGACGCCCTGGATGCGGATGGTGTCGGTGCCGGCACCAGAAATGCGCGCCCCCATGGCGATGAGGCAATTGGCCAGATCGACCACTTCCGGCTCGCGGGCGGCGTTTTCGATGATGGTTTCACCCTCGGCGAGAGTGGCGGCGAGCATCAGATTCTCGGTGCCGGTGACGGTGACCATGTCGGTACAGATGCGCGCCCCTTTGAGACGGCGGGTTTGCGCATGCACATAGCCTTGTTCGACACTGACTTCCGCGCCCATCGCCTGCAAACCCTTGATGTGCTGATCGACCGGGCGCGCGCCAATGGCGCAGCCGCCGGGCAACGATACGCGCGCCTCGCCACAACGGGCGACCAGGGGGCCGAGCACGAGAATGGAGGCGCGCATGGTCTTGACCCGTTCGTAGGAAGCAACCGGATTGCTGATCTGGCGGGCATCCAGGGTGAGCCGATGGCCGTCGCGCTCAACTTTGACGCCCATGTCTTCGAGCAGGCGCAGCATGGTGGCGATGTCGTTCAAGTCCGGCACATTGCTCAATTCCAGCGGTTCGGCGGTGAGCAGGGCGGCACACAGGATGGGCAGGGCGGCATTCTTGGCCCCGGAAATGGCAATTTCACCGCGCAGCACTGCGCCGCCTTCGATCAGTAATTTATCCACGTTGGGCGCTCCACTCTTCCGGGGTCAGGGTTTTGAAGGACAGGGCGTGCAATTCGCCAGTTTCGAGCAACTCGCCCAGCGCCGCATGCACGTGCTGCTGGCGTTGTACGCGATTTTTGCCGGCAAATTCGGCGCTCACAATGAGGGCTTGAAAGTGGCGGCCATCACCGTCTAATTGCAAGTATTCACACGGCAGATTAGCCAACAGGCGCTGTTTGATGCGTTCGATATCCATAAGATTTTTTGGGGGAAAAAGGGGCAATGGGCGGCGCAAAGGCACCGCAAGGGTTTAATTGCGCAGCTTCCAGCCGCGCTGTAGAAGATGAATGCACAAGCCGGCGACGAGGACGAGGCTGAGCAGAACCACCGTCAAGCTGAATTCAGGGGCAACGTCGGAAACGCCATAGAAGCCGTAGCGAAAGCCATCGATCATGTAAAAAACAGGATTGTACCGGGAGAGGGTCTGCCAGACTGTGGGCAGGCTGTGAATCGAGTAAAACACGCCGGAGAGCATGGTCAGCGGCATGATGAGGAAGTTCTGAAAAGCAGCCAGTTGATCGAATTTCTCCACCCAGATGCCGGCCAGCAAGCCCAGGGTGCCGAACAGAAAGCCACTGAGAAGGGCGAAAACCACGATCCACAACGGCGCTGCGGCGCGCAGTTCGACGAAGAAGGCAGCCACCAGAATGACACCGACGGCCACCATCAGTCCGCGCAAAACGGCGGCGAGTACGTAGGCCGCATAGAAGGCGGCGGGGGAAATCGGCGGCAGCAGCACGAAAACGATGGAGCCGGTGATCTTGGCCTGGATCAGGCTGGAAGATGAATTGGCAAAGGCATTTTGCAGAATCTGCATCATCACCAGGCCGGGAATCAGGAAACTGCCGTAATCCACGCCATGCACCTGCACCCGGCCGGCCAGCACGTGGCTGAAAATCATCAGGTAGAGCATGGCCGTCAACACCGGCGCGGCCACGGTCTGGAAGGCGACCTTCCAGAAACGCAGCACTTCCTTGTAGAAGAGCGTCCAGAAACCGATCATGCGCGCAGCGTCCGCATGAAAATATCCTCCAGTGAAGCACCGGGATGCGCCGCCAGCAGATCCGCCGTGCGTTCCAGCGCCACCAACCGGCCCTGTTTCATCAGCGCGATGCGGTGACACAGGGCTTCGGCCTCTTCCAGATAGTGCGTGGTGAGGATGATGGTGTGGCCCTCGTCGTTCAGGCGGCGGACGAACTGCCACAAACCTTGGCGTAATTCCACATCGACCCCGGCGGTAGGTTCGTCGAGCACGATCACCGGTGGTTTGTGCACCAGCGCCTGCGCCACCAGTACCCGGCGTTTCATGCCGCCAGAGAGACGGCGCATGTTGACCTCGGCCTTGCTGGTGAGATCGAGGTGGTGCAGGATTTCATCGATCCAGTCATCGTTGTGGCGCAAACCAAAATAACCGGATTGGATGCGCAGGGTTTCGCGCACATTGAAAAACGGATCGAACACCAGTTCTTGCGGCACGATGCCCAGCAGACGGCGGGCAGCACGAAAATCCCGAACCACATCGCAACCGAGTACGCTGATCTTGCCGTGGTCAGGCCGGGTCAGGCCGGCCAGACAGGAAATAAGCGTGGTTTTACCGGCACCGTTGGGGCCGAGCAGGCCGAAGAATTCTCCCGGCGCAATGTCGAGCGAAATGCCGGCCAGGGCTTGCAGGCGTCCAAAAGCCTTGCGCACGTCAACGAAAGAAACAGCGGCTTGCGACATAGAGGTGCCGCGTTCAAGCAGCGAACAGCAGCTCGGACAAACCGTAGAGCTCGGCCAGGGCGCGGATATTGGCGGGGGCACCGGTAAAACGAATGGGCAGTTTTTGCTCTTCGGCCTGCCGTCGCCAGCCCAGCAGCACGGCCAGCGCGGAAGAATCGATCGCTTCTACTGCCGCCAGATCGAAGTGGCGCACGCCGTTTTTGATCCCCTGTTCGCCGTCAGCCAAAAGTTGCTTGGCTTGCTCCAGACGCATCGCGCCTTGAATGCGAAATGTTTCACCGGAGTGCGCCATTATTTGCGCGCCGTTTTTGCCGCGCCACTTTCCAGGGATTTGTTTTTGCTGACCAAAACGCCGATCAAGCCGTCGATCCCGTGTTCGCGCACTTCTTTGGCGAATTGCTCACGATAATTGGTCACCAGGCTGATACCGGCGACCACGACATCGAAGACTTTCCAGCTTTCGCCCTGCAATTCCAGCCAGTAATCGAGCTGCACCGGCTGCGCGCCTGGTTGCTGAATTTCGCTGCGCACCAAAACTTCGCTCTCGCCAGCCTTCATCTTCAAGGGTTTAACGACGAGTTTCTGGTTGCTGTAACTGCTCACCGCGTTAGCGTAGGTGCGCACGAGCAGGGCTTTGAACTCTTCGGTGAGACGTTTTTTCTGCTCAGCGTTGGCGCTACGCCAGTCGCGCCCGACGGCGAGCGCCGTCATGCGCTGAAAATCGAAGTGCGGCAACACCTTGGCATCGACCAGGGCGGTAATTTTCTGAATGTCGCCGTTACGAATGGACTCGTCTTTCTTGACGATCTCCAGCACCTCGGTAGACACCCGGGTGACGAGGGCGTCGGGGGCCTCCGCGGAAAACACCTGGGCGGCAAAGAGCGCGGCGGCGCAAAAAGTGAGCAAGCGTTTCATCATGGTTGGCGTTCTCGATCAATCTTCCAGACGCGGCGGGCGGCCGTCGTAAATCAGGTTCTGGCGGCGCTGCAGGTAAGCGTCGCGGACATAGGCGTATTCGTCGATGGCGGCTTCTTCGACAATTTTATCGGCCGGCAGCAAGCCGGCGCGCACGTCGACAAAGCGCAGCGTCACCGCGCCGTAGCGGGTGTGATAGTTCTTGATACCCATCAGCGGATCGGTAAAAAACTCAATCGCCCAGCCGCCGGCGTCACGCAGCGTACGCGGGCCGATGACCGGCAAAAACAGATAGTTGCTTTCTTTCACGCCCCACACGGCAAAGGTTTGCCCCAGGTCTTCGTTGTGCCGCTCGATGCCCAGCTCGCTGGCGACGTCGAACAAACCAAAAATACCGACGGTGGAGTTAACGAGAAAACGCGCCACGCTGTCGCCAGCATCACCCGCTTTACCTTGCATGAGGCTGTTGGCGCTAATCCAGACCTCTCCGACGTTGCCAAAGAAATTGCCGACACCTGCCTTGGCCGGCAGCGGCACGGCGGCATCGTAGGCCTGGGCAACGGGGCGGGTGACGTAGGTATCCAGCGTCTTATTCACCGAATACATCGTGCGATTGAAATTTTCGTAGGGGTCGTGCGGGTTTTCCGCTGCGCCACACAGGCCGCTCGACAGGGCCAGGGCGCTAGCCAAAACGAGCAGGCGGGACAGCAAACCCGGGGTGGGGTGGTTGGTCTTCATTTAGCGTCTTGCCCCTCGGCTGCCTTGTTGAAGAGAAATTGACTGATCAGTTTTTCCAGCACGACGGCCGATTGGGTTTTGCGGATGGTTTCGCCGGCTTGCAGCATTTTTTCATCGCCGCCCGCATCAAAACCGATGTATTGCTCACCCAACAAGCCTGCCGTAAAAATCGAAGCGAAGGTGTCGCGCGGGAAGTGGTAGCGTCCGTCGATCTGCATCGTGACCACTGCGTCATAACTTTCCGGATCAAAACGGATATGGGTAATCCGCCCTACCAGAACACCTGCGCTACGCACCGGGCCACGCACCTTCAGGCCGCCGATGTTATCAAAGCGCGCTTCCAGGGTGTAAGTCTCGGACAAATGCGCCGCTGATAGATTTCCCACTTTGAGCGCCAAAAACAACACTGCGGCCATGCCCAGTGCAACAAAAAAACCGACCCACAGGTCAAGAACAGTACGGTTCACGAAGTCCCCCGGAACATGAACGAAGTGAGAACGAAATCCAGCGCCAGTATGGTCATGGCAGAGGTCACCACGGTGCGCGTAATCGCCCGCGACACGCCTTCGGCGGTGGGTTGCGCGTCATAGCCTTCAAAAACGGCAATCAAGGATACGGCAAAGCCAAAGACCACGCTCTTGATGATGCCATTGACAATGTCGTAACGAAAATCGACGCTGGACTGCATTTGTGACCAGAAAGCGCCGTCGTCCACGCCGATGAGAACCACGCCGATCAACCAGCCGCCAAAAACGCCCATCGCCGAAAACATTGCTGCAAGAAGCGGCATGGCGATGACGCCGCCCCAAAAACGCGGCGCGACGACGCGGGCGATGGGATTGACCGCCATCATGTCCATGGCTTTTAACTGCTCGGTGGTTTTCATCAAACCGATTTCAGCGGTGATCGACGAACCGGCGCGCGAAGCGAACAACAAACCTGCCACCACCGGGCCCAATTCACGCACCAGCGAGAGGGCGACCAGAATGCCGAGCGCTTCCGTCGAACCAAAGCGCTGCAAGGTTTCAAAGCCCTGCAGACCGAGCACCAGGCCGACGAAAAGCCCGGAAACGAGGATGATCAGCAAGGAGAGCACGCCGCTGAAGTAAATCTCGCGCAAGGTCAGCGGCAGGCGACGAAAAGCGGTGCCGGAATGGCGCAAAATGGCAAAAAAGAAACGCGCGGCGAAACCCAGTTGCCAGATTTTTTCTACTGCGCCGTGGCCCAGTTTGCGGATCCAGTCGAGCGGTTTAAACATGCGCCGCCCCAAGGAAATCCTCCGCCGCCGAGGGTGCGGGATAGTCAAACGCCACCGGGCCGTCGGCCTCGGCATAAACGAACTGGTGCACGAAAGGATCGCGCGAAGCGCGAATTTCATCCGGCGTGCCTTCGGCGACGACTCGCCCACCGTTGAGGAAATAAATGTAATCGACCATCAGGAGCGACTCTTGCACGTCGTGCGTGACCATGATGGAGGTCGCGCCCAGGGCATCATTCAGCGTACGAATCAGGCGGCCGATAACGCCGAGCGCAATGGGATCGAGGCCGGTGAACGGCTCGTCGTACATGATCAAAGCCGGATCAAGCGCGACCGCCCGCGCCAGGGCCACCCGCCGCGCCATGCCGCCGGAGAGCGCCGTCGGCATCAGATGATGCGCGCCGCGCAGCCCCACCGCTTCAAGCTTCATCAAGACGAGGTCGCGGATCATGCTTTCCGGCAGATCGGTGTGTTCCCGCAGGGGAAAAGCGACGTTCTCGAAGACTGACAAATCGGTGAAGAGCGCGCCAAATTGAAACAACATGCCCATTTGCCGGCGCAGACGATAGAGCTGGGCTTCCGACATTTGGCTGACGACGTGTTCGCCCAGGCGCACGCTGCCGCCGGTCGGCCGCAACTGACCGCCGATACAACGCAGCAGCGTGGTTTTACCGCAGCCGGAGCCGCCCATGATGGCCACCACCTTGCCGCGCGGGATGCGCATATTGATCCCTTGCAACAAGGGCCGCTCGCCGTAACTGAAGTGAAGATCCTGGATATTCACCAGGCTGTCGTCTAGCAAAACATGCCCCCCGAATTTGAAGGGCGGATTCTATCAGAACTCAGAAAAGCCCCGGCGTGCGCCGCCGTGTATTTTGCCTGCGGCATAGGCGCCGAGGCAAAACGTCGGCTGTTGCAGATATTTTGGCGTAAAGGCGTAAAACACGACACAAAATAATGACAAACAAATAATTTCCTGCTACGGTACGCATATTGTCATTTGCATAAACGATATGCGCCAATCGATGTTTTCCTTCGCTTTCCTGTTGCTGATTCTGGCCGCTTGCAGCCAACCCGCGCCGCGCCCGGATCTGGCGGCGCATTTGCAGGCGCCCGCCCAGGCCCAGCCGGAGGCAGACCCGATGCCGTCGACGGAGGAAACACCCCGCGCGCCGGCAGCGCCTTTTAGCTGGCCGGCAGAAACCTACAGCGTCAGCGTGCGCGATGTGCCGGTGCGCGACTTGCTTTTCGTACTGGCTCGCGATGCCCGCCTGGAAATCGATATTGCGCCGCAGGTCACGGGCAATGTAACGCTCAATGCCCAGCGCCGCCCACTGCTGGAATTGCTCGAACGCATCGCGCGCCAGGTACCGCTGCGTTATGAATTTCTCGCCCACAGCCTTTTGGTCGTGCCGGATGCGCCCTATCTGCAGCATTACCCGGTCGATTACGTCAATTTGGGGCGCAGCGTCAGCACCACGGTGGCCAACAACATGCAGATCGGCACTTTGCAGAACGGCGAAAAAACCAACGACAACCTCTCCTCGACGCGTATCGAAAACACCACACAGCATCGTTTTTGGGAAAAGCTGGAAAAAAGCATCGCCCACGTTTTGCAAGAAGAAAATGCTGGCAAGAAGGCGGTGCCAGGCGCACCGCAACGGCTTGCCGTACACCCTGAGGCGGGGCTGGTTTCGGTATTTGCCACGCAAGCGCAGCAGCGCCAAATTGCACGCCTGATCGCCCAAATGAGCGGTGCCGTGCGGCGGCAGGTTTTGATCGAAGCGAGCATCGTCGAAGTCAGCCTGAACGAAGGCTACGAACAGGGCATAGACTGGACTTCGCTGGTGCGCGGCGGGGTTTTTGAATACGCCGGCAACCCTTTGAAAAACGCGGTCAATCTGCGCTACACGCGGGGCGACAATCCGCGCGCCCTGATCAATTTGTTACAGCGCTTTGGCACCAGCAAGGTTTTGTCCAGCCCGCGTTTGTCGGTGCTCAACAACCAAGCGGCCTTGTTGAAAGTGGTGGAGAACTACGTTTATTTCAACGTCAAAGCCGACACCACGAGCACGGCCAATGTCGGCACCACAGTCACTTACACCACGACGCCGCAGACGGTGGCGGTCGGCTTGGTGATGGGGGTGACGCCGCAAATCGCCGCGGACGATTCGGTGATTCTCAATATCCGCCCAAGCATCACCAGCATCAGCCGCGAAGTGCCGGACCCGAATCCGGAGTTGCGCAAAAACGGCATCGAAAACCTCGTGCCGATGATACGGACGCGGGAAATCGAATCGGTCATGCGCGTCGCCAATGGGCAAATCGCCGTCCTGGGCGGCTTGATGGAAGATCGCATCGACTACCAGACGGCGCGTCTACCCGGCCTGGGGCAACTGCCGCTGGCCGGCGAAGTATTCAACAATCGCAACAACCGCACGCAAAAAACGGAACTGGTGATTTTTCTGCGCCCGGTGGTGGTGCGCGAACCTGGGTTGGCGGGTGACTATGCGGCTTACTCCCGTCACTTGCCCGACCCGGCCTTTCTCGATGCGCCTGCACACGGGCAGCCTTTTCGCCTGCCGGGCCAGGCATCGCCGCACGAGGCCTGGCCATGAACGCACGCTGGCTACTGGGTGAGCGCTTGTTGCACCAGGGGATGATTTCCTCCGACCAGCTACGCATTGCCTTGCAGGAACAACAGGCAGAAACCCGCCCGCTCGGCTGCCTGCTGGCCGAACTGGGTTTTGCCGATGAAAGCTGTGTGCAAGACGTACTGGCCGAGCAACTGGCCTATGCGCGCTTTGCGGCGGCAACACAGATTCCGAGCGCGCAAGCCATGGCCTTGATCGCCGAACCCTTGGCGCGCCGCCACCATCTTTTGCCGCTGGCCGTCGATCCGGTGACACAGACTTTTTCACTGGCCATGGCTTTCCCGGAGGATCCGCAAGCGCGCAGCGCGGGTGAAGCGGCCTGCCCACCGGGAATGCGCTGCACGGTGTTTTTGGCGGGCACCGACGAAATCGCCCAGGCGATCAGCCGGCACTATCCGCCCCCTGGCGAAATCGACGCCTTGCTCGATGACTGCGCCAACCCGGCGGCACAGGCGGCCTATCCGCCGGCAGAAGCCGCGCCCGTGCGGCTGGTCGCGGCGTTTTTGCAAGATGCCGTACGCCAGGGGGCTTCTGACGTGCATTTCGCGCCGGAGCGCGCCTGTGTGCGCATCCGTTACCGCATCGATGGCATCTTGCACACGGTGCGTCTCGTGCATTTGTCTTTATGGCCCGCGTTGGCGGGACGCTTGAAAATTCTGGCCGGCATGAATATCGCTGAAAACCGGCTGGCCCAGGATGGGCATTTTAGTCAGAACATTTTGGGGCGGCAGATCGATTTTCGCGCCGCTTGCCAGCCGACCTTGCATGGCGAAAACATCGTGCTGCGCATTCTCGAGCGCCAGCGCGGCGTCTTGTCTTTGGAAGCCATGCAACTCCCCGCCGAACAACTGGCCATGTTGCGCCAGATGCTCGCTCGTCCCAGCGGCCTTTTGCTGGTGAGCGGGCCGACCGGCAGCGGCAAAACCTCCACCTTGTACGCCATGATCCAGGCGATCAATCACGAAGGCATTCACGTGATGACGCTGGAAGACCCGGTGGAATACCAGCTCCCCCTGCTGCGTCAGGTGTCCTTGACCGACAACGCCAAGGCGAATTTTGCCGACGGCGTGCGCGCCGTATTGCGGCAAGACCCGGACGTGATTTTGATCGGCGAAATCCGCGACGCCGAAACTGCCCGCATGGCCTTGCGTGCCGCCCTCACCGGACATCTGGTCTGCGCCACCTTGCACGCCGGTAGCGCTTTTTCGGTGTTTTCCCGCCTGCATGAACTTGGTGTCGATTTACGCCAACTGCACGGCAACCTGGTCGGCATCATCGCCCAGCGCCTGTTTCGCACGCACTGCGCCTGTCAAACGCAGCCAAACGCCACGCCCAAGGCCTGCTCTTTATGCCGGCACAGCGGTTACCGGGGGCGGCGCGCCTTGCTGGAGATTTTGCCCGTCACGCCAGCGCTCGATGCCTTGCTGGCGGCCGATGCGAGTCCGGCGCAAATTTTCAGCGCAGCACGCGCGCAAGGCTTCGTTAGCTTGGCAGAAGCCGCGCAAGCTGAAATTGCACGCGGCAGCACCAGCCTCGAAGAAATGGCGCGCATGCTCGACCTGACGCAAACACAAACACAAATGCTGCCACCAGAAAAGGCTGCGGATAATGCACTTTGAGTATCTCGCACTCGACCCCCAGGGCCAGCTCGTGCGCGGGCGGCAAGAAGCCGCCGGACGGGCGGTATTGTGCGCCATGCTTGCCGCGCGCGGGCTCGACCCGCTGCGTCTGCGCCGTTGCTGGTTCGGTGGCCGGAGCCCTAGCACAGGTTTGACGGCGGAGGATGTACACGGCTTGACGCAGCATCTGGCGCATTATTTACGCGCCGGTTTGCACCTGAGTGAAGCCTTGCAGGATTTGGCCGAACATGCCGAAACGCCCGCACTGCGCCAGTTGGGGCAAAATTTGGCGCAGGCGGTAGAGAACGGACAGGCGGTGTCGCAGGCCTTACGACCGCTCTTGCGCCCTGAGCAAGCCTATGTCGCAGAAACCATCGCCGCTGGCGAGCACAGCGGCAGCTTGCCGGAATTGATGCAGCGCTTGAGCGAAGCTCTGCAGCGCAGCGCGCGCTGGCGTCAAGAGACGCGGCGCGCCCTGCTCTACCCCTGCCTGGCCGGCGGGGTGGCCGGGGCGGCCTGCCTTTTTCTTCTGCTGTTTCTGGTGCCGCAAATCGAGGTTTTTTTGCACGCCAGCGCACAAACCCTGCCCTGGCATAGCCGCGCGCTATTTGCCGTGGCAGGCTGGGTACGTGACTACGGCAAATTTTTTCTTTTGTTGCCACTTGCCATCCTGGTGTTGTTTTTCACTGCGCCGCGTTACCTGCCGCAACTACCCTATCTGCTAGCGCGCGCTCAGTGGCGCTGGCCTTTGTTCGGACGCATCACCCAAGCCCTGCACTTGGCGCAACTGGCAGACCTTTTGGGCCTGTTGTACGCCGCAGGCATTCCGCTGGCGCAAGCCTTGGGCTGCTGCGCGGCGAGTTGCCGCAACCGGGTCTTGGCAGAAAATCTCACGGCGATTCAGGACGCCGTGCAGGAGGGCCAAGGCCTGAGCCTGGCTTTTACCCAAGCAGAGCGCGGGCTGTCTGCGGGGGGAAATTCGGCGCTGTTTCCGGCCTTCTTTCTGCAGCTTTTGCGCGCCGGCGAAAAAACCGGGCAGCTCGAACACAGCCTGCGCCACCTCGCCGAACACTATGACGCCACGGCCTGCGCGGCCATGGCGCGCGTGCACCTCTTGATCGAACCGGCATTGACCCTGCTGGTCGGCATTTTTCTCGGCTGGGTGGTACTGGCGACCCTACAGCCTTTGTATGCATTGATCGGCAAGGCACTGTGATGTGGCCCTGGCGCTGCCTTTATCTCGAAGAAGAGCAGCTCTTCGTCTGGCAGGGGCTGGCGGCGCAAGCGCTGCCGCTGGCTGAACTGGCCGCCTATCTGCGCGCAGAGATAGGCCGCAACTACCGTTTGGTGATTAACCAAAGCCGCGAGCAGATCGTCCCGGAAACGCTGCCCACGGCACTGCGCGGCAGCGCGGCATTGTTCATGGCCAGCCGTTTGCAGCGTCTTTTTCCCGAGACGCCTTGGCGTAGCGTCGCCCCGCAAGCCCGACAGGGCGTAAAGAGCGATGTCAGCTGGTTGGCTTTGAGCGAAACACCGGTCTTGCGTCAGGTTTTAGCCGCCTTTAACGAAAGCGGCGCAGCCTTGCTCGGCATATACAGCCTGGTGCAGTTGCTACCGACCGATTGGCACAAAGGGGCGCATCTTTTGCTCAGTGAGCATGGGCCGTATGTACGCTGCAGCTTGATCGCCGAGGGTAGCGTGCGTGCCAGCCAGTTGATCACCGCCACAGAGGATTACCGGCACGAGATCCGCCAGTTTATGGCGCGTACGCGTCACAAGGATTTGCCCCTGCTGCTTTTGGGCAGCACCGCCTGGCGTCAGACGCTGCTTTTGCCGGAAGGCCTCACCCCTTTACCCGCCACTGCGCAGAGCTTGCGGCCGCTACTGACCCAGCGGCGGCGCTGGCCAAAGCAACAATTCGCCCGCCCGGAACAGCTGACGCGGGCGCGCCGGCGCACACGCGTTGCTCTGTTGGGTGCTTTGGGAATGTGCGCTGCGCTCACGGCAACGGTCTGGGCGCAGAGTTGGCGACCCGTTGCGCAGCCCCTCCCGCCACCGCTCCCTTCTGCGCCACAGCAAGCAGAAGCGCCCGCTCCAGAACCCGTTACGCCGATCGCGGAATTGCCAGAAAAAGAAAGTCCGCCTGCGCCGCGCCTTGAAGGGCGAGTCAGCGGGGCGCGCGGCACCATTCAAGAATGGCGAGAAGGCGCAGCAGAAACAGCGCCCAATGCCGCCTTGGCCGTGGGCGACAGCCCGCAGCAGCCCCTGTTGCCGGCGGGGAGTTTACGCATTCATCGCGAGCCAACGCCATGAGAGCCTCGGAAAGCGGACAAACTCTGCTCGCACTCTTGTTGCTGGGGGCGCTGAGCCTGACCTTGGCACTCGCCAGCATCCGTCTACCAGGCGGCGAATTGGCCTATTTGGCACAAGAGCGCCGGCAATTTGCCCAGCTGCGCGAAGCGCTGATTGCGCGTGCGGTGAATGACAACAATCGCCCCGGAAGCCTGCCCTGCCCCAGCGTGGACGGTGTTGCGCCTTTGCTCGCCGGGCAGAGTTGCCCACAACTCCTGGCCGGCCTCCCCTGGAGCACCCTGAAAATCAGCGCGCCGCTGGACCGTTCATTCACCCCTTGGCGGTATTTGATCGCACCCGGCATGCAAGACAGCGACGCCAATTACCCACTCAACAGCGACCATCCCACTGCTTTGAGCGAGGCAACACCGGGAATACCCGGGGCAAATGATCTTGATACTACCGACCCCATCGCCGCCCTGCTCATCGCCCCCGGCCCGGCACTACCCGGACAGCAACGCCCGGGAAAAACCCTGGCCGACGAGATAGAGCTCACGCTCAGCCCGCCAGGCAGCGTGCGCCAGTTCGTTTTAGCGGCGCACAGTAACGACCGTCTGTACCCGATACGCCGCAGCGAAATCATGCGTGCCGTAGAACGGCGCGTCATCGGCAGCGTACTGCGTTGTCTGCATGCGCATGCCCAGTACAGTGCCGGCGAACTCCCCTGGGCGGCACCGCTAAACTCCGCCGGACAACACGGTGAAAGCGGGCGCAATCGAGGGCGCGTGCCGGCGACGCAGGAAATCGCCAGTCTGACGCAGTTGGCCACGGCCAGTGCCGCCATTCTCCAGCAGGCGGTCTTGCCGGAGGCACGCGTGGCCGCGTGCCACCGCGCCAAAAATCTTTTACAGGCGACACAGCGCATGCAAACGCGTGCCCTGCAGCACAGCGAGACATGTTTGACCAGTGCGCAAGCCCACGGCAAAAATCTGGCGACGACCTATCAAGCGCTGCGCGCCGAAGTTGACGCGGGCGGGCTGGCCAGTGCGGCGTGGCGTCAGGCCTTGGCGCAACAGGAAAACGCGCTTTCATCCGCCACGCCGACCAGCGAAGCACGCGCCGCGCTGCAGGCACACTGCGCAGCCTGGCAGATACCGCTGGCGGCATTGCAAGCACGGCTGACGCAAGCAGAAAGCCTCCTGCCCTCCGACTGCGCCAAAGCCGATCTGCCGCTTTCACCCCTGGCCCATGCACTGCAAACACTTAGCCCGGCGGGCGAAAGTAGCGCCGCCGCGCGCTGGCCGACCCTGTGGGGCGCAGCGGCCTGCGATTTTCTAAGCCATGAAAATGATTGGTGGGCGAAAAACCACTGGACGGAGAGCGTGTTCTATCACTTCGCCCCACCTGCCGGCGGGGAGCCGACGAGCAACCCAGACGGCCAAGCCAAAGGGCCGCAGGTGGCCGGCCTTGGCCCGGTGGCGCGGCTCGTCATTGCCGGCGGCGCGGCGCTTCCCGGACAACAAAGACCGGGACAAACATGGGCTGACTATCTGGAGGGACAACATGGCACAGCAAGTGAGACAGACGAGAGCCTGCTGTATTGGCGCGAAGCGGCAGAAGGCAATGACCAGATCGCCTATTGATTCCCGCCGCATGGCAAGTCAGCGTGCGCATGGCTTTTCCCTGATCGAATTGAGCATCGTGCTCATCGTATTTGCGCTGCTGGCGGGCAGCCTGCTGCCATTGGCCGGCGGGCAGCGCCAGCAGCAAGAAGACTTACGCGCGGCGCAACAACTCGAACAGGCGATCGAAGCCCTCTACGCCCACGCCGTGGTCTATGGCCATTTACCCTGCCCGGCCGACCCCGCCTTGCCGACGAGCGACGCGCAGGCTGGCGCGGCGGCTTGCCCGCGAGAATACGGTGTACTGCCCTGGCAAACCCTGGGCTTGGCGGCGCTTGACCCCTGGGGGAACTACATCAGCTATTTCGCGGATAAAAATTTCACCACTGCGCCACCCGTGGGCGCGGGAGCAGGTTTTCGCTTGGACAGCGAAGGCGGGGCCGAGGTTTTTAGTGCATCGGGCGGCGCGCGCCTGGCCAGCCAGCTGCCGGCACTGCTCGTCAGCCACGGGCGCAACGGGCAACAGGCCTGGCGTCCGGATGCGCCGCGCCGAGGCGGGGGAAGTCCGGATGAAATCGACAACGGCAAAGCCAGCCGCAGTTTTGTCGACCATCTGCCCACTCCGGAGTACGACGACCTGGTGCGCTGGCTCAGTCCGACCGTTTTGAAACTACGCCTGATTCACGCCGGGCGTCTGCCTTGAGGCGAGCAACCGTATTTTTCACGAGGAGAGCAAAATGTTTTCTAGACAACGTGGTTTTACCCTGATCGAAATTTCCATCGTTCTGGTCATCATCGGCTTGCTCCTGGGCGGGGTGCTCAAGGGGCAGGAGATGATCAACGAGGCCAAGATTCGCAATATCGAAAAGGACATGGACGGTATCGCCGCAGCGGTCTACGCCTATCAGGACCGTTACAAGGCCTTACCGGGGGATGACCCAGGCGCGACGCGCTGGAAAGCCAAAGGCGGCAACGGTGACGGAAAAATCACCAGCGGCAGCAGCGATGATGAAAGCCTCGCTTTCTGGAACCACTTGCGTTACGCCGGCTTGCTGCACGGCGACCCGGAGAGCACGAGCGCGCCACAACATGGCGCGGGGGGCATCTTCAGCATACAAGGGGAGAGTGGCAGCCTGCTCCTTTGTGCGCAGGGTTTACCGCGAAAATTCACGGAAATCATCGACACCCATCAAGATGACGGCAAACTCGACAAGGGGCGCTTACGCATCTTCAAGACAGGAGAAACAGTTGTCTTCAGCACTCCCCTGCCAACCTACGACACAGAAGAAAGCACCGTATACACCCTATGCAAAATCCTCTGACAGGCCGCGCAGCAAGCGCTCTTCAGCGGCGGCCACGGTGGCGGGCTCGCCTAAGAGGACGGCGATATCGCCTTCTTCGAGCAAGGTATCCGGTGCCGGTTCTACCGCCCGGATGCCGCGCCGGCGAATTGCAGTGACTTCACAACCCAGGCTTTCGAGCTGCAATTCGTGCAGGTGATGCCCGATGCCCCAGGCCCCGGCGTTGAGCCAGACCGAATGCAGACGGGGCTGTTCGCCGCTTTCGTCGTCGCGGTCACTCATGCCGCGATAAAAACCGCGCAGCAGACGGTAGCGCTGGGTACGCACCTGGCGCACCCGTTTCAGCACCCGATTGATCGGCACGCCAACCAGCGCCAGGGCGTGCGAGGCGATCATCAGGCTGGCTTCCAGGGTTTCCGGCACCACTTCGGCGGCCCCGGCGCGGGTCAGGCGGGCCATGTCTTTTTCGTCGGCAGTACGCACCACGACCGGCAGTTCCGGGCGCAAAAGCTGAACATGGTGCAGCACTTTTTCCGATAAAGCGGTGTCACTCACCGTCACGATGACCACGCTTGCCCGCTGCAAACCAGCCGCCAGCAAGGCTTCCTTGCGTCCGGCATCGCCAAAGACCACGCTTTCCCCGCCGGCGGCGGCCTCGCGCACGCGGTCCGGATCGAGGTCAAGCGCAATGCTCTGCACCCCTTCCTCCGCCAGAAAACGCGCCATGTACTGGCCGTTGCGGCCAAAACCGCAAAGGATGGCGTGCTTCTCGGAGTTCATCGATTGCGCGGCAATCTGGGTCAGTTGCATGGAACGGGTCAGCCATTCGCTGGCCACGAAACGCAGCACCAAACGCTCTGAATACTGCACGATGAACGGCGCGAGCAACATGGAGAGCACGAGCGCGGTCAGCGCCACCTGTTCCACACCCTTGGGCAGACGCACGATTTCACCGAGCAAGACGAAACCGAATTCACCGCCCGCACACAGCCACAGCGCCGAGCGCACCGAATTGCCGGGTGAAGTGCCAGAGCGCCAGGCGAGCACGCCGACGACCAGCGCCTTGACAGCGAAGAGCAGCAGTAGCACCAGCAAAACCTGCCACCACAGGTCGATGAGAATATGCAGATCGAGCTTGACGCCGATGGTGACGAAGAAAAGTCCCATCAACACATCGCGAAAAGGCTTGATGTCTTCTTCCACCTGCAGCCGGAATTCGGTTTCGGCAATCAGCATGCCGGCGACAAAAGCACCGAGCGCCAGCGACAAGCCAGCCAGCTCCGTGACGGTGGCCATGGCGAGCGTAATCAAAAGCACATTGAGCACGAACACTTCCGCCGATTTGGCGCGCGCCACCAGATGGAACCACTTGCGCATCAATTTCTGGCCAAAAACCAGAATCAGAGCGAGTACGGCAATGGCTTTGAGTATCGCCACGCCCATCAGCATCGCAAGCTTTTCCGGCGGTTGCGTCAAGGCCGGCAACAGCACCAACAGCGGCACGACGGCCAAATCCTGAAAGAGCAAAACGCCGATCACCTGGCGGCCATGCACGGCGTCCAACTCCATGCGCTCGGCCAGCAGTTTGGTCAGCACGGCGGTGGACGACATGGCAAACACCGCGCCCAGGGCGATGCCCAACTGCCAGCCAAAGCCGAACAACAACGTCAGCCCCATGCCCGCCAGCATGGTCACGACAACCTGCAGCAAGCCCAAGCCGAAGACGATGCGCTTCATCGTATGCAGCTTCGAGAGCGAAAACTCCAGGCCGATGGAGAACATCAAAAAAACCACGCCAAATTCAGCCAGCGCCGACAAACGCTTGATATCCGTCATCAGATTCAAGGCGTGTGGGCCGATGATGCTGCCCACCGCGAGATAACCCAGCACCGGCGGCAGATTGAAGCGGCGAAACAGCACCACGGCAAAAACCGAGGCACCCAAAAGGAGTAAAACGAGGGACAGTGCGCTCAAAGCGGGCTTCTTGAAGTCAGGTATACTCGGGCGATGATAACCGCTGACTTGTCATGAAACCAACACCGTCCTACACCGAATTTTCCGCCCAACGCGCCCAACTGCTGGGACGGCAGACGCTGGACATCGAGGCGGCCGCCATTCTTGCCCTGAAAACACGCATCGACGAGGCATTTTCCCGCGCCGTCGAATGCATATTATTGAGCCGGGGCCGGGTCATCGTCAGCGGCATGGGCAAATCAGGGCATGTGGCCCGTAAAATTGCCGCCACCCTGGCCAGCACCGGCACACCGGCCTATTTCGTGCATCCGGCAGAAGCCAGCCACGGCGATTTGGGCATGATTACCCGTGACGACGTGTTTCTGGCGCTCTCCAATTCCGGCGAATCGGATGAGCTGCTCAACATCTTGCCCTCGCTCAAACGCCAGGGCGCACGCCTGATCGCGCTGACCGGCGTGGCGACGTCCACCTTGGCGCGCGAGGCCGATGTACACCTCGATGCCGGTGTCGCCCAGGAAGCCTGCCCGCTCAATCTCGCCCCCACGGCGAGCACCACCGCCGCCCTGGCCTTGGGCGATGCGCTGGCCGTGGCTTTGCTCGATGCACGCGGCTTTGGCGCAGAAGATTTTGCCCGCTCACACCCCGGCGGCGCTCTGGGGCGACGCCTGCTCACCCATGTGCGCGATGTGATGCGCGCGGGCGACGCCGTGCCGCAGATTCACGCCACGGCCCCCTTGGGCGACGCCATTGTCACCTTGTCGGCCGGCGGCCTGGGTTTTGTCGCCATTGTCGATGCCGCGCAACGCCCCTTGGGGATTTTTACCGACGGCGACCTGCGCCGCGCCTTTGCGCAAGGCCTTGAGCTACGCGGCAAAACCATTGGCGAGCTGATGCACCCGCAGCCAGCCAGCATCCATCCCGACCGTCTGGCGGTAGAGGCGGTAGAAATCATGGAGGGGCGGCGCATCAACGGCTTGCTGGTGTGCACAGAGGACGGCGTCTTGTGCGGCGCGCTCAATATGCATGATCTATTTGCCGCCAAAGTGATCTGATGCCTTCTCGTTTTTACCTGCGCCCATGCTGAAACCTCATAGCGGCCAACTCTTTCTGATTGCCCTCCTTGCTTTGGTGGCGGCGCTGACCTATTGGCTGGACGCCCGCCTCACGCCGCCAACAAGCCGCCCCGACTGGCGCAAGGAACATCAGCCGGATACCTTGGTCGACGACTTCGAGATTCGCCGCCTGGATGCGCAAGGCGCACTGCGCTACCGGCTCAAAGCACCGCACCTGGTGCATTATCCGGATGACGACAGCACCGAGGTGACGACCCCGCACATCACGCTTTATCGTCCGACCGGAGCCCCCTTGACCCTGCTCGGAAAACACGCCCAGGTCAGCGCCAAAGGAGAAACCGTATTTTTCCCGGGACAGGTCGATATTGATCGCGCTGCCAGCCCGGTCAATCAGGCCATGCACGCCCGCACCAGCAACCTCACCGTCTTGCCGGATGCCGGCCTGGCGAGCACCGAGGAGCACGTTCACATGACCTTAGGCGCTTCGGAACTCGAGGGAACCGGAGCGCGCATCGACAACACGGCACAAACCTTCTCCCTGCTGGCGAAGGTCAGTGGCCGCTACGTTGCCCAGAAAGCCACGCCATGATTTTGCGCCTTACCGTTTGCCTCGCCACCCTGCTCTGTCTTGCCGCCCCGGCATCGGCTGAAAAAGCCGACCGCGACAAACCCATGCTGCTTGAAGCGAGCAAAATCTCCATCGATGATCTGAAAAAAATCCAGATTCTCGAAGGTGACGTCATCATTACCAAGGGCACCATGGTGCTCAAAGCGGCCCGCGTGGTGGTGACCGAAGATGCTTACGGTTTCCAGAAAGGCGTAGCCTTTGCCGCCCCCGGCGCGAAAGCCACTTTCCGCCAGAAACGCGAAGGGCGTGAGGATTACATCGAAGGCGAAGCCGAGCGCATCGAGTATGACACGCGTAGTGAAGTGGCAGAGCTGTTCCACAAAGCGTGGATCCGCAGCGGCGAAGATGAATTGCGCGGTGATTACGTCTGGTATGACGCGCTCAATGAAAAATATCTCGCCAATGCCGCCACGGCAAGCGAGGCAGGCGCACCGCCGCCCCGGGTGCGCGCCATCATCCAGCCGAAGGGCAAAGGCAGCGCACCAAGCAACGAAAAACGCGGCGAACAGCTGGAATTGCGCGGCGCGCAAGGGATTTCCACCGAATTTGATCCCGGCCCTGCAGGACGCTGATTTTCAAGACTTTATTTTGTTTTGTGCGGCGCACAAAAAAGGCTTGACAGCAGCAAAACCTTGCCTATAATCCAGAAATGATGCAGCGCAGCAATTTACGACCGAACCCCGGCAGCGCTGCCTGATTCCTCATTTCATTTCGCCTACTTGGAGACACTCATGATCAAGACCCCGGAACAATTCGCCGCCGCCAACAAAGCCACCGTCGATTCCCTGCTGTCGCTCGCCAACAGCGCCCTCGCTTCTGCCGAGCGCATCGCCGCCCTGAACCTCAACACCGCCCGTTCGCTGGTGGAAGATTCTGTTTCCGGTGCCAAGGCCCTGATGGGTGCCAAGGACGTACAAGAAGCCCTGTCCATTCAGGCCTCGCTGGCCCAGCCGAATGTCGAAAAGGCAGTCGCTTACTCGCGCAGCGTTTATGAAATTTCCGCGCAAACGCAAGAAGAACTGTCCAAGATGGTCGAAGCGCAATACGCCGAATTCCAGAAATCGGTCGCCGGCCTGCTCGACCAAGCCGCCAAATCGGCCCCGGCCGGTTCCGATGTTGCCGTTGCCGCCGTCAAGAGCGCCATTGCCGCCGCCAATTCGGCCTTCGACAACATGAACAAGGCCGCCAAGCAAGTGGCCGAAATCACCGAAGCCAATGTCGCTGCCGCCACCAATGCAACGGTCAAGGCCGTGGGCGCAACCGCCGCAAGCGCCAAGAAAAAGTAACAGTGTTTCTCATTGTTTAACAAAACCCCCATATTTTTGGGGGTTTTGTTATACTACGCACTTGATTCCACGACAGTAACCGAGAAGGAGACAACCATGTCCAGCCCGAATTTCGAACAACTCGCCAGCGCCCAAAAAGCCAATGCCGAAGTGATGACTGCTCTCATGCGTACCGCCCTGAATGGCGTGGAACGCCTCACTGCCCTGAATATGGCGGCAACGCGCGATTTCCTCAACAACTCCATGAGCAGCACGCAACAAATGCTCGCCGCCAAGGACGCCAATGCCCTGGGTAAGCTGCAAAGCGAACTGGCGCAGCCGGGCATGGAAAAAATGATGGACTACTCACGCAGCATTTACGACCTGATGGCCGACATGCAAAAAGAAGTCACCGCCGTCATCGAATCCCAGTACAGCACGTTCACCAAAAATGCCAACAGTGCCGTGGAAAAAGCCAAGAGCGCCACGCCGGTGGGGGGCGATGTTTTTGCTGCCGCCATGCAATCCATGCTCGGCGCGTCAACCAAGGCATTCGACCAAATGAATTCGATCGCCAAACAACTCTCCGGCATCGCTGAAGCCAACCTCGAAGCCGCCGGTAAGGCCACCAGCGCCGCCAAACCCACGGCGACCAGTGCTGCCGCCAAGAAAGGTGCTGCCAAGTAATTTGGCCGCAAATACGACAAAACCACGACAAAACCCGCCTTTCGAGCGCGGGTTTTTTTACGCCTTGGTTTTCCTACACCTACCGCCGACGGCCGATGTAAAATGAGCGGGAAATCAACAGCAAAAAGGAGTGCCCCATGTTTCCCGAGTACCGCGACCTCATTACCCAGCTGAAAACCACGGATCGTCATTTTCTGAGTGTCTTTGACAAACATAACGAGCTCGATCAACAGATCAAGAATATGGAAACCCACATTGAACCGGGTACGCCGTATGAAATCGAAGTGCTGAAAAAGAAAAAACTGGCGATGAAGGACGAGTTGTACGACATTTTGCGCAAGGCAGAAGCCCGCGCCGAATAAACCGCAGCAGCCCCCAGAGGCCGCATCCTGTACGGGATGGCGGCTTTTTTGTCGTCCACCTTTTTTGTTGTCTACCGTTCGCCGGCAACGAATAAAAAAAGGGAAAACCGAAGCTTTCCCTGGGTAATCCCGGCCACCGCAGCGGCCGGGGTGTTGCTTGTCGAAACTTAGTGCGAGCTGGCCGAGGCAGCGCCGATGCCGGTTTCGGCACGGACTTCCTGATCCGGGTAAATCTCGCGTTCTTTTTGCGCCTGCTCGCTGTTGTCCATGATGGAGAACAGCCAGATGCTGACGAAGGCAATGGTCATCGAGAAGAGCGCCGGCGAGGTGTAGGGGAAGAGTGCGGAACCCTTCGGATTGCCCAGCACGGCTTCCCAGATGGCCGGCGATACCACGGTCAGACCGACCGAGGAGATCAGGCCGAGGAAGCCACCGATCACGGCACCCTTGGTGGTGCAGTTTTTCCACAGCACCGACATGAAGAGCACCGGGAAGTTGGCGGAAGCCGCGATGGCGAAGGCCATGCCGACCATGTACGCGACGTTCTGCTTCTCGAAGGCAATACCCAGGATCACCGAGCCGATGCCGAGGCAGGCCGTGGTGATACGCGAGACGCGCAGTTCGGAAGCCGAATCGGCGTTACCGTTCTTGAACACCGTCGCATAGAGGTCGTGCGACACGGCCGAGGCGCCGGAAAGTGCCAGCCCCGCCACCACCGCGAGAATCGTGGCGAAGGCCACGGCCGAGATGAAGCCGAGGAAGACGTTACCGCCGACCGCATTGGCAACGTGCACCGCAGCCATGTTGCCACCGCCGATCAAGGTCCCATTGGCATCCAGATACTTGCCGTCCGGATCACCCAACACCATGGTAATAGCGCCGAAACCGATGATGAAGATCAGGATGTAGAAGTAGCCGATCCAGGTGGTGGCCCACATCACCGACTTGCGTGCCTCTTGCGAGTTCGGCACGGTGAAGAAGCGCATCAGGATGTGCGGCAGACCGGCGGTACCGAACATCAGCGCCATACCGAAGGAAATGGCGGAAATCGGATCCTTGATGAAGCCGCCGGGGCCCATGATGGCCAGACCGGCCTTGGCTGCTTCGGCTGCATCCTTGCCACCCTTGGCAGCAATTTGCGTTTTCACTTCAACCGCCTTGGCAAACAGGGCTTCCGGGCTGAAACCGTACTGCGCCATGACCATGAAGGCCATGAAGGTAACGCCGGAGAGCAGCAAGCAAGCCTTGATGATCTGCACCCAGGTGGTTGCCGTCATGCCGCCGAAGAGCACGTACACCATCATCAGAATACCCACCAGCACCACGGCCATCCAGTATTCCAGGCCGAAGAGCAGCTTGATCAGCTGACCGGCACCGACCATCTGGGCGATGAGGTAGAAGGTGACCACGATCAGCGTGCCGGAAGCGGCAAAGGCGCGGATCGGAGTTTGCTTGAAGCGGTAGGCGGCGACGTCGGCAAAGGTGAATTTGCCGAGGTTGCGCAGGCGTTCCGCCATCAGGAACATGATCACCGGCCAGCCGACCAAGAAGCCGATCGAGTAGATCAGACCGTCGTAGCCGTTGGCCATGACCGCGGCGGAAATGCCGAGGAAGGAGGCGGCCGACATGTAGTCACCGGCAATGGCCAGACCGTTCTGGAAACCGGTGATGCCGCCGCCGGCGGTGTAGAAATCCGCCGCCGATTTGGTTTTGGCTGCCGCCCATTTGGTGATCCACAGCGTGCCGGCCACGAAAGCGCCGAACATGATGATGGCCGTCCAGTTGGTGGCCTGCTTCTCGGCCTGGCCGAGATCGCCGCCGGCAGCCAGTGCACCGCCCGCCAAGGCGAGCAGCGCCAGCGCGCCGAAATATTTACTCAGATTGCGCATTACTGCACCTCCTTGATGACTTCTGCTTTGAGCCGGTCAAACTCGCCGTTGGCGCGCAGAACATAAACGGCCGTAATGGCAATGGTAAAAATGATGACGCCGATGCCAATGGGCACGCCCAGCGTGGTGACGCCGGTACTGCTCAAGGGGGTGGCCAGCAATTCCTTGTCAAAGGCGATCAGGCTGGTGTAGCCGTAATAGACGATGAACATGATGATGGTCATGATCTTGCCATAGCCGTTGCGCGTCTTGACCAACTGCTGGTACTTCGGGTTTGCTCGTATGCGAGCATATACATCTTGTGACATAGTCTTCCTCCTCGCGTGATGTGAACGGTTACATTTGCGTAACGGTTTGCATAATCCGCGAGTCAGCCTTACAAATAACTTAAGAAAACTTAAGAAATTGCTGCCTCGGAAAATGTCTGCTGCGGCAGTTCAACCCGCACGGTCAAGCCGCCGCCGGGGGTGTGGGCAAGATCAATCCGGCCTCGGTGCAGGCTGACGATGTGCTGAACAATGGTCAAACCCAGGCCGTGCCCGCCGTTTTTTCCCGAGGCACGCCAAAAGAGACGAAACACCTGCGGCCATTCGCTTTCAGCAATCCCTGGACCATGATCGACCACCGAAAGCCGGGTTCTTCCGGGTAAGGATTCGATACGAACATCCACCGCGCTCTGCTCCGGCGCGTGCTGCAAGGCATTGTTCAGCAAATTGTTGAGCAAGGTACTCAGTGCCGCCGCATCGCCGCACAGGGGCGTACTCGCCGGAGCCTGCAAACCCAGATCGATGTGCCGACGAAAAGCCAATGCCTCGTGCGCGATGACGGCTTCGCGGGCGAGTGCGCTCAAATCGATTGCCGCACAGGGGCGTTTTTCACCCAGCAAAACTTGCAGGCGGCTGTGATCCAACAGCTGCTGGCACAAGCGCGTGCTGCGCGCGACGGCTTCTTGCAAATGCCGCAAGGCTTGCTGGCAGGTTTGCGGATCGTTTTCTGCCGTGGCGATATCGGCATAAAGCTGAATCGCCGCCAATGGGGTGCGCAATTCATGCGCCGCCTCGGCGATGAACCGTTGATGGGCATCGAGCTGCTGCGCCATATCGGCCAAGAGCCGATTAATGCTGTCTACGGGTTGCGCCCAATCTGCGGGGTAAGCCGTGGCATCGAGCGGCCAAGCTTGGCGGGCGGAGCGCGCCGCCAGATCGGCACACAGTTGCAAGGCAGGATCGGTCATGCCGCAGGATCGACCAGTTTGAAACCGATGCCACGCACATTGCGTATCCATTCCTTACCGAGTTTTTTACGCAGGCGATGCAGCTGAACTTCGATGGAATTGCTGGCGATTTCTTCCCCCCAGCCGTAGAGGCGCTCTTCGAGCTGGGCGACGCTGAGTACGCTGCCCGGCACTTCGATCAGCGCCACCAACAAACGAAATTCCCGGTCAGAAAGATGAATTTCCTCCCCGTTCAGACGCACCTGCCGTTGCCGCGAATCGACGTTCAGCGCACCGAGCACGAGCTCGCTGCTCACCCAGCCCTGGCTACGTCGACGCAAGGCAAAAACGCGGGCCACCAACTCGTCGAGGCTGAACGGCTTGACCAAATAATCATCAGCCCCGGCATTGAGCCCGCCCACCCGATCCTCCAGCGCACCGCGCGCGGTAATCACCAGCACGGGAACGCGCTTGTTCGATTTCGCCTGGCGCTGGAGAATCTCCAACCCGCCAACGTGCGGCAAACCCAGGTCGAGGATGAGCATGCCGTAATCGTGGGTCGCCAAAGCCGACTCCACATCGCGCCCGTCATGCGCCCAATCGATGGAAAAATCCAGTTTGCGCAAACTGGTGAGAATGGCATTCCCCATCAGTTCATCATCTTCGGCAAGCAAAATTCTCATGGCGGGTCAGTAGATTTTCCCTGCAGGAAAAAAAGCAATGATAACGCACGCAGCAAGCCCGCAACGCGCATTGCGCACAGCTTTGAGCGCTTATTACCCCGGGCGGTCAGGCGTATGGCTAGCGCTTGCCTCATGCACCATAGCCAGCAGCTGGCTGCGCCTGAATACCCCCGTTTTTCGATAAATACGCTGCACATACGTTTTTACGGAAGACTCTGAAATATTCATGCGCAGGGCGATCTGCTTATAGGGGTGATGCTGCAGCACCGAGGCGAGAACCTCACACTCCTGTTCGGAGAGCAGGGCAGATAAGGAAGTAGGAAGCTCTTGCTTGAATATCGCTGTTGCCGGCAATGCGTCTGCGCCGGTTTTTTCTGCTGGCGCAGCATCGCCTTGAGGCAAGGAAGATGGGGGGCGCAATGGATTGGTTTGTCCACCGCCTGCCTGCAAAATCAGTGTGAAGACCGCCAGATTCAGCGTGATCAGTGCGAGCAGATTCAAAGTGGTGTTACCGGGCGTGAAGGCAACTGCCAGATGGTGGCCGGCGGCTATTCCGGCAACCAGCGTAGCGGCTGTCAAGCCGTAGGCGCGCAAAGCGTTGGTAAAGGAAAGGGCGAATGCAAGGGCAAATACATCGACCAAACCCGCTGCCAACATCATGCAATACAGCGAGACATGCGCAGCCAGGGGCGAAGGGAGTGTCTGCTGGGAAGAAAATGCCAGTAAGGAACAACATACTGCGGTCAGCAAGGTGATTTCGAGCCGCCGGCGAAGCAAAGGAATGGCCAACAGCGCGCCGCCTATGTAGAACAGCAACTCGCTACCCGGCCAACGGGCATCTGCCGTATAGCTGGGCAGCAAATGCCCGTACATCAGCCCACTCAATAGCTGGAAAAGAAAAATAAAGGGCAGGTAACGGTAAATATAGGGGGTAGCTCCGTGCAGCACACTGCGTGCGATGGGCGGGGCGAGCAGGAAACCCGCCAGTATTCCAGCCAGCAGCGCTCGCTTGACGGCGTTATCAAGAGGCAAGGCATCAAGTGCCAACAGACCAAGATTGCCGGCGACCAAACCGGTAGCGGCGGCAGCGATGAAGTGATGACAGCCTTTGAGCAGCAGTGCCGCTTGTATTGAAAGGGGGGCGGACACGAGGCCCAGGGCAGCGTACAAAAATGTATCCGGGACAAACTTGAGTAATGGCAGCCAAAGCAGCGTGATGAGCGATGTGCTCAAGGTGCTGATGCGCAGCACGGTAATGCACACGCGTGGGGTGCACCAGGTACAGGCAAGCAGGCCCATGACCTGCGGCCACAGAAAGTGAGACAAGCCCGCCGTGCTTCCTTCCAGAAGCGGACCGGACATAGGAAAAGCGACCAGCCATAAAACATAGAGCGTAAAACCTATGGTGCGCGTCAAATGATCAGGAAGCAGGGACATGGCTGGCATGTGCTCAAGGGGAGGGGGGCAGAATTTATCATGGACCTACTCCGATGGTTCTTGCTGCAAACAAAAAACCATCGTTGAATCAATAGTATAAACAAAAGACTACGAGAAAGATGACGCCAAAAGAAAAAGACGACGCCACGCCTCGGTGCGCCCTGAGCGTATGTGTGGAAAAATCGCCGGATAACGATTTAAAGGGGTTTGGGTACCGTGAATTCACACACAATCACTTTTTGTGGCGTACTGAGCATACTGGCGAGCAGTATCTCGAGTGCGTGGGCGCAGCAGGGTGGGGAAGGCACGGAATCAGCGCCGGCAACAGGAAAAACCGAAATCCGAGCGGCCGGGCCGGGGGTCATCGTTCCCTTGTCGCCACCGGAAACCCTGATGGGGCCGCAGCTCGATAAAAAAGCCGTATTTGGCAACTTCCAATACGATGACAGCGTTTCACAGCGCTCACTCGATGCCACCCTGCGCAGCACCTTTGAAGACAACCGCACGAGCGGCCCGGGGCGTGCCAACAGTTTTCTTGAACCAGGTTCACACTGGCTGCACGACCTAGAACTCAACACGCGTAACCCGATCGGTGATTTCAAAACCGAATTCAATGCCACCTTGCGCTACACGGATTCACGCCGCTACGATCCGGCATTCTGGAGTCTGCAGCGCCTGCAATTCATTGCTACAGATGACAAAAACCATCTCACGCTCGGTGACTATTACGCCACCCTGTCGCAATACTCCTTGAATCAATCCATCAAGGGAATAGGCTACCAGCGCAACATCAACGAAACGACCTATGTCCGGGTCCTGGGGGGAACTTTCGCACCTCGCTGGGATTACCTGTGGGGCAAGCAGTGGGATGAGAGCATCCGCCGTGACGTGACCGGGGTGCGCGTACAAAATGCCGGGCAGAACTACCGTGTGGGCCTCAACCTGGTATCGGCTTCGGATCATCGCTATTCATCCCGGCCGGCAGCCTTTGACAGCTATCGCCAAACCTTGCCAGCAGTTGATTGGGAATATCGCAGTGCCGGCGGCATCCGCTGGAGTGGGGAACACGCACAGGCCAGCACACGGCGCAAGGATGTAAATGGCGTAGCCAAGGATCTATCCGGCACGGCCCACCGCATCGAAGGCGATGGCAGCTTTGGTGATATCCGCTGGCGCTTGCGTAGCGAGCGGGTATCTTCCGATTTCTACACCATGGGTGGCGGGGCGGTAATCGATCGTTTACGCTACTACTTGCGCGGCGATTACCGCCTTAACAAGATCTGGGGCGTCTATCTGGCCAACGACTGGTATCGCAACAATCTCGATGGTCAACTGGCGGCAACGACCCGGACTTACATTCCGGAAGCCGGGGTGACAGCACGCGGCTTATTTGAGCGGCGCAACATGAACATGAGCCTTGGTCTGCGCCAGCGCCGGGTGGAGACCGACCAACCCAACTACAACAAACAGGTCTCGGATCGTATTTATGTCAGCCTGGCGGATCGTTTTGGCGAGCTATCGGTACGCGGCGAAGTGGAGGCCTTGCTCAATCGGCGCAAGGACAATCTGAAAGTACGCACGGAAAATGACGACTACCTCTACCGCATCGGCCTTGATTCACGCCACGTATTCCAGGAGGGACGCTACGATTTTCGCCCCTATCTGACACTGGAACGCCAGACCATAGAAGACCCCTTGACTGGAAAAACCATTCTTACCAATGGTGCACTGGTGGATTTCCGGCTGATGGCACCGCACAACCTGACCTATGCTCTGAATTTCGAGCGTCGCTACACCGACAACCGGATTCCCAACCAGGTCAGCAATGAACTGATGCGCTATGCCCTGAGTGTGACTGCGCGCCCTGCCCTGCTCAATGGCGGCAACGTCCGAGCTGAAATCGGCAAAGCACACTATGACTTTACCGGTAGCAACGATGATTACCGCGAACGTTATTTCCGTGTGATGCTGGATGTACCGTTTTCGCTGGAGAAATGAGCATGAAATTCAAGTTTTCCCAACTGCGCACACTGTGGGCTGTGTTGTTTGCCGCGTTTTTCCTGTGGGCGCCTCTCGGTGCGCAGGCGCAATGGTGGAGTTTTGGCAGCAACAGCAACCGCCCTGTCATTTCCGAGTTGCTGTTCAACAGCGTCAGCGCACTGCGTGTTGAGCGGCAGCTTTACATGTCGCCAGAAGATCTGCAGCAAAACAAGATTACCGTGCGCGGTCGGACCGAAGTCGGCCAGGGCAAAGTCGGCCGGGTAGAGGCCAGCCTGGACAACGGTGTGACCTGGACAGCCGTCCCCTTCAGTGAGCAGGGGCTGTTTGCTTTCGAGTTCACGCCGGAAATCGGCCGCGCCTATCCCTTCCGGATTCGCAGTCTGTCAACCACGGGACAGGTGAGTGAAGAAGCAGACAACGCGTTCGAATTCAAACTGGTGAAAGATGATAGTCGCCAGCTGGCCCGGGAAACCTTCGAGAAACTGTTGCAGCGCTACATGGCGCGTGACCGTGCGGGCTTCATGCAGCTTGTATCGAACCGCTTTGCAGGCGATGCGGTGGCCCTCGACAGTGCCTTGAGTAACGACTTCAGGTTCTTTGATTCAATTCGCATCGAACCCGTCATCCGCCAAATGGCCGCCAGCAATAATCGCTGGATCATCCATTTCAACTTTACCCGTCAGGTCCGCTCGACCAAAACCGGGCAGATGTTGAAGGACCAGGCGCAAAGTGCGGTAACGCTGGTCCGTGATGGCGAAAGTTACAAACTCGTCGAGTTGGCTGCACCGCTGATTTTCGGCGTCTCCGATCCAAGCAACGTGGCGACCTATGTCGCAGAAGGCAGCGCCGGCAGGTCGGTGCTCACGGTGGATGACGCGGGCAATGCCAGCACGGCCAAACAGCTGCGTTCCAGCACCGGAGCCGCGGGAGGCTCGATCCGCGATGCTCGCATCCTTCAGGGGCAAGGTATAACGAGCAGTGGCAGCGTGGTGTCGTACCACATTCAAAATCACCCAAATGGCGCCATCGGTCTCTGGGATGGCAATTTTCATCCTGGCAGTGATGCGGATGGAGATATCTTTATACTTGCTGATAGTTCACTGGATGCAGTACAACTGCCTCTGCAAGGGAGCGAGCAATCTTCAGTTGCTCCGCAGTTCGGCAAACTCTATGGGGTCAAATTGAGTGACGGCACTACGTTTGTGATCAAGTACGTTTCTGGCAGCACCGGTCCGGGGGCTATACCTCCTGGAGCGATCACCACCGCCAACATCCAGTACCGTCATTTTCGCTAAGCGCTGATTCACCGCAGCCACCACCGGCTGGCGCAAAAATGACGCGTAAACCCACCGCTGGCCGGCACGGCACGGTGGGTTTTTATTTTTCCCGTGCGCTCGGCGACAGGCACACCAAAAAGCGTCGGATTGCTCTTGCCAGCCCGTGCAGCACAGAAATTCATTGAGCGAGAAATTTACGAGGAGCCTTGCCATGCGCATCAACCACCGCCAGTTTTTCAAGCACCCGCTTTGGCAGAAAGTTGGCCTGTGTTGTGTCCTGTTTCTTTTCTTTTCAACAGCCCATGCTCAGTGGTGGCGCTTCGGTGCGGATAGCGACGAACCCGTTTTCTCCGATTTGCTGTTCAACCGAGTGAATGCCTTGCGCGTCGATCGCAGTCTTACGCTGGGCAAAGATGAACTGAACAATGGCCGGGTGCAGGTGCGTGGCCGGGTGGAAATTCAGCAGGGGGAGATAGGCAATGTCGAAGCGACACTGGATGGGGGGCAGAACTGGATCGAAATTCCGTTCAATGAGCAAGGCTTGTTTGCCTTCGAATTCCAACCGCAAGACGAGCAGGTCTATCGTTTTCGCATTCGTTCTTTTTCCACCACCGGCGAAAGCAGCAATGAAGCCGTGCACAGTTTTGATTTCAAGGTCAGCGCTGAAAAGGGGCAGGCTCTGGCCCTGGCGGCCTTGCACAAATTGATCGAACGCTACGCGGCGCGCGACCACAGTGGATTCATGGCCTTGGTGGCGCAGGATTTTGCGGGCAACTTGAGCGCCCTGGATAGTGCGATCAGCAATGATTTTCGCATCTTTGACGCCATCCGCATTCAAGCCACACCGCGCCGGGCAACGGAGAGCGAGGGACGCTGGTCGATCCAGTTCGGCTATAACCGAGAAATGCGGGAAATTCGTAGCGGTAAAAACTTCAACGACAACAGCGTCAGTTCACTGGTGCTGGTGCGCGAAAACGATGGTTTCAAACTACGCGAACTGGCGACTCCCTTGATCTTCGGCCTATCCGGTGGCGCAGACGTGACGACCTACAACGAAGCTGCCGCCGCCGGTCACAAAATCATTCTGGTCGATGAAAACGGCGGGGTGAGCATGGACGTCCTGGGCGCGAGGAGCGACACCAGCGGCACGGCGAGCGCCAGCGGACCAAGGGGGCCTGAAAACTGGTGGCCAAGCAATTTACGGCTTGACGCGAAAAATCAGAATCGCCTCGTCGATCTGATATTCGATATTCCCGGGCTGAATACAAATGCAGAGTCAGTGATCAACGGCTACGGCCGGGTTCTCGAATCAGCGAGAACAGCAAACGGACCCTGGCAGGTCGCCAGACAAATTAATCACCTGCACCACGTTTTCTTTATGAATGAGGACTGGCAGGGGCCGGTGACCTTTTACCGCGTTCGCATCAAGAAATTGAGCACGGGTGAGTTGAGCCCGCCCAGCAATGTGGTCAAGGTCGAGTGAGTGGCATGTGTCATGAAGCCAATGGATGACTTGAAGGAGAGCATCGTGACTCAAGGCTTGATTTTTCGCCCCCGCCACCTTGCCTTGCTCATTGCGCTGGCCTTTCCCTGTGGAAGTCTGATCGGTGCAGAAGAAGCGACTGCGACGGCGGGCATCATCCTGGGGGAATACAAGGTGGCGCAAACGGCCGGCGATGCCGTTTTCCTGGATCAACTGGTGTCGCAAGGCTTGCCGGCAGGCTATGGCGAACTGCTGGGGGCGCTGGTTGATTCGGCTAAAGACGCATCGGCCAGCGCCGCCGCATCCGGAAGTGGCGACGCCGCAAAACTGGCCAGCCAGTACGCCCTACGGGACAGCCTGAAAAGAATTCTTGATGCCGTAGGTGATCTGTCGACGCTGCTGGATGTTGGCGGCAAGGTCTATACCGAGGAATACACGGAAGCCGCCATTTCCAGCACGCTCGCCATCCTGGGCAAATTGGCTGGGGCCAATGATGCTGCAGCAATGAAAGCCCTTGGTTTGAGCGGAACGGCAGTATTCACGACCGCCGTGCTCGCGGTACAGATCTGGTGGGCCTCGGAAAAAGAGAAAAAGACCCAAACACGCTCTGCCCAGGCTGAAGCGTTCTACGGCCAGGTAGAAGGAATGCTTCGTTCCGGCAAGCGGGGAAAAGATCCGTTTCCACCCACTTCGGATAACGTTGAAAAGTTATGGCAGCGGATATTAAGCGACCAGAATTTCCGCGCCCTATTCAAGGTTTATGTTTCAGATATTCTCGGTCGCGATTATTTCCCGGAATCAAGTTGGTTTGATCGTTTGGGTGCCAAAGCCGCCTATGTCGGTTCGGCATTTCAGCTTGATGCAGACAAGCTGATCGAAAAAAACGATCAAAAAATGATGCAGGCTGATGAGAATGTACTTAAATCTCATGTTGCCAGCTTGCTTGTCATGCTGAACGAAGAAGGTAATCGCGCCTACTTGGCGGCTGAGGCACGCAAAGCACTGGAAGCCGTACGCGCTGAATTGAATCGGATGGGGGCATCACAACAAGCGGTTCAGGAGCGGATTGTTTCTGCGATTGCCATGCTGGAAGTCCTTGAGATTCACCTCAAGAAGGCACCTGCCGCTATCGACAAGGCGATCGCCGCCAAAGATTTTACCGCGCTGGAAGTGGAACGCCGCACCATCGTTGGCTACACGAAAGACGTCATCGCCTGGGTTCCGAGAATCGGCGAAGTTGGCAAGCGACGCGACCAGTACTATGCCAGCCTGAAAACCCTGTACTCGCGTACTACGACCAGTGCGCAGGCTGAAATTCTTGGTGAATTACGCAAGAAAATTGAGCAGCCAAAAATTGAAGCGCCGGCAGAAAAACCCATCCCCTCTGAAGCGGCATCTGAAAATATCGATGCCGCTCGCTATTACGAAACGGAATTTCGCCCGCTACTCAAGCCATTCAACTGGGGCGGGCTCGAAAGCCTAGCTCCTGTTCGGGAGAAATATATTCAACTGCTCGAGCGTGGCCAGTTTGAATTTTTTAGGGGTGAGAAATTGCCGGCGAGTCGTCAGGCATTGGCCGAAATCCTTGAAACAGCTCTCCATAATGAAGACTATCAAGCGGCAATCAGCCTCAATTTAGGTACACCAAAATCCGAGGAGAAAATATCGGGTTATTACTTTGACTTGGCCGATAAGATAGCCAGCAAACCCAGGCCGGCGACCATGCACTCCCTGCAGGAGGCAATAAATACCATCAACTTGCGTATTGCAGAATTAAAAAAACGGTGGTGGGAGCTTACCGGATCTGACGAAGAACGAATCCGTGAGAGGGCGCGTATTGATGCGCAGATAGCCAGCGCCGAAGCAGAATTAAGCCCATTACAAAAACAATATGCTTTTTGGTCGAATGCGAGAACAGGCGCGTTGGCGCTATTGCGAAACGCTATCGATGCCCAGAAGACCATGGCTCAACTGGAATTGGCGCGGACCCGCGAGTGGATGGCCATAGCCCGCGAGCGTTACGCCGCAATGTTTGATGAAGCGAGACAGGCGAAAGAACGCTTTGATTCCGGCATGCGCCTCAAGGCCGAGCCGGAACTTTCTCCAGATAAGCTGAACACCCTGCTGCGCATGTCGGTACCCGGTGCCACTGCAGGGCTGCTGGCGGTGGGCAAGATTTCTGACCCGGAAAAATACGATGCTGAATCCGTAGCCGGCGCGTTGAACAAAAATGCTTCAACTCTGCGCATTGCAGGCGGCCAGAATGAACTCGCTTATAGAGAGCATATTACTCATCTGCGTTATGTTTGCTCCCGGGCTTTGGCTGAATCTGAGCGAATCGTCGATCAATTTACGGCGGTGAAGCCGCATCTGGCTGACATCATCCGGATGGTCGATCCTCAGTTCAAGCTCGATGAATCCCCCTTGTCAAATGCCCGGCAACAAAAGCCCATTGCCGAGAGTGTGTGCCGCAAGGCGGATACGCTGGAGGATGAAGCGCAAAACGAACGCGCAGATGCTTTGCGCCTGGAGGGCCAGTTGCGAGGCATAACTTTGGCATGGGAGGACTGGCTGCAGATCGCCGTGCAGAAACACGAAATGCTGCTATTCGATGCTGGAAAACTGAGAGTCAACCCGCATGCATTCACGGAAACCACATATGAGGGGAAGACCTATCTCTTGCGCGCCAAGCCCTACCCCCACCTCCTGACGCAAAGTGAACGCGATTCGATCGTTGCCGACCTTTCTTCCCAATGGCAGCAATCAGGATTGCAAAAATTCAGCCAGATGCATGCGCCATGGTTAGCGAAAGTGGCCGAACCCTTCATGGCTTACTGGCAGAATCAAGCTGTTTTTGTTGAAAATAAATGGGCCTATGCGCCAGATCGGCCGATTACCTTTGCCAGTCTGGACAAGGCGGCACAACAGATCGGTCAGTTACGCCCGGGTGCCGAGGATTTCCTGCAAAAAACGGCGCAGATCGGTGTCCATCTCGGGCATTTCTTCGATAACGAAAGCGCCTCCCCCCTCTATCCGCAGTGGCGCAAACTCAGCGAACAGTTGAAAGCCTTGGCAGCCGAGCATCAAAAGATGCTTGAAACGCATGCGCGAGCGGAAAAGGAGCGTACAGAGGCGAGTGGGCAAATCAGTGATGGGCAGGTGCAACAGCTCTATCAGCAATTCGTTGACGCCTATTCTCGCGGGGATGTGCGCGGCATCCTGCAGTTACTCGCCCCCAACTGGCGTGGCGGAGATGGTGCCGATAGCCGGGATGTCGAAAATTATCTGAACAATTCCTTCAAGGTATTCACCCACATCCAGTATCGAATCAGCGGTTTCACTGCACAAAAACGGGGCGACGGGACGATGCAGGTGAGCTACTCCGTCGTAATCACCGGGGAAAACAGTCGACGTCGCTTGAAGCCACACCGAGAAGAGCGCCAGATTACTGAAAGTGTCGGTCTGATCCAAGGGCAGCCGCGAATACTGCAAACGATGAGCGGTAGCCAGTGGTTGCGCGCCAAATGATGAGAATGTTTTTGATCCACCCGGCTGCGCCGTGTTTTTACGCAATTTAGCAGTGCGGTTGTCTATTGAGGAGTAAGGCGTCATGAAATCTTTTTCCTTATCCTGCGTGGTTCTTGCCTGCGCACTCTTGAGTAGCGGCCATGCCCAGGCGCAGAGTTATGCGGAACAAGCCCGCCAGCGTGCGGAGCAGGCGCAGGCGGTGGCGGAATTGCTGCTGGTGGAACAAAAAATTGGCGGCTTGCAGGCAGAGATCGACGCGCTCGATCGTAAGGAGGCCGGTGCGCTGCGCAAAGAGGAAATTTCCCCGGAAATTGCGAAGCTGGAGCAGGAAAGGGCCGAGATCCGCAAAGCGCTGCCCATTATTGAACAGCTGCAACCCATAGTGGCCAAGGGGGCAGATCGGACGCGTGAAAGTTATTTAGAGCTGAAAGACTATATCGCGCGCCTGGAGCGTCTGCAGACCCAAAACCTTGTCAAAACCACCTTGGCCATGGCAATGGAAACAGCACAGGAAATACAGTCAACTGTGGGTGTTTCTGGCAAACCCGTCGAATTTGCAAAATGGGCTGCAGAAAAAGCTGCGGACCCCGTGGTCAAGGGCATCGTTTACCATGGTGCCCCTGAGTATTACACCCGGAAAATGCAGAAACTTTCCGAAGAAGCCGCGGCAACCGCGCCCGCAATGCAGCGACTCAAAGACCTGAGCGGCCTCTCTTTGGCAGGTTGGCGCAGCTACATGTCCAAGTATGAGGACAAAGACCTCCAGGGCAGCACAGGACTGATCCTGGGCAAGGTGCGGGTACTCCTCGAACAGGCCGACATAGCGTTTTGGAGCCTGGTTCGTCTTTACAACAAGCAGGATCGGGACGCCAAATCGTTTGAAGTAGATATCATAAACATGCGTGAGCGCCTCGCGGAAATCGAGCTGCGTCTGGTTGATGTCAAGAAGAAAGAACGGGATCTTCAATCCCCGGAGCGGAAAGCAAATCAGGAGCGACAGAGGCTTCTCTCGGCGCAAATTGCCCCGCTGCTGCTGCAGCGCGATGCACTCAGGCAAAAGATTTCCGAACTGGAAACAAAACTCGGCCAGGTGACCTCTACGTCAGAAAACACCAGCCCGGAACAAAAGGTAGTGAATCATAAAACCCTGCGCAACAAATTGATGTCCGAGACTTCTTCATTTGCGGCACAGGCAGAACGCGTCAAAGGCGAGCTTGCCCCCCTGGAAACCCTGCTCGTCAAACGTAAAAGCACGCGCGAGCGACAGGAAAAAGAAATTGAAAAAGTGGTCAGCAAAGCCAATGAAACGGCCATGTACCCGTACTCAGGGGAAAAAACCGATCTTGAAGCCCTTGACAATCTCAAGCGCTACCAAAACGAGTGGACGAAAGCTCATGATCAACACCTGGTCGAGCGGGGTGAAATCCTGTTAGAAATTGAGAGTGCGCTCGCCAACCTTGAGCGCACGTTCAACACCACACCGCATGACTATCTCTCGGAGGAGACTCTTCGTAATGCGGTGAGCAAGGCTGGCGGCCAAGCGCAAGATGCGATTGAGGGAGAGCTCCAGCGTTTGATCAAAGAAGATGCCCCCCCTGGGCAGGGGCGGCGCGGACAGATGCAGGTACTTAAAGCCGAACTCGAGCAGTTGCTGGCCCAGCCTTTACCAGAGAGCTCGTACACCAGAAGCGCAGGTTTCAAATTTGATCAAGGCGACGTGTCTGCCCCCCTCCATTCCCTCGTGAGCCAAGTGCTCGCGCGCCTCAAGGAAGAGGTGGAACGTCAGCGCCAAGAACATCAGCGACAAGCTCTTGCCTTAGCGCAGGAAAAGAAAGAACAAGAGAAAACCTTGGCGGACGCAAAAAAAGAAATTGCGGATCGCCGCGCCAGTTATGAGGCGGCGGCCCGCGAATTTCTGGCGCTTGGCCCGGATCATCTAAAACTTCTGGAAGAAGCCTCGGTTGCGCGTGACGCCTATTTCAGCGACTTGAAATCTTTGGTCAATTCCGGGGTTCTGGAAAAAACAGGCGGAGAAAATTATCGGATCACTCCGACCTACATAAAAAAAACGCTCAGCGGCACTCCCAAGACCTGCCAAGGCCTTGATCGCCTCAGAGAACGGCTTTCCCCCCTGGCCGATCGTTCAGCGGAGAAACTGAACACAGCACAAGGCACCCATTCGGGCAGCAACTCGACGGGAATACCAGATGCACCGAAGTCGGAGTGGAGCAAGATCAACAAGCCTGCTCTGCATCAGCAAGTAGATGCCATGGACAATAAAATCCAGGCAGAACTGAACAAGATCGCGCAAGGCCCGCCTTTGCTGGGGCGCAATGCGCTGATTTCATTCCTGGATGCAATGACGACGGGCAATAGTCTTCAAATGACGCTGCCTGATTTTTTCAACACGATGCAACAAGCCCTGAGGGAAAGCGATGCGATGAGCAAGGCGGCTTTGGCGGAGGCCGAAAACATGCTCGATCAGAACGGGGTCGATGCAGACAACCTCAAACGCTTGCAGGAGTGGTACAAAACCCTTCTCGATACGCACGAAAAGGATTTTGGCTGTTTTGAACCGGAGCATGCGTTCAACCTGACCATCCTGAATCGCCTGAAAGAACTCAAAAAAGTGCTGGAGAAACTGGCCAGAAAAACCCAATACACTTCGGCCGCGAATTTGCTCTCCACTTTGAATGCACTCAAGGCGCAAGTGCACAATTTTGCAATCGGTGAAGGGACTGCCTACCGGCAGGAAGTTGAGCGTTTGCGCAAGGCGCTCGACGAGGCCAGAAAAAAATATGGAAACAGCAAAAAATCCCTGGTAGACAACGAAGCAGCGCAAATTCAGCGCTTGCTGGAGGAAATTGAAGAACAGTTGAGCGGACACGAAACGCCCACGCCCGGCAAGTTCCACCCCGCCAGCAATGAACAAATCCAGAAGCTGTACCAAGAGTTCATCACCGCCTATGGGCAGGGCAACCATCGAAGCTTGATGGCCTTGCTCGATGATGCTTGGACCGGTGGTGACGGTGCCGACAAACGGGACGCAGAAGATGCCCTGGTCAATAGCTTCAAGGTGTTTGAACAGATTCAGTACCGCGTTTCCGGGTTTAATGTCCGTGCGCTGAACGACGGCACCAGCCAGGTCAGCTATCAACTCAAGATCATCGGGCACAACCGCCGCCAGAATCTGGAACATGTCGAGGAATCTGCGGTTGTCGAAATCGTCGGCCTGGTTGATGGCAAGCCGCGCATCTTGCGCACCTTGAGTGGTAATCAGTGGATTCGCTGAAGAGGGGCTGCGCTTATAATCGCGCGCCATGGCGCAGCAGACTTTTCGTTCACGACCTATAGCAGATACCTTGCCCCCCCTCACCGCCGATGCGCGCCGTTTGCACCGTCTGCGGCGGGACGCGGGGCGCGCCACAGGCGCGGCGCGACAGGCGGCAGAGGCGGCGCTGGCCGATGCTCTGGCGCAGTCGCAGGCGGCGCTTGCGGCACGGCGCGAGAAGCTGCCCAAGCCGGAATTCCAGCCCGATCTGCCGGTTAACGAAAAGCGCGCAGATATCGCCGAGCTGATTGCCAACAACCAGGTCATCATCGTCTGCGGCGAAACCGGCTCGGGCAAAACCACGCAGTTGCCGAAGATTTGCCTTGATCTCGGCATTGGCGCGCGTGGTTTGATTGGCCATACGCAGCCGCGCCGGCTGGCGGCGCGTTCGGTGGCGACGCGTCTGGCGCAGGAGCTGAAGACCCAGGTTGGGGCGGGGGTGGGCGTGAAAATTCGTTTTCACGACAAATCGACGCCGGAGAGCTGGATCAAGCTGATGACGGACGGCATCCTGCTCGCCGAATCGCAGTCTGATCCCTACCTCAACGCCTACGAAGCGATCATCATCGACGAGGCGCATGAGCGCAGTTTGAATATCGACTTTTTACTCGGCTATCTCAAACAACTGCTGCCCAAGCGCCCGGACCTGAAGCTGATCATCACCTCGGCGACCATCGATGCCGAGCGTTTTGCGCAGCATTTCAGCCGGCACGGCAAACCCGCCCCTGTGATCGAAGTCTCCGGGCGGCTCTACCCGGTCGAGCTGCGCCACCGCCCGGTCGAGGATATCGACCAGAAAGACGATGAACGCGACCTCTACGACGCCATTGTCGATGCCGCCGATGAACTGGCCCGCCTGGGTTCCGGCGACATCCTCGTCTTTCTGCCCGGCGAGCGCGAAATTCGTGAGGCGGCGGAGGCTTTACGCAAACACGCGCTGGCGCGGCCCGGTTTGAGCCGGGGGCATGCGCCGGAGATTCTGCCGCTCTTTTCCCGCCTGTCCGCCGGCGAGCAGGATCGCATTTTCAAGCCTGCCGGTAACCAGCGGCGCATCGTGCTGGCGACCAATGTGGCGGAAACCTCGCTCACCGTGCCGGGCATCCGTTTTGTCATCGACACCGGCTTGGCGCGCATCAAGCGTTATTCCTACCGCAACAAGGTCGAGCAGTTACAGATCGAAAAAATTTCCCAGGCCGCCGCCCGCCAGCGTGCCGGGCGCTGTGGCCGGGTCGCGGCCGGCGTGTGCATCCGTTTGTATGATGAGGCCGATTTCAACGCCCGGCCCGCATTTACTGATCCGGAAATTCTGCGTTCCTCACTCGCCAGCGTGATTTTGCGCATGAAATCGCTGCGTTTGACCGAGGTCGAGCATTTTCCTTTCATTGAAGCGCCGCCCGCCAAGGCGATTGGCGATGGCTATGCCGTGCTGCACGAACTCGGCGCGCTCGATGCGGCGGACAAGCTCACCCCGGTCGGCGAAGCGCTGGCCAAACTGCCGCTCGATCCGCGCATCGGCCGCATGCTGGTCGCCGCGCGCGATCTTGCCTGCCTGCCGGAAGTGCTGATCATCGCCGCCGGCCTATCCACGCAAGACCCGCGCGAGCGCCCGCAAGAACGCCAGCAGGCGGCGGATGAAAAACACAAATTATTCGCCGACGAAAAATCCGAATTCCTCAGCTGGCTGAAACTCTGGCACTGGTTTCAGCACGCCGTCGAACACAAAAAATCGAACAAATCGCTGGTGGACAGCTGCCACGCCCATTTTCTCTCCTACCTGCGCCTGCGCGAATGGCGCGAGGTGCACGGGCAGTTGCACGCCATGGTGGCCGAATTAGGCTGGTTGGGAGCCGAAAAGGCTGAGGCCGCGCCCCTCCCTGCCCCTCCTTCCCCCCTTTCCCCGGCCCGCTACCAGCAAATCCACATGGCGCTGCTCAGCGGCCTGCTCGGCAACATCGGCTGCAAGTCCGACGAATCCGGCTACTACCTCGGCGCGCGCGGCATTCGTTACCTCATCCATCCCGCCTCGCCTTTGCAGAAAAAGGCCGGCAAATGGATCATGGCGGCCGAAATCACCGAGACGACCCGCCTCTTTGGCCGCTGTGTCGCCCGCATCGAAGCGGACTGGATCGAGCAAGTGGGCGCTCACCTCATCAAGCGCCAGTATTTCGATCCGCATTGGGAAAAGAAAGCCATGCAGGTCGCCGCCTGGGAACGCACGAGCTTGCACGGCGTGGTGCTCAACCCCAAACGGCGCATCCATTACGGGCCGCTGGCCGCGGCGGAAGCGCGTGAAATTTTCATCCGCCAAGGCCTGGTCGGCGAGGAAATCGAAGAATCCTTTGCCAAGCGCTGGCCCTTTTTTCAGCACAACCAGAAGCAGATCCGCGAGATCGAAAAAATCGAGCACAAACAGCGCCGGCAAGACGTTCTGGTCGACGACGAACTGATTTTTGCTTTTTACGATCAACTGATTCCAGAAGGCGTTCATAACGGCATCAGCTTCGACCATTGGCGTAAAAGCGCCGAGCAGGACGAGCCAAAATTACTATTTCTCGCCAAAGACGATCTCATGCGTCATTCGGCGGCCGGCGTCACCAGCGAAGCCTTTCCCCACAAGCTCAAGCTGAACGGCATGGAGTACGCGCTCACTTACCATTTTGAACCCGGCTCGCCCAAGGATGGCGTCACGCTCACGCTGCCACTGGCGCAGCTCAACCAGATTCCGGCAGCCCGCATGGAATGGCTGGTGCCCGGTTTGATCAAAGAAAAACTCACCCAGCTGATCAAGACCCTCCCGCAAAAAATCCGCGCCAAGCTGGTGCCGGTGCCGGAGTTTGTCGAAGAATTTTTAAGCGCCCTGGCCGGCAATGAACGCAAGCTCAACCAAGGCATCATCCCCCCGCTGATCGAATTCATCCTCACCGCGCGCGGCCTGAACGCGCGCGGCTGGGCGGTAACGCCCGACGCCTTCCGCCCGGACGCCCTGCCGGCGCACTTCTTAATGAACTACAAGCTAATCGACGAACACGGCCGGCAGCTCGACATGAACCGCAGCCTGCTCGCCTTGCGCAGCGCATGGGGCAAGGACGCCAAGGAAGAATTCGCCGAACTGCACGAAACGCCGTCGGAATACACCCAGCTGACCGACTGGACCTTTGGCGAATTGCCGGAATTGATGGAGGTTCAGGTCGGCAACGGCAGCGCCAAGCAAAGCATCATCGGCTACCCCGCCCTGATCGACGAGGGCGAAAGCCTCAGCCTGAAAGTCTTTGATTCCGCCGAAGAAGCCGCCGCCGTGCATCGCCAGGGCCTGACCCGTCTTTTCATGCTGCAGTTTCGTGAGCAGCTCAAATATTTCGACAAAAACCTTCCTGGCCTCACCGCCATGGCCATGCAATTCATGAGCCTCGGGACGAGCGATGAATTGAAACAACAGATCATTAAACTCAGCGTTGCTCGCGCCTGCTTGGCCGAGCCCCTGCCGACAGGGCCGGAAGCCTTCAAAGCGCGCTGCAACGAAGCCAAGGCGCGCCTGGGCTTGATCCTGCAAGAAATCAGCCGCCTAGTCGGCACGGTGCTCAGCGAATGGCAAACCCTCGTCAAACGCCTGCCCGCCTTCAAGACGCAGGCTGCGCTGTTTGCAGATATCGATGCGCAGTTGAAACGGCTCATGGGCAAGTTTTTTATTCTGGAAACGCCGTTTGAACGCCTGCAGCACTACCCGCGCTACCTCAAAGCCATTGGTGTGCGCCTCGACAAACTCAAGGCCGGCGGCAGCAACGACCTGGCGCGCGATGCCCAGGCCATGAAGGACTACGCCCCCTTGTGGAGCAATTACGAACGGCGCGCCCTACAGCTGGCCAAGCTGGGCAATATCGACCCCAAGCTCGAACAATTCCGCTGGCTATTGGAAGAATTACGCGTCAGCCTCTACGCCCAAGAGCTGCGCACGCCGGTGCCGGTATCGGTCAAACGGCTGCACAAACAGTGGGAAGGCTTGACATCCTACCTTCTGTGAAGAGCACCTTGCAGTTGCGCTTCGCTCGCTGTGATCAACTTACGGAGGGGCTTCCAGCCACAAAACTACGCGCGGGGTGAAAAGTTAAGTTGAGATAGTGCCCAGCAGGCCACCGTCATTGATGTGCGACACAAGGTCACCGTAACGAGCCGCAGATTTTTGGTAGGCTGCCGTAAAAGTATTGGCCAAAAAGCTGTGCTTTCCTCTTTCGTAAAACGCCAACAACCCAAACGTGTAATCCCGGCCCCGAATGTCTGAGAACGAGAACGGCGCAAGGGCATGCTTCACCAGCGGAATGTTCATCGCAATGCGTGATGTTCGCTTATTGCCATCCTGAAACGGCTGGATGTAAGAGATGAACACCATGGCGAAGAATGCCTGTTCATATGGGTTTGCAATAGCGTCAGCCTTTTCGCAGAACTCGTCGAAGATCGCCTTGAGTTGGTGCGGATTATCTGGCGGCAGGTATTTGCTGTCGTCAAACTTAACCACAACCGAACGCAAAGCACCCACCGCAGAGGTGTCACCGAGCAAGCCCTTGATGAGTAAGGAATGGATGTCCAGCAAATCTCGTTTTGCAAAGGACAAGCCTGAGCCATGTTCCTTCAGGAACGAAATCGCTTCCTTGTGGTTGAGCACAATTCGCATCTGCTTTTCCGTCAAGCCTTCAGGGCGCTCTCCGAATTCAATCAGGGTTTTGGTGTCGAGCCATGAAATATTGACGTTTTCCAAGTTGCTTGATGCGTGGGTCAAATCTATCAACAAGGATGCCAACACACGCTCATACAGCTTGCCCTTTTCTTTGGCTTCTGCAATTCCTTCTACCTTGCCTGCCTGTTCAAGCGCCAAGAGCTGATTGTCTGTTAGCAGAAACGTCGAATTCGGGCGGTAATCGCCAAGCAGCCTTGGGTTGTAGCGCACTGTCTCCCGATGATGCGGAGCGCGAGACAAATCCCAACGCAGGTAAGCATCTGAGTCAGTATTGACACGGTATGCTTTCCCTTCAAGCTGAAGCAATCCGGCCTGTACGAGCTTTTTGATGTCACGAAAGACCGTAGTCCTCTCCACGCCGAATTCCGCAAAGTCTGCAACAGACCTTGTTTCCTCCGGCGCTTCAAGAAACGCATCGATGATTTTTTGCTGACGCTCAGTAAGCGGCATATTCATCCCCTAATGATGTTGCGTGAGATGTTGCATCTCTGCAACATAAATTGCAACATTGCAGCAAGAACGTGTTGCAAGGGGCGTTGCCGCCTTGGAGCCCGTCATGAATTTTGTGCTTGAGGCATACCACGTCGTAAAGGAGTGCGCTTTTCGGCTGAAAGCAGACTAAGCAAAAAAACCTGTTGCGCTCGCACAACAAAACTTAACAAAACATCCCGAACACCGCGCTTTGGCCTTGCCGCCCCCGGCCCATGCTTGCAGAATGCCCCTCAACTTCTCGTTCTGAGAGGTAAAGCTTGGTGGATAACGAAAACTTCTTTTCGCTAGCCACCAAAAACTAACCATCTAGGAGATCTTCTGATGCAAAAGAAACTCATCGCTCTGGCCATCGCCGCTGCCGCTTCCGGCGCTGCCTTCGCGCAAACCAATGTCACCATCTACGGTATCGCTGACGTCGGTTACGTCGGTGTCGACCGCGACCACTTCAAGTACCAGAACAACATCAACTCCGGCGTGCTGTCCACCTCGCGCATCGGCTTCAAGGGCGCAGAAGACCTGGGCAACGGCCTGAAGGCCATCTTCACCCTGGAATACGGCCTGCTGCTGGACAACAACACCGGTATCGGTGTCTCTAACGGCGGCGTTGCCAATGCTCGCCAACAATTCGTCGGCCTGACCGGCGGCTTCGGTACCGCCGTTGCCGGCCGTCTGCAAACCGCCGGCCTGGACTTCACCGTTGCCGGCTCGGCTCTGGCGGGCTCGACCGCTATCGGCGCAGTCAACTTGGTTGGCGGTCCTGTTGCTGGTGCCAACAATTTCCCGCTGCTCAACGCCGTCAGCCGTGCCAACAACGCCGTTGCCTACATCTCGCCCTCCTTCGGTGGCGCGACCTTTGCTATCAATCATGCTCGCCTGAGCGAAAGCGCTGCCGCAGACGACCGCGCTGACAATAGCGCCACCCTGCTGGCTGTCAACTACGACGGCGGCCCGCTGACCGCTGGTTTGGTGTACGGTTTGGTTTCTGTTGAAAAAACCGGTGCTGCTACCGCCCTGACCCCGCTCAATGCTTTCGGCGTAGCCAATGCCAAAAACTCTGATGCAAAAGAATGGGGTGTGCGTGCGGGTTACGACTTTGGCGTCGTCAAACTGCAAGCTGCTTACCAGCAAGCCAAGCTTGAGCAGGGTCTCAATGGGCTTGGTGTCAGCCAGGGCAACCTGAAGAACAAGCGCTGGGTCGTTTCGGCCACCGTGCCGGTCACCGCCAAGATCGCCGTCATCGGTGAATACGCCCAAGCCAAGGTGGAGCGTGCTAACAACCTGAGCGACAACAAGGACAAGGCATTCAGCCTGGCTGCCACCTATTCGTTGTCCAAGCGCACCACGGCTTACGCCGCCTTCGCAACCCAAGACTTCAACAACAGCCAGTACAACGGCTCCTTGGTTGTCGTCAATGGTATTGCTCCCGGTACCGCCAACCGCCTGGACGCCAACTACTACGGCGTCGGCCTGCGTCACGCCTTCTAATCTAGCCCTGCTAGCTTAGAACCAGAAACAGCCGCCTACGGGCGGCTGTTTTGCGTTCACCTTTCCAGCCAGCAAGCTGCTCACCCGTCCGCCGCCAAGCAGAAGAACCGCGCGGCGGCTGAAGTGCTCAGAGGTCGGATTGAACAGCAAGCCGATCCCCAGCCCCCTGAATCTGCGGCATTTGCCGTATTGGAGAAGATCGCCCCGCAGAAAACGCCTGTCGATACACAGGGCGAGTAAATTGAATAAACAAAGATTATCCTGAAAACAGCAAAACTTGACAAAACAGGATAAACCGTGATTTTTCAATCATTTAGCGATGAGCAGCGGCAGCTTTTGGCAAACCTCGCGCAATACTGCGATGTCTGCATGGCAGCCGAACGCGCCAAACTGGCGGCAGGAAACTACCTCTGCCGACAAGATCACCCTGCGCCGACGGCGCGGGGCCACATGGTGTATGGCCGAATTGACGTTTGCTGCCGTGTTCCGCCTCAGGCCCGGCGGAGCAGGGCCGTGCTGGCATCCATCTGTTCATGCTCGAAAGCGGCGGTAAAATCATCCAGATCCTTGGGGCGCAGCCCGACCTCTGCGGAGAGAGCAATTTGTCGCCAGTTCGCCAAGGCACCATGAACCTCGGCCAGAATGAGCATCGCCTGTTTTTCGTCCAAGGCAAAATAGGGTGCGCGGGCCAGCAGCATGGGCACATCGGTGATCGGCCCATCTTCCTCGGACAACCAGGTTTTGGACTCCCGCGCCTTATCCGGAAAAGGGTTGATATCGAAGGCTGGCGCGATGCGCCATAAGCCGTGCTCGACGTGCAGGAAACCATGATTTTGCAAATGATCGTCGACGTTGGTCAGCAGCAGGTTGAACACGAGGCGACGCCAGAGTTGATGCAAATCCCGGGTCGGGCTGTGGCCGCAGGCACGAATGATGTCGGCAATTTCGGTATAGCTGCGATCTTCTTCACGCGATGCTTGCAGCATCGAGGCGGCCGACTGATAAGGAATGCGGCCACCGGATTCGTCACGGTCGAAGCGGCGGACGACAGCAACGGGTACCTCCGCGAGCAAGACGATGCGTGCAGGCGCGGCATCGATGCCCGCGAGCGCCGCCAATTTCAAGGCCAGCACTTCGCCACGCGTCACGCTACGCGCGTCGCTGACGCTCGGAAATTTTCCGATGGCCAGCCGCCCCTCTTCATCCACCAAAGTGCACTTGGGCCGCATCCCCCCCAAGGAAGTCCCTTTACCCTGCAAATAGCGTAAATCCTCAGCGGTTTCCTGGCCGTGCTCGACGGCCCGGCTGGCCTGATAGATGCGTTCCAGCTCGATCATCGGCGAGGTGCTGCGCTGCCCCGGAGGCACTGTACGCTGCCAATCCCCGTCCAGATCGCGCAGGCGCAAAGCGCCTAGTCGGCTGAAATCATCCACCGCCAGCAAATAATCCAGTTCGGTGAGCGGTGCCAAATGCGGGTCAGACTTGCGGCGTTTGGCATGGTCGCGGGCGATGACGCGCCGGCCCCAGGCATCCGGTGCCGTATCGGCAATTGCGCCATGGAACACGGAATCGTGAGCCGACGCAGCTCTGTGTGGCTGGTGGCCAGAAGCCAGCCGCAGATCGGCCGATACGTTGAAGCGTGCCGAATTAGCCAGCCAAGCTTCATCGTAGGCAAAGGCACAATGTTCACGCCGGCCTTGCCGGACATAGATGAGTTCGCCCAAAGCAAGACCGGCCTTGCCGATGCCGACCTGAACCTGCTGGCGAATCGGTGCGGCAACAGCCATCACAGCGCCCCCGATACGCTGCCTGACTTGCTGCGCACCCGCTGAGGCAAATGCTCGTCCATCAGCATCAGGCCGATTTCATCATTCGGCGTATCCAGCAGGCGCTCGAGCGCCTGAATCTCGCCGAAAACATGCAGTGCGCGGGCGAAAAAGTGGATGGGGACGCGCAGATCGCCTTTCTCCATCCTGCGCACGGTAGACAGGGACGCCCCCATACGCTCGGCCAGAGAAGCCTGAGAGATGCGGCGACGCCGGCGCGCGCGCGAAATGTCGCTGCCAAGCTTCCGAATGGCCCGCTCGACAGGAAGAGGGACAGGGAGATCAAGCATAAGAATTCTCTTTGGAACGATAATGATGGCTTTAAGGCCTCAACAGAATCATTATATCGAAAAAAACCTTAACCCTATCCACACCGAAAAGAGCAACTCCCCAGCCGCACAAGTCGCCAAATGGCGACAAAATGAGGCCACGCCTCTATACTGAGAGCCATCAACCATTGCCCACCAAGGAGGCTGCCATGCTCGCTCAGACAGGAAAGCGGCTCACCACGAGAATCACTGACCATGTGCAGGAAAAACTGCAAGCGGCAGCGGACCTCGTTGGCGCGACGCTGAACCAGTTTGTCGTTCAAGCGGCTCTCGAAAAGGCTGAAAAACTCATTGAAAGCGAATCAGCGATTGTCCTGACTCGACGCGAATCTTTGCGGCTGCTGGAGATGATTGAGAATCCGCCGCCGCGCAATGAAAAATTTCTTCAGGCGCAAGCCCGCTATCTGGGGTTAAAGAACGATGCTGGTTCTACCGCTTGACGACAGGCACGACAGGAAAAGCTGGGGCTTCGGATTTTCCGATGAAAGCAGCAAATTCTAGCCCTTTTGACCAGTATCCCGTAAACGGAAAAACCCCCAGCAGAGACTGCGCGGGGGTTTTGAGATTGCGTAGAGTATTTACTCGTTGTCGTCTGCTTCCAAGTTTTCCGGGATGCGACCTTCAGGGTCACCAGAAACAACAGGGCCATCATACGACGCAAGCGCATTCCACTCTTCCTGATTGAAGAAGCGCGGAGCGGCCTGCATACGAGCAACAGCATCCCGCACAAACGCAGTGGCTTGCGGAGGGGGCGTTCTTTCCAAGACTGCTGCCATGTTTAGCTCCTTTTCAGGGATTTCTCGCAGTATATGCGATGAATTTTGTCGGTTGCAACTGTGAAGCCAGCCTGTTCGTACCGCGAAATCAAGCCATCGACCGGCTGAATCAGGCGAATGTACGAACAACCAAGCGCCTCGCCGTACAGGGCCAACCCGTCCAACAGGATGGGGAGCACCTGTCCTTTGAGTGGATGGTTTTGGTCTGAGTTCCCCTCCAGGAAGTAAGCAGATACATGCCTTCGTCCACGAGAGGGTTTCCCAATCATTAGCCCGCACAACTCACCATTCACGCTAACCGCCAGCTCGAACCGGGCCGGGATATTGCGGAACCTCCGCTTTATCTCAAACCAATCCCACGGATACCGTCGATTACGCCAATCCATAGCCTGTTCCACTAAGGAATACTCGGCGGCCGAAACCTCGACTACGAACCCTGTCAAATGCAAAATCCGCAGATGCAAGAACTCATAGAAGGCTTGTCGAATATCGTCGTACTCGTCGTGTTTGGCTTTGGTCATGGCTGTAGGCTACCAGCTTTTCTTGGCGGCATCCAACGCGACAGAATGAGCAAGGCCAAGACACAAGCCGGCAAAAGCGCCCCGCACCGACGGCGCGGGCTGGCACAGGCGGCGGCTCTCGGGTACATTCAGCCACTCACCAATAACCCACCAAGGAGACCGCATGAATCACGATGACAGCCTTTTGCTGCGCGCCGACCGCGCCGACGGCCTGACCACCCTGACCCTGAACCGCCCCGGCCAGTTCAATTCGCTCTCGGAAGCCTTGCTGGGCGCGCTGCAAAAAGAGCTTGATGCCATCGCCGCCGATGAAAAGGTACGTGTGGTGGTGATCGCCGGGGCCGGCAAAGCCTTCTGCGCCGGGCACGATCTGAAGGAGATGCGCGCCAATCACAGCAAGGCCTACATGCAGGCGTTGTTCAAGCAATGCGCCGAGGTCATGCTCACCCTCACCCGCATGCCGCAGCCGGTCATCGCCCGCGTGCACGGCATCGCCACCGCCGCCGGCTGCCAGCTGGTATCGATGTGCGACCTGGCGGTGGCGGCCGATGTGGCGAAATTTGCCGTCTCCGGCATCAATGTCGGCCTGTTTTGCTCCACGCCCGCCGTCGGCCTGGCGCGCAATCTGGGGCGCAAGGCGGCGCTGGAGATGCTGCTCACCGGCGATTTCATCGACGCCATGGAAGCCCGCGCCAAGGGCCTGGTCAACCGTGTCGTCCCTGCCGATGCGCTGGATGCGGAAATCGAGGCGCTGGCCGGCAATATCCTGGCGAAAAGCGCCGTCGCCATCCGCACCGGCAAGGGCATGTTCTACCAGCAGCTGGAAATGGACCTGGCCGAAGCCTATGCCTACGCCGGCGAAGTCATGGCCTGCAACATGATGAGCGAAGACGCCGGCGAAGGCATCGACGCCTTCATGCAAAAACGCAAACCTTGCTACAAAGGCTGCTAAACCCAGCCCGCCGGACTCGCCGAGCTTTCTGGCCGCTGTGCAAGAAATGCTGGAAAACGGCATTGAACGCGGATTTACGCGAACCAAATTTGATGACACGGACAAACCCGTGAATCGCCTTGGATCCGCGTCTATCCGCGTCCATCCACCCATTCCGCGCTAAAAAAATTTTGGTCATTTGCAATCTGCGCTTGGATGCTGCCCAAAGATGGTGAAAGCTAGCAACTCCGTTCTGTGCAAAAGTTGGTTGGAGCATCCAATTTGTTTTGGTGTTGCATGTAACAAAAAAGACATGTAAATTGTTGCATGTAACAACCGGGGGTAAGCATGGCACACGTAAACCAAAGAGTTCAGAAGCACCGCGAAGCACTGCGCATGGCGGGGCTGCGTCCGATTCAAATCTGGGTGCCTGACACGCGCCGTCCTGACTTCGCGGAGGAGTGCCGCCGCCAATGTTTGCTTGTATCTCAGGCCGACAGTGCCGACACTGCCATGGAGCAGCTCATGGATGAAGCCTTGGTGGACGTGGACGACTGGACGGAATAATGCGCGGCGACCTTGTGACTATCGCCATACAGGGCGACTTTGGCAAACCACGGCCAGCGCTTGTAGTTCAGGCCAACTCATTCAATGAGCACAGTAGCGTTACGGTGTTGCCCGTCACCAGTACACTTGTTGCCGCACCGTTGCTGCGGGTGACCGTTCAGCCGAGCAAGAAGAACGGTTTGCAGAAACCATCTCAAATCATGGTGGACAAGGCTATGACAGTGAAACGCGACAAGTTAGGTCCGGCCTTCGGGCGTATTGACGCCGAAGTGTTGATTGAGGTTGAGCGTTGCCTGGCTGTATTTCTCGGTATTGCTCACTAGAAATTTTCGAGAACTCCAACCAACTGAAGCAAGCAAGTTAATCTTTTGCTCCACATTCCAACCTCGGTTTGCACATAACCAAAGTTTTAAACAAATCCAAACCGCCCAGGGCCTAGCCAAGGCGGCGGTGCTGGAAAAAAGCATTGAACGCGGATTTTCGCAAAGCGAATCAGCTGGCACAGTTAAAGTCCGTGGCCGGATGCCGGCGCTGTCCAGGCCTCGGGCAGAATTTGCGGAGCGGGGCGGCCGATGTAGTAGCCCTGGGCGCGGTGTACGTCCATTTTTTCCAGTTCGACCAGTACTTCGGCGGATTCGACGTATTCGGCGACCACGGCAATGCCCATTTCGCGTGCCAGGGAGCGGATGCTGGTGACGAAGGTGCGGTCCTTGTCGCTGCTCAGCATGTTGGCGATAAAGTCGCCCTCGATCTTGAGGTAGTCGATGGGGAAGCGGCGCAGATAATGGAAAGAGGAAAACCCGGAGCCGAAATCGTCGATGGCGAGCTTGAAACCGTCGGCTTTCAGATCGATGAGGAATTGTTCCAGCACCGCGAGGTTTTTGACCGTATCGCGCTCGGTGATCTCGAACACGATACGCCCCGGGGCGACGCCGTTTTCCGCAACGATGCGGCGCAATTCGCGGGAAAACTCATTCAGCACCAGGGCGCGCGGTGAAAGATTGACGAAAATCTCGCCCTGATGCCCCTGCGCCTGCAAGGATTTCAGCGCCCGTTCCAGCACCAGCATGTCGAGACGGTGGATGACGCCCATTTTTTCGGCGAGCTCGACAAATTCGTCGGCGCGAATCATCTGCCCGGCGAGGTCGATGCGCGACAAGACTTCATAGGCGGCGATCTTTTTGCCGGCGACATCCAGAATGGGCTGGAAGTAAGGAATGATGCGCTTGTTCTCGATGGCGTCCATCACCATCTGGCTCTTTTGCGAGAGGTCGCGGAAGATATCGACCACATCATCTGCCGTCGGCACCGCCACTTGATCCTTACCGGCGGCCTTGGCGCGGTACATCATGTTGTCGGCGAACATGAGCAGGTCTTTGGCGTTGTTGGCATGTTCCGGATAAACCGCCAGGCCCACCGAGGCCGTGCCGCGCAACTGCACGCTGTCATTGACCGGCACTTCCAGACGCTCGATCGCGGCGCGCACCCGCTGCGCCACCAGCACGACGGTGTCCAGGCTGGCTTCGGGCAGCACGGCAACGAACTCATCGCCGCCGTAACGCGCCAGAATATCGCCCTCGCGCAGGGCCGCTTGCAGTTGCCGCGCCAGGCGCTGCAAATAACTGTCGCCGGCGCTGTGGCCGTAGTTGTCGTTGATCAACTTGAAGTTATCCAGATCGATCAAGAGCAGGCCAAAACTGTAGCCGTGGCGCTGGGCGCGGCCGATTTCGTAGCTGGAAAGCTCCCAGAAAACGCGCTGATTGAACAGATCGGTGAGCGGATCGCGGGTTGCGTAATACTCCAGATCACGCGTGTATTTGTAAATCGCCTTGACCGAGCCGACCACGTTCAAGAGCGTGGACAACACGCTTTCCACCACCAAATAGCGCGTTTCGTCTTCGAGCACTCCGGCCTGCACGCCGATGCCGACGATGCCGCCGATTTTCGGTTTATCGACGAAGAAGGATTTCACCCGCAGAGCGACTTCGTCATCGCTCAAGACCACCGTCGGCGCAGTGGCATCGGCGATGTGGTGGTGAATGGCAAACATGCGGCCTTCGGAAAAATTATCAGCTTCGCATAGAGATTGACGGATGTATTCCTCCATGCGCTGACGCGTTTCAAAGCTTGCCGGGCCATACCAGAAAACTTCGAGATCGAACATTTCTTCGTCGATCTTGAAAATGGAAAACAGCGTGTGAGCCGGCAAAATGGTGTTGATGTCGATCAACAGGCGGCTGACGTATTCGCGCCAGTCACGCACGACTTCGGCGGTGATGACGAATTTTTCCAGGAGGCCGATTTCAAAACTCAAAATCTCCTTATCCACGGCAATCCCGCGCAGTTTGTCGAGCAGCCCGCGCAAGGCCTGATCGACGCGGTTCAGCTCGAGAAAACCAAAATCCCGCTCACTGACCGTGAGCGCTTTCAAATCGGACACCGCTTCGACTTCTTCAAACTCTGCCTGCAAGCGTTGCACGGCATTTTCGATACGCCGCCCCACCCACCACACGGCCGCCCCGGCCAGAATGCCGGCAATCGGCAAGAGCAAGGCAAAGGCCCAAAACAGTTCGCGGCGCGCCTCTTCAAGCAGGCCGGCGTATTGCTGGCGCACCTCGATCGCCCCGAGGGCGACGCCTTCCTTGACGTTATCGTGACACTTCAGGCAGCGCCGATCCGCCACCAGCGGGTAGATGTGGCGCGCCTCGCTGGTGCTGTCCAAACGCAGCGCCTTGCCGCTGGCGAGCGCTTCATGCAACGGCGCATCAAGCGGCGGCTGGGCGATGATGCCGTACAGGTCTTCCACCAGGGGGCCGCGATAAATCTGCACCTGCAAGCTGTCATCGGTGCCGGAGTTGGCCACAGTGCGCAAAAAATCATCCGCCTGGCTGCGACTCCACCCCTTGCTCATGAGCTGGTACATGGCGGCAAACGTGATGCGGGTCGCCGATTCGGAAGCGCGCACAGCGTTGTCGCGCACAATGTGATCAAAAACCCGATCGAGCGCCCAATACGCCCCGCCAAAAAAGAGCGCAGCCACAATGGCGGAAGTGGCCAAAATAAATCGATGAATACGCATCTTGTCTCTCCTCGCGCGGGGATTATCCCCCTCTTTTGCGCCACGTCCTTGATCCGGCAAAAGAAAATCCTGAAGACTTTCCCCCTCTCAGGCAACATTGTTGGCAATGGACCGCGCACCCACGCACGCCTGCCGGCGCTATGGGCAAGGCGGCTGTTTTACAATCCGCCCATGGCAAACCCTTCTGATCCAGCACCATTCGGGCGCATTTTTTCTGCAGACCATTCCACCCCGACCTCCCGGCGCTGGGCGAGTCTGGCGGCCGGGCTATGCGCCTTATTGCTGGTATTCGCTTATGAGAAAAAATCCCCGCCGCCCGCGAGGCTTAGGGTAACAGCCCCCACACCCCCCGCAGAGAAACCGCTACCTGCCCTGTTCGAAACGCGCACCCTGCCCGGCAGCAGCCGCGCTGCCGCTTCGCCACGTCTGGCCGTGCTGGCCGATGGACGCCTGGCCGCGGTTTGGCTGGGCGTGGGGCATGGTGTTTATCAGGCGGACCAGGCAATCTGGTTCAGCACGCTGGCCGCCCGGGGCTGGCACGAAGCCTTTGCCCTGAGCACGCGCGAAACCGCGGCAGGGCATGGGCTGGCCCATTTGAGCGGATTTTCCGGGCTGCAATTTGCCGCGCACGGCGAACGCCTGAGTCTGTGGTTTAACGCCCACGGCCCCGGCCTGAACAATCACCCGGCACTTTATTTCATGGGTTCGAACGATGCCGGACACCACTGGCAGACGCCGCGCCGACTGCTCTTCTCCGCCTGGTTGGCCGGCGCACCGAGGCTGGCCGGCACGCCCCTCCCCCTGGCCGACGGCGGCAGCCTGTTGCCCTTGCAGGGCGCGGCGGATTGGGCGCTGCGCACCGATGCCGAGGGTAGGTTGCTGGGGGCGCAGTTGGGTGCGCAGTTGCGTGCACTGTCTGATACAACAGAAAAAAACCTCCAGGGATTACCGGAAAGCTTACCCCCTACCGCGCCCCCTGCCGCGCCCCCGCCGCTGCCCTGTCACGGCCCGCACGCCCTGCTCAAACTTGCTGACGCACGCTGGCTGCTGGCAGGCAGCGCCGACCCGGAAGGCAGCCGGCTGCGTTTGTGGCGCACCGATGTCAGCAGCCAGAACTGGCAACTGTTGCACGACATCAGCGCCTCCTCGCCCACGCCGGACACCGCCGTCGTTCCACCCACCCCGGCGCTGCAGCAAACGCCGGATGGGCGCATCCACCTCGTTTATGTCGGACAGGATGCACAACTGCACCATTTGGCCTTTACGCCGGCCTGGCTGGATGCGGCAATGACGACGGCGCACCGACCATGAACCCCCAGGCCGCTTACGGTTTATTGGCGCACGGCCTGTTGTGCGGCGCACTCATCAGCCTGCTGCCGCTGGGAAACCTGCGCCCGCGCGCCGCACTCATTGCCAGCAGCATTGCCTTGCTGGCGGGCATCGCCCCGGTGTTGCACGCCTGGTTCGGGCCGCCGTCGATCACGCTCCTCCTGCTCGCCCTGCTCTGCCTGCCCAAGCGCGCGCACTACCCTCTGAGCAGGCGCAGCGCGGCCTTCATTTTGACCTGCGCGCTGGGCTTTTATCTGGCCGCAAATATCTGGGGGAAGCTGTTCCCCTATGCGCTCGGTTTTCAACCCCAGGCGCTGCTCTTCGCTCTGGCTGGGCTGGTCGTGCTGCTCTGGTGGCAGCGCCAGACGCTGTGGCTTGCAATACTCGCGATCGATCTGGGCGTTTGGCTGACGGGGTTTTTTCCCAACCTGTGGGATGTTTTATTCGACCCGCTGCTCCTTGTCTGCTGCGCCTTTGTGGTCCTGCGCCACGCCTTGCACGGCAGATTCAAGCGAGGTATCGGGCCTAGTGCAAGGCATCGCTAATCAAACGCCGGATGCTGGCTGCATCGAACGGCTTGTCGCAAATGGCCGAGACGCCAGCGCGCTCGACGGCGGCCAGACGGCCTTGGTTCTGTTCGCTGGTGACGAGCAGAATCGGCACGTCGCTTTGCCAGCTTTGCTGACGGATATAGGCAGTGAGCGCCGCGCCGTCCATTTCCGGCATGTTGTAATCGGTGATGACCAGATCGACCATGCTTTCAGACAGAATCGCCACCGCTTCCTTGCCGTTATTGCATAGCGTCACCTGCTCGATGCCCAGGCTGTGCAAGAGGCGCTGCAAATGCTGGCGCGAGGCAAAACTGTCATCGACCACCAAAACACGCAAAGCTTCGATTTCTTCGACCTCGAGCTCGGCCGGCGGATTGAGATAATCGACTGCGGCATTGAGGGCGCGCGCCAAATCATCGGCCGTAAATGGCTTGCGCACGATCAGGCAGGCCCCGGATTGGCGCACCCCCTCCAGCCGTTGCGGGCGGGTTTCGCTGGAAATGAGAATGAACGGCAGCGCCGCATGGCGCGCATCCAGACGCAGTTGCTCGACCAGGTCGGTGCCCGCCATATCCGGCAAATAAAGGCTGCTCATCAGCACCCGCCCCGGCACCCGCCCCGGCACCTCCTCGGCCAGTGCCGCCAGCGCTTCAGCCCCGCTGGCCACGAGCTTCACGGTGGCGACGCCGCAATTTTCCAACATGCGCCGCACCAGATGCGCCTGGCTTGTTGAGGGCTCAACCAGCAAAACCTGCAGATCGCGCACAGAATTCACGTTTGCCACGGTATTTTCCTTTTTTGCCTCTGTTTCTATCGATACAAGCTTCGCCTTGCGCCCGCCCAAGGGCTTTTACAGACTCAGCTTGAGTTCCGCCTCAAACCTTAGCACGCCGGCGCAGCCACTTGAGCACGCTGGTGTACAAAATTCTGCGGCTTACTTCTGCATTTGCGCACGCCAGTTGTGCAGGGCGGCTAAAGATCGGCAATAGCTGTGCCGCATTTGCGCCACCGTGTAGCCATGCTCGCGCCCGACGGAACAGGCGCGGCGGGCAAGGCAGTTGTCGGCGCAGGCAGAATCCTTCTGTAAGCGGTAATCGGCACAGGCCGCCAGGGAAAATTCTGGTTGCAAGGCCCCGGCAGGGCAGGCCGCGATGCACGGCGTAGCGGCACAGCTCAGGCAGGGATGCGTTTTTTCTTGCACCGCACTCAGCGGAAAATCACTCGCCGCCACGATCACGGCGCGGTAGGCGAACCAGCTGCCCCAGTCGGCATCGATACCGACCATGAAGGGCGCAGCATGATGCCAACCCGCCAGCCGCCCAAAAGCCTGCAGATTGACCGCCGCCGGGCCGGGGTAGAGCAGGCGGCTGGAAATGTTGTGCGCCGTGAAGAATTTATGTACGCAGGCTGCGGTGTAGTCGTCGATCGGGTCCGCCCCCGGCAGATCGGCGGCCTGGACCTTTTCCCACAGCAGGCGTCCGGCATGGGCGAGCAAAATCAACTGGGTTTCCCCGGCGTGCGGGCGCAGCGTGGCGCGCAAGTTTTCCGGCAAATCTGCCAGGGCAAAAACATGCTGGCGATTCAAGCCGGCCGCAGTGAAAAAATCCTGGAACGAGGCTTCTGGGGGTGGGGTTTGTACGCGCATCATCGATCTGTCCGGAAAAATTTTATCCTCACGCTCGAACCCAGCGGCTCGACAGCCTTCGAGCCCCCCGCGTGAACACTGCGCGCCGCAAGCTCAGGCAAAACATCAGCGCCCTCCTTCGGCCAGCCAATCGAGCAGGGCATCGATCGCCGCTGCGCCGTCCGCCGCGCGCGGATCGTTGATCATGATACTCACCGCGTAACGCCCGCCCTGACGGTCGAACACATAACCGGCAGCGGCGCGCACGCCGTTCAGATAACCCGTCTTGATGCGCGCCCGGCCACTGGCGGGGCTGTCTTTCAAGCGTTTTTTCATGGTGCCATCGATGCCGGCCAGGGGCAGGCTGGCGAGGAATTCCGGCATCGCCGGGCGCTGCCAGGCGGCACGCAGCAAGGCATTGAGGCTGGCGGCGCTGATTCGTTCGCGGCGCGACAGGCCGGAGCCGTTATCCAGCACCAGTTCCGGGCAATCCAGGCCCAGAGCGGTCAGCCAGACCTGAATCCGCCGCCCGGCACCGGCCGTGCTCGCCGGGGCTGTGCCGGCATCGAGGCTGAGAAACACCTGGCGCGCCATGACGTTGTTGCTGAATTTATTGATTCCCAGCACCGCCTGACTCAAGGGCAGGGAGTCGTGCCGCAGCAAGAGTTGCGCCACCGCCGGCGTTTCTCCGGCGCGCACCCGCCCGCCCAGCCGTCCACCCAATTCCTGCCACAGGCTGACGATCAGGCTGGCCGCATGCGCATCCGCCGACAAGGGCGCGAGACTCAGGCTGCGCTCGCCGCACTGGCGCGCGTAGTCGCCCGAGGCGGTCAGGCGCGGGCCGTTCTGCGTCTGCGTCAGGTTCAGTTGAATCCGGTCGCGCCAGTTATCAGCGCAGGCCCCTTCCAGCAAGCGCAACTGGTTGTCCAGGGCAAAACCGCTGACCGGGGAATCGAGAAACAGATTGACGACCTGCGCTTCGCCCGGCTGCACGGTGAAACGCAAGGCCTGAAAATCGAGCAGCAAACCATTCGGGCCGACGTTATAAGGGCGCAGCGGTTTGCCGTCGAAGGCCGCCGGATCGAAATCGACCGCTGCGAACACGCTGCGGTCGAGCACGATGTCCCCCGTGATGCGCTCGATGCCACGCGCCCGCAATTGACGCAGCAACTGCCAGAGATGCTCGCTGCCAAATTGCGGATCGCCGCTGCCTTGCAGGTAGAGATTGCCGGGCAGCACGCCATTGACCGCCGGCGCATCGCTCGATACGCGGGTCTGCCAGGTGTAGGCCGGCCCCAGCAAATCGAGCGCGGCAAAGGTGGTGACGAGCTTCATCACCGAAGCCGGATTCATCGCCTGGCGAGCGTTGTGGCTGATAAGCGGGGCCGGCGCGTCCAGGGCCTGCACCACCACGGCGACGTTAGCGACAGGAATTTTCGCGCCGCTCAAGGCACGCTGCACAGCCTCGGGTAACTGCGACGTTTGCGCCGCAGCCAGCAGCGGCATCAGCGCGGCAAGAAAAAAGTAACGACGAGCGAAATCAGGAAGGAAACGGGGCAAGAAGAACATGGCAAAAAATGGGATTTATATATTTAACTACCTAAGGACTTCCTCGGTCATCACTCTAAAAAGTGGATTTTCAGGCTTGGGTCCGTCTCGTGCTCGTCGATCAATTCATTGTAACGGGCGACGAACTCGCCGACTTTGATCCGTCGATCACTGGGTTTGAACAGGCTCAACTCGAACATGTTGGTGGCGATGAACTGCTCGATCTCGAAGATGTCGATACGGTTGCCGATCTCGATGTCCTCAGCCAGCGCCTCCGCGACCGCCACGCGGGAATAGAGGGTGACGATGATGGGCCGCAAACCATGGCTCAGATTCTCCTTGCACTTCTGCATCAGGAGCGTGCCTGGTGCCGTCGTAACGTGAATACATACGTCGTTCAACAAGAAGTCACCGTGTCGCCCTCCGGCATCGTTCTGATTTGCGCCATGATGACGGGCGGGGTCGATGCCCAACACTAAATCGAGCTTCGCGCCGATCAGGTGTTGGGCAAGCGTGCCGGCAAAATTGAACCCCTGTTGCTGACGCTGGCGATCCTCGGCCTGCTTCAACAAATGCCGGATCATCGCGCGCAGCCCAAGCGACGGGTCCAGCTTCAACTCAAACGGCTTGGCGGCGAAAAACTCGCGAACCTTTTCAAGCCAGAACCCCATCAACTCCTGAAGTTCAAGGGCATCATCCGCCTGGAGCCTGTTCAAAAACTCGATATAGACCCGCATATGCTGCGGTGCGCCCCGGTTCGTCCTGCCGACTTCTGTTCCGAGCGACTTGTCGATGCCGTGGGTCATGAGGATTTTTTTGATTTTCGACCCGCTCAGGTTCTTGACCTGTGTTCCGGCCCCCGCCAGAAAATCCTCTGGATTGAGCGGAAAACTCAGGGGCTTGCTCATAATCGTATGGGTGATAATCAGGCCTACCCCAAGCGAGCCTTTCCGGCGAAAATCCGTCTCTGACGCCTTCTTGTGAGTGTTGGCCGCAATGAATGCGTCAAACCTTTGGCGCAACGTAGCTTTTGGCAAACAGGTGTCCGACATGGTCTACTCCACCGCTTCGTTGACAGCGGAAGCGGCACTGACGACAAACGCGGGCTCGATCAAATGCCGCGCAAGCCAGGAAACAACCGGGACAGCCACGCCGTCGCCAGCAAGATGATAGGCATCGTTATATCGCGCCGGAAGGATGTATGAATCCGGAATACCCATGAGCCGCGCCGCCTCGCGCGACGACAGCAAGCGACTCATGACTTTTTCCCCCTGGACGACCAAGATGATCTGACGGCTTGATCCACCGGCCGGCGTACGTAGACAGCCCGCCACATCATCGAAACGAACTTCCGCCCGTTGCCGCTTAACCCCCTGATCGTCCAAGCGCGTGCGCTTGTAAATCGCGCCAACCATCTTCACCTTGGCCTTCTTCGCCGCTTTCACCTTTTCCAGATGAATCGGCGTCATCATGGACAAAAGCTGTTGCGTTTCCATAGCAGAGTGCCATTTCACGCTTGTCGGCTCCTCCTCAAGAATGTCGACCAAACGCAAAGCACGAGCCGGGACTTCCGGCAAACGAAGCCAAAGCCAGCGCTGGCGCACCGCCTCATCCAATAGGTCAAAGGACATGCCAAAGGCTTCCGGGTGCCACGCAGTAAGCGGCGCGGGGCAAACAAGATCGACGGGGGGATGGATGCCATCGGCGAAGCCGACGATGAACAGCCTAGGCCGGGACTGCGGCACGAATTGCGCGGCATCAATCACTAGCGGCGCGAAGCGATAACCTTCCCCGGCCAGCGCGGTGCAAATCGCCGCCATGTCGCGGCCTTCATGCGACGTAATCGCGCCATAAACGTTTTCCAGCACAATGATGCGCGGTGCCCGATGTTCCGCCCGAAGCCCCTGGACGAGTCGCCAGAATTCCCAGAACACCCCCGAACGTTCACCTTTCAGGCCTGCGCCATTGCCGGCCAGTGAAAGGTCTTGGCAGGGAAACGATGCCCATGCCAGATGCACCCGCCCCGGAAGATCTGCAACCGCAATTTTGGCGATGTCGCCAACCACAAGTTCGTCCGAATCCTGGAAGTTGCGCTGATACGCCTTCGCCTTGTTCTCGTCGATGTCATTGGCGAAACGACATGACCAACCGGAGCCAAGGCCGATGCGCGCCATGCCGCCGCCCGCGAAAAATTCGTAAAAATGCAAAGAGGCGGGCGCACCGGCAACGGTCTGCGCGAACGTTGTCCGCTGACTAGGGCGGTACGCCAGTGCGCGATCCAATGCTCGATCCAGCGTGTGCTGCCGCGAATCCTGTTTCATGCAAACTCTCCCGTGAAATTGGCGTAGGTCAGGCGTACGCCGACTTCCTCGGAGTGAAGTATACAGTCACCAAAAAAATGGGAGCCGCGAAGCTCCCATTTCTTGCCCTCCTGTCGAAACCGGCTTCAGCTGTTGCGATACAGCTCGAAACTAGCGATCAACTGGGTCAGGGTTTTTGCCGTACCCAGCAGGTCTTCTGCCGCCTGCCGTGCGTTGCGCGCCGAATCGGTGTTCTGCTCGATGAGGTCGGTGATCTGCTGCATGCTCGCCGCCACTTCCTCACTGGCGATGCCCTGCTGGCGCGAAGCATCGGAAATCTGCCCAGCCATCTGCGTCACCTGGCCGGAAGATTGCGTAATGCTCTCCAGACCGGCCACGCTCTCGCGCAGCATGCCAATGCCGGTTTCCACCTCATGCGAAGCGGTATTCATGCTGCTCACCGCCTGCGCCGTCACCGCCTGAATTTCGCCCACCGTGCTCTTGATGTCGGCAGTGGATGCGGTGGTGCGTTCGGCCAGCTTGCGCACTTCGTCGGCTACCACAGCAAAACCGCGCCCCTGCTCGCCGGCGCGCGCCGCTTCGATCGCGGCATTGAGCGCCAGCAGATTGGTCTGGTTGGCGATGTCGGTAATCACGCCGGTGATGTCGCCGATCTTGGCGATCGCCTCGTTCAACTGGTTGATGGTCTGGCTGGAGGACTCGACCGCATCGACCACCCGCGTGGTGGCTGCCATGCTCTGGTTGATGTGGCGGTTGCTTTCCACCACCTGGCCCTGCGCCGCCTGCGCCGCCTGGGCGGTATCGTGCGCGTTGGCCGCCACTTCCTGCACCGACTGGCTGAATTCCTCGGTTGCCGCCGCCACGCCTTCGACGCTGGCCTGCTGCTGTTCCGATTGCTGGCTGACCAGTTGCATCTGCTGTTCCAACTGGAGGCTGCGCCGATCGACGGTGCGCGCGGCGCTGTTGATTTCGTCGAGCACGACCTTCAGATTGTTCTGCATGATCGCCAGATTGCACAGCAGCTGCCCGGTTTCATTGCAATTACCGATTTCGATTTCATCGGTCAGCTGCCCTTCGGCAATGCGCTCGAACAGTTCGACCGCTTTACGGATTGGCGTAGCGATGCTGGTCAAGAGAAAAACGCCCGCGCCCACCGCCAGCAACAAGGCCAGCGCCAAGAGGCCGATGCTCAGGTTGCGGATCGTGCCGTAACGCGCTTCCGCATCCTGGTAACGCGCATTGGCCCCGGCGGCGAGATCGTCATTGAGCGCGTTCGCAGCCTTCTGCAATTCGGCGTAAAGCGGGTTGATCTGGGTGAGCAGGGCCTCGCCGGCGGCATGGTATTTGCCTCCCTGCAAAGAGGCCATCACCGGATCGAGCCCTTCCTGCGAGTAACGTTTGCGCGCGCTGAGCAGGGTTTCGAGCAGGGCTTTTTCGCTGTCACGCAGTGGCACCGTACTCAGTTGCGTCAGCAGGGCATCGATTTCCTGACGATTTTTCTGGAAGGCCTCAACGTGTCGCTCCAGGGGATGATCGTGCAGAGACGCGGCGGGATTCGCCGGATCGTGCTGCAAGGCGAGCATGATCTGCGTGCGGTTATCGGCCAGCAGGAAAGTGGCGCGGTTGACCAGATTGCTCGGCTGCATGTTTTCTTTGTACATGCCAACCAACTGCGCATTACTCGCTTGCAGGCCGGACAACCCGGAAAACCCGAGTACCGCCATCATGCCGAGAAGCAGCGCCATGGTGCCGCCAATGAGGGCGCGCAAGGAGAGCTGGCGCTTGCGCGTGCTGGGCAGCGCGCCTTTTTGCCCGGCCCCCGCGTACAGCCGTTCCGCCGTGGCGCGTTTGCTGGAGGAGAGCGGGGTGCGCACCGACTGGTAACCGATGATATTTCCGTCGCGCTTCAAGGGCATGACGAAGGCCTCGACCCAGTAAAAATCGCCATTTTTGCAGCGGTTCTTGACCGCGCCGCGCCACGGATTACCGGCCTGAATGGTGCGCCACATGTCGCGGAAAGCAGCCTCTGGCATGTCCGGGTGGCGGATGATGTTTTGATCCTTGCCAATCAGTTCGGCGCGGGTAAAACCGCTGACTTCGAGAAAGGTATCGTTGATGTAGGTGATGACACCTTTGAGATCGGTGCGGGAAACGATGTAAGAATTTCTGGGGAAGGGGACTTCGTTTCGGGTGACGGGCTGGTTATTTCTCATTTATTCGCCTGCTCTTTTTAACATTGTTAAATAAATTGAACGACACAAAATTGCCAATGCTTCAAATTACCATTTTCGGCAACTCGCCAAGAAAGACTTTCTGAATTTACAAAACACCAAGGTAAAAACTGTTGCTTTTTCGTTAAGCCTCCGACAGAAAAAGCCGGAAACCATCCCAAAAAACCCCGCCACGACCGGCAAGAAACGGCAAGGCCGGGGCGATTCCTTTCCCCGGCCCAGTGTCAGACCGCTTCCAACCCATTGCGCCACTATTTCTGTCGCAACAGTTTGACGGGCTTTATCGCACGATTTGATCGAGCGCGCCGCTGGTATAACGCTCCGCCATGCGATCCAGCGCCAGCGGTTTGATTTTGCTCGCCTGCCCGGCGCAACCGAAGGCTTCGTAACGGGCGAGGCAGATTTTCTTCGCCGCCTCGCGGGCCGGTTTGAGGTAGTCACGCGGATCGAACTTGCCGGGGTTTTCCGCCAGATAACGGCGGATCGCGCCGGTCATGGCCAGCCGGATGTCGGTGTCGATATTGACCTTGCGCACGCCGTGTTTGATGCCTTTGACGATTTCTTCTACCGGCACGCCGTAGGTTTCCTTCATGTCGCCGCCGAACTGGCGGATTTCCTCGAGCAGTTCCTGCGGCACGCTGGAGGAGCCGTGCATGACCAGATGGGTATTGGGAATGCGGGCGTGGATTTCGGCGATGCGGTCGATGGCGAGAATGTCGCCGGTCGGTTTTTTGGTGAACTTGTAGGCCCCGTGGCTGGTGCCGATGGCAATCGCCAGCGCATCGCAGTTGGTCTGGCGCACGAAGTCGGCAGCCTGTTCGACGTCGGTCAACAGTTGCTCGCGCGTCATCTGGCCTTCCGCGCCGTGGCCGTCTTCCTTGTCGCCCTGCAGGGTTTCCAGCGAGCCGAGCACGCCCAGCTCGCCTTCCACCGAGACGCCGATGCTGTGCGCCAATTCCGTTACCTTGCGCGTCACCGCGACGTTGTATTCGTAGCTCGCCACGGTCTTGCCGTCGGCTTCAAGCGAGCCGTCCATCATCACCGAGGAGAAACCGGAGCGAATCGCTGCCATGCACACCGCCGGGCTTTGCCCGTGATCCTGGTGCATCACCACCGGAATGTGCGGATAGGCTTCGAGCGCGGCGAGAATCTGGTGGCGCAGAAAAGGCTCGCCCGCATATTTACGCGCCCCGGCGGAGGCCTGCATGACGACCGGCGCATCGAGTTGGCTGGCCGCTTCCATGATGGCCCACACCTGTTCCATATTGTTGACGTTGAAGGCGGGCAGACCATAATCGTGTTCGGCGGCATGATCGAGCAGTTGGCGCAAAGAGACGAGAGGCATGGGGAATATCCGTAGTATTGAGAAAGATGAAAAAGAAAAAGAGAAGGGGAAACCCGGCACCCTCGATTAGCCGTGCTCGCCGACACGCACGATTTTCAGCGTGTTGGTGCCGCCGATGCTGCCGATCGGCTCGCCGATGGTGAGCACGATGAGATCGCCGCGCTCGACGATGCCGCGCGCGATGAGGAGGGTTTCGGCTTCGGCCAGCAGTTGATCGCGGTCGGTATGCTGCTGCGCCATGAGGAGCGGGCGCACTTCGCGGTAGAGCGCCATGCGTGATAAAGATTCGGCATCCGGGGTCAGCGCGTAGATGGGCAGGCCGCAGTTGAGGCGGCTCATCCACAGTGCCGTCGAGCCGGATTGGGTCAGCGCGGCAATCGCCTTGACCTTGAGATGATGCGCCGTCCAGATGGCAGCCATGGCGATCGACTGGTCGATGCGGTTGAAGACGCGATCGAGGAATTCGCGCTCCAGGGTGATGTCGGCCGAACGCTCGGCCTCGACGCAGATGCGCGCCATGGACTCGACCGTTTCCACCGGATAGCTGCCGGCAGCCGTTTCAGCGGACAGCATCACCGCATCGGTGCCGTCGAGCACGGCGTTGGCGACGTCGGAAACCTCGGCGCGGGTCGGCACCGGCGAGTTGATCATCGACTCCATCATCTGCGTGGCGGTGATGGTCAGCTTGTTGTGGTCGCGCGCCAGACGGATCATTTTCTTTTGCAGGGCCGGCACGGCGGCATCGCCGACTTCCACCGCCAGGTCGCCGCGCGCCACCATGATGCCGTCGGAGGCTTCGAGAATTTCCAGCAGATTGTCGACCGCTTCCACCCGCTCGATCTTGGCGATCAGCGCCGCCTTGCTCCCCGCCGCCCGCAGCAACTGGCGCGCCATGTACATGTCGGCGGCGTTCTTGGGAAAAGACACAGCGACGTAATCGACGCCCAGGGCAGCGGCCGTCTTGATGTCGTCCATATCTTTAGCGGTCAGCGCCGGCGCGCTCAGGCCGCCGCCCTGGCGGTTGATGCCTTTGTTGTTGGAGAGCTTGCCGCCGACCTGCACGCGGGTATGAATCTCGCTGCCGCGCACCGCCTCCACCACCACTTTCAGCCGCCCGTCATCGAGCAGCAGGGTGTCGCCGGGGCGCACGTCGCGCGGCAGTTCTTTGTAATCGAGCCCGACGCGCTCGGCACTGCCTTCCTTGCACTGCGCATCGAGCACGAAGCTTGCGTTTTCCACAAGGGCCACCGCGCCTTCGGCAAATTTGCCGATGCGGATCTTCGGGCCTTGCAAATCGGCCAGCAGCCCGACGATTTGCCCTTGTTTTTCCGCCGCCGTGCGAATCAGCTGCGCCCGCGCCAGATGGTCTGGCGCGCTACCGTGCGAAAAGTTCATGCGCACGACATTGACGCCGGCGGCCACCATACGCTCCAGCACTTCGTTCGAAGAGGACGCCGGGCCCAGCGTGGCGACGATTTTGGTATGACGACTCATGATGTTCCGTTCGTTAAGTTAGCGCAGTGCATGCGGGGCGTTCCGGCGGCAAGGTGCTCGCGGAACTGGTTTTCCATATGTTCAAGGGGCAAGCCCAGGGCAAATTCCGTTTCCAGAAGACGCATCAAAGGCAGCATGTCGAGCCCCGCTTGGGCCAAACGCTGATCGGCGGCCGCCGCGCCCAGCCAATCGCCGAGTTTGGCAAAAGGATCATCTGCCGCCGGATCGCAGCTCACCACCAGATTACCCGGCGTGCTGCGCGCCTGCGTCAAACGTTGCAGCGCCAATTCCATCAGCTGCGCCGCACTGCGCCCGCTGTCTGCCGGCAGACTGGCCAGACCGGCGCTGACGCTGACGTGCAAACGCTCTTTGCCGATGCGCACCGCCTGCTCACCGAGCGCGCGGCACACCCGCTGGGCGAAGGCCTGGGCCGTCGCCAGACTGGTACCCGGCGAGGCGATCAGATAATCGCTGCCGCGCACATGCGCCATGAGGTCGCGCCCATTGGTCTTGCTCTGGATGAGGCGGGCGACACGCAAGCCCAGATCATCCACCGCCGCTTGACCGAAACGCTGAACCAGCATGGCTTCCTGGGTCAGCCCAAAAGCCAGGGTTACGGCACTGTAAGTCATACCCGGATCGCGCGGCGCGGCATCCTGATCGGCAGGGCTCGCATGGCGACCGATTTCTTCGCACAGCTTGCGGCACATCGCCGTCTGCTTGCTGAACTGGGAGGACGGCAGATCGAGCGCAAGCGGCGTCAGGGTGGAGTTGATCTCCCAATTCACCAAACGCCCGATGCGCCGGCTGATCTCCTCGCCGCTCATGCCGCGCACGATGAAATCACTGACGCCGCGCTCTTTGGCTGCCGCACGATTGGCCGCTGGCTCGCTTTCCGAAATCAGGAGAAAAAACGGCAGATCGGACAAACGATGCAGCCGATTTTTACGCAGCCGCTGCAAAAGCGCGTAACCGTCGCATTTACCGAGATTGATCGCAGCAACCACGGCGACGATGGATGGATCGAGCACCAGGGTTTGCCAGGCCGATTCGCCGTCGCTTTCTTCGCGTAGCTCATACTCCGCGCTCAGATGCTTGACCAGCGCCGCGCGCGCCACCCGCGAGGAATCGACGATCAAAAGACGGCGTTGCGCCTCCATACCCCTTCTCCTTAACCCGCCGCGCGCGCTTCCAGCACAGCAATGGCCGGCAGGGTCTTGCCTTCGAGAAACTCTAGAAAAGCGCCGCCGCCGGTCGAAATGTAGCCCACATCATCGGCGATGTTGAACTTGGCGATCGCCGCCAGCGTATCGCCGCCGCCGGCGATGGAGAAAGCTTCCGAGTGCGCAATGGCCGAGGCCAGCATCTTGGTGCCGCCGGCAAACTGCGGCAATTCAAAAACGCCGACCGGCCCGTTCCACACCACGGTGCCGGCATTGGCGATGATTTCAGCGAGCTTGGCCGCCGATTTGGGGCCAATGTCGAGAATGCGGTCGTGCGCACTGACCTCGTCGATGCTGATCTTGTTGGCGCGCGCCAAGGCAGAAACCTCATCGGCCACCACCACGTCGCTCGGCAGCGGCACCTCGGCGTCGCGCGCTTTCATCATGTCGATGATGAGATGCGCTTCCTTGACCAGATCGGCTTCCGCCAGGGATTCGCCGATGCGCTTACCGGAAGCCAGCAAAAAAGTGTTGGCGATGCCGCCGCCGACGATCAACTGATCCACCTTGTCGGCCAGGGATTTGAGGATGGTCAGTTTGGACGACACCTTGGAGCCGCCGACGATCGCCACCAGCGGGCGCTTCGGGTTGTGCAGCGCCTTGGTGAGCGCGTCGATTTCTGCGCCCATCAAAACGCCGGCACAGGCTAGCGGCGCGTATTTCGCCATGCCGTGCGTGGTGGCCTCGGCGCGGTGGGCCGTGCCGAAAGCGTCGTTAACGTAGACATCGCACAGCTTGGCCATTTTTTGCGCCAGTTCGTCGTTATTTTTCTTTTCGCCTTTATTGACGCGGCAGTTTTCCAGCAGCACAACTTCGCCAGGTTTGACCGTAAAACCACCGTCCACCCAGTCGTTCACCAGACGCACCGGCATATGCAACAGCTGGCCCAGGCGCACGGCGACCGGCATCAGACTGTCCTCCGGCGTCAACTCGCCTTCGGTGGGGCGCCCCAGGTGGGAGGTGAGCATCACCGCCGCGCCTTTTTCCAGGCAGTAACGGATCGACGGCAGGGAGGCGCGAATGCGCGTGTCCTCGGTGATGTTGCCGGCCTCATCCTGCGGCACGTTGAGGTCAGCGCGGATGAAGACGCGCTTGCCGCTGACATCGAGATCAGTAAGTTTGATGACGTTCATGTTGTCTCCTTTATTTGCATTTTGCATAAGATAAACAGCAAAAGCCTGTCCTGCCTTTGCTGTTTACCCTGTTTTCCGCTCCGCCAGACAATGCGCCGCCACGTCGAGCAGACGATGCGCAAAGCCCCATTCGTTGTCGAACCAGATGAAAAGATTGAGCAAATGCCCGCCGCTCACCCGTGTCTGGCTGGCATCGATGATAGCCGAGTGCGGATCGTGATTGAAATCGATCGAGGCGTGCGCCGCTTCCGAGTAGGCCAGCAAGCCACGCAAATCCCCCTCTGCCGCCTCGCGCAACCGTTGATTGACCTCTGCCGTGCTGACCGGGGCGCGGGTAATCAGGTTGAGATCGATCGCCGAAACATTGAGCGTCGGCACGCGTATCGCCTTGGCGTGCACCCGCCCGGCCAGCGCCGGCAACAGGCGTTCAACGCCCCGGCTCAGGCCAGTCGACACCGGAATGATGGACTGCATGGCGGAGCGCGTGCGGCGCAAATCCGGGTGATGGTAACCATCGATCAAGGGCTGGTCGTTCATTACCGAATGCAGGGTGGTAAGTTGCGCCTGTTCGATACCAAAATGCTGGGCAATGAGGGAAAGCACCGGCACCGCCGCATTCGTCGTGCAAGAACCCGCCGAAAGCAGGCGCTCGTCACCGCGCAGCGCGCCAGAATTGACGCCACAAATCAGGGTGGCATCGACATCCTCGGCAGAAAACCCAGGATGCGACAAGAGGACGCGCGGGCAACCGGCGGCAAGAAAACGTTCGAGCTCGACACGCCGGCCGTAAGCGCCGGAGCACTCAATCAAAAGATCGATGCCGCGCCAATCCACGGCTTCCGGCGTGCGTGCATGGCTGACCTGGATCGTCTGCCCGCCAACCACGAGCTGTTCACCCGCGATGCCCACGCTGCCAGGAAAGCGGCCATGGGTCGAATCGTATTCGGTCAGGTAGGCCATGCTGGCCAGATCGGCCGGCTCATTGATCGCTGCCACCACGAGATTCGCGCGCCCCGGTGTGCCATGCAGGGCGCGTAACACACAGCGCCCGATTCGGCCATAGCCGTTAATGGCCAGACGAAAGGTAGAAGTCGCAGAAGAAGACGCGTGGATCACGATAAACAGGCCGGACGGAACCGGCGAATTCTACCGCTTTACAGCACAAAAATGCGGCCTCGCCGGCCCGCTTTGGCTCAGGACAAAACGCCCAAATAGCTCGCCGTAATTTCTTTGCCGTAAAAAAGAGCGAGCAGACCTGCCGCCGCCAGATAAGGCCCGAAGGGAATCGGCACATTGCGGCCGTGGCGCGCAAAAAGAATCAGCGCGATGCCAACCAAAGCCCCCACCACCGAAGAAAGCAAAATGATGACTGGCAACATCTGCCAACCCAGCCAGGCCCCGAGCGCCGCGAGTAATTTGAAATCGCCGTAACCCATGCCTTCCTTGCCGGTGACCAACTTGAACAACCAAAACACGCTCCACAGCGCGAGATAGCCGGCCATTGCGCCAAGTACCGCCGAACCCAGATCCGTGAACTGGCCGGCCAGGTTGAACGCCAGCCCCAGCCACAACAGCGGCAGAGTCAAGCTATCAGGCAACAACTGCGTGTCGAGATCGATCATGGCGAGGGCGATCAAGGCCCAGACCAGACACAGGGCACCCAAGGCCAGCCAGCCGCTGCCAAAAAACCAAACCACAGCCGCCGACAGCAGACCGCTGAGCGCCTCGACGATGGGGTAGCGCAGGGAGATTTTTGTCTGACAGCCCCGGCAGCGCCCGCGCAAGAAGACGAAATAGCTCAGGAGCGGAATGTTATCCAGCAAACCGATGGCTTGCCCGCACTGCGGACAGCGTGAGCGCGGCAGGAAAAGATTGAACGGTGTCGCAGCGGCCGGGGTTTCTCCGCGCAACTCTGCGCACTGCGCCTGCCACTCGCGCTCCATCATCTGCGGCAGGCGGTGGATCACGACATTGAGAAAGCTGCCGACACACAGCCCAAGCAGGCCCGCTGCCAGCGCCAGAACCAAGGGGGGCAAATCGAGCAGCATCAAACGACGGCACCCAGCTTGAAGATCGGCAGGTACATCGCCACCACCATGCCGCCAATCAGCGTGCCCAGCACCACCATGATCAAAGGCTCCATCAGGCTGGACATGGCATCCACCGCATCATCGACCTCCTGCTCGAAGAAATCGGCCACCTTGGAGAGCATGCCGTCGAGCGAGCCGGATTCTTCGCCGATGGAGGCCATCTGCGTCACCATATTGGGAAAAACATCGGCATTTTGCATGGCGATGGTCAAACTGGTGCCGGTTGCCACCTCGCCCTGAATTTTCTGCGTCGCCACCTTATACACATAATTGCCGGAAGCGCCGCCCACGGAATCGAGCGATTCGACCAACGGCACGCCGGCAGCGAACATGGTGGACAGGGTACGCGTCCAGCGGGCGATGACCGATTTGCGCACGATGTCGCCGAAAATCGGCGCACGCAGCAAGGTGCGGTCCATCACCATCTGAATCTTTTCCGAACGCTTCCAGGCTTCGAGGAAGGCATAGATACTGCCGCCGATCACCCCGAAAATCGCCCACCACCATTCAACGAAAAAGTCCGATATGGAGATCACGATCTGGGTCGGCAACGGCAACTCCGCACCAAAGCTGGTGAACACCTCCTTGAACGCAGGAATCACGAAAATCATGATGACCGCCGTAATGACAAAAGCCACCACCAGCACGGCGATGGGGTAAAACAAGGCTTTTTTGATCTTGCTCTTGATCGCGAGAATTTTTTCTTTATAGGTCGCCAGACGATCGAGCAGGGTTTCCAGAATACCGGCCTGCTCGCCCGCCGCCACCAGATTGCAGAACAAGGCGTCAAAGTAGAGCGGATATTTACGAAAGGCTTGCGAGAGGGAGCTGCCGGTTTCCACCTCGGCCTTGATCTCGAGCAACAAGCGCCCCACCGCCGGATTGGCGTGGCCACGCCCGACGATATCGAAGGATTGCAGCAGCGGCACACCCGATTTCATCATCGTCGCCAGCTGGCGAGTAAACAACGTGATGTCCTTATCGGTGACCTTGCCGCCCGATTTGAAGCGTAGTTTTTTGACCTTGCTGACGGTAATCCCTTGCCGGCGCAACAGGTTTTGCACCACGGTTTCGGTTGCCGCGCGCATTTCACCGCGTGCCGGTTTGCCGTCGCGGGTCTTGCCTTCCCATTGATAGGTGTTTTCCTTGACGGCCACCGACCGATTTTTTGGATTAGCCATTGTTTTCCCTTATATGCTCAGGCGTTGGTCGTATTCAGCACTTCATCGAGTGAAGTCAGGCCTTGTTTTACCTTGAGCAAGCCGGATTCGCGCAAATCGCGCACCCCTTCCAGCTTGGCCTGTTTATCCAGATCGAGCGAGGTGGCGCCGGCGAGAATGAGGCGCTGCATTTCTTCACTGATCGGCATGACCTGGTAAATCCCCACCCGCCCTTTATAACCGCTGCCCTTGCAACGCTCGCAACTGCCGGGACCATAGAGCGTCCAGCTGCCATCGAGCTCTTCTTCCTTGAAACCGGCGTCGAGCAAGGCTTGCCGGGGTACTTCCAGGGGCTGCTTGCAGTTACACAGGCGGCGCGCCAGACGCTGGGCGGTAATCAGCAGAATACTGGACGCGATGTTGAACACCGGCACACCCATGTTCATCAGACGGGTCAGGGTTTGCGGCGCATCATTGGTGTGCAGGGTGGAGAGCACCATGTGGCCGGTTTGCGCTGCCTTGATGGCGATTTCGGCGGTTTCCAGATCGCGGATTTCGCCCACCATGATGATGTCCGGGTCCTGACGCAGGAAGGCTTTGAGCGCCACGGGGAAGGTCAGACCGGCGCGATCATCGACGTTAACCTAGTTGATGCCGGGCAGGTTGATTTCAGCCGGATCTTCGGCAGTGGCGATATTGACACCGTCTTTGTTGAGGATGTTGAGGCAGGTGTACAGCGACACCGTTTTCCCGGAACCGGTTGGCCCCGTGACCAGCACCATGCCGTAGGGGCGATTCACCGCATCGAGCAGATGCGCCTTCTGATCCGGCTCATAACCCAGCGCCTCGATGCCCAGGGTCGCCGAACTCGGATCGAGAATACGCAAGACGATTTTCTCACCCTGCAAGGTGGGCAAGGTGCTGACACGAAAATCGATCGCCCGGGTTTTCGAGAGCACCAGCCGCATCCGTCCGTCTTGCGGCACGCGTTTTTCGGCAATGTTCAGGCGGGAAATGACCTTGATACGCGAGGCGATTTTTTCCTTGATCGCCAGCGGCGGCTTGGACACTTCGCGCAAAATGCCGTCCACCCGAAAACGAATGCGGTAGTACTTTTCGTAGGGCTCGAAGTGAATATCGGAGGCCCCGTCGTTAATGGCGTCGAGCAGCATTTTCTGGATGAACTTGACGACCGGCGCGTCATCGACATCCTGCGCCCCGACATCCTCGGCGACCTCCACCGCCCCTTCTTCGCCAAAATCGAGGTTGATGTCCTCGTCAGAGATCGCCTTCAGCGCATCTTCTGCCGACTCGGAGAATTTCGCCACCAGCGGCATGAGTTTGCCGTGGTCGACGACGATGGGGTCGACCGCCAGTCCGGTCTGAAAACGGATCTCATCGAGCGCGCGCAGATTGGTTGGATCGGCAATGGCAATCGACAGGCGGTTGCCGCGCTTGTTGAGCGGCAACACGCGGTGCGTCGCCATCAATTTGCGGTCGATTGCCCCGGCAGGGATCAAGTCCGGATTGAAGGCATCCAGATCGAGCAGCGGATAGCCGAAGGTTTCCGAGGAAAAAAGAGCAATCTCGCTGGCGCTGGCTTTGTGTGCCGCAATGATTTGATCGAGCAGCGGAATTTTGGCGGCCAGCGCCTGTTGCATCAGCGCCTCTGCTTCGCTTTCCTTGATCCGCCCGGCCTGCACCAGGGCGCGAGCCAGACCGCTGATCGGGGTATTCTGTGGGGTTGCCGCCATCGCAGTTACACAATTAGATGCCGTTTGAATCTGGCGATAATGCTACGCCCGCGCGCCTTTGTAAAGCGGAAGCGGCAGGCAGCGCCTGCAAATGCGCCAAACTTCGAAGTTCTGCGACACTGGTGCCGCGGCAATCAGCCCCGCCCGCCGCTCAGGCTGGCGTGTAAATCGGCCGTATCGGGCACGACGATGCGCCGCCCATCCACGGCAATCAAGCCATCGTCGGCCAATTCGTGCAGCACGCGGGAAAAATGCTCTTGCGTGAGATTCAGGCGCGAAGCAATGGTACCTTTATGCGTCGGCAGGCAAATCTCGACACGCCCTGACGGCGTATTGCCTTCTTCGTCGCTCATTTCACCCAGCAGATAGCAAATGATGCGCTCACGCCCGGAGCACAGGGAATAGATTTCCAGGTCTTTGATCAGATTGTGCAGGCGCATGGCCAGACCGGCGATCAAACGCTGACAAAATTCAGGCGCTTCGCGCATTTCCTGGAAAATGGCGTCTTTCGCGATAAAGAGCAGGCGGCATTCGGTCAGGGCTTGCGCCATCAGCACATAGGGCTTTTGCATGAACATCACGGCTTCACCGAAGGTTTGCCCCGGGCGGATGATTTCGACCACTTTTTGATTGCCCGCCGCCGACACGAAAGCCAGCTTGACCTGCCCGCTCAACACCAGATGGAAGCCGTGGCAGGCATCACCTTTGTGAAACAGGATATTGCCGCGCTCGTAATGCTCGATGCGGCAGCCCTGCGCCAGACGCTGCAAATCGCTTTCTTGCAGATCGGCAAAAACTGCGGTCTGCCGCAAACTGGCAATCACATCGATGCTGCCGGAAGTGCCGTTACCCTGTACTGCGGCCATGCGCCCTCCTCAGCGCCCGAAGGTCGCGTTAATGACTTCTTGCAAGGCTTCGGCCACTTCCGGATCGTCGGTCAGGCTATCGACCATGGCCGCACGGCAGGCCACCACCGGGTCCATGCCGTCGCGCACCAGGGCGGCCGCGTAAATCAACAAGCGCGTACTGACCGCCTCTTCCAGATCTTGATCCTTCAGCTGGCGCAGATTCTGCGCAATGCCCACCAGCCGCCGCGCCAGATCGGCGGCGCAACCGGTTTCCTGCTGCACGATCGCGGTTTCGCGCGCCGCATCCGGAAAATCGAAGCACAAACTGATGAAACGCTGGCGCGTCGAAGGCTTCATGCCTTTCAATAAATTCTGATAGCCCGGGTTGTAAGACACGACCAACATGAAATTGGGCGGCGCTGCGAGCTGTTCGCCCGTACGGTCGATCGGCAGAATGCGCCGGTCGTCCGCCAACGGGTGCAGCACGACGGTCGTGTCTTTGCGCGCCTCCACCACCTCGTCGAGGTAACAAATGCCGCCTTCGCGCACGGCGCGGGTGAGCGGACCGTCGGCCCAGCGGGTGTCGCCATCGACGATCAGGTGCCGGCCGACCAGATCGGCTGCCGTCAAATCATCATGGCAAGCCACCGTATACAGCGGCAGCCCCAGGCGTGCCGCCATGTGCGCCACGAAACGCGTCTTGCCGCAGCCGGTCGGTCCTTTCAGGAGCACGGGCAAGCGATTGCGCCAGGCGGCTTCAAAAATCGCCTCTTCCTGACCGCTGGGAGAGTAATAGGGGACGCTTGTATCCGCACGAGCATTCATCAGGCCAGACCTTTCCAATACGCGATGCCGATGACCGTGCACACCAAGACCAGCCAACCCACCGAAAGATTGCGCCAGAGCGCGGGAGCATGGCGCAGAGCCATGAATTCGAGCGCGATGACCGCGCCCTTGACGAAAGCAATGCCCAGCACGATCGCCGCCAGCAGCGGCCCGCCGCTGGTTTCACCGAGCCGCCAGGTGAGCAGGGTTGCCAGCATCAGCACGCCCCACAACAGGTAAGTGCCCTTGGCGGAGCCGTGCGCGTCTGCCGCTACCGGCGGCAAGTCAGGATATTCAGTGGATGACATAAACCAGCGGAAAAAGAATGAGCCAGACAAGATCGACCATGTGCCAGTACGCCGCACCGCTTTCCAGACCGTTCATATTGTGCGGTCCGTAACGGCCGGCGCGCATCCCGAACCACAGGGCGGTAAGAATCACCAGGCCAAGAATGACGTGCATGAAATGGAAGAAGGTCAGCGACAGGTAGAACATGTGAAAGGTGCTGCTGGAAAGCGTAATACCCTGCGCGAAACCTGCCGCGTATTCGACGCCTTTCACCCCAAGAAAAGCCAGGCCGCAAAGAATTGCCGCCAACATCCAGGGGGCTGCCGCACGGGCTTTGCCCGCCAGCGCCCCTTGCACGGCGCGCACCACGAAAGCGCTGGCTGACAGCAGGAGCAGGGTATTGAACGCCCCGGCATCCCGATTCAAGCCACGCTGCGCGAGATTGAACTCCTCGACGTGATTGGCGCGGGTAAAGCCGTAAGCAGCAAAAAAGGCGGCAAACGCCGCCAGTTCAGCCATGATGAAGATCCAGATCGCCAGATCGCCGGCCAGGCGTTTGCCGGCATGCGCAGAAAGGGCCGGTACCTTGGCCGCCTGCGCCAGTGAGTTTGCTTCAATTTCCATGGTGGCAGTCTAGGAAGAGCGCCGCCCCCTCACTTTGATACGCCTTAAGTTTCTCAGCGATTGCGCTTCGCTGCGGCGCATCCGCCGCTGCCCAAGGCATCAATTCGCCGCAAAAAAAGCGAGGTCTTATGCCTCGCTTTTTTTAATTCCGGCCACAAATGCGCCGTTCTCCTTTTTTTATTACATGCTGCGCCGGTACTGGCCGCCGACTTCGTAGAGCGCCGAACTGATCTGGCCGAGCGAGCAGTATTTCACCGCCTCGACCAGCACGGCGAAGACGTTGCCGTCCTCGATCACCGTCTGCTTCAGTTTTTCCAGCATGGCGGCGCACTGAGTGGCGTTGCGGCTCTGAAAATCGCGCAGGCGGCTGATCTGCGACTGCTTTTCCTCGTCGGTGGAGCGGGCCAGTTCGATTTCCTGCTGCGCCATGCCCTTGGGGTTGAGGAAGGTGTTGACGCCGATGATCGGGTAGGAGCCGTCGTGCTTCTTGTGCTCGTAGTACATCGACTCTTCCTGGATCTTGCCGCGCTGGTAGCCGGTTTCCATCGCACCGAGCACGCCGCCGCGGCTGGCGATGGCTTCGAATTCCTTCAGCACGGCTTCCTCGACCAGATCGGTCAGCTCATCGATGACGAAAGCGCCCTGGTTCGGGTTTTCGTTCTTGGCAACACCCCACTCGCGGTTGATCACGAGCTGAATGGCCATGGCGCGGCGCACGGATTCTTCCGTCGGCGTCGTGATCGCCTCGTCGTAGGCATTGGTGTGCAGCGAGTTGCAGTTGTCGTAGATGGCGATCAAGGCCTGCAAGGTGGTGCGGATGTCGTTGAAATCCATCTCCTGCGCGTGCAGGGAGCGCCCGGAAGTCTGCACGTGGTACTTGAGCTTCTGGCTGCGCTCGTTGGCACCGTACTTGTTCTTCATGGCCACCGCCCAGATGCGCCGCGCCACGCGGCCGATCACCGAGTATTCCGGGTCCATGCCGTTGCTGAAGAAGAAGGAGAGATTCGGCGCGAAGTCGTCGATATGCATGCCGCGCGCCAGATAACTCTCGACGTAGGTGAAGCCGTTGGCGAGCGTGAAAGCGAGCTGGCTGATCGGATTCGCCCCGGCTTCGGCGATGTGGTAGCCGGAGATCGACACCGAGTAGAAGTTCTGCACTTGGTTATGGACGAAGAATTCCTGGATGTCGCCCATCATTTTGAGGGCGAATTCGGTCGAGAAGATGCAGGTGTTCTG
>NZ_JBLJBW010000005.1:0-83235 GCF_047638095.1 Azonexus sp.
TATTTTCATTTTTTGCCTTCCAAAAGTAACGCTAATTTTAGGTCACCCTTGGCAGACTAAATTTCGGGGGAAGCTCAGTTGGAGGCTGCCGCCAACCTTGGCGTCCCTGAGATCGATTTCCCAAGGTCGTGGCGGCGGATGTGTGATGCCGCATCTAGTGGCGCCTACTGGTCGCTGTCGTCGGCTGAATGGCATGCCCTGCAGAAATTTGGCATTCAGGATCTTCGGCACGCTGGCGAAGGTGCTGTGCATCGGAAGGCAATGGAAGACATCCTGAGAAAGGCCGTTCGCTTGAAAAATCTGCCGCCGCCGCCAGAAAAGCCTGCTGGGATTTTGTCCGCACCACCCAGAACGCCAGAGGATCTGGCAAAGGGGCGGGCCAGGGCCGGCGATCTACTGAAAATGTTGCGCAAGGAAAATTCTGCTAATAACGTACGAACGTAATTAAATGGGGTGTATAATAATTTCGTGCGTACGAAATAGGAGAAGGCGATGCAGGAACAGGAACACCAAAAGCGGGGTCGGGGCAGGCCAGGCACGTATGCCAGCGCTGCCGAACGAGCACGCGCCTGGCGCCAGCGCCAGAAGGATCTGATCGACCAGGCACAGAAGCCGGTGGTCGTTGAGCGGGTGGTTGAGCGAGTCGTGGAAGTCAAGGTGCCAGTGCAAACAAAGGCGACTGGCAAAACGGTTACGCCAGATCCGGCCACGCTGATCCCCATTCTGAAAAATCGGCTGGTTGGATCGTACGGTGGCGAAGCGGAGGCCAAACGACTCCGAATCAATTGCGCTCGTGCTGCCAGCACCGCCCAAGACCTGCTTTCGCTTGTCAATGCTGCGCTCCTCCCTCCGGCTGAGCGCGCATTCCTGGAGCAGGTCTCCCGCTTTTTTAACGCAATGAATGAGGGCTTCGAGCTCGCTCAGCGTGGCGCGAAACGCGCGAAGGCCAAGGCTGATGCTGAATACAAGGCGAAGCACAAGGCACTGGTCGAGGAGACTGTTCGGAAAACGTTTGGCGATACTTTGAACCCCGAGACTGTGCGAGCTACAGCGCTGGCCGCACTAGAATTTTCCAGCAAGGAAACGAGGCAGGCTGAAGCAAAGCGGCTGGGTGTTGATCGCGCCTATTTTTTCATCAACAGGGAATATGATCTGAGGGCGGCGCTGAAAAGGGAAAACGTTCAGGAAATTGCACGTGAGCTCGCTGAGCTTCGACTGGACATTGCCGAGCGCGGTCGGCGCTGGACGGACCAGCGCGAAGAAACTTGTTACAGCGCGGGCTGGCTGGATTTTGTTGGCTGGACTAGACTTTCAGCTGACTCCGTGTTCACAAGGTCTCAAAAAAAGCTATCATTGCCGCATGGAGGGCGTGATGAACAGCCACGGATTGGCCCACATTCGGGCGCGTGAAGACAAGCTTGTTGCAGATGAGCAAAGGCGCCAAAAGCTTTTGCCGGTCGCTCGTGCGCTTCGCGATCCAGACGTTGCAGCCGTCATCATCAAAGAAGCCCGCGTTCAGGTTCAAAAGTGGCGCGACAAGAAGCTCTGCTCTCCTTGTTACATTGAGTCTTGGGAGTCCTTGCTCGATTCGCCTGAGTTAGCGGCAAAAATTCTCGAAGACAAATCGAAAAACGCCAACCAAATGCGGCAAAACAGCCCGTTCGTGTCAGCCGTTCGGCGATATGCGGCTTGAAGACATCCAGGTAGCGCTCGAAGCAGCTTGCAAAGTCAGCTCCCAAACCGAGTTTGTTATTGGCGGGAGCCTTTCTGTTCTTGGCACGATTGATGTGCCTCCAGAAATGATGGCCATGTCGATTGACATCGACTTTTACCCACTCAGAAATCCTAAGCGTGCCTCTGAAATCGGTTTGGCTCTTGGAGAAAATTCCTCATTTCATGAGCGTCATGGGTTCTATTTGGACCCCATTAGTCCAGAGCTACCCGTTCTGCCGCGCAAATGGCGGGATCGGATTTCTGAGGTTAAATTGGGTGATGTCACTGCGTTCTTTATGGATTTAAACGACATAGCCATCTCGAAGTACGCACGAAGTGCTGACAACGATTTTCGGTGGATAAGTGCTGGATACGAGCACGGCATTCTTGATCTGACAACAATTGAAGCACGAGTTCGCTTTGAAACAGATTTCATCCTCGATGAAGATCGCCAGAACGTGAAGCGAGGGTTAGTGCTTCATAGTTCTTGTTTCGCCCCAGGCGGGGTTTTTAATGCGGAACTTGCAAATTTTCTTCAGGGCAACTTGGATAAGCAAGTGCGACAAGCAGACTTAGAGAGCGGGCGTTATTGCGGCGAAGTCCTCTGGTCTAACCAATCTGCTGTTGTTCAGTCCAAAGGCTGTGGTGAGGTTGTGGTTCATCTGCTCGACACATTGGACGTTTCTCCTCCAGAAGGCTCAAGGCCAACGATTCGTTACAGGAATGGGCGGGCCAAGGTTGACATGTTCCCCAAGAAAAAAAGCCTTGATTTGGGCCTGTAAAAATGCTGCTATCTGGCGGTTTTGCCCACAGATCTTTATCGGTAGTCGAATCTAGTTACTATAAGTCAGCCTAGGCGCTGTTTTATCGGGGGGCTGGTTGTTTGCCTAATTTTTAGGCAATAGGGTCTCAAGTGCTGCAAAGAGGTCGTCCGGCATGATCACCGGATCAGAGATCATTAGCACCTTGCGCGGTTCAATTTTGACGCTTGCCCCCGCGTCGCGCATCGCAACAACGAAGAGCTCCGTGCAGTACATTCGCTCTCCGTTGTCAGACAACGAAAAGTCGTCGTCGAAAGAGCGTCCAAGGTACCGGGTGGCGGCTTGGGCAGCGGCTTCAGTTGTTTTGTTTCCCTGGATTCGCGTGCCAGCCGATGCTTCAGTGAGCCCAAAAAATTGAGTGGGCGTTTCCAACACAACGCCGCGGTCGATAGCATGCACGATGTACAGCGGGCCATCCGGACGAATCTGTGTCACAACGCCCACATGAGACCAGGTCGTGCTTTGACGCCGAACGAACCCTTGCATCGCAGCGATGGCCTCGGAGATATCGCCGATGCCACGCCTAAACACAACGTCGCCGGGCTGCAGGTGTGAAATCAGGGCGTCTCGCCAGCCAGCAGGCTCAGCCGAAACCGGCTGGCTGAGCGCTACGGCAACGGCCGGCTGTAGTGGCAAGACAGCCAGCGCGGCAGCTGCAATCATCGCGCCAGCTGCCAGCCCGATCATTGAACGGTGGCCAGCCATTTTCCACCCGTTTTCATGAGACGCCAGCGATCCGGCTCCGGTTTGCACTTGTCGTTATTGAAATAGACAAACGAGGTGCCCGTCCAGGTATCGCCCTTCGCAGCCGTTTCCTTGATCTCGATGCTCTTGATGCCATCGCACGCGTCGTATTTGCGGACTTTCTGGGCAACCATCGCAGAGAGCTTGGATCCCCAAAGCGACTTGCTGCTTTCGTCGATTGATTCCAGCGCTTGGTCAACCTTGCCTGCGTCGACCGCCTTGTAAAAATTCCGGACGGTCGATTCTGGCGAGGATCCGCAGCCCGTCAGAAGTGCCGCAGCGAGTGCGGTGCTGATGATTGCCGCTTTCATTTGCTCACCTCATCGCCGGCGCCGCTCAATCCCATCATGATGCCGCGTGCTTTGATGTGTGCGATTTCCATTGCTACCGCCACATCCTCGGGCGAAACACCAGCGGGGAGCTTGACTGAATAATTTTCGGTCAGCTGTCGCTCGCGCTCAATCGCACCGCCGGCGCCGACGCCAATCGCGAACATCAGAGCGCCCAATAGTGCCAATTTCTTTGCCATATCGATACCTCAAGTTTCGGTTAGTGGTATTCATAAGCCAGCGCGCGGAAATGAATTTTGATCGTCAAGCAAAGCGCGACGGTCGGGGTCTCGGGGCAACGCCCTGAGCAGGTGGGGTGGGAGCGCGTGAAGGCTTGCCGAAACGTGGGAACACCCCCTTACCCTGCACTAATAAATCCCTTACGAATTGGCAGTGAAACGGGGTTTTGCAACGATTTACAGCGTGTTGCGACAGGCTGAGTAACAATCTACAACACGCTAAATAACAATTTGCAGCACGTTGCAACAGGCTCAATAACAGGTCATGACTAGCTACATAACAAAGTACAACATTCCATAACAAGCTCCAGAACAACTCACAACATTGCGCAACCGGCTCGATAACAAGTTGCAACGCACTGAAAAACGAAGTGCAGCAAGTCATGACAAGCTCAGTAACAACTTATTTCCGCCTCCACGCTTATAGGTATGTGAACTTATGGAGGCTGGAATGGAGCCGGCTACTGAAGAAGGAAACGACGAATTTCGGGATCTGTTGAAAAAACGGCTGGATCTTCGGTGGTCAAAACTCACCTCCCAGGCGGCTGCGGTGGTGGTGAGAAGGTATTTCGATTTATTGACTGACTACCGCGATAGGGGCGTCCCGTGGGAGTGCATTTCAGAAGAGCTTTGTGCTCTCGGGTGCGTCACCACTCCAAATTCCCTGGCGGCGACTTACGCTCGTGCAAAGAAATCAATTCGAGCCAAGGCTCAACCTTTACCCAGTTCGGAGGGGGGAGGGGGGCAAGAAAGGCTCGCTGAGTCTCTGCCGGTTCATGCACCTGTACCAGTACAGGTGCCGACACCAGCCCCGGCGCAAACCGCTCAGGCGCCAATCCCTCGCCGGGTAGATTCACGCCCACTTACACCAGGCGCGGCGTCAATGCTCGCGCGCATTCAAGAGGCAAACGCACGAGTGTCCGAGGAGGACAAAAAGCTCATGCATCGTCTCCTGGACGAAGTACCGAAGCCAGGCCGCGATTTCACCGCACAGTTGAATGCCCTGCGTTTCTGGACCGCGCCTGACGGTCGAGTGCTCGATGTCCTGCAAGACGCGCCGAAGGATATTGAAAACGACAATTCCCTTCGTCCGAAATTTCAGATGGCGTCAGTCATGTACGCCAATGCCCGCCGCGACTGGCTGGTAAATGCGGGCGTTTGCGTTGTTGGCGGAAGCGGCAGATTGCTCATCGCTTACAAGCGAGCTGAGCTACCACCACTGACTATCGATTTAGCGAAAACAGTCGCTGATCACCTTGACTGAAGAGTTCGCCAGGTTATTTCCGCTTGCTGGCTTATGTACACCTATTAACCAAGCACTGGAGATTCAAATGGCTTGTTTTATTGTTGATGGCGATAAGGGCGGCACGGGAAAATCTTTCGTTGCTCGTGCGCTCGCGGATTTTCTGATTCAGAAAAAGGAAAGCGGTCGTGTCGTGATCGTGGATTGTGACCCGTCAAATGCCGACGTTGTTTGCCCGAACGGATTTCATGCCAAGGAAATGGTTGTCGGTGTGGAAGTGCTTGGCCTGGTCACTCCGATCAATAGCCAGGAAGACTGGTTTGCCGCGATCGACGCGGCTGCGAAGGTTAGTGCACCAGGTGCCGATTTTGTTTTCTCGCTCCCGGCGGGCGCAGGCCTGTATATCGACGATACAGTGCTTGAGCTCATGGGCTTGATGGCTCCTGTGTCCACTGTGTGGGTTATGGGCAAGGACGAATCGAGCATTGACCAACTGGCCGCTCGTCTTGAGCGTGCTCCGGCTTTTTATGAGCACGGCCTGATCGCGCTGAACGAGTATCACGGCCCCGCTGCGCGAGGCACATTCGAAGATTGGTATACGAGCGCACCGCGCGGTGAGGCGGTCGAGCGTGGCGAGTGGCGGGAGATTCTTGTTTGCGTACTTAATGCTTTCGTAACACGCCAGATCGGCACTATGCCTCTGCATCGCGCCCATGATCTTTCCCGGGATGGCGAGATGTCTCCAACAATCGCTATTGGTGTGCAGGCTTTCCGGCGTGCATTTTGTGCTCAGCTTGAGAAAGCCCTGGAGTACAGCCATGTCCGTCATTGATAGCAAGAAGCTCACCTCGAAGCGGCCTCAGGCAAGCTCTCCTAGAGACAGCCTGATTTCCGCCCTGAAGGGCGGATTGCCGCTGACGGAGGCGGAAGAGCGTGTGATCAATGCCATTAGTGCAGGCTACGGCCTGGCCGACTCAGACCCGTTTTGGATCCTCATCCTGCCGCCGCTGCTGAAAGGCAGCGATGGGGAGGTCAAGGAGTTGCTGCAGCAAACCCTGAAGCGCTTGGATCCATCGAAAGCGCTCGATGAGGCGGACAGGCTTGCTGACTTGAATATTACCGTCGGCAAACTCACCCAGACGCTGGACAAGCGCATTGAGCGGGGAGTGGCCAGTGCACTCATTGAGGCGGAATACGCCCCGGTGTCGTCGCGCCCACCAGTGCAGCCGTCGTCCCCGGTTGACGTCGGCCAGATCCGCCAGGTCGTCACGAAGGCCGTCGATGATGGGGTAGATCGCCTGCGAGCCTTCCGCCCTGGCGTCGCAGCTGCAGTCCTGATCACCGTTGCCTCAGTTGCTTTCTTTGCCGGGATCGCTATCGACAAAGGTGCGTACGAAAAACACATTGCCCACCTGGAAGCAAGGGTGGCTGCGTTCGAATCGATGGGGAAAAGGGGAGGGGAGCGCTGATGCTTGAGCTTCTGCTTGCTTGCGCCCCAGCTGTCGATCCCGTGACGATGGCCGCCATCGTCAAACAGGAGTCTGGCGGCAGCCCCTGGGTGATCTATGACAACACCGGCAAGCGCTCATACCGCCTCTCTAGTAAAGTGGAGGCGGTATTGAAGGCAACTGAATTGATTTCTGCAGGCGCGTCTGTTGACTTGGGTTTAGCTCAGATCAACAGCAAAAACCTTCGCCGTCTCGGACTTTCTGTCGAGCAAGTGATGGATCCCTGCACGAACGTCTCTGCCGGCGCGAAGATCCTTGAGGGTAATTACAAGCGCACTGGCGATCTGAATTCGGCGCTCAGCATGTACAACACCGGTCGAGCGGATTCGTCGGTCGGGCGTGCTTACACAGAAAAAGTGTTCCGCCACGCCGGCGTGGTGGTGCCGGCGATTCCAGGTGGCCGGCTACCTGAGCTACCTGATGCGCCTGGTGCGCCGCTTTCATCTGGCGGGAAAGTGCGCGCGGACCGAGTTGTACCGGTTTCGCCATCGGCGCCGGCTGGGTTCACGCCGCGCTGGTTTTAAAACTATCTATTTCATGCGGCTTCTAGCTGAGGCTGCTTATTAAGTTTTTTTAGCTCACGAGCGGAAAGTCCAGTCGGGCTGTACTGCTCCTTAAGCTTGTTCAGCTCATCAGTTGACATGCCAACCGCTTTAGCAGCCTTAGCGATAATTTTTTCACAGATAGCTCTGCGCGACTCGGAGATCATCGATCGACCGCTCCGGCAGGTCAGGCCGAAGGCTTCCCCGGCCATATTTGCAATTCGCTCGCCCTGGCAGATGCGCAGCTGCTCCACGTAATCATTCAACAACTCTGCTCTGTCGCCCGCATCCTCTTCTTGCAAATTGTACGAATTGACATCGTCCCCGTCATCGTCGTCCCCGTCGTCGTCGTCGTCGTCCCCGTCGTCATCAACGAAATGGTTATCGAAATTGAATGCGCCTGCTTTAAAAACTTGGCGCTCAAACCAGGCTTGAGCGGCATCGTCATCATCATCATGGCGCCCCGATCTTGAGTGGTTTTGAATGCGCGCCGGGCGGTCTACAGCGTCTTTTTTGTGTCGCAGAGACATGAGCACGCAAGCGTAAAGTCCGCCTCGATTTTCTTCGTTAAATAGACGGTCATCCACACCTTTTAAATCCACCTGGTGCATGATTTCGTCCAGAATCTGGTCATCGTACTGCACAGCGCCAGGCGCTTCTATGTTCATCGAGACGAACCAGCTTTTAGAAAGAGCGACAGCTACTGTGTAAAGCTGAAAATATTTTTCGTTATTCATTTTTGCCTCCCAGAAAAAATAAATAAATAAATTAGACCAACCCAAGCTCAAGCTGAAGCCGAGCAGAGTTTTCTTTTTTCGTGCGATTTTGGGCTTTCTGGCTGCCAGAAAACAGCATCTGGAAAATCTCCAGGGCGTATTTCTTTGTGATTTTTCCTTCGCGCAGCATTGTGCGGATCGTAGCGAGGACCGCTTTGATCGTAATGAATTGCGTGCGCGCGATTTTCAGTGCAGCCCACGCCAGCTGGAGGCTGCGAGCCTTCCGGATGGCGGCCAGGTCGGCACCTGTCTTCTTTGCCCACATCACAAAAGCGCTGTCTGAGTTGCAGAAGAGACGTACAGCCAGAATCTGGTCGTGAATAGAAGTGCCGACCAAGCGGTCACAGACTGATTCTGCTTGAATTGCTATTGAATTTTTTGTCATTTGGACCTCCAAAAAAACGTTGATATAAAAAACCAACGTCTTTTCGGGTCCGCAAGCCGGGAACCGATCCCCTCTTGCTGAGCTTAAACCTGACACGCCTAAGCCCGTTCACCCTGGGAGCACTCTGTACCCGAGTCTGTTTCCTCGGAATCAGCATAATTTCTTATGCCTAGCTAACCCACTTCGGTTATTCAAGTCTGTTAAGACCTGTGGAGGCAACTCAACGACTTGCGGTATTCATTCGTTGTGTTCCAGCCATATATCTAACTGTACCCACGACCCAACCGGATTGCAACACCTTCACAAACTTTTTTTAAAAATATTGGTAACGGTTTGTTACGGCGTAAATATTTACTCCATTCTGCCGTTTATGAAAACGGCAGAGTGTATTTCCGCGGCTGTGCTTATATTCATGAATCGACAAGGAAGATATTCATGAGTAACCATAAAACACACACTGCCACTCGCCAGATCGATGCGCTCAAGCGGGCGCTGGGACATGAAATTGAAGCACTGCTGAACGATCTCGCGGTCATTGAAGTGCTGCTGAACCCAGATGGTGCGTTGTGGGTCGAGCGCCTGGGCGCCCACGGCTTGGAGCGCGTGCACTCGATCGATCAAGTGCGGGCGATGTCGATCATCACCACGGTTGCTAGCCTTTTAGACACAACGGTCACCGCTGAGCGTCCGATCCTTGAGTGTGAGCTGCCGCTAGATGGCAGCCGGTTTGAGGCTCTAATTCCACCGGTCGTGCAAGCGCCAACGTTTTCGATCCGGAAAAAAGCCTCGGCCGTGTTCACCCTCGATCAATATGTTAACCAGGGGATCATGACGGATCGCCAGCGCGAGCGGATCCAGGCAGCTATTGAGCAACGGAAAAACATCCTCGTTGCTGGGGGGACAGGGACTGGCAAGACGACGCTGGCCAATGCGTTGTTGGACCACATTTCAAAGCGCGCGGCAGAGCATCGCATTGTGATCATCGAAGACACCCGGGAGCTGCAGTGCCAAGCGCCGAACACTGTTTACCTGCGGACCTCAGATCAAGTCGACATGACGCAGCTACTGCGCGCCACGATGCGCCTGAGGCCCGATCGCATCGTTGTGGGTGAGGTCCGCGACAGGTCTGCCCTGGCGCTGCTCAAAGCGTGGAATACCGGTCATCCGGGAGGAGTGGGAACGGTGCACGCTAACGATGCCGCAGCCGCTCTGGTGCGGGTCGGGCAGCTGGTACAAGAGGCTGGTGTGCCGCCCGCGCCAGATCTGATTGCCGAAGCTGTCAATGTTGTTGTCAGCATCCAGCGTGAGCGAGGCAGCCGCCGGATTGGCGAGATTGTGGAGGTATCAGGCTACGACAGCCGGAGTGGATTTCGGTTTGAAAAGGTGGGGTAACCCTTTTCTTTGCCCCCAACCCCCCCGCCCCGCAGGGGCAGGCCTTTGGCACGCAAGAATGGCTATCTCTAGTACTCAGATCGAAGACATCGAAGCTCGCGCGAAGAAAATGACCCCGGCAATCCGCTATGTCACGCCCGGCTTGATGTTGTTCTTGGTTCAGGTAAACTATTGAAGGGTGTTGAGCTGTTGGTTCACCCGCTTCGTGTTCCTCAGTTTTCTGATTCCTCTTACAGCAAGGACTCATTGGTCGATGTTTGCTTTGTACGTGATGAGCACCAGCAGCCAACTATTGTGATGGATGTGCACCCGCTGCTGAGTTTTAGATACTAATTTTGTTAGGGCAGCTGCCGCGCTCGCGGAGCTGAGCAATTGGGTTGCGGCGTTTGATTAGACATGAATAAGGGGAGTTGATATGCGAAAAATTCTTGTGACGCTGGTGCTGGCGGCAGGTAGTCTCGGGGCAATTGCGGCGCCGCCGGTGTACGATATCAATGACTTCAGCTTGGCCGGCGTGAAATTGGGCATGACCGCTGATGAAGCAAAGGCCGCCATGGCTAGTCACTACAAGAAGTCGCCGGCAGACATCTACGTCAAAGGCGGTGCGCACCCCACGTTGCTGTCGTCGCATCCGCTTCACAGCACAGTTGAGGGAATGTACACTGTGGTAATGCTGAGCGAATCGAATCCGCCACGCGTCTACGACGTTACGACGCGATTACCCGCTGCGATGACCGCGGCCAACTGGGTTGGCGCTATCAACGAGACTGCTAAGCGTTATGGCCCACCGACCATTCGTCGGTCAGAGCCTGGTCGGCGGGAAAGTGCAATTTGGTGTGACAAGCGCACGGACCCAGCCACCATCAAACGTGGGTTTATGTGCGATAAAGAGGGTGCGTTTGCACTGCGCTACTCGACCTCGAAGTTGGATACGACCGCCATCACACTCACAAGTTACAAGATGAACCGCCAGTTCCAGGCCCAGTCAAAGCCTGTAGAGGCGGGGCCGGCATTCAAGTATTGAGTTGCAGGCAGTAATACCACCTGAAACAGGAACATAGTTTACTTATCCTACACTGGGTAGTAATCGACGAACCCACATGAGGCGGCCAACGAGCCGCCGAAACAATAGGCTTTTCGGGGTTTGAGGTTTTTGCTTTGCTAGCCCCGCGGCCGGTAGGCCCCCGGCGAAGCCTTCCGGCGCTTGGCCGGTCCCGCGCGCTTGGTACGGGCTCTGCTGCTGCTCATCAGTGTGCGAAAGCCGTTGCTTGCGTATTCCGACGGATCGCCGCGGCCGTAGATCATCCAATAGTCGTTGATGGAATGCTTGGCGACAGCCATATACGCCTCGGAATAGGACTTGCGGACGTTCTGGCGCTGGCTTTTTGAGCTCGGCCAGCATGCCCAGTTGGGCTTCGTAATATTCGTGATTGCCGGCAACGCAAATGACTGGCTGCCTAAACGTCCTGCCGGCCCAGGCAAGGCCGCGTGTATGGATACCAATGTCGCCACAATGTCGCCAGCCAGGATCACTACATCGACATCAAGCTCTGGCGGTGGCCTCCTGATGCCCAGCCCTCCAAGCCCGGCCAAGCGCCGGGTTTTTTACGCCCCCGTCGCCCAGAAAATCATTTCCGCTTGTTGGCTTATGTGTATGGCCCAGCCATACCTTTTCCAACTAGCCTGGAGGCTTACCAAATGAAAATCATCGCATCTACAAAATCGTGTTTTGCCCGCGGCTTTGCCGCAATCAGCACTGCCCTGGTCTCTGCCAGCGCAGCGGCCGGCGGCGCATCGTTGCCGTGGGATGGCCCGCTTGAGACGCTGCGCAACAACCTGACTGGCCCGTTTGCCGCCAGCGTCTCTGTGGTCGCCTTCGTCGCCGCCGGCGTGGCGCTGATCTTTGGTGGCGAGGACATGAGCTCGATCGCGAAGCGGATTCTCTATGTTGTCCTCGGGGTCTGCATTGTCGTGTTCGGCCTTCAGTTCCTGTCGGCTTTGGGCATTGTTTCCGCTGGCGCCTTGGTGTAAGCGGGGGGCGCTGGCATGTCGCAGGAACACGACGACATCAGCGTCCCGATTCATCGCTCTCTCACCCGGCCGATGCTGATGCTGGGCGGGGAGCGTGAATTTGTGCTCGCGCTCGCAACCCTCGCGGGGGTTTTCATCTTTTCGCTTGCCCAACTTTGGGCGGCCCTACTTGGTGTCGCGCTCTGGCTGATCGGCATGTTTTTCATGGTCCGAGCCGGTCGATACGACCCCCAGCTCTCAAAAACAGGCATTCGTTCGTTGCGGTACAAGCGCATCTACTCCTCCGAGTCGACGCCGTTTGCGCCGGTACGGGAGGTTAAATAATGTTGCTCAAGGATTTTCGTAGCAAGGCGCACTGTCTACCGGACCTGCTGCCGTTCGCGGCACTTGTCGACAACGGCATTGTGCTCACAAAAAGCGGGGGCTTCCTCGCCGCTTTTGAATTCCGTGGACCGGACCTGGACAGCGCCACAAAGGCCGAACTGGCCGCCATGGCGTCTCGCGTAAACGATGCGCTAAAGCTTGATGACGGCTGGTCCATCTTTGTTGATGCGGTGCGTGGTGCAGCACCAGGCTACATGCCACAGGGTGCATTCATCGACCGCACGACGCGTTTGATCGACGATGTGCGCCGCCTCGCGCATGAATCTGAAGAGTCGGCCGGCTTTGAAGGCCGGTTTTACTTGACTGTTTTTTGGCAACCGGACCCGGACGCAGCGTCAAAGATGGCAGCAACGTTCGTTGACGGACGCAAAGACGTCGGTATTGCCGCCCGCAGCTTGACACGCTTCAAGCAAGCGTTGAACGAGATCTATGATCGCATGTCAGGCGTTGTGCATATCCGCCAGCTGCTCGACAGCGAGACGGAAGATGGTTTGTCAAGTGAGCTCATTGGGCACCTGCAAGCGTGTGTAACGTTCGCGCCGCGCGGTCCATTTTTGCTCCCTGAAACCCCGATGTATCTTGATTCGATCATCGGGCGCCGGCCGTTTGTCACTGGCTTCGAGCCGAAGGTTGGCAAGACGACCGTGATTCCCGTGTCGATCGTTGGTTTTCCGGGGCGTTCGTTCCCGGGGATACTCGACTTCCTGTCGCGTCTGCCTGTCGAATACCGCTGGTCCAGTCGCTTCATCTACCTCAATGAGCGCCAGGCCGACAAGGTGCTCAATGGCTATCGCTCGAAATGGGGTCAGAAGCGCAAGAGCCTCTTTAATTTGATGAAGGAAAACTCGGGCGGCACGGCTACGCATACCAACCTCGACGCGGACGATATGGCCAACGACGCGGTCAATGCGCTGGCAGAGAATTCGTCCGGGATCGTTCGATTCGGCTACTACACTTCGACCATCCTCCTGCACGGGGAAAATCCGCAGCAAGTGCGCGAAATTGCCCGGCAAGTGGTCAAGCACGTCACGAATATCGGCTTCGATGCACGGATTGAGGAAGTCAACGCGGTCGAAGCGTACCTGGGCTCGATCCCCGGCAACATCGTTGCAAATGTCCGCCGGCCGCTGATCAATACCGCAAATCTGTCGCATTTGTTGCCGATGACAGCTGTTTGGGCAGGCGCCAAGGAACAGCCGTGCCCGTTTTATCCGCCAAATTCGCCCGTCTTGCTACAAGCCCGCACGGATGGTTCAACGCCATATCGCTTGTGCTTGCATGCTGGGGATCTCGGACACACGGCGATCGTCGGCCCGACGGGCTCAGGTAAATCGACCCTCGTCGCGACACTGGCCGCGCAGCACTTCCGGTATACGAACGCAAAGGTGTTCGTGTTCGACAAGGGCTATTCGATGCAGCCGCTCGTCTGGGCGGCCGGTGGTCAGCACTACGACATTGCCGGCGATACAGATGACATCGCGTTCTGTCCGCTTGGCCAGATTCACACACAGTCAGAACGGGAGTGGGCTGTAGAGTGGGTTGAAAACCTTTGTGAGCTGCAAGGTGTCACGATGACACCAGAGTACCGCAAGGAGATCTTCCGGGCGGTGCAGCAGCTGGCAGAATCGACTGATAGCGCTGCTCATCGGACGATCACGAACCTGGTCATTTCTCTGCAAGATCAGACGCTACGTGATGCGGTGCAGCAATATACGCTCGCCGGTGTCGCCGGCCGACTGCTCGACGCTGAGAGCGATTCGCTCCAAGAAGATGTATTTCAAGTGTTCGAAATGGAGCACTTGCTCAACAGGGGCGATCGTATTGTGCTGCCGACCCTTGCATACCTGTTCCACCGGCTGGAACAGCGTTTTGATGGCTCGCCCACGCTTTTGATTCTTGATGAAGCCTGGATTCTCCTGGGGCACCCCGTGTTCAAGGCCAAGATTCGCGAGTGGCTGAAGGTGCTGCGCAAGCGGAACGTGTCAGTCATTTTTGCTACGCAATCGCTTTCCGATTTGTCACGTTCTGGCATTGCCGATGTGATCTTTGAGTCGTGTCCATCGAAGATTTTGTTAGCAAACGCAGAAGCAGGTACGGATGCGCTTCGGCCGCTGTACCAAGCGATTGGACTTAATGATCGGCAAGTCCAGATCATTTCTACGATGACGCCAAAGCGAAGCTATTACCACCTGCACCCAGAGGGGCGCCGTCTGTTCGATCTGGGCCTCACGCCGCCGGAACTGGCGTTTGTTGGTGCTTCAGACCGCGAAAGCCTGGCAAGGATTAAGACGTTACGCGACACCGTTGGTCATGCGTGGCCGGCAGCTTGGCTGAGAGAGCGTGGCCAGTATGACGCCGCCGTGATTTGGGAGAGCTACTGATGCTCATCAAAAACCGGTCTGGCCGTCCGGTTTTCCCGCAAGCCTCCAGCGGGTTTCACGTGGTCGAAAGGCCACGAGGCCACTTTCGCGCGTGCCTCGAGCTTGCGCTGGTCGCTGGCGTGGTCATTTCCGCCGCCGGGCATATCAGTAGGCTTTAAATAGAGGAGGTAGTTGTGGGTGTTTTTCTCGCAATCATTTTTTTTGCTGCCGCCTTCGCCTGTGGCGGCGAGGGCTCGGTGTCGGATGCTGAGCGTGATTATTCCGTCGAGTTTCGAAAGGACAAGCAATGAAAATCCAGAAACGCATGTTGGCTTTGGCAATAGCTGTCGCATTGCCGCTTGCTTCTATCCCCACCGCACATGCTGGTGGCGCAACCGGGGGCGCCACGGAGGTCACTCAGATTCTGAACAACATTGAGCTGGTGTCGATTTATATGACCGAAATTGAACAACTGGCGCAGCAGTTGTCGATGTTGGAAAACATGGTCACAAATACCAACTCGTTGCCGATACAAGCGTGGAGCGGTATCGACAATCGGCTGACCGCTCTTGTTAATGCAATTGCTGCCGTCAACGGCGTGGTCAATGCAACAGAAGGCGCGCTCGCTCAGGTTGAGCAGCAATTTGGTAACGGCGATTTGTTGGACGCGTACGAGACGCGCCTGCGCGCTTGGACGCAAGGCTTGAACCGTCAGATCGGTACAGCTCTCGAGCAGATGGGTATGAACGCGAACCGTTTTAGTTCGACACAGCAAGCGCTCGCGCAAATACAAGCCGCGTCGCAGTCTGCAACTGGACGTATGCAGGTACTACAGGCCGGCAATCAGATTGCAGGGCTAATGGTTAATGAGATGCAGAGCTTGCACAGCACAATGATTGCAGCCGAGCAGGCCCGACTGAACGCGGTGGCGATCCAAGAAAACCGTGATGCGCAAGAGCGTGCAGCATATCAAAAATGGCTGAAGTCGCCCCGTAGCACGGGTTGGTAAGGGAGTAGAAATGGAACAGAAGAACCAGGAAAAGAAAAAGTTTGATTGGGGAACGGCAATCGACATTGCCAAAACCGGTCTTGAATTCGCTGAAAAGGTGGTCGGCGGTCGCAACATCCTGATCGCCAGCGCGGCTGGTCTGGCGTTGGGTGTTGCAGTCGGCGCGATAACGGCCTCGCCGTCTGAATCGGCGTGCAAGGAATACACAATCAAGCAGCAGGACAACAACGAGCAATTCAAAGAATGGCTGCGTAAACGGAACAGCTGGGGCTGATCATGAACACGAAAACGGTAAGTCGAATTAACCGGCATTACTTGCAGGGCTTGCTCTTGCTTGTGCTTGCCGCCGCAATGCCCGCAGCGCACGCGACGGGCATCGTGGATACCATCGTCAACTCAGCCGAGATCGCCTCGGGCGGCTGGGTTAATACCGCTCTGGGCTACGCACAAAATCTGTTTTTTGGCTTGGCAGCGATTGAATTTGTGTGGGCCGGCACGCAACTGTTGCTGCAGAAGAGTGAGTTATCGGAAGCGGTTGTCGGCTTGCTGATGAAGATCGTCACGATCGGCTTTTTTGGGATGATGCTCACCATGGCGCCGACGTGGATGCCGATTGTCATTGAGTCTTTCAAGATCGCCGGACAAAACATCGCGGGGGCGCCAAACCTTTCTCCATCGAGCGTTATTGACCAAGGCATTGGTGTTGCCGCTCTAATGATCGAGCGTGGCATGGGCATGAATGGGGGTTTTATGCAAGCAGCGTTCGGGGACGGCCTTGGCAAGTGGTTCTTGAGCGCAATCATCATCGGCTTGTCCGGGATTATGGTTGTCTTGGCGTACGTTGTCGTAGCGGTGCAGCTTGCAATTACCCTGATCGAGTCGTTTATCGTGATCGGCGGCGGGATCTTGATGCTCGGTTTCACGGGGTCGCGCTGGACGATGAGTTTTGGTGAGCGATTCTTTGGCTACGCCGTGTCGATCGGCGTGAAGCTCTTGACGCTGTATCTGATCGTCGGACTTGGATCAACGATGACGACGGCTATCATGGATCACATCTCAACTATTGCTGCGGCAAACGGCGGTCACCTTGGCTTCACGGACTTCCTTGGCGTCGGCGGCGCATCGGTTGCATACGGTGCGATAGGCTATTTGGTGCCGGGTCTCGCAGGCACGATGCTCAACGGCTCGCCGTCGTTGTCCATGTCGAATATGTCTGCAGCAGGGAAAGGTATGGCCAGCGCCCCGGTGGGTGCAACACTCTCCGCGGGGGCTGCTGGTGCGCGCGGTATGGCGCTCGGTGCGGCGGGAGCAGCTGGAATTGCATCGCTCTTTGCTGGTGGCGGAAAAGGAGGTTCAATCTCTGGTTCTCCGTCGGGCGGTGGTCTTGGCGTCGGCACAATCTCCGGCAATCCGGGCAACGGCGCTGGCGGAGGCAGTGGTCTCGGCAGTAAACCAGGCGGTGGATCGGGTGGTGGTGCTGGCGGTCCCGCCGGCAATGCATCTGCTGCGCCGTCAGCCGGACAAGGTGCTGACGGGAAAACCCAGGATGGGAAGGGGGAAAGCAAGGAAAGCGCTCAGAACAAGCCCGAAACATCGTCCGGCACCTCGGCTGGCACCTCGGCTGGCCAAACGGGAGCGGCAGGTGGTGGGGAAGCGCCAGGCTTCCAGGCAGGGCAGGGGAGTCAGGCACCGCGCTCGATGGATCCTGAACGCCGCGATTTTGAGCGGGCATCAGGGGGGGGCTACAACCAGCAGCAAGCGCCTTCGCGGCTCTCCCGGTTTGCTCAGTCGCTCAACGGCGCCGCTCGTGAGATGCAGTACGCATCACGCCAGCATTCAGGCGGGCTCCCTCACGACGGCAGTACGGGTGGTGCGCCGAATATCCGGTTGAATATTTAGTCTATTCACAGGTGTGGAATTTTGATGCTGCTCAGCAGCAGAAAGGGTTAAAGATCCCCGCTTCGGCGGGGTTTTCATTTCCGCTGTCCGGCATATGTACACCCAATAAAAAGAGGTGTTGTATGCGTATCGATAAATATCTGGCGGCGGCAGGTGCGTCTGACATCGAAGAGGTCCGGCCGTTCCTATGGCAATTCAAGCTTCAGGGCGACATCCATCCGGCGGGTCGAGCGACAACGACGCGCGATGGTCTAGCCAGAATCTGGCACCGGGGCGCGCAATCCGGGTTGCAGTTGAGCGACACCTGGTCGAGCTCAGACCCGGTCGGTGTGGCCGAAAATCGCAAGGTGCCGTCGTACATTGCCCGACTCTCGAATCTTCGCGAAGGCGAAAAAATCGAGAAGGCTGCAAGGCTGGTGCAGCGTTTCACAGCGCCAGATGCGGAGGTTGAGGCGGCGGCGGTATCTCTGCTCGAAAGCTATGGCTGGACAGCTCGCGGGCGTAGCGCAGGCGTGCTTTACATGAATGATGGCAACGGTTCAACGCCGGCCTGCCGACTCGCGGTTTCCAACGGCATTGCATCGGTCTGGTCGTTTCGCGGGGATGTTGATCTGCCCGCGCCGTGGCGCCCTGGTAATACAACCCGAACTGGCGAGAAAACGATGTATGTCACGGTGCGGGATCTTGCACTTGAGAATGTTGTTGCAGCCCCTGCCCGGGTTGAGCGGCCGCCGCAGGAGCGGCCGGCAGTGGATCCTGGGTTGGTGAGTCTTGTTCATGATGCGTGTCGCCTAGGCAGTGCGGTACCGGCCGATCATCGGCACCTCACCAAGTCGGGCGCCCGTCTGGTGGGCGAAGATCTTCGTGTTGCGCCGCCTGGGTCGCCGCTGGCCGGGGATGTTGTTGTACCGCTCTTTCGGCCGTCGGATGATCGTAAATCGCTGGAAATATCGGGCGGTCAGCGCTTGTGCTCAAAAACGACAATGGGCACGGACAAGATGCTGATCACGGGGTCGAAGCTGGCTGAAAGCATGGTGCCAGTTCCCTGGTCGCCCATGCTGGGGTCCGGCCAGATGAGCCTTGATCGCTGGGCAGAATCGCTCGACAAGTCGCGCCCGCTGGTCCTGTGCGAAGGCGTTGCCACTGCGCTGGCGGTGCATGAGTCTGGTGCGGGCAACCCGATTGCCTGCGTGTCTTCCGGCAATTTGCCAGCTGTCGCGAAATACCTTGCTGAAAGCGGGCTGGCCGCCCAGTTCCCCGCTGTCGTGGTGGCTGCTGATTACGACATCGCAGTGCGCGATGGGAAAGCAGTCTCAAAAGGCATTCCCAAGGCGCTGGAGGCCGCCGATCTGTTGGCGGCGAGGGTTGCATTGCCGCCGCCTGGCTCGCCCGTTGGTACGGATGCCCGGGATCTTTATGCCGCAGGCCCGGATGCGGTGAGGGCATACATCGAGTCAGCCAGATCTCCCGCAGAAATTCAGCAACGCCCGGACGTGGCGCGTTTTTTTTCTAGCCAGATCCATCAGAAGCAGGGCGTCGAAAGGTGATTTCCGCGGCGTGGCTTATGTACCAGGTTCAATAAAAACGGAGGACCACATGGACAAGGTAGCAAATCATTATTTAAACGGCCGGCGCGAGTGGGATGAGCGCTACGGCGATCACATTAAGCGTGCGCGGAACTGGCAGATCACCGCGCTGGCATCCCTTTTTGTTGCAGGTATTGCCTGCGCAGGTATCGCCTACGTTGGAGCGCAGTCGAAGATCCAACCGTTTGTTGTTGTGACCGATCAGCTGGGCTCGCCAGTCGCAGTTGCTCGGCCGGCTAGCATGAGTAATGCGAAGGCCGATCAAAAAGTCATCACATCTACTCTCGCAAATTGGATCGTCAATGCTCGCACCGTCACGTCAGATGTCGCCGCACAGCAAGTGATGGTCGACAAGGTTTATGCGATGGCGGGCCGCCAGGCAGCTGAGTACTTGAATGGCTGGTTCAAGGACCACTCGCCGTTCGGTGGCAGCGAAACCAGTAGCGTCGAAATCATTTCCGTGCTGCCGCAGTCTGCGGATACGTACCAGTTCTCCTGGATCGAGACGCGCAGTATTTCCGGGCAGATGGCAAAAAAGCAGCGCTGGAAAGCACTGCTCACAGTTGCGCAGTCGGATGAGCTCGCAGGCAAGCCAAGTGTCGCAATCTGGAACCCATACGGTCTTTACATCAAAGAAATTTCTTGGACGAAGGAAGTCGAACAATGAACACAAATTCGAGAACCGTTCTTACGCTTGTTTTAGCGCTTTTTTCTGCTCAAGCATTCGCCACGGGTACGCCCATGACGGGTAATTTCAGTGTTTCGTGGGCGGGCACTGAAGTGCTTCCTGACGACTCTGCACCCGCCCCAACTCCCGTACCGGCGCCGGTTAAATCTCAGTCGCCGGTCAAGCCCCCTGTGCAAGAGGTGCTTGCGGCCAATCCGGCGCCGGTACCGGGCGTTGAGCGCGTCATACCGCAGCCTGCCGTGAAGCGTTTGCAGACGATCGAGCAAAAGCGCCTGGCTGCCCTGCGTGACTGGGAAGCGTCGGGTGTTGCTGAGGCCCTTGTTAGCCAAAACGGCGCGATCGAGTATCCCTATGGCTATGCCCGACCCGTGATTGCTTGCGCGCCGCTGCATGTCTGCACGATCACGCTGATGCCTGGCGAGTCCATCACCTCGCTGTCGCTGGGTGATACGGTCCGCTGGTTGGCGCAGCAATCAACAGCCGGCAACAAGCCAGTGATCGTGGTCAAACCAGTTCAAGCCGCAATCAGCACAAACATGGTGGTCACCACGGACGCTGGCCGTGTCTACTACATGCACCTGGTCGCAGACAAATCGCAGTATGTGCCGATGGTCAGTTTTTACGATCCCGCGGCAATGATGCGCCAGGAGCACGCAGCGATTGCAGCTGCGGAAGCTGCAAAGGCGGCTGCAGAGATGGTGAAGGTAAAGCGCGACCAGGAAGTGATTGCCTCGTTCAAGCCGGGGTTTGATCCGGCTAAACTCGATTTCGACTATCGCTGCCGCGGTAACGAGGATCTGCTGCCAGCGCGTGTTTTCGGGTCAGAAACGCATACCTACCTGCAAATGCCGAAGGACCAGAAGGCCAAGGATGCGCCAGCCGTATTCGCCATGCGTGGTGAGCAAACCGAACTGGTGAACTTGCGCACCAAGGGCGACTATTACGTCATCGATGGTCGCCCGTCTAAGTTCCAGTTGCTGCTGGGCGTTGGTAGTGATCAGCGCGCAGTGACGTGCGAACGCAAATGAGCGAGGGGATCATGAACGAGAAAAAACAGGAAATCGACGATATCGACGGTCCGCTTGAGATCGACGGTCGCATGCATGCGCTGTCATCTCGCGTCGGTGTCTCGAAGAAGGGGCTGGCGATTGGCAGTATTGCGGGCGTCGCACTTCTCGGCGCAGTCTTGATCGGGATCAGCAATGCCGGCCCGGGCAGCAAGCAGACTGAGGAAAAGGCAAAGAGCTCAAGCGATATGCCAGGACAGAACCAAGCTTACAACGTCGCGAAGGACATTAAAGTACGCGAGCCGGAACAGGAAGGTGGACCGCTACAAGTCCGCGATGAGCCTGTGGCCGTTGCTAGCGCGACGAACACCGGGCCGCAGCAGAAATCACCGCAAGAGCAGTTCGAGTTCTGGCGCGAGAAGCATAAGTACGAGCGCATTCAAGGCGCGATCTTGGCTTCCGATGCGGCATATACCTCTGAGCTGACAAAGACCTCGGGGGCATCTATGGGGGGGATTCGTCCCGCGAGCATGCAGGACGATCCGATGGCGCGCATTGCCGGCGCACGCAATGGCAACCTTTCCGCGCTGGCAGGGTTGACAGGCGCAGGGGCGTCACCCGCAACTCCAGCAGCGGCGTCGGTGTCCTCTATGCCGCCGATGCTGGCTGCAGCAGCGGGCGCAGATACTAATGTTGCGCAGCAGTTGCGCAATAGAGAGTTTTTGCGGGAAGCCGCCGAGGCGGGTTATTTGCCGGAGCGGGTGAAGCAAAAAATGGGACAGCACGAACTGGCGGCCGGATCGATTATACCGGCAGTGATGCTGACGGGAATTAACAGCGATCTGCCCGGCGTGATTACTGCACAGGTACGCCAGTCGATCTATGACACGTTCGATGAGAATGTTTTGGTGATTCCACAAGGCTCGCGCCTAGTTGGTCGCTATTCATCGCAAGTCGCGTACGGACAGGATCGTGCACTGGTAGCTTGGGACGAGCTGATTATGCCGAATGGTCAGCGCATGAACTTGCGCGGCATGTCGGGCGCGGACGGGATCGGCCAGGCCGGTTTTTCGGATCAAGTGGACAACCACTTCGTACGCATTTGGGGATCTGCCTTCCTTGTTTCAATGTTGGGCGTGGGGGTGCAGTTGTCCCAACCTCAAAACGCCAGCGTGAACACTTCGCCGACAACCGCCCAGCAGGCAAGTAGCGCAGCAGCGAACAGCTTGAATCAAGCAGGCGGGAAAGTCTTGGACAAAAACCAGGGGTTGTCGCCGACGATAATGATTCGTCCGGGCTACACATTCAACGTCATCGTCAATAAATCGCTGGTTTTGCCGGCGTATCGGGGGTAACACAATGAAAAAAGCTATTCGCTCATTTGTTGCGGTTGCTGTTTTCGCCGCCGGTACAGCGACAGCCCAAGTGTCGGGTAATGCCGTAGTTAAATGTTCGGGCGAGCATGCAACTTTGTACGTCTCTGCATACACATCGACGGCCGACGCTGGGCGTCCTGGCGCTTGGTATGTCGCTGCTCATCACCCCACTGATTTGACGCGAGTCGCATTTTTAACTCCGCTCGGCTGGAGAGAGCCGGATCGCGGCGGGTTCGTTCCCTACTCGGAGCACAGAGCCGGTATTCCGGCATCACTGGAAGTTCGAGCGTGCCTGCCCCAAGCTGTGCATGACGACTACGGGTATGCAACTGTCGATTTGTCGAGTTGCAGCTACACCAGTCAACACCTGGCGGGCTACATCGTAAAGGCCGGTTACGGTGTATTAACGCCGGCGGGCGAAAAGCTGGTGAGCAGCCGGCGCGAGCGCATGGAGGTAGCTCGTCCGCTCTTCGAAGAGCGAGGTAAATGGCGTACTGAGTATGACGACGACGAACATTTACGCGAGTCGCTTGTGCTTAAAAGTTTGCGCGAAGAGCACCGTGTTGCAGATTTCTTGGTGGTGCCAACCGTGCACTGCCCGGAAGGCTTTCATTAAAAACAGAGGTCGCGTGATGTCCAAAAAATGCGAAGTTTTTGAGTTGGTCCCACCCCCGCTATCTGTCTTAGTGCAGGAGTCTACAAGTCTTGGTCGTGCTCGCTCAACGAACGAAATCATCGAAGCCATCGCGCGGCTGCGCGGTCAAGTGCCGGCGGCAGATCTGGTCCTCGCTGCCTGGCGGCAGACACTACCGCTTGTGATGTCGTTGAGCGAAGAGGAAGACTTAATAGACCGTGTTGACTGTTTGCTTTCCGACGTTTGATGTCGAAATCCATTTCCGCCTGTGCGCTTATGGGATGGAGGCAATATTTTCAGGAGATGTGCATGGAAACCGTTGTTGAAAAGGTCGTCTTGAGCGACGAACAGAAGAAGCGCATGGAAATTCTGGACGCTTACCAAGCCGAAACCGCCCCGGTGCGTGAAGCTCGGAACAATGCGCTTGCCGATCATGAAGCGGGCGCTCAGGAAAAATGGATGGCGATGCAGGGTGAGCTTGAGATTGCCCGGGCAAAGTCCATCGAGCGCTTACGTGCCGAAGGGCGTGATGATCGCCAGGTTGCCTCGTTGGTTGCTGTCGAACTGGCCGGCATGGTCGAGAAGCACATGATCGAGCGGGAGCTCGCTGCTCGAAAGCTGGATCTGGCCGTGCCGAAGACGTGGCTTGAGTACTTGGAAGAGCGCAAGCAGAAAACGCCCGAAGATCCAACGTTGGACTCAATGATCGAGGAGGCCAAGGCAGCGCCGCTGCCTGCGCTGGATGGTCACCTCAAGAACCCGCCGCAAAATGCAGTGGTCTCTGAGCTGATGCCCCGGCCCGGCAAGGATGGCCAAATGGATTACATGCGCGGCATGCTTGTGTCCATTTCTGACACGGGCACCCGGCTTGATGTGAAGCGTTCGGATGATCGAGACATTGAGGCTGCACTGAAAATCGGCGCACAAAAATTCGATATGGAAAAGGGCTTGATGCTGACAGGCGATGCAGCCTTTAAGGCTCGTTCAGCGGAAATCGCAGGCCGCCTTGGTTACAAGCTGCAGAACACTGAGCCGGAAGTCCTGATGGCTTACAAGCGTGGACTGGAAAAGCGTACGACGGTTGAGTTTGCACGTGTGCCCTCCGTCGAAAACGGCATTGCTGGCGATGCGCTGGATCGTGCCGTTGCTGTCTTGAACGGTCCGGCTATCCTACGTGCAGATCCCCAGACAATTAAAACGCTCCAGGACAAGCTGATGCCAGGCATTGAGGTGTCCGCCGGCGAGACGATTGTCATGCCGGGCGAGCGTGTGATGGCTGCGAATGCTGAAATTCGCGAATTGCCAACGGATGTGCTGCCGATTCTTGCGGAAGTCGACATTTCCAAGCTGGACGGCGGCCTCGCGCCGGAACAGATTGCCAAGCTAGCCAAAGAAGACCAGGGACTGGTGGAGGACGGCAAGCTTACTCAAAAGGCCATCGATATTGTGCTCGTGCGGGACGATCGCGTTATCAAGTCACGCGAACAACTCTCGCCAGAAATGCGTAACGTGTTCTGGCCAGTCTATCGCACTAGCGGTGATCGCGTGCGTGAAACCGAACAATCACGTGATCTAGATCGTACGAACGGAATTCCTGAGCCCGAACATGCCGCCGCGCTTAGTCTGGAACCGGCGAGCAAAAAGGTCAAGCAGCCGGAATTGAGCCGCTGAACAACTCGGGGGAGGGCGCTAAATGGTGCCCTTCCTTGGTTTTCTAGGAAATTGCAATGACAAAACCCTTGGAAATGCTGAACGAACTGCTTTCAACGCCCGAAGGTGCTGATCGCCTAAAACATTTGTTGCGATTTATGCCGTCATCAACCCACGACACGCAAGAGATGGTGCCATTGAACAAGATTGTTTGGAATGCAAGCCATCGGGTGTCCAACAGCGTCACGGATACTGATGAAATGAAGCCGGTGTCGCTTTGCAAGATCACAATTGCGGGAAGGGATCTCTATTTCGTCAATGACGGTAATCACCGGTGTGAAGCGCGAAGCAATGCCGGTCAAAAAGATATTCTGGCCAATGTTAGCTACTTTGAAGCCCGTCTAGTTGAAGTCCACAGCGGCATTAACGGCGAATTTAAAATATATCGCAGCGAAGGTCGGCGCGACTGGCGAAACAAACAGCGGATTGACCGTGAAGAGGTTGATCTGCTTGAAAAGCTTGATGGAAGTCGAGAAGGCTGTTGCCCCGCCGCCCGTGCGGAAAAGCCCGCTTCGGAAAATCAAACAAGCCCTTGGAATTGGAGATTGAAATGGACGAAATTCGTGTGTGCGATGCAGAACGATTCGGTATCGACTTTGAAAGCGCTGAGTACAGCTACGAGATTGGCGCAGAGGATCTAAACGAGGTTGCCCTGGAGGAAGATGGCCATGGCAACTGAGCGCGACGTACGACAAGAGGTCACAGACCGGATTCTGGCCGCACTGGAGCAAGGCACGATGCCCTGGCGGCGAGGCTGGACTGATGACAAGCAAGCTGCTGTTGGCTTGCCCTCCAACGCTGCGACGGGACGGGTATACAACGGCGGCAATCGAATGATCCTGCTTGCTGCTGGGATGTCCGCTGGCTACCAGGACAACCGCTGGCTGACGTTCAACCAGGCTAAAAGCCTGGATGGCGGCGTCAAGAAGGGCGAAAAGGGCGTGGCTGTGGAATTCTGGGACAAGCTGCCGTTCTGGAAGCGCCGTGACGTGACGCTGGAAGTCGACGGGAAGCCGGTCAAGCTGGCCGAATCTCCTGCCTGGGAGAATCCCGTGAAGGTGAAGCTGATGAACGGTCGAGAAGTGCCAACGAAAGATATTTCCGTGGTTCATGACGGCAAGCGCCACACCTGGCGCCAGGCGGAACAGGTTCTATCGACGCTTTTTTCGAAGGCGCACACGGTTTTCAACGTCGAACAGTGTAATGGCTTGAAGATCGAGCCTATCCAGATTCGCTCTGATCCGGAGTTTGGTCGCGCCGGCTACATTGTAGAAGGCATGAAAAATGATGGCGTTTCTCTGTCGCACGGCGGTAATCGGGCGTTTTACAACCCCGGCCGCGACAGTGTACAGATGCCTCACCAGGATCAGTTTGAGTCAAATGAGAGCTACCTGGGCACGCTACTGCATGAGCTTGGCCATGCTACCGGCCACGCGGACCGTAATAGCCGCGAGTTCGGCGGTGTGTTCGGGTCGCCCGAATATGCCCGCGAAGAGCTGGTTGCAGAGCTGACAAGTGCGTTCGTTGCGGCTGAAACAGGCATTGGCTTTGGCGATGAAAACCACGCGGCTTATATCGGGTCGTGGATAGAAGCGCTGGGCAAAGACAAGCACGAACTCTTCCGAGCCGCAACTGCAGCTTCTAAGGCAGCAGACTACTTGATTGAGCGCGGCAAGGAGGTCGAGCAAGAGCGTTCGAAGGGGAGGGGGCAAGAAGGGGGCTTGGAAGAGGCCCAAGCCCCTGAACTGGCCGCATTGCGAAAGATTTGGACCGAAAAAGGCGTGTCAGCAGAAAGGCAAGAGGAATTGCTGGCCGACATTGCAGCCAAGGCCGCTCCAGGTGCGCAGGTTGGTCCGTTCCGTGTCCCAGGAAGACCAACACGACAGGAAGGGGTAGAGCGATGAGCTTGTTCAAGACTGCACAACGAATTTCGCTGGTCTCCGATGTTGCAGAGGTTGCCGCCGTACCGGCAATGGATGCGGTTGGCGCCTTGGCAGCGCAACAAATTACGGAGAAAATAGTGGAGGGGGTGGTTGAAGGCCTTGCGCCCGATCGGCCGCGAAAGAAGCGCAAGCCTCGTGATATCGATTTCGACGGTGGGCGCTCGATCGAGTTTTAAGTCCCCCATTAGTCTCCAACCCACCCCGCTCCGGCGGGGTTTATCACTTCCGCGCGCTGGCTTATCAGTAGGACAAAACTGATATGGAGCACCGCATGAGCACTACCCCGATGTACACAATCCCCAAGGAAAAGGGGGATATCACCAAATTTGTCTGGCTGGCGCTGGCTGTCATGATCGTCGTTACGCTGATCTCGATGCAAGCCGCCACTCAATACTTGGCATGGAAGCTGATGTACGCCAACGAGCTGGGCGGCAAGATCTCAGACAAGATCTACCTGCCGTTTATGTGCCTCGTTTGGATCGCCAAATACTATTCTCCAGCCTACGGCGAGGCGGTGATGGCTGTTATCAGCCAGGGGATCATGATGCTCGCGGTAGGTGGTGCGCTCTCGATCTTGATTCCGGTCGGCCTGGTCTACTGGCGCACACGGAAGCTGCAGAACCAGCAAAACGATCTACACGGTTCGGCGCATTGGGCGTCTGAAGCCGAAATTAAAAAATCAGGGTTGTTGCCCGAAGAAAAAAACAAGGGCGGCGTGCTGCTGGGCTGCACTGAGATTGATAAAAAGCAGGTGTATCTGCGGCACAAAGGCCCTGAACACATCCTTGTATTTGCCCCCACCCGATCCGGCAAGGGCGTAGGTATCGTCATTCCAACGCTGCTGTCGTGGGATGAAAGCGTGCTTGTGCACGACATCAAGGGTGAGAACTGGGCGCTGACAAGCGGTTTTCGTGAAAAGGCCATGGGCCAACGCTGTATTCGATTTGCGCCGTCTGAGCTTGAGTCGGCACGATTCAATCCGCTGCTGGAGATCCGTCTTGACGGCAATCTGGTCAAGGATGTTCAGAACATCGCAACCATCATTGTTGACCCTGACGGCAAGGGGCTCAACGATCACTGGGCCAAAACAGGCTTTGACCTGCTCACCGGGGTCATTCTCTACGTGCTGCTCTCGCCGGATGTTCGAAAAGCCGGCGCGGACCAGCGTTGCCTGGCAACTGTCCAGGCCATCATGTCGGATGGTGGGATCATCCGCGAGATCGCCGAAGAGCACGCGTCGAATAAGGGAGACGAAGAAATCTCGACCGGCGTTCAGGCGGTGTTTGAGTACATACGAGATCAAAGCCTTGAGCTAGCCAACAGGGCAAGCGTTGGTGAGCACGAAGCTATCGGCTGGCGAACTGCTGCGCAGGCCGCGCAGTCGTATCTCAACAAGGCGCCAAACGAAGCCTCCGGCGTCATGTCCACAGCGCTGTCTTTCCTGTCGCTTTACCGGGATCCGATCGTTGCCGACAACACCCGTGTCTCTGATTTCACGATCGAGAGCTTAATGCAGCAGAAAACGGCGCTTTACCTTGTTGTGCCGCCATCCGACAAGGATCGTTTAAAGCCGTTGCTGCGGCTGGTGATCAACCAGGTTGTCCGTCGTCTCACTGAAACCATGGAGTTCGACAAGACCGGCGCGTCGAAGTCGCGTTACCCGCACAAACTGCTGCTCTTGATCGATGAGTTCCCGGCGCTCGGCAAGCTCGATGTGTTCGAGGAGGCGCTGGCCTTCATCGCTGGCTATGGCCTCAAAGCACTGCTCATCGTCCAGGATCTCTCGCAGCTGCAGAAAGCTTACACGCGGGAAGAGTCGATTATCTCCAACTGCCACGTCCGAATTGCGTACGCACCAAACAAAGTGGAGACGGCTGAACTGCTCTCAAAGATGACGGGTACGGCCACGGTCTCGCACACCCAGCGCAACTACTCGGGGAAGCGCCTGAGCATCCTGATGGATGGGGTGAGCACGAGTGAACAGATCGTCCAGCGCCCGCTGCTAACGACGGATGAGACGATGCGCCTGCCGCCGGAGGATGAGTTGGTTTTTGTCGCTGGCCACGCACCGATTTATTGCCAGAAGATCATCTACTACAAGGACAAGCGTCTGGCAGAGCGCCAGATGATGGGGCCTGCAGAGCATACGGGTCGGGGGAAGAACTGATGGCAGCCAATTTCAAGGTAATGCGCTGGCCGCTGGCTGGGTTGGCGCTGGTATTTGCCCTGGTTGCAGGGGTTAAAACTGCCGGCGTTAAGGTCAACGTCACGGGGTCTCTGCCAGGGACAGTCTACACAACCAGCGCTGAGCCGGGCCTGGGCGACTTTATTCAGTTCTGCCCCCCGGTCACAACGCCTGCGCTGCCGGCCGCGGGGTGGCTTGAGAAGACCTGTCCTGGTGGAAAGCTGCCGCTGCTCAAGCGCGTCGTGGCAGTGGAGGGTGATATTGTCGATGTGACGGAAAGCGGGGTTGCCGTGAATGGCCGACTGCTCGAAAACAGCGTGCCGAAGAAGGCAAGTCGCAACGGGGATCCATTGCCCGTCGCTTACGGCCAACACAGGATCGTGGCAGGGCAGATCTGGACTGCCGGCGAGCACCCGGATTCATTTGATTCCAGGTATTTTGGAAGTGTAAACGTGTACGCACGAACTGCGGGATCTTCTGAAAAACGGTAAGTCGTCTTCCATGTTTCGTCCTGCTGAATCTGCTCGGCACTGGCAATGGTCATGCTATGTTTTTGGACCCCGTCAATCTTTAACCCCGCTCTCGAACCATAATCGGCTTGCCGGTTATTGTTTCATAAAGCACGGCTAGATTTGCCCATGACTGATACCAAAGCGGCCTCATCACGACAACGAGGAAAATATACCAGAGGGTAAATACCAAGAAGATCCAGGCAATGGCTTCAGAAATGCCGTTGCCTGCCCGCATCTGATTGTCCCATGCCCACCCAGCCACAATTGATGGCAAGTAAAAAAGAACAAGGATTGAAACACCCCAGGCAAATATGTTCTTTGCCCAAAGTAATGAATTACGGGCGATGTCGATGAATCGCTCAAGGCCCCGATGGAATTTATCAAGCATCGCTTTCTCCAGGTTTGAGAATATCTGCGGCCTTTGCCTGGTCCTCGGAGAGAAAGCTCTCCTCTCCGCGCCAGTGCTTCACAACCTCCTTGAGCCGCTTGTTTTCAGGGTCAGAGAGCCAGACCTCGCGAGGCCTGTATCCCTGTTCCCTGAGCCTTGCCCGATGGGCCTCAGTCCGTCGCCGGGCCCCTTCAATTTCTGCTGCAGTCTTGTATCGATTGGACATGTCACTGGCCAATTGTCACGGCCGTCTGAGCCACGTCCATACCAGTGTAAATTACACCAAAGAAGGACAGCACCGCACCAATAAAAATGATTGCTAACACCTGATTGCCGTTGGTCATGAAGCCAAGAACACCCCAGATCATGCTGGAAATTAGCTTGGTGAAAACCCAGATGTTGGTGATTGTTTCCATGACTGCCTCCTATTGATCGATGGCTTAATTATACCATATCTAGTAACGATGCAAAGAGGTATTATTTGTTAAATATATGGGGTCATTAAAAATCATTATTCATGAAGTAATAACCCGCGACAGTAATCGTCATCGGAGTTTTAACGCTCTCATAGGGAATGCCCATAACAAGCCCCGCCACGGTCATAGATACACAGATAAATACGACCCCCATCAACGTTCTTGCCATTTGTTTCTATCCTTTTGAGTCTTTTCGATAATATCCTGCTGATATTCAGGGTTGGCAATGCGAATGCGCATTTGTTGAGCAATCGTCGCAGCCCTGGCCTTGAATTCATCATTGCCCGTGATGAATACCTCGCCACCGTATTTCTGCGCGGCAAGCTGCAACCCTGCTCGAATCGTCGCTTCGTCCTGGTGCTGTCTGCACTCGATCCGCTGCCCCAGATCCTCCAGGGCAATCTGGCCGTCCTGGTCGCGGTAAATGATGCGCTGGCGAAGGTGGTCAATCTCATAGCGCGTCAGATCCAGTGCCTTGACCGATCCCCCGATTTCCCCGATCTTTCCTTGCTCCCAACCCCCCCGCGCCGCAGGCGCTGCAGTCAGGTGCTCTTCGAGGTCTTCTCCTTCGAAGCCGGGGATCTTTGTGCCGGCTTTACGGCTTTCCCGGTACCGGATTCCACGTAAAGCCGCTTCTGCTGCCGGGTCGCCCTTGATTGCCTCGCGGGCAACCCATGCCTTCCAGGATAGATTCGTCGCCACGGTTGCCGCTGCTTTCTCAATGCGCTGAGCTGCAGCTAGCTCGTTCAGTGCCACGGTGCGCTCCGCGGCCCAAATCGACAGGGCAATCTGTCGGCCATGTTCACGGGCGAGTTCTGAAATGCGCTGCTGCTTCATCGCACTCAGCTTTATTCTCAGTGATCGATTCTCTTCGGCATGCCGCTGGCTAATTTCCCTGCGCAAAGCCTTGGCAGCTTCCTTGCCGCCCGTTTTGGCCTCTTCGTACCGCTTGTATAAATCCTCACGCTCATCCTGTCGCTCTACACGCCGCTTCTGGCGCTCGATGGTTTTGCCTGTGATGGCCGGCACTTCGCCTGCGGCTGGCTCGATACCGCGCATGACGTTTTCCAGGTGGCGTGCGTAGGTGAGGGCAGGATTTGGCTTTTCCGTCGCAGAAAAATACCGGTACCCGCCCATTTCCTTCTCCAGGCGTCCGAGCGCCAGTCGGTAATCGACGGCAGAGGCCTTGGTTCTTGTCTCTTTGCCATCAGCGCCTGCGCCAACGATCTGCAGCCCGGACTTCAGCTTTTCGATGCGTAGATCATGCCGTGCCAGCACGCTGTGAATGTCCTCCCACGTCTTCGCATCAAGCAGTTCGTGTGCCACATACGCCTTCATCCAGCTGGCCAAGGACGGGAGTCCTGTTTTGCTCTCTTGCATTCGCGCTGCAGCACTTCCTCGGTCGGCGCGAGGGGGGAGCAGGGCGAGGGTTTCACGCTGTTTTTTGCTCAACCGCTGAACCTGCCCACCGATCACGACGTACGGACCATTGTCGTGCTGCCAGCCTTGAGAGAGCTCGATTTCCCGGCAGGTACGATCCAGTACCAGGTAGTCGAAACGCGGTGGCCCAGAAAGCGCGAGCGTGTCCGGATGAACGCGATTGACCACGACGTGCACGTGGTGGTGATGTTCCTTGTCGCGGTGGATCGCAAAGATCGCCTGGTTTTGCTCCATGCCCAAGGCCTTTAGCGTTTTTGCTATGGATTCCTCAGTTTGGTCGCCGCTGGGGTGTTCGCCTTCGCGCCATGACAAAACGAAGTGATAAAACGGGTTGGTTGAAAACTTCGTCCGCATCTGTCCAGCCCGGGCAACATGATCCATCTGCGCAATGATCAGCGCCTGGTCGTTCGCATCAGCCGGGGAGAGACCATCGAGGTTAAAGCTGCCGCCTTCAATGACACCCTCCCTTCCGATGTACTCAGCCACGGCGGTAGGATCTGTTGAATGCAGTTCAGGCGCGTCCTGCTGCGGCCGGTCCTGAGCGATGTATCGCGTGACGGCCGCTACCGAAAAGTTTCGGTGCGCTTTCAGGTTGATTACCTTGGCCAGCATCAGGCGTCCGGCTTTTTCGCTGGCAATACGGTAGCCGCCGGGTTTTGAGCAAGCGACTCAGCAAAGCCAATCAGGGTGTCCATTGCCTCCCAGTACCGGCGCTTCTCCTCATTCGTCCAATTCGCGTTCTTCGGGTAAAGATGCTTGAGCATCGCGCCGATGCGGCGCAGCTCGAAGGCTGCATCACTATCGAGAGAGCGCACAGTGAGCTCGCCGAAGGCAGCCTGGCGAATCAGATCTGATGATGTCGTGCTTAGTTCTCTTGCCCGGTTTGCAAAAGCTTCGCGCTCAGATTTGCTGACGCGTACTTTGATAAAAGTGTGCCGTGCGTTCTCGGACGGTTGCCGCATTTGAATCTCCAAGATTGGTTGGGTTATGGAGATAAGCCTCGAGGCGGAAGTGACAGAGTCTTTTGCGGTGGCGGTCAATTTCGCCCGTCTGTTCGTCAGCGACTAGGTTGGCGCAAAATCGCCGAAGCGGCCTTGCTGAGAGCGGGCATTGCTGTCCGGCGGCTTGGGCACTATTCGGGCACACAGCGCCAACGGGAATGATTCGGGCACTGCGCGGGCACACTTCGGGCACACTTGAAATTGTGCCCGAGCTAATAACCCTTTGCCTCTGTCGGGTAATATTGGCGGCGCAGAAAAAGAAAAACCCCGCTAATCGTTTGATTTGGCGGGGTTTTTATGTGTTCTGGCGGAGAGGGCGGGATTCGAACCCGCGGTGGGCTATTAACCCACACACGCTTTCCAGGCGTGCGACTTAAACCGCTCATCCACCTCTCCGGAAGCCGCGCATTCTAACAGAAAGCGCTACGGGGTCAAATTTTTGTCTGGCTGGAAGGCTTGTCTGGCCGGCGGTTTGTGAAAATTTTGCGCGGCCAGACAAAAGCGGGTGGCAATCAGACGATCAAGGGAACGATCAAGAGGGCGACCAGATTGATGATCTTGATCAAGGGGTTGACGGCCGGGCCGGCGGTGTCCTTGTAGGGGTCGCCCACGGTGTCGCCGGTGACGGCGGCTTTGTGCGCTTCCGAGCCTTTGCCGCCGAAGTTGCCGTCCTCGATGTACTTCTTGGCGTTGTCCCAGGCACCGCCGCCGGTGGTCATCGAGATGGCGACGAAGAGGCCGGTGACGATGGTGCCGACGAGCAGGCCGCCGAGCGCCTGCGGGCCGAGCAGCAGGCCGACGACGATGGGCACGGCGACCGGCAGGATGGACGGGATCATCATTTCCTTGATCGCCGCTACCGTCAGCATGTCGACCGCGCGCGAGTAATCCGGTTTGGCCGTGCCTTCCATGATGCCGGCGATTTCCTTGAACTGGCGGCGCACTTCCACGACGACGGCACCCGCCGAGCGGCCCACGGCTTCCATCGCCATCGCCCCGAACAGGTAGGGGATCAGGCCGCCGATGAAGAGGCCGATGATGACCATGTGGTTGGACAGATCGAAGCTGAAAATTTTGCCGGTGGCGGCTTCCAGCGCATGTGTGTAGTCGGCGAAGAGCACCAGCGCGGCCAGACCGGCGGAACCGATGGCGTAGCCCTTGGTGACGGCCTTGGTAGTGTTGCCGACGGCGTCCAGCGGGTCGGTGACGTTGCGCACTTCGGCGGGCAGTTCCGCCATTTCGGCGATGCCGCCGGCGTTGTCGGTGATCGGCCCGTAAGCGTCGAGGGCGACGACGATGCCGGCCATCGACAGCATGGAGGTGGCGGCGATCGCCAGACCATAGAGGCCGCCGATCGAGTAAGCGGCCCAGATCGAGGCGCACACCGACAGTACCGGCCAGGCCGTCGCTTTCATGGAAATGCCGATGCCGGCGATGATGTTGGTGGCGTGGCCGGTCTGGCAGGATGCCGCAACGTGCTTCACCGGCGCATACTCGGTGCCGGTGTAGTACTCGGTGATCCATACCATTGCCGCCGTCAGCACCAGACCGATGACGGCGCAGGCGAACATGCTGCCGGTCGTCACCTGCACTGCCGTGTCACCCGCGCCGATCAGCCAGGCCGTGACCGGGTAATAGAAGGCCAGCGCCAGCACGCCGGCGACGATCAGACCCTTGTAGAGCGCGCCCATGATCTTGCCGCCGTCGGAGGTGCGCACGAAGTAGCAGCCGACGATGGAAGCGATGATCGACACCGCGCCCAGCGCCAGCGGGTAGAGGATGAGCGCATTACCCAGCACGTCCGAGGTTTTCAGCATCAAGGCGCCGAGTACCATGGTGGCTACCACCGTGACGACGTAGGTCTCGAACAGGTCGGCGGCCATGCCGGCGCAGTCGCCGACGTTATCGCCGACGTTGTCGGCAATCACGGCGGGGTTGCGCGGGTCGTCCTCGGGAATGCCGGCTTCGACCTTGCCCACCAGGTCGGCGCCGACGTCGGCACCCTTGGTGAAGATGCCGCCGCCCAGACGGGCGAAGATGGAAATCAGCGATGAGCCGAAAGCCAGGCCGATCAAGGCGTGCAGGGCGCTATCTTGCGATAGCCCGAAGGCCAGCATCCCGGCGTAGTAGCCGGCGATGCCGAGCAGCCCCAGACCGACCACCAGCATGCCGGTGATCGCGCCGCCCTTGAAGGCTACCGCCAGCGCCGGCGCGATGCCGCCGCGCGCCGCTTCCGCCGTGCGCACGTTGGCGCGCACCGAAACGTTCATGCCGATGAAACCCGCCGCGCCGGAAAGCACGGCACCGACGACAAACCCCACCGCCGTTGCCATGCCCAGGAAAATCGCAATGAGGATTGCGATGACGACCCCCACCATCGCGATCGTCTTGTATTGCCGGCTCAGATAGGCCGCCGCCCCTTCCTGGATCGCCTTGGCGATTTCTTGCATGCGCTCGTTGCCGGCGGGCAGGGCAAGAATGGAACGACTCGAAAACCAACCATACAGTACAGCCAGTACGGCACAGGACAACGCCAACCAAAGTGCTGAAGACATACTTCCCCCTTGTTAGACTGACGAAAAAAACGACTGCATCAACGCAGCGGACGTGCGTGATGGTGTGATGTTGGGGCGAACGAACGGGATACGGCGTGCAGCTTGGAATGGCGGAAAGCTACTCGCTTTTGCCGGGGGGGTCAAACCGGGTTGTGATGCGATTGCACTGGTGGAGCCACAGAGCCGCCGAAGCGCCAAAAAAAATCCCGCCGCAGCGGGATTTTCCGGGAAGCCGGTATTCAGCCGGCCAGGTGGTCCAGATAACGTTCGGCGTCGAGCGCGGCCATGCAGCCGGTGGCGGCGGAGGTGCAGGCTTGTTTGTAGATCTGGTCCTGCACGTCGCCGGCGGCAAAAACGCCGGGGATGCTGGTTTGCGTGGCGTTGCCGTGGCGCCCGGTCTGGGTGACGAGATAGCCGTTGTCCATCTCCAGTTGGCCGGTGAACAGATCAGTATTGGGCTTGTGGCCGATGGCGACGAAGAGGCCGTGCACGTCGACCTGCGTCGTGGCATTTGTTTGCACATTCTTGACGCGCAGCCCGGTGACGCCGGAAGCATCGCCCAGCACTTCGTCTAGCGTGCTGTTCCAGAGGATGGTGACCTTGCCTTCTTTTTCTTTGGCGAGCAGCTTGTCCTGCATGATTTTTTCGGCGCGGAACTTGTCGCGGCGGTGCACCACGGTGACGTGGCTGGCGATGTTGGCGAGATACAGGGCTTCTTCCACCGCCGTGTTGCCGCCGCCAATGACCGCGACCGGCTTGTTGCGGTAGAAGAAACCGTCGCAGGTGGCGCAGGCGGAAACGCCACGGCCCATGAATTCCTGCTCGGAGGGCAGGCCGAGGTACATGGCGGAGGCACCGGTGGCGATGATGAGCGCATCGCAGGTGTAGGTGCCGCTGTCGCCCTTGAGGGTGAAGGGCTTGCTCTTGAGTTCTGCGGTGTGGATGTGGTCGAAGATGATTTCGGTATCGAAACGGCGGGCGTGTGCCTCGAAATTGGCCATTAATTCGGGGCCTTGAATGCCGTTGGCGGCAGCCGGCCAGTTATCGACTTCGGTGGTGGTCATCAACTGGCCGCCCTGCGCCATGCCGGTGATCAGCACCGGTTTTAGGTTGGCGCGTGCGGCATAGACGGCGGCGGTATAGCCGGCGGGGCCGGAGCCGAGAATGATGAGGGGAGTGTGTCGTGCGGCTTGGGTCATGGCGGCTTGCCTCCGGATGTGTGAAGTGTAAATTATAACTTGCTTATATAGCTTGTTTGTAGCGAGAGCGTAACCGATTTGGATTGTTACGCACAGGCCCAATGTAGAAAAAGGTTTATAATCCAGAGCTAACTCTATGAAGCAAAATGATTTGCTTTCTTGCTTAAGCCATCAGGCAAAATTAATTTGAAATTTTGTGCCAAAGCGTTCGAGCAATCCTTCCGGGGTGATTTTCATCCGACACGCTCCGGAGGGGGCGGGCGGTGGCACCGAGAGACAGATTTCAAACCAGTTTTGACGACCTATTTAAGGACAAGAATTCATGCGTATGGCCCGAAAGACCGACGACACACCGATGCCCGACAAAATCGGGCATTTGCTTCAGGAATCCCGTTGGTTGGGAGTGGGGGCTCTGCTGGTGTTTTTGGTCATGGCCTTGTGGGGGTTTCAGCGTACCGATCCGGGCTGGTCGAATGCCGTCGGGCAGGCGGGTTTGCAAAATCCGGCCGGGCGCTTGGGCGCTTGGGTGGCCGATGTGCTGCTCTATGTTTTTGGATTGTCGGCCTGGTGGTGGGTGATTTTGCTCGGCATGTGGGTGTGGTGGGGCTTTCGCCGTTTGCATGTGGGCGAGAAAAGTGCGCCGCCGTGGTTTGTGTTGCTACCGGGTTTCATCGTTCTTTTGCTCGCCAGTTGCAGTTTGGAAGCTTTGCGTTTTCACGCCTCAGGGGCGCAGCTGCCGCTTTTGCCGGGCGGGGTAATCGGTTTGGAGCTCAGTCGCTGGTTGGCGGCGGGTTTGGGATTTACCGGGGCAACCTTGTTTCTTTTGGCCGTGCTGGCGGCGGCCTGGAGCGTATTTTCCGGAATGTCCTGGCTGTGGGCCTTCGAAAAACTGGGCTTGGTTTTGGAGGCTGTGTTTTTGTTCGCGTACCGGCGTATCGATTCCTGGCGCGACCGGCGCATCGGCAAGGAAATGGCGCAGCAACGCGAAGTGGTGGTCGAAGAAGAAAAGCGCCGGGAAGAGTTGCATGAGCCGGTGTTGATCGAAATGTCGGCGCCGGTGGAATTGCCGGTGTCGAAAAAGGCAGAAAAACGGGTTGAACGGGAAAAGCAAACCCTGCTCTTCCCCGAAGCCATCGTCGGCGGCACCCTGCCGCCCTTGCATTTGCTCGATCCTGCGCCGCCGGTAACGGAAACCATCAGCGCCGAAACTTTGGAATACACCTCGCGTTTGATCGAGCGCAAACTGGCCGATTTCGGCGTGCAGGTGAAGGTGGTGGCGGCCCTGCCGGGGCCGGTGGTGACGCGTTACGAAATCGAGCCGGCGGTGGGGGTGAAGGGCGCACAAGTGGTCAATCTTGCCCGCGATCTGGCGCGCGCCCTGGCGCTGGTGGCGGTTCGTGTGGTTGAAACCGTACCCGGCAAATCCTGCATGGCCCTGGAGTTGCCCAACCCCAAGCGGCAGATCGTCAAATTGACCGAAATCATCGCCAGCCAGCCTTACAACGACATGGCGAGTCCGCTTTCGGCTTGTCTGGGCAAAGATATTGGCGGGCAGCCGGTGGTCATCGATCTGGCCAAGACGCCGCATCTTCTGGTGGCGGGGACGACCGGCTCCGGGAAATCGGTCGGCGTCAACGCCATGATTCTTTCCATGCTCTACAAGGCCGAGCCGGAGCAGGTGCGTTTGATCATGGTTGACCCAAAAATGCTGGAGTTGTCCATCTACGAAGGGATTCCGCACCTCTTGGCCCCTGTCGTCACGGACATGAAACAGGCCTCCAACGCCCTGCACTGGTGCGTGACGGAGATGGAAAAACGCTACAAGCTGATGGCCGCCATGGGCGTGCGCAACATCGCCGGTTTGAATAGCAAAATAAAGGAGGCGGCAAAAAAAGGCGAACATCTGCCCAATCCGCTGACTCTGACGCCGGAAGCGCCAGAGCCTTTGCAAACCGTGCCTTACATCGTGGTGGTGATCGACGAACTGGCCGACCTGATGATGGTGGTGGGCAAGAAGGTGGAAGAGCAGATCGCCCGTCTGGCGCAGAAGGCGCGCGCTTCCGGCATTCATCTGGTGCTCGCCACGCAGCGTCCGTCGGTGGATGTGATTACCGGTTTGATCAAGGCCAATATCCCGACCCGCATCGCCTTCCAGGTGTCCTCCAAGATCGACTCGCGCACCATTCTTGACCAGATGGGAGCGGAAGCGCTGCTCGGGCAGGGCGACATGCTCTATCTGGCCCCCGGTACGGGTTATCCGACACGGGTGCATGGTGCCTTCGTTTCCGACGATGAAGTGCATCGCGTGGTCGAGCACCTGAAAACCACCGGCACGCCGGAATACGTCGCCGACATCCTCAACGCCCCGGCGGGTGATGATGAGGGCGGTGGCGGCGAGGGCGGCGGCGATGCTGAAAGCGACCCGCTCTACGATCAGGCGGTGGACATCGTGCTGAAAAACCAGCGCGCCTCGATTTCGCTGGTGCAACGCCATCTGCGCATCGGCTACAACCGCTCGGCGCGTTTGATTGAAGCGATGGAGCAAGCCGGTCTGGTGTCCACCATGGACGGCCGCGGCGGGCGCGAAGTGCTGGTCAAGGCGTCGGCGGGGCAGGAGTGAGCGTTTTCTCCAAGGGAAAACTGGGGGGTGAAACGGCGGGCAAGGCATGTTTTTCCCGCAGGAACACCCCATCCATCCCCGGACTTCTTCGCGAAAATGACGCGGGGAGTCGTGCAGCATTTACCTGACCGTTACGCGCAACATTGGCCGCGGCAAAGGGCGGCGGGTGCGGCGTGCTAGAATGCCAGGCTGTTTTTCTGGCCCCCGACGACTTTTGTGACCCCCGCCAACTTTGATTTTCACTGCCACTCTACGGTTTCCGACGGGCTGATGCCGCCGGAGGCGGTGGCGGCGCGGGCGGCGGAAAATGCTGTGGATTGCTGGGCGCTGACCGATCACGATGATCTGGGCGGGCTTACGGCAGCGCGTGAAACGGCTGAGAAACTGGGGCTGCGTTTTTATAACGGCGTCGAAATTTCGATTGAATGGAACGAGATTCCGATCCACATTGTCGGCCTGGGATTTCATGCGCAACAGCCCGAGCTGGTCAATGGCTTGAGCGAGCTGCGCAGCGGCCGTCTGGAGCGGGCGCGGCGCATGGGTGAATCGCTCGCGGCCATCGGCATTCCCGGTGTGTTCGAGGGCGCACGGGCGCTGGTGACCAATCCGCAGCTGATTTCGCGGGCGCACTTTGCCCGTTACCTGGTCTCGATTGGTATTGCGCCTGATACCAGCGGCGTTTTTCAGCACTATTTGGTGCCGGGCAAGCCCGGTTATGTGACGCATCGCTGGGTGTCGCTGGCCGAAGCGCTCGGCTGGATTCACGCGGCGGGCGGCGTGGCGGTGGTGGCGCATCCGGGGCGTTATCGTATGTCAGGCGGGGAAATGCTGCGTTTTCTCGACGAATTTCACGATCTGGGCGGACAGGCCATCGAGGTGATGAGCGGCAGCCACAGCCCCGATCACGTTGTGCACTTTGCCCGTCTGGCGCGGCGTTACGCTTTTCATGCTTCACGCGGTTCCGATTTTCATGGCGTGAAAGAAAGCTATGTCGACCTGGGGCGTCTGCCGCAATTGCCGCCGGATTTGAAGCCGGTGTGGCGCTTGTTAATGTGATTGTGCACTATGACCCGACTCGTCGCTATTCACCCCGATAATCCCCAGCCGCGCTTGTTGCTGCAGGCGGCGGATTTCGTGCGCGAAGGCGCAATCGTCGCCCTGCCGACGGATTCTTGTTATGCCCTGGGCTGCCGCCTGGGTGACAAGGAGGCGCTCGATCGCATCCGTCTCATCCGCCAGATCGATGAGCGTCACCACCTGACGCTCATGGTGCGCGACCTGTCACAAATCGCCACCTATGCGCGGGTGGATAACACGCAATACCGTTTGCTGAAAGCCGCCACGCCGGGCAGCTATGTTTTTATTCTCGAAGGCAGCAAGGAGTTGCCGCGCCGCGTGCTGCACCCCAAGCGCAAGACCATTGGCCTACGCATTCCGGCGCATCCGGTGGCGCTTGCCCTACTGGAAGAACTGGGTGAACCCCTGCTGACCTGCACCCTGCAACTGCCCGGCGACGAAACCCCGCTGACCGAAGGCTGGGAAATCGCCGACCGTCTGGACGGGCAGGTGGATTGGATTCTCGATGCCGGCTACTGCGGCACCGAGCCGACCACCGTCATCGACCTGAGCGGCGCAGCGCCCGAACTGGTGCGCGCCGGGCGCGGGCCGCTCGCTCCCTTCGGTCTGGAGTGAGGCCATGCTCGACATCAACGCCCTGATCCAGACCATTGCCATTGCCGCCTTGCCGGTGGTCTTTGCCATCACCCTGCACGAAGCGGCGCACGGCTACGCGGCGCGCCATTTTGGTGATCCGACTGCCTGGCAGGCCGGGCGTATCAGCTTGAATCCCCTGCGCCACATCGACCCGGTGGGGACGGTGCTGATTCCCTTGCTGATCCTGATTTTCTCGGCAGGCAGCTTCCTCTTTGGCTATGCCAAACCGGTGCCGGTGAATTTTTCCCGCTTGCGCAACCCCAAGCGCGACATGCTCTGGGTGGCGCTGGCCGGGCCGGCATCCAACCTGTTCATGGCCCTGCTATGGGCGGCTTTGCTCAAACTTGCCTGGGAATTGCCGGTCAATGATTTCACCGTGCCACTCTCGGAAATGAGCAAGGTTGGCGTCATCATCAACTGCGTATTGATGGTGCTCAATCTTTTGCCGCTGCCGCCGCTCGATGGTGGGCGCATCGCCGTCAGTCTCTTGCCCTATCCCTTGGCCAATAAATTTGCCCAGATCGAACGTTGGGGCTTTCCGATTCTTTTATTGCTGTTGTTTACCGGCATTCTCGGCCAGGTGATGTATCCCCTGGTACAAATGGCGGCGGGGCTGATTGAAACCCTGTTTGGCCTTTATTAACCCTTTTTCTTTGTGCACACCATGTTTGCAGAACGCGTTCTTTCCGGCATGCGCCCCACCGGCGCTCTTCATCTGGGGCATTACCACGGTGTCTTGAAAAACTGGGTGCATTTGCAAAACACCTATCCCTGCTTGTTTTTCGTTGCCGACTGGCATGCCTTGACGACGAATTACGATAACCCGCAGGGGATCGAGCAAGCCAGTTGGGACATGGTGGTCGATTGGCTGGCGGCGGGCGTAGATCCGGAGCAAGCGACGATCTTCATTCAGTCCAAGGTGCCGGAACACGCCGAATTGCACCTTTTGATGTCGATGATGACGCCGCTCGGCTGGCTGGAGCGGGTGCCGACCTATAAAGATCAGCAGGAAAAGCTCGCCGGCAAGGATCTCACCACCTACGGCTTTCTCGGCTATCCGCTCCTGATGAGCGCCGACATTCTCATCTACCGCGCCGATAAGGTGCCGGTGGGCGAGGATCAGATTCCGCACGTCGAATTCACCCGCGAACTGGCCCGCCGTTTCAATCATATGTATGGCCGCGAGCCGGATTTTGCCGAAAAGGTGGAGGCAGCGCTGGCGCGCTTGAACAGCAAAAACCGGCGCAGTTTCAACGACCTGCGCAAACGCTTCCAGGAAAGCGGCGACAAGGAAGCCGTGGCGCGCGGCAAGGCGCTGCTCGCCGAAAACGCGGCGCTGACCGACGACGAACGCGAGCGTCTGGCCGGGCATCTGGAAGGCACCGGCAAGATGATCCTGGTCGAGCCGGGCTATCTGCTGACGCCGGAGTCGAAAATGCCGGGGCTGGACGGCCAGAAGATGTCCAAGTCCTACCACAACACCATCACCCTGCGCGAAAGCCCGGAAGAAGTGACGCGCAAGGTGCGCACCATGCCCACCGACCCGCAGCGGGCGCGACGCACCGATCCGGGCGACCCCGAGCGTTGCCCGGTGTGGCAGTTGCATCAGGTGTATACCGACGCAGCGACGCGGGCGGAACTCGGCCAGGGTTGCCGCACCGCCGGTATCGGCTGTCTGGACTGCAAGCAGCCGGTGATCGAGGGAATCCTGCGCGAACTGGCGCCGATGCGTGAGCGGGCGCGAGCCTATACCGACGACCCGGCGCGTCTGCGCGCCATCGTCGAGCAGGGCTGCGACAAGGCGCGGGCGCTGGCGCAGGACACCATGCGCGATGTGCGTGCGGCCATGGGGCTTGATTACCGTCGATGAATGTCGTCGATATTCCGGCGGCAGCCTTGCCCGAACCGCTGGCGCGGGTGTATGGCGAGGCTCTGAACAGCCTGCCGCAAGACCTCTACATCCCGCCGGATGCGTTGGCGGTGATGCTGGACGCCTTTGAAGGCCCACTCGATCTTCTGCTCTACCTGATTCGCAAGGCCAACGTCGACATTCTCGACATCCCCATGGCCCCGCTCACCCGCCAGTATCTCGATTACGTCGAGGCGATGCGGGCGCAGAACCTCGAACTGGCGGCCGAGTATCTGGTAATGGCGGCGATGCTGATCGAAATCAAGTCGCGCATGCTGCTGCCGCGCCCAAAACTGTCGGGCGATGCCGAGGCGGAAGATCCGCGCGCCGAACTGGTGCGCCGGCTGATGGAATACGAGCAGATGAAGCTCGCCGGCCATAAGCTCAACGAATTGCCGCAGGCCGAGCGCGATTTTTACTGGGTCGATACTCTGGTCGAAAAATCGCTCTTGGTGCGCCTGCCGGAAGTCTCGGTCGACGATTTACAGACGGCGTGGCAGGCAGTGCTGCGCCAGGCGGTGCTGAAAAGCCACCACAAAATCAGCCGCGAGGAACTGTCGGTGCGCGAGCACATGGGCATCATCTTGCGCCATTTGCAGGAGAGCGCCGGCTTCGTGCGCTTCGAAAACCTGTTCGATCCGCTCATGGGGCCGCCCGGTTTGGTCGTGCATTTCATCGCCATGCTCGAACTGGGCCGAGAAAAACTGATTCGCATCACCCAGGACGAGGCTTTTGCGCCGATTTACATTAGCTTGCGCCAAGGTGATGCGGAAGAAGTTTTGGCAGACGAGGGAGCAGAAAATGCCTTGCTCGATGCCGGGCAGGCCGCACAAGCCATGCCGGCAGCAAGAGAGGAGGGCGGCGATGGAAGCCAGTCAGATCAAGCGCATTCTTGAAGCCGCTTTGCTGTCGGCGCGCGAGCCCTTGTCCGTGCATGACATGAAAAAAATGTTCGAGCTGGAGTTTTCCGGCGACGCCCTGCGCAAGTGGCTGGATGAATTGCGCAGCGATTGGGCCGAAGGTCCGCTGGAATTGCTGCAACTGGCTTCCGGCTGGCGCTTTCGCACCCGCGCCGAATATCTGCCGTATCTGGAGCGCATCAACCCGGAACGTCCGCCGAAATATTCGCGCGCGGTGCTGGAAACCTTGGCTATCATTGCCTACCGGCAGCCGGTCACGCGCGGTGATATCGAGGAAATCCGCGGTGTTGCGGTCAACACCAATGTCATCAAAACCCTGGAAGAACGCGGCTGGATCGATGTCGTTGGGCATCGTGACACGCCTGGCCGCCCTGCCTTGTTCGCCACCACCAAACAATTTCTCGACGATCTCGGGCTGCGCAGCGTCAGCGAATTGCCGCCCCTGGAACAGATCAGTCAGACCCTGGAGTTAAATCATGAGCCAAGGCCCGAAAGCCAATAAACGCACGCCGCTGCGCGCACCTGTCGCCTCTTCTGGCGCTTCCGCCGCCCGCCCGGAGGCCGCTTCGGAGAGCGCCGCCGAAAAGCCGCCCGCCCGTCCGCGCCGGGGCAAACCTGCCACCGGTCGTGCCAACCGGGGGCAGGTCGGGCGCGACGGCAAGCAAATCGTCGCTGCCAAGCCGGAACGTCTGCACAAGGTGCTGGCCGCCGCCGGCGTCGGTTCGCGCCGTGAAATGGAAAGCTGGATCGCGGCCGGCAAGGTCAGCGTCAATGGCGAAACCGCTACCGTCGGGCAAAGCGTGGTGCCGACCGACAAGGTGAAAATTGGTGGGCGGCTGATCAACATCCGCTTCACCGGCAATGTTCGCCTGCCGCGCGTGCTGCTTTATCACAAGCCGGAAGGTGAAATTGTCTCGCGTGATGACCCGGAGGGCCGTCCCTCGGTGTTTTCCGCCCTGCCGCGTTTGCGCGGTGGGCGCTGGATCAATGTCGGACGCCTGGATTTCAACACCTCCGGTTTGCTGTTGTTTACCACTTCTGGCGAATTGGCCAACAAGCTGATGCACCCCAGTTCGCAACTGGTGCGCGAATACGCTGTGCGGGTGCTGGGCGAGCTCGATGAAATCACGCAAAAACAACTGTTGAGTGGCGTCGAGCTGGAAGACGGGCCGGCGCATTTCTCGACTTTGAACGATGCCGGCGGCGAAGGGGCCAACCGCTGGTACAAGGTGACGCTCTTTGAGGGGCGCAACCGCGAGGTACGCCGTCTGTTCGAGGCCGTCGGCTGCACCGTCAGTCGCCTGATGCGCGTGCGCTACGGGCCGGTGTTGCTGCCGCCGCAACTCAAGCGCGGGCGCTGCAAGGAACTGGAAGAAAACGAGGTGAAATTCCTCCTGAAAGAACTCGGTGCGAGCCGGGCGGGTACGGGCTGAAGTCCTGTCGCGCCGTAAAACTGTTTGTCGGAGAAGGGCTAATCCGTTACAATCCGACGGTTTAGTTCAGTGCATGCGTTGCTTTTCGCGGTTTTCGATGGAAAAAGCGGCGTTTGCCAACATCTTGTTTTCCTAAGGTGGGCGTTTCGCCCACTTTTTATTTGTGCCGCACGGCAATGGGGTTGGGTTCGTGGATTTGAATGCGTTATTGGAAACGACGGTTTCAGGGCTGGGCTTCGAGTTGGTCGATGTCGAGTTGTCGCCGCGTGGACGGACGATCCGTATTTTCATCGATGCGCCAGGCAAAGAAGGCGGCATCGATGTCGAAGATTGTGCCACGGTATCGAATCAGCTGACGCGCCTCTTCGAGGTCGAAAATATCGATTACGACCGGCTCGAAGTCTCCTCGCCGGGCATGGATCGCGTGGTCAAGAAACTAGAGGATTTTGCTCGTTTCGCCGGTCAGTCCATACAGATCAAGTTGCGTATTCCACACCACAACCGGCGCAACTTTCAAGGTCGCTTGCTGGGCTGCGAAAACGGCCAGGTGGGCCTGCAGCTGACGACCGATGGTAAAGAAGAAACTGTCACGCTAGCTTTTGAAAATATTGAAAAAGCCCGGCTGGTGCCGCAATTTAACTGAATAGTCCACTGAAATTCTGGAGAGAGCTGAGTCATGAGCCGTGAATTGTTACTGTTGGTCGATGCCCTGGCGCGCGAAAAAAACGTCGGCAAGGAAATCGTGTTTGGCGCGCTGGAAATGGCCCTGGCTTCGGCGACCAAAAAACGCATCCATGACGATGCCGAAGTGCGCGTGACGATCGATCGCGCCACGGGCGATTACGAATCCTTTCGCCGCTGGTTCATCGTGGCCGATAACGAATATGTCAATGAGTACCAGCAGCTGCCCTTGTCGGAAGCGCTCAAGGAAGATCCGGAAATCGAGATTGGTGATTGCATCGAGGAATCGCTCGAACCCATCGATTTTGGCCGTATCGGGGCGCAGGCTGCCAAGCAGGTGATTTTGCAGCGTATTCGTGATGCCGAGCGCGAGCAGATTTTGCAAGATTTTCTGGAGCGCAAGGAGTTTGTCGTCTCCGGCACCATCAAACGCATGGAACGCGGTAACGCGGTGGTCGAAGCGGGCAAAATCGAAGCCTTGCTGCCGCGCGACCAGATGATTCCCAAGGAAAACCTGCGCGTCGGTGACCGCGTGCGCGCCTATTTGCTGCGCATCGACCGCGGTCAGCGTGGGCCGCAGATCATTTTGTCGCGCACCGCGCCGGAATTCGTCATCAAGCTGTTCGCCCTGGAAGTGCCGGAAATCGACGACGGTTTGATGGAATTGAAAGCCTGCGCCCGCGATCCCGGGCTGCGCGCCAAGATCGCCGTCAAGTCGAACGACCCGCGTATCGATCCGATCGGCACCTGTGTTGGTCTGCGCGGCTCGCGCGTTACTGCCGTGCGTAACGAAATCGGCGGCGAAAATATCGACATCGTGCTGTGGTCGGCTGATCCGGCGCAGTTCGTGATTGGCGCGCTGTCGCCGGCGGAGGTGACTTCCATCGTCGTCGATGAAGAAAAACACGCCATGGATGTGGTGGTCGATGAAGACAATCTGGCGATTGCCATCGGCCGCAGCGGCCAGAACGTGCGTCTGGCCTCCGAGCTGACCGGCTGGACCATCAACCTGATGACGCAAGACGAATCGGCGAAGAAAGCGGAAGCCGAATACGCCGTGACCCGCATCACCTTCATGGAAAAACTCGATATCGACGAAGAGTTGGCGGATCTGCTGATCGAAGAGGGTTTCTCCACGCTGGAAGAAGTGGCCTATGTGCCGCTCGCCGAGATGCTGGAAATCGAAGGGCTGGATGAAGCTATCGTCAATGAATTGCGTAATCGCGCCCGCAATGCGCTCCTGACCGAAGCGATTGCCACGGAAGAAAAGCTGGAAAGCGTGGCGGAAGACTTGATCGGTCTGGAAGGTATGAGCAAGGAATTGGCCGCACAACTGGCCGAACACGAGATCAAGACGCGTGATGATCTGGCAGAACTGGCGGTCGACGAACTGACCGAAATGACCGGTATCGATGAAGAACGTGCCAAGGAATTGATCCTTAAAGCACGCGCTCACTGGTTCGAGTGAGTAAAGGAGCTAACAACATGTCTACGACTACAGTCTCGCACTTTGCGAGTGAACTCAAAATGCCGGTTGCGGCGCTCCTGGAACAACTGGCCCGCGCCGGCGTGAATAAGGCAGGTCCTGACGACAGCCTGACCGACCAGGACAAAAACAATCTGCTCGATTTTTTGCGCCGTTCGCACGGAGAAGCCGAGCCGAAAAACAAAATCACCTTGACCCGTAAATCAACCTCGGAAATCAAGGCGAAAGACGCGCATGGCCGCGCCCGCACGGTGCAGGTGGAGGTGCGCAAGAAACGTGTTTTGGTCAAGCGCGATACGCCGGATGCGGCGGGGGGCGATGTACCGGCAGGGGATGCTTTGGCGGCAGAAGTTGATCTGCTTGCCGAGCGCGAAGAAAACGATTTGTCTGCCACCGTAGAAACGCCGCTGCTCGAAACATCGAGTGCCGCGCCGGAAGTGGTGGAAGAGCACCCGCTGCCGGAGTTAAGCCCCGAGCCGGAGCCGGAAATCGTAGAAGCCGCAGCGCCGGAAGTCGCCGTTGAAACCACTCTCGAGGCAGCCTCTGAGCCTGCCCCGGAAGTTGCTCCAAAAGCCGAGGAAACTGCCTCAGACGTTGCCCCAGGGAACAAAGAGGCTGCGCCCGCGCCGGTTCGCCGCACGCTGGATCGCGCCGCCATCATTGGCGAAAAAGAGCTGAAGGCGCGCGAAGAAGAAGCGCGTCGGCATAATCGTCTGCGCGAAATTCAAGAGCGCGAGTTGAAAGAGAAACAGGCGCGCGAGATTCAGTTGGCGCAGCTGCGCCAGCAAGCAGAAGTTGCGGCGGCAGCAGCTAAGGAAGCCGAACAAGCGAAAAATGCGGCCGCCGCGCAAGCGCGTAATGCCGAAGGCGGCGAAAAAGGCACGTTGCACAAGCGCCCGGATGCGCCGGGAGCCAAGAAGGGCGAACGCGGTCGTCAGGGCGATGAGGGCAAGAAGAAAGCCGGCATCAAAACGCGGGGTTCTGACAGCGGCAGTGCCTGGAAAGATGGTCGCCACGGCAATAAGAAATCGGCGCGTGTCGATGACGGCCAGGGCAGCTTCCAGGCCCCGACCGAGCCGGTGGCGCGCGAAGTGCATGTGCCGGAAACCATCTCGGTGGCCGATCTGGCCCACAAGATGTCGGTGAAGGCGATCGAGCTGATCAAAACCCTGATGAAGATGGGTTCCATGGTTACCATCAATCAGGTGCTCGATCAGGAAACGGCCATGATTCTGGTCGAAGAAATGGGGCACAAGGCATTTGCCGCCAAACTCGACGATCCGGATGCCTTCCTCGAAGACAGCGGCGAACACAAAGATGTGGTGCTGGAGCCGCGTGCGCCGGTCGTTACCGTCATGGGCCACGTCGATCACGGTAAAACCTCCTTGCTCGACTACATTCGTCGCGCCAAGGTGGCCTCCGGTGAATTCGGTGGCATTACCCAGCACATCGGTGCCTATCACGTCGAAACGGCGCGCGGCATGATTACTTTCCTCGATACGCCGGGTCACGAAGCATTTACGGCGATGCGCGCGCGCGGTGCCAAGGCGACCGACATCGTGATTCTGGTGGTGGCCGCCGATGACGGCGTGATGCCGCAGACCAAGGAAGCCATTCACCACGCCAAGGCCGCCGGTGTGCCGCTGGTGGTGGCGGTGAACAAGATCGACAAACCGGAAGCCAACCCGGACCGCGTCAAGCAGGAGCTGGTGGCCGAAGGCGTGGTGCCGGAAGAATACGGCGGCGATTCGCCCTTCTGCCCGGTATCGGCTAAAAAAGGCATGGGTATCGACGAGTTGCTCGAACAAGTCCTTTTGCAGGCCGAAATGCTTGAATTGACGGCCGCCAAGGACGCGCCGGCCAAGGGTTTGATCATCGAGGCCAGCCTTGACAAGGGGCGCGGCGTGGTGGCGACCATGCTGGTGCAATCCGGCACTTTGAAGCGCGGTGACACCGTATTGGCCGGTCAGGTCTTCGGCAAGGTGCGCGCCATGCTCGATGAAAACGGCAAGCCGATCGATGTCGCTGGCCCCTCGATTCCGGTAGAAATCCTAGGCCTGTCGGACGTGCCGGCAGCTGGTGAGGAGGCTATCGTGCTCGCCGACGAGAAAAAAGCGCGCGAAATCGCCCTGTTCCGTCAGGGCAAATTCCGCGACGTGAAACTTGCCAAGCAGCAAGCGGCCAAGCTGGAAAACATGTTCCAGCAGATGGAAGAGGGCGAGGTCAAAACCCTGCCGCTGGTGGTCAAGTCTGACGTGCAGGGTTCGCAGGAAGCCTTGGTGCAGACCTTGCAAAAGCTTTCCAACGAGGAGGTACGGGTCAATGTCATTCACGGCGGGGTGGGCGCGATTACCGAATCCGACGTCAATCTCGCGCAGGCTTCCGGTGCCGTCATCATCGGCTTCAACATCCGTGCAGAAGCAGGGGCGCGCAAGTTGGCGGAAAACTTCGGCGTCGATCTGCGTTACTACAACGTGATTTACGACGCCGTGGAAGAAATCAAGGCGGCGCTTTCTGGCATGTTGTCTCCGGAAAAACGCGAGCAGGTCACCGGCATGGTGGAAATCCGCCAGGTGTTCCACGTTTCCAAGGTCGGCGCGATTGCCGGTTGTTATGTGTTGGAAGGTCTGGTCAAGCGCTCCTCGCGCGTGCGCTTGCTGCGCAACAACGTGGTGCAGTGGGATGGCGAGCTGGAGTCGCTCAAGCGCTTCAAGGATGATGTCAAGGAAGTGCGTTCCAACTTCGAGTGCGGTCTGTCTTTGCGCGGCAATAACGACATTCAGGAAGGTGATCAACTGGAAGCATACGAAATCCAGGAAGTCGCCCGTTCCTTGTGATGAAACGCTGAAAGATGAAACGCCAAACCCATGGTTTCAAACGCTCGGATCGGGTCGCGGAGCAGGTGCGCCGCGATCTGGCCGAGCTGATTCGCAGTGAATTGAAAGATCCGCGCATTGGCATGATCAGTCTGACGGCGGTCGAATTGACGCCGGATTACGCGCACGCCAAGGTGTTTTTCAGCACGCTCAATTCGGCGCAACTGCCGGAGATCGAGCAGGGTTTACGCCGCGCTGCCGGTTTTTTGCGCCGCGAACTGGGCCGGCGCATCCATATTCACACCCTGCCGGAACTGCATTTCGTGCATGACAATTCGCTCGAATACGGTGCCAGCATGACGGCTCTGATCGAGCAGGCAAAAGCGGTCAGCGACCAGACGCCGGAAGATTGAGCTTGGCGACATCTTTGCCGCAGCGCCCGAAAAAAATCTGGCGCAAGATCGACGGCGTGCTGCTTCTCGACAAGCCCCTGGGTTTGACTTCAAACGATGCCCTGCAAAAAGCGCGGCGTCTTTTTTCGGCGGCCAAAGGCGGCCATACCGGCACCCTCGATCCTTTGGCCAGCGGCCTTTTGCCCCTGTGCTTTGGCGAGGCCACCAAGTTCTCTGCTGATTTGCTCGATGCAGACAAAACCTACGAAGCCGAACTTTGTCTCGGCGTGACGACGGATTCGGGCGATGCCGAAGGGCAGATATTGGCCACCGGGCCGGTGCAGGTCACAGCGCTAGACATTGCCCGCGTGCTGCCGGCCTTCATCGGCGATATTTTGCAGATACCGCCCATGCATTCTGCTTTGAAACGGGATGGCAGGCCACTCTATGAACTTGCGCGCCAGGGGATTAGTGTCGAGCGTGCGGCGCGGCCGGTAAAAATTCATGCCATCGACAACTTGGGGTTGCAAGGGGATCGCCTGCGTTTGCGCGTGCGCTGCAGCAAGGGGACTTATATTCGCGTGCTGGCCGCCGATATCGGTGCGGCTTTGGGCTGTGGCGCGCATTTGACGGCGCTACGCCGCACCCAGGTCGCCGCGCTGGATTTGCGCGCGGCGGTTAGTCTGGCCGCGCTGGAAGCCTGCGAGGAAAACGCGCGCGGGCAGTTTTTGCTGCCGCTCGATGCCTTGTTGCAAAACCTGCCGGCGCTCGCTCTGGATGCCGAGGCGGCGCAGCGTTTTCGTCATGGCAATCCGGTGGCTTTGCCGCCCGGTTTGCAGGGGAAAATTCGCGCTTATGGCGCGGGGCGCTTGCTTGGTATTGGTGAAGCGGGCGCTGACGGCCGTTTGTGGCCGAAAAGATTACTCCATTTGGACGTCTGATCTGCTACAATCGCGCGCTTTCCCCGTCTGGGGTTTATCCACTGGCGCAGGCTCTATCAAACCGGGGCAGCGTCGCTTTACGAAAGAGGGTTTTGAAATGGCAATGACCACTGAACAAAAGGCGAGCATCGTCGCTGAATATGCACAAGCCAAGGGCGATACCGGTTCGCCGGAAGTCCAGGTGGCGCTTCTGAGCGCCCGCATCAACGATCTGCAGCCGCACTTCAAAGAGCATATGAAGGATCACCACTCGCGTCGTGGTCTGCTGCGTTTGGTGTCGCAACGTCGCAAACTGCTCGACTATCTGAAGGGCAAGGATGTGGAGCGTTACCGTACCCTGATCACCAAGCTCGGTCTGCGTAAGTAATTTGCTGGGTGATTACACAAAAAGCGCAAACAAAAAAGCGCAAGGAAAAAGCGGCCAGGGGATTCCGGCCGCTTTTTGTTTTTCTTTTGGGTTGTAACTTGTTGTTATTGTTGATTATTGTGAGAGAGAAAGGAAGTTCATGTTCAATCAAGTGAAAAAAACTTTTGCTTACGGCGCACACCAGGTCACTCTGGAAACGGGTGAAGTCGCCCGTCAGGCTGGCGGTGCTGTCGTGGTGTCGATGGAAGAAACCGTTGTTCTGGTCACCGTTGTCGGCGCTAAAAACGCCAAACCGGGTCAGGATTTTTTTCCGCTGACCGTTGATTATCAAGAAAAAGTGTATGCCGCCGGGCGCATTCCCGGCGGTTTCTTCAAGCGCGAAGGCCGTCCCTCGGAAAAGGAAATTCTCACCTCGCGCCTGATCGACCGCCCCATCCGCCCGCTGTTCCCGGAAGGTTTTTATAACGAAGTGCAGGTGGTCGCCACCGTGATGTCGCTGAATCCGGAAATTGATTCCGACATTCCTGCCATGATCGGCGCTTCCGCCGCCCTGGCGATTTCCGGTATTCCCTTCGCCGGTCCGATTGGTGCCGCCCGTGTCGGTTATATCAACGGCGAATATGTACTGTGTCCGACGCTTTCCCAGCTGAAAGACAGCCAGCTCGATCTGGTCGTCGCTGGTACCGAATCTGCCGTGCTGATGGTGGAATCGGAAGCCGACCAACTCTCCGAAGACGTCATGCTCGGCGCGGTGGTCTATGGCCACAGCGAAATGCAGAAGGCGATCGATGCCATCAACGCCCTGGTGGAAGAAGCCGGCAAGCCCGAATGGGAATGGCAAGCGCCCGCCAAGGATGAAGTCCTGGTCGCCCGCCTGCAGGCACTGATCGGTGCCAAGCTGGAAGAAGCCTACAGCATCACCTCCAAGCAGGCGCGCAGCCAGCGCGTCAAGGAAATCAATGCTGAAGCCGTGGCCGCCCTGTGCACCGGCGAAGACGGCGCGCCGGACGCCAACACCGTCGGCAACCAGGTGTTCGAGATGGAAGCTGCCATCGTGCGTGGCCGCATCCTCTCCGGCCAGCCGCGCATCGACGGCCGCGACACCCGCACCGTGCGCCCGATCACCATGCGCTCCGGTGTCCTGCCGCGCACCCACGGCTCGGCCCTGTTCACCCGTGGCGAAACGCAGGCGCTGGCGGTGGCTACGCTGGGTACCAACCGCGATGAGCAGATCATCGACGCCCTGGCCGGCGAATACCGCGACCGCTTCATGCTGCACTACAACATGCCGCCCTACGCCACCGGCGAATGCGGCCGTGTCGGCTCGCCCAAGCGCCGTGAAATCGGCCATGGCCGCCTCGCCAAGCGCGCGCTGCTCGCCGTGTTGCCGAAGCCAGAAGATTTTTCCTACTCGATGCGCGTGGTGTCAGAAATCACCGAATCGAACGGCTCTTCCTCGATGGCTTCCGTCTGCGGCGGCTGTCTGGCGCTGATGGACGCTGGCGTGCCGCTGAAAGCGCACGTCGCCGGCATCGCCATGGGCCTGATCAAGGACGGCAACCGCTTCGCCGTGCTCACCGACATCCTCGGCGACGAAGATCACCTCGGCGACATGGATTTCAAGGTGGCCGGCACCACCGGCGGCATCACCGCCCTGCAAATGGACATCAAGATTCAGGGCATCACCAAGGAAATCATGCAGGTCGCTCTGGCCCAGGCCAAGGACGCCCGTCTGCACATCCTCGGTCTGATGCAGGAAGCCGCCGCCGGCCCGCGTGAAGAAATGTCGGCCTACGCGCCGCGTCTCTACACCTTCAAGATCAACCCGGAAAAAATCCGCGACGTGATCGGCAAGGGCGGTGCAGTGATCCGCGCCCTGACCGAAGAAACCGGCACCACCATCGACATCCAGGACGACGGCACCATCACCATCGCCGCTACCTCGGGCGAGGCTGCCGCACTGGCCCGCGCCAGGATTGACGCGATTACGGCGGAAGTCGAAATCGGCAAGATCTACGAAGGCACCGTGCTCAAGATTCTCGAATTCGGCGCCATCGTGCAGGTGCTGCCGGGCAAAGATGGTCTCTTGCACATTTCGCAGATCGCCAAAGAGCGCGTCAACAAGGTCGAGGACTACGTCAAGGAAGGCCAGATCGTGCGCGTCAAGGTGCTGGAAACCGACGACCGCGGCCGCGTCAAGCTCTCGATGAAGGCCTTGCTGGAAGACGCCCCGGCCGCTGCCGAGGCTCCGGCCCAGGAGTAAGAAAGCCATTGCCCCGGGGTATTTCACGCTTCGGGGCAATGTGGCGTGCAAAAACAGTGCGCATAAAAAAGGCAGCCTTGGCTGCCTTTTTTATGCTTTTAATTTTGGGTATTCGTAAGAACTACGGTGCGGACATTTCAACACTCATCCGCATGATCGAGGCGGGTGAGCTTTGATCCCGTTTCAACCCACTTTTACGAATAGCCTTAATTTTCGCTCAGCCGTTTACCAAAGCTGCCACCACGGCGTCTTTTTTTCCAGGCCGTCGCTGATGTAGCGGCTATTGGGGAAGTTTTTCTTGAACACGCGGTCGGCGTCGTCGCGTAAATCCTGCATGCCGAGCTTGTCGTAGGCGAGCGCCATCATGTAGAGCGCTTCTTCGATCGCCGGAGCCTGCGGGTAGGTTTCCATTGCTTTTTGAGCACGGTTGACGGTAGCGATGTAGGCACCGCGTTTGAAATAATAGCGGGCGACGTGCACTTCCAGCGAGGCCAGCGCATTCACCAGATAATTCATGCGGGCGATGGCGTCCGGCGTGTATTTGCTCTTGGGGAAGCGGGTGCTCAGTTCCTTGAAAGTATCGAAGGCTTCGCGTGCCGCCTTGGGGTCGCGTTCGGTCTGATCCTGCGTGTTGAGGTAGGAAATCAGGCCCAGGTCTTCGTTGAAATTGACCAGCCCTTTCAGGTAATAGGCGTAATCCACGGCGGGATGGTTGGGGTGCAGCTTGATGAAACGGTCGGCGGCGGCCAGCGCGGAACCCGGTTCGCCGGCTTTCCAGTACACGTAGGCCAATTCCAGTTGCGCCTGCTGGGCGAAGCGCCCGTAGGGGTAGCGGGCTTCGAGTTTTTCCAGGAATTTGACGGCGTTTTCCCAGGCACCTTCGGCCTGCGCTTCCTTGGCTTCGCCATACAGTTTATTGGCCGACCAGCCGGCGGTTTCGTCGTATTCGCTGGTGCTGCTGCAGGCGCTCAGGGCAATCACGGCGAAAACCGCCAGCAGGCGGCGCAGCACAATGAAAGAAGGGGCGGAAAATACGAAAGCAATTGCAGGTACACTGCGCATCATGAATGATCCTTATCAGAACGCGGGCGATTATAGCCTAAGCGAAGCTTTCGACAGGGTGGTCCCGCTGGCTTGCGGCGGCCGCAGGCTCGACCAGGTGTTGGCTGAACTTTTGCCGCAACATTCGCGCAGCCGCTTGCAAGGCTGGATACGCGAAGGCCTGCTGCGGCTGGACGGTGCGGTCATCGCGGAAGTCAAACACAAGCTTGCCGGCGGCGAGCGCCTGTGCCTTGCCTTGCCGGAGGGTGAAAAAAATGAAGCGCTGGCCGAAAACATCCCGCTCAATATCGTGTTTGAAGACGATGCCTTGCTGGTGATCAACAAACCGCCGGGACTCGTTGTGCACCCGGGTAGCGGCAATCGTGAAGGTACGCTCCTCAATGCCTTGCTGCACTATCTGCCGGACAGCGCCCAGATTCCACGCGCCGGCATCGTGCATCGTCTGGACAAAGATACCAGCGGCTTGATGGTGGTGGCCAAAACTCTGGAAGCGCAGACCGATTTGGTGCGCCAGTTGCAGGCGCGCACGGTAAAGCGCCAGTATCTTGCTTTGGTGGCAGGGCGCATCGAGCGCAGCGGCGGCGTTGATGTGCCGATTGGCCGCCACCCCGTGCAGCGCGTAAAAATGGCGGTGGTGCCGGAAAGCCGGGGCGGCAAAGCGGCCCTGACCTATTACCGGCCCTTGCTCATATTTCCCAGCTGCACCTATCTCGAGTGCACTTTGGAAACTGGGCGTACGCACCAGATACGCGTGCATATGGCGCATATCGCGCACCCCTTGGTGGGCGATCCAGTCTATGGCAAGCGTGATCCTCGTCTGCCGGTGTTTGCGCGCCAAGCCTTGCACGCGACGCGTTTGGCGCTTTTGCATCCTTTGACGCAGCAATACATGCAATGGGAAGCGCCGCCGCCAGATGATATGCGTCAATTATTGGCGGAGCTGGGCTATGCCTGAGCAGGCTGATTTTATTTTTCCAGAATGGCCGGCCCCGGCGCGGGTGCGCACCCTGCAAACCACGCGCCGGGGCGGTGGCAGCGCGCCACCCTGGGATGGTTTCAATCTGGCCGAGCACGTCGGCGATGCGCCCGAGCAGGTCGCGGTCAATCGGCGCAGCTTGGCCACGCAACTGCCGGCAGCGCCATGCTGGTTGGCGCAGGTGCATGGTACGCAAGTGGTAGATGTGGCATGTACGACACCCGGCAGTGCCGCCGATGCCAGTTTCAGTCGCCAGTCAGGGCAGGTTTGCGCGGTGATGACGGCAGATTGCCTGCCGGTGTTGTTTTGCGATGAGGCGGCGACGGTGGTCGCCGCCGCGCACGCCGGTTGGCGCGGTTTGCAGGCCGGGATTCTGGAAAATACATTGGCCGCGATGGCCGTGCCGCCGCAAACCGTTCTTGCTTGGCTGGGGCCGGCGATTGGGCCGGATAGTTTTGAAGTCGGCGACGAAGTGCGCGCAGCCTTTCTGGAAAGTGCGGCGCTTGGCGCGACAGAAGAAGCCAGAAAATCCCAAAGTAATTCACTCAAAATACCGTCTGGCGCGTTTCTTGATGCGTGCCTCGATCTCGATGTCGCGCGTGCTTTTCGCCCCGGTGCGCCCGGAAAGTGGTGGTGCGATCTTTATCAACTCGCCCGTTTGCGCCTAGCGCGCGCCGGCGTCCGTGCGATTTACGGCGGTGGATTCTGTACCGTGCGTGAGCGGGAGCGCTTCTTTTCCTATCGGCGCGACGGTATCACCGGCCGCATGGCCAGCCTGATCTGGCTCGCCTGAGCGCGCAAGCTGGCGCGCCCGGTGCGCTCGCCGTTGCCGGCGTATTTTGCTGGCGCTGATCCAGAGCAGCAAAGCGCAGGGCAAAAGGCCATAAAAAATGAAGGAAACGATGCCCCGAAACAGGCTGCCTTCATTGGCGGCAATGAGCAGGGTGACGTAGAGCCAGCCGATAGCGATGATGTACATGACTGGATTATGCATTGACAGCCTAGGCTACGCTATGCAGAATCTTACAGCTAAGCCCGTTTACAAAGAGCGAGATAAAAATTCATGACGCAAGAATCGAAGGGGAATGAGGCATTGATGGGTTCGGCATTGCAGTTCATGCAGGCTGGGCAGAACATGATGCAGCAGTTCATGCAGGCGCTGGCACAAGGACAAGGGGTGAATCCGGGGCAGGCCGCTTCGGGTTTGGGCCAATTACCGCCGGGATTGCCTCCCAATTTTTCGCCCGATTTCGCGCAGAATCTGATGGCTCAGTTGCCGCCGGTCGATCCGCAGGCCATGACGGCCCTGCAAAAAAACTTCATGGATCAGCAGATGTCCCTGTGGCAGGCAGTGCTGGCCAAACAAAAAGGTGAGACGCCTAATTTCAAGGTGGAGCCAGAGGCTGGCGATCGGCGCTTCAATTCGCCGGAATGGAAAGACAGCCCGATTTACGACTACATTCATCAGGCCTATTTGCTCAATGTGCGCTATCTGAACGATATGGTCGAAGCCATGCCGGCAGAAGATGCCAAGGGGCGCGAAAAGCTGCGTTTTCTGGCGCGCCAGATCAGCGATGCGCTGGCGCCGACGAATTTTGCCGCGACCAATCCGGAATTCATCAAGCTCGCCCTGGAAACCAAGGGCCAGAGCATCACCGATGGCATCAACAATCTGCTCAAGGATTTTGAAAAGGGCCGTATTTCGATGACCGACGAAAGCGTTTTCGAGGTCGGCAAAAACATTGCCACCACGGAAGGCGCCGTGGTTTATGAAAACGATGTGATGCAGCTGATCCAGTATGCACCGCTCACGGAAAAAGTCGGCGCACGCCCCTTGCTGGTCGTGCCGCCGTGCATCAACAAGTTTTACATCATGGATTTGCAGCCGGACAACTCGCTGATCCGTTATGCGGTAGAGCAGGGTAATACCGTGTTCCTGGTGTCCTGGCGCAACCCGATGGAAGCGCAGGGGCATTTGCGCTGGGACGATTACCTGGAGCAAGGCCCGATTGCCGCACTCGATGCCGTCAAGGCCATCACCAAGGCAAAAGAAGTCAATGCTCTGGGTTTTTGCGTCGGCGGCACCATCCTCACCTCGGCGCTGGCGGTGTTGCAGTCGCGCGGCGATGAAAGCGTCAAATCGCTGACTTTGCTCACCACCTTGCTCGATTTTTCCGACACCGGCGAAATCGGCCTGTTCATCGACGAGCAAGCCGTAGCGATGCGCGAACAGAGCATCGGTCAAGGCGGGCTTTTGCCGGCGCGCGATCTGCAAAACACCTTCTCTTTTTTGCGCGCCAACGATCTCGTCTGGAATTACGTGCAGAACAACTACCTCAAAGGCCAGAAACCGCAGGCTTTCGATCTGTTGTACTGGAATTCGGACTCCACCAATCTGCCGGGTCCCTTTGCCGCCTGGTACATGCGCAACATGTATCTAAACAACAGCTTGCGCGTGCCGGGTAAGCTGGAAATGTGTGGGGTCAAGGTGGATCTGTCGCAGTTGGCGATGCCGGTGTATCTCTTGGCCACCCGCGAAGACCACATCGTGCCTTGGCAGACTGCCTATCAAAGCACGCGTATTTTGCGCGGCCAGGTGCGTTTTGTGCTGGGTGCGTCCGGCCATATCGCCGGGGTGATCAACCCGGCCAGCAAAAACAAGCGCAGTTACTGGACGTACGCCGATATCAGCCTGAATGCCGCAGATTGGCTGAGCCAGGCTGAGGAAATGAAAGGCAGCTGGTGGAGCGATTGGGCCGCCTGGCTCAAACCGCAACAAGGTGCCGAGCGCGCCGCGCGCAAGCTGGGTAGCAGCACGCATCCGCCGATCGAGCCGGCACCCGGGCGCTATGTGCGCGAGCGCGCTGTCTGATTTGCACGATTTATCATGAATGACGAAAGGGCCGTGCGCCCGACGCCATTTTTTCAACCCCGCTTTACCAACAAGGAAGGAAACAGCATGACTCAACGTGTTGCACTCGTTACCGGCGCCATGGGCGGCCTGGGTACCGCCATTTGTCAGGAACTGGCCAAGGCTGGCCACAAGGTCGTCGCTGCTTATCATCCGCAGTTCGACAACAAGGATGCATGGCTCCAGGAGCAGGCCGAAGCCGGTTTCAAGGATTTCGTCTGCGTGGCCGGCGACGTTTCCGTGCTCGAAGACTGCCAGAAGATGGTGGCAGATGCGGAAGCCGCCTGCGGTCAGGTCGACATCCTCATCAATAACGCCGGCATCACCCGCGACCGCATGTTCGCCAAGATGGAAAAAGACGGCTGGGACGCCGTTATCGCCACCAACCTGACCTCGCTGTTCAACATGACCAAGCAAGTCTCCGCCAAAATGGCCGAGCGCGGCTGGGGCCGTATCGTGAACATTTCCTCGGTCAACGGCGTCAAGGGTCAGATGGGCCAAACCAACTACTCCGCCGCCAAGGCTGGCGTGATCGGCTTCACCAAGGCGCTCGCTGCCGAACTCGCCAACAAGGGCGTGACGGTCAACGCCATCGCCCCGGGCTATGTCGCCACCAAGATGGTCATGGCGATCAAGCCGGAAATCCTGCAAACCATCGTCGACTCCGTACCGATGAAGCGCCTGGCCAAGCCGGAAGAAATCGGTTTTGCCTGTGCTTATCTGTCCAATGAGCTGTCTGGTTTCACCACCGGTGCCACCATCAACATCAACGGCGGTTTGTACTACCAGTAAGCCTGTTTTAATGGCTGCTAGTGGTTAGCACTGGTTGCCATAAAACCCCGAAGAAGCCCGGATTTCCGGGCTTTTTTATTGTCTGTGGTTTGCGTTGGGTTGCATTGGTGTGCATAATTTCTGTGTACCTCAATGAGTAGCTTGGGTGTTTGCTAGGTTGAAAAGCTACTCAAAATCTCGTAGTCAGGCTTGCTGCAACGGATTCCGCGATTTGCTTGAGGGGTTCCGGAGTACACGGCATGGCAGGGATTACCGACAAGGAAGTGCGGGCGCTGATTGCGAAGGCTCAGCGCGAGGGCAAGGCTCAGTATCAGGCCGATGGAACTGTGCCAGGCTTGACCATTTCGGCTTCAAAAACGGGTGTTGCGTCCTGGTACATCCGATATCGCCTTGCTGGGAAACAGAAGGAAAGAACCATTGGCCAATACCCGGCCTGGGGTGCAGCAGAAGCTCGAGAGAAGGCCAAGGAATTGCGTCGTGATGTGGAAAATGGGATCGACATCGCCCAAGAGAAGCAGAAGCGAAAGCAGGAAGCACTCTCGGTCGTCACGGTCGACAAGCTCGCAGACGAATACTTCGCAAAGGTCGAGAAGGGGGTGGCACTCAGAACCGGTATGCGACCCCATACCCTCAAGCAGCGGAAGTCGATCCACGAGCGCTACGTATCACCGCTGATTGGCCGGTTCGAGGCTTCCACCATCACACCGGCCATGGTGGTCAATGTGGTCAAGAAGGCAGAGGCGGGTGGCAAGACCTTGCCCGACATTACCCTGACCCACTGCAACCTGATATTTGCTCATGGAATTGGGAGTGGTGCCTGCACTTCGAACCCGTGCCGGGATCTGAAGCTGTCGGCGATAGTGGGGCCACAAGAGCCGCCAAAGCAGCGCATCGCCTTGGGGGCTGAAGAGTTGGGCAACTTCCTGCGCGAACTGCACAGGATGCCGAGGCCCTACGAATTGGCAGTGCGACTGATGCTGCTGACCGGCGTACGGATCAACACCATTGCCGAGGCACGCCAAGAGGAATTCAAGCCAGATTTTGCAGTCTGGGAGGTTCCCCATGATCGGCGAAAAAATCGCCGGCACACTACGGGCCCATTCGTTATCCCGCTGCCGGCGCAGGCCGTCGAGTGGGTGCAAGAACTGCTCAAGCTGGCGGATCGCGATGAGTACATACTGCCCGTCAATCCGGTCCGCGGGGCGGGCGTCAGGAATCCACTGTCAAAGCGAACCACGATTTCCGGCTGGATTGATCGAGTGCGCAACGAATCTGGCGGCACCTGGCGGCGCATCACGCCTCATGATCTGCGCTCGACTTGCAAATCCTGGTTGTCAGAGTTGCGGGTCGATTACGAGACCCGGCAACGGTATCTGGACCACGCCCTAGAAGGTATGGACGCCATTTACGACAAATCGGATTTCGTCACGCACCGCCTGGCTGCTGCCAACAAGTGGCTTGCGTGTCTCAACAACTTTGAGGCTGGTACGGCTCAGGAAAACGTCATCAAGTTGCCGGGGGCTGCATAGACATGGATCAGCAACAGAATCTATATCGGTGGGGAATGCCGATGGTCGTGATTGATGGCGGGATAATTCCTAATCAGTTTTCAGGTATTGAACAACATCTGATCGATTCGTTGAATTCAACCAACTCCGAGATGTTTTTTGCTGTTAGCAAGAATATTTGCTCTGACGCCTGCCAAGTAGGCAAGTTCGTTGAGTTGGCGAATGTTGCGATGTCAGTCCGGAATGACGAGCTAAGGTCAGTCTTCCCTGAGGCTGAAGAAGCCGAAGTCTATGCGACGGCTGCATTTTCGTTGCAAGATGGTTTGACAGGTATTTCCTGTGGGGTATTTGATACCGGAAGTTGTTGGCAAAACGCGCTCAAGGCGATTGCTGATGAATTTGGCGGATCAGATGCGGCGCTGGCGGCGCTGGCGTTGATCGGTGTTGCTCTTGCTGTACGTCTCATTTGGGCGCGGCGATATCAGTCGGCATGGGATGCTGCGACTGGTGCTCGAATGGCGGCGTCGATCGTTTGTTTGAGGCTACTTCCAGGGAGCATAGCTATCTCCAAAATGGCAAAGCGTGGGGCCGATGCAAAGCACGAAGGCCCCAATGGAAAGCGAAACGCCAAAGAGAGAATCCGAGAAATTTGGGCTTCTGGAAAATACAGTAGCCGTACCGTTTGCGCAGAACAGGAATGTGCGGCACTTGATATGTCCTTCGATACTGCCCGAAAGGCGCTAAGGAATACGCCAGATCCAGCTTAGCCGCTGCTGGCACAGGCTAGCCGCTGCCGCCATGAGGCGTTCTGAAATACTGGCTGGCGCTATATAAATCGCATCCAAGCAGTTCGCAGCAAAAGTTGCCGCGACGCTAATTTAGGAGCTTGGATATGCGCAAACAACATTCATCCGCCGTTTGTAACACGGCAACGTCTGCGGGGAAGTTTGATCAGTTTCGCGGTCGAATGATTGCACCGCAGGCATGCGCCCGCGAATTGGGTGTCAGCGAGTTCACGATTCACCGGTGGATCCGTGACGGAAAAATTCTGGCGGTTAAGCTGTCGGCGCGTTGCACCAGGATCGATGGCGACTCGGTTGCGGATCATATGGTGGCGAGCACCTTTGTTCCTGGGCGGAAGGAAGAGCAGCCGGAACATTTGCGGCGCGATAGCCACAAGGGCGGCAAGCACAGCGCTACCGAAATCGCTGGCCAGGCCTGAGGGGTCGGCTATGCTCGCTTACGTGCGGCCGATCAGCCGCAATTATCGCTTTACCCCGAGCTGCTTTGAAAAGGCAGCAGGCCGCGCATCCGCGCCGCCGAAATCACCCGCTAGGGTGACCTTTGCCACGCGCTGCGCAAGCACCGGTCGAGCGAAGGAGGGCCGCCAGGTCCGCCGGGATGACTCTCTGGAGATCATTCCGATGTACACCCGAAAAACGGAAACGCCCAGGCCGGGCAGGGCACTGGGCGATTGGCATAGCAGAAGAGACGACGGCACCGATTATGCCAAGCCAGCCAGCATCTTGTTCGCCGAAGCCAATCAGGTTATTGCGACGTTCCCGGCAATTATGACCAGAAAGCGGAAACGCGAAGCTGAGAGCAAGGTTCTCGACTTGTGGCTGCAGGCGCTTGCCGCCAGCAGGGAAGTGGTGGTGTGACGTGGCACGCATACGCACCATTAAGCCGGAATTTTGGACATCAGAGCAGGTGATGGAAATCACCCCACTGGCGCGGCTCGCCTTTATCGCCATGTGGAATTTTTCCGATGATCGTGGCGTACATCCAGCGAGCTATAAAACGCTGAGAGCAGAAGCCTTTGCCGGCGATGACAACATCACTGCCGATACTGTTGCCGGCCTCGTTGCGGAAATGCAGCGGGAGAGACTGGTTGCCGAATTTGAGGCAGACGGAAAACGCTACTGGCACGTCACCGGATGGGCGCGGCATCAGAAGATCGACAAACCGACATATCGCCACCCAGAACCACCCAACGCGACCACATATCCCCGAGAACTAGCCGAGCATTCGGCGAGCACTCACCGGGAACTAGCCGAGTCCTCCCCCCCGGAGTCTAAAGGAGTCGAAAGGAAAGGAAAGGAAGAGGCTTACGCCTCTGTCCCCGGCAAGCCGGCGACACCGGCAAAGCCTGCATGCCCTGCTGAGGAAATAGTCAGCCTGTACCACGAGGCGATGCCAGACAACCCGAAGGTCAGGGTGCTGAACGACGCTCGACGTAAAACGATCAGGGCGCGCTGGAAGGAAGCTGCGAGTCTCCGCTGCAAACCTTTCGGGTACAGCAGCAGGGAAGATGGCCTGGAAGCCTGGCGTCGATTTTTCGAGGTTTGCGCAGAATCGGAATTCCTGACTGGTCGGGCCCCCGCTCAGCCAGGAAAGCCGCCTTTCGTTGCTGACATCGATTTCCTGATGTCGCCTTCAGGCTTCGCCAAATGCCTCGAAAACAAGTACCACCGGGAGGCCACATGATCGATTACTCTCGACTCCACAGCAACGATGCAGAGCAGGCGGTTCTCGGTGCATTGTTGATGCCTGGGTCAACCGCCATCGACCGCATCGGCCAACTGAAGCCTGGCCATTTTTTCGCTGAGGCACACCGCGTCATCTTCAGCGAGATTATGGCCATGGCGTCACAGGGGATTTCCGTTGATCCCGTGACAGTGGCTGAGCGCCTAGACGCTGCCGGTCTGTCTGATAAAACCGGTGGCCTTGCTTATCTTGGTGAATTGGCAGCCAATACGCCATCCTCAGCGAACGCCGGGCGCTACGCGCAGGTTGTCGCTGAAAAATCCCTGGAGCGCGAACTTGTAGCGGCCGCAGACCGCATTCAGGCCATTGCCACAGGTGTCGGCGCCACCGCGGGGAAACTGGCGGCTGCACAGTCCGCAATCATGACGATCAGTGAGGACGCCGCACCGAAGAGGCCGCAGACGATCAGGGAAGTGCTGGTTCGTGCGGTTGCCGCGATCGAACGCCGAGGAGAGGGGACCGATAGCGCGATGTCGACCGGCTTCGATGACCTCGATAGAAGGCTTTCGGGAGGATTTCGGCGTGGGAATCTCATCGTCATTGCCGGCCGCCCAGGGATGGGAAAAACAGCCCTTGCTGCAGGGATGGCTTTCAACGCGGCATGTGCCGGTGTGCCGACTTTGTTTTTGAGCATGGAAATGGCCGACACTGAACTTGCTGACCGCCTCGTTGCTATTGCCGGCCGCGTGCCGCTTGATGACATCCTGGCCGGCAACATGGAAGGCGATTCCGGCGACCGCATCCTTGCGGGTACAGCCAAGCTGCACGAGCTACCGCTGGTGATCGATGAGCAAGGCGGGCTGACCTTTTTCGAGATTGCCAGCAAGGCGCGCAGCGTGAAGCGTCGGCATGGGCTTGCTTTGTTGATTATCGATTATCTGCAACTGGCTACCGGTGACGGAGGAGATACCAGGAACAGCCAGATTGAGGGCATAACACGAGGCTTGAAGGCCTTGGCCAAGGAGCTCCAGATTCCGATCATTGCGTTGTCGCAGTTGTCGCGCAAGGTGGATGAACGCCCTAACAAACGGCCCGCATTGTCCGACCTACGCGAATCTGGCGCCATCGAGCAGGACGCCGACATCGTGCTGATGTGCTACCGCGACGAGTATTACCGGCCAGATTCTCCCGACACCGGGACTGCAGAAATCATCGTCGCCAAGAACCGCCAGGGCGCTACTGGCATGGCTCGCCTTGCCTATATCGCCAACCAGACCCGCTTCCAAACATTGGACCATGATTGGCGTCCTGCTACGCAAGAGCAGCCGTTCGCGCACAAAAAGCGGAAGGGGTTCGAGCGATGAGCGCCCTTGAAAAGCTTGCTGCGGCAAAAGCGAAGGCAGACGCACGGTCCAACTTTGAGCGGTTCATCGAAGGCTGCCGTGCTGCAGGTTGGTCTGAGCACGACGTTGCCGAATACCGCGAATCTGTCCGCGTGTTGATGGGCGATGACGATGCTGCAGCGCTGGCACTCTTCCCACCTGGTACCTACCAAAGCGCCGATCAGGCGCGGCAGGCAGCCCGTGAATTCTGGGGGGCAGCATGACACCATTCGAAGAGTTGGTCACCGAGGCAAACCGCCATCTGCACAATGAAGCTGGTGGTGACCCAACGCACCCGGGGCACCGGCTACGCGTTTTGCTTCTTTTGAACCTCAGCCAGGGCGAGCAGCGGGAGCAAATATGGCGAGACATTCGAGAGGCCGGGTTCATGCCATGCCCAGACCGGTATAGCCCAGATATCGGGGGGCTCTGCTCGCTGGAATCGGTTGCGCGCGCACTTGAAGTGCCGGCCTCGACGGCGGCGAACGAGGTAGAAAAATTCGTTGCCAGCGACATTGGCCGCCGGCTTGGTTTCAGTTGGGAGCTGATTTTTCCGGATAGCGAAAAATGTTGCAGTCTTCACTGAGCGGCGTAACGCCTAATCCACGCCGAGGTCGCCCCCCGGGCACGCTGGCTCCGGTGACTCGCTGGCTTCGCGGCGTGATCCGCGAGATGCGCCGCGCCGGATACGGACAAGCGGAGACGTGGCGCCGGCTCTGCCTGCTTGAGGAAGCTGCAGACGACGGACTATCACTCACCGTTACCCCCGAAACTGCCGACGAAGTGTGGCGCGATGTCGGTGCCGATCTTGCTGGCGAGCGGATCACCTGGGCCAGTTTCCGCAGTGCTTGGCGACGGGCGAATTTCTGACTCATTTTTGACGCAATAGGCCTGAGCATGTGCGCATCAACTTCAGGAGGCATTCATGTTGGATAACGAAGACAAGCCCGGCATCGCCAGCTACGCACAACGACTCAAAGCAATCTCCGGGCCTGCGGGAGGGCTGACTGTCAGCCCTGGCGCAACACAAGCACCCCAGGCCGGCTATGCGGGCAATAGCACAGGAGGCCGCAACGATCTGACAGCCCGGCTCGATGCTGCGACAAAGCAGGCTGAAACCTTTCGAAGCGCCCCCGCCGGAGGCACATTGCCCCAGGTAAATCCGGTTCAGGAATCTGGCAGAAGCCTTGCCGCCCGTGGTCTGACGGTTGATCCTTTCAGCCTCAACGCAATACAACGGAACGGTGGACCAAGCGCGGCTGACGCGGCGCGTGACAAGCAGTTCGCTGAATCTGGGTACGGCAAGGATACGTACGGAAACTGGATGACCCCTGGTCGTATTGCGGACCAGCAGAAGTTGGCTGCGATTGAGGCGCGTGATGCGAAGGCTCAGGCTGCTCGCGACGCTCGCGATGCTGAAAACTACAAGGCGATGCAACAGGCGCAGGCCAACCGAGACCCCAATTCCACCCTGAACAGCATGCGCGATGACCGCATGATCAGCGATTTAGTTGAACGCACGAAATATGGCAAACGCTCCGAGCGGGCAAACGCCACATCAATACTCAACAACATGCTAAACCAGCGCAGCGCTGCCGCAATTGCCCAACAACGCATGGATCATGAAGGCGGCTTGGCTAGAGAAAGGATGGGGCAGGAACGAGAGTTTTCATCGCAGCGATCAATGCTTGATCAGGCGCGCATGGGCATCGATATGCAGCGTTTCGGTCTGGATCAGCAGCGCTTCGGCATGGAGCAAACAGAGCACGCAGGCCGGATGGAAGACGCAGGATTTGCCAGGTTGGCCAGGCAGGGTTTGATTGATACCGCCAATTCAACAGATCCGGCGGCCGTCAATAAAGCACGCACGAGCGCTATCGCCGCCGGGATTCTCAAGCCGGAAGGGACATCGAAGCTCCAAACGCTTCAAACCGAAAACGGCTACATGGTCCTCAATCCCAATAGCGGGGAAATGCGCCCGGTGACGGGCCCAGACGGGAAACCGGTCGGCACTGGCAAGGCCTTAAACGAAACCCAGGCCAAGGCTACTGGTTACGGTATGCGAGCTGCTGAAGCATCCAGGATCATCGAAGAGGTTGGAAAAAACGGGGAAATTCAGCCCAGCCGCATCAAACAGTTTGCAGAGTCTGTTCCTCTGGTTGGGGAAGCCCTGGGCATGGCAGCAAACAGTCTTTTTTCCAGCCCTGAGCAGCAGCAAATTGAGCAGGGGCAACGTGATTTTGTGAATGCTGTCCTCCGCCAAGAATCGGGGGCGGCGATTGCCGAAAGCGAATTTGCCAACGCGCAAAAGCAATACTTCCCACAGCCAGGCGACTCCCGGGCTGTGATTGAGCAAAAAGCCCGTAACCGGCAGACCGCAATCAATGGCTTTTCCGTTGCGGCGGGTCCGGGTGCCAAGCATATCGGCAGCGCACCGGCACCGACCGACCAGGTAGCCCAGCAACCACAGCAAGGAGCGCAGGGCTCTGGATCCTTGTCCGCCGGTTATGTGGATGGCGGCCACGTATTCCTTGGGGGAAATCCCAATGACCCGGCCAACTGGATGGAGGTTCGGAAATGAAGCCGTGGGAAAAGGATTGGGCAACCCAGGGGGCGCAGGTGGCCACCGCATCTCCCGCACCGCAAAGGCCATGGGAAAAAGAGTGGGGTGGTGGAAATCAACAGGTACGGGAAGCCGCCCCCGTGGCATCAGAGCAGCCGAATGCGGCAAGTAATGGCACCTCCATTGTTGGGCGCGCTGTCAGCGCCATGCAGGGGCCTGCGATGGGTTGGTATGACGAAGCTGTGGGCGCTACGGGCGCTCTGGTGGAAGGAGTGGGCAACCTGACTCCATGGGGCACGGGCCGGAGCATGTCCGAGGCCTACCAGAAGCACCGGGACGATACCCGGAACATTGTGGCCGGACACGAAAAGGCCAACCCTGTCATGGCTCAGGTGGACAGGGCCGCTGCTGCCGCCCCTCTGGCGTTGCTCAACCCATTTGCTGCAGCTTCTCGGTCGGTTGCCGGGTCTGGTGGGCTCGTGTCCCAGGCAGCGCGAACTGGCACAGCTGCTGGGGCTATTGCTGGGGCAGGGGATTCCACGGCGACGGATGCCGGTGGCGTGGTCAAAGACATAGCTGCAGGTACGGCTGGCGGCGCGGTCATGGGGCCGGTTGTCGCTAAGGGTATCAGTGCCGCCAGTGCTGCGGCCAAAGGCTTGACCCGTGCGGCTGCCAAAGCCGCAGATGGGATGGGGTTGGCCGGGGTGGTTTCCCGGTTGGGTATTATTCATGCGGCTGATCAGGGTGCGCTCAATCAGGCTGCTCCCAAGATTCTTCAGGTGATCGAGCGGGATGCCGGCGGGCGAGGGGCTCTCACCAATCCCCTGGACGTGATTGCCGCCCGGCAGGCAAAGCTGGGATCAGAGGCCACGATTGCGGATGCTGGCGGGCAGAACACCCGGCAGCTGCTGGACACCCTGAGCACGCTCCCCGGCAAAACCAAGGACATGACCGAGCGCCTGATTCATGACCGCCAGGCGGGCCGGGCAAGCCGGCTGATTGATGCCGCTGCTGAAGGGCTGAGCCCGGACGGAAAACGCCTGCCCGATACTCTCCAGGCACTGGATGCCGTGCGGCGGCAAAGCTCCGCCCCCCTGTATGACCGCGTGCGCCGGACCAATATCACCATGGACAGCGACCTGACCGCCATCCTGGGCCGAGCCCAGTCCGCATTTGGCGAAGCCCGGAAACTGGCGGAATTGACCGGGGAACGGTTCGACCTGGGAGAAGTGCAGGCCAAAGGCCTCAATGATCTACTGACGGGCCCCAAGGGTAAGGTTCAGCTCCAGCAACTGGATACCCTCAAGCGGACTCTGTACGACCTGGAGCAAGCCCATATCAATCCGGAAACCGGGCGCCTGAACGAAATGGGGCGCGCCTACCAGACCCTGCGCCGTGACCTGGTGGGCGCGCTGGATAAGGCCACCACTGACCCGGCGACCGGCAAGAGTCTCTACCGAATGGCCCGGAATGCCTATGCCGGCCCGACTGAGCTTCGCCAGGCTGCCAATATGGGCTATCAGGCCATGAGTAAAGATGGCTGGAAAATCAGGGAACTGATCCAGGATCTATCAGGAGGTGAGCTGCAGGCCTTCAAGATCGGCGCTTTCGAGTCGCTGCGGAAGAAGCTGGGCACGGAAGGCGGACAGACCCAGATCCTGAAAATGTGGAAGGAGCCGGCTACAGCGGAGAAGCTGAAAGAGTTGTTCCGAGACCAGAAGGCTTTCCGTCAGTTTGCTGCCAACGTTGCAAAAGAGTCACGCCTGAAGGGCCTGGAAAGTGTCGGCCGTGGTTCTCAGACAGCCTCACGCGCCGCCGGTATGGGTGACCTGGATATGACTGGCATCACCGAAGCAGGGAACGCGGCCCGGAATGCTGCATCTGGCAACCTGACGGGGTTGCTCAATACCGCCGCCAACGCATGGAACCGGGTTTCCACCCCCGAGCCTGTCCGGAATGAAATGGGCCGCTTGCTCACCGGCAAGGGCCAGCAGGGCGCCGCAAACATCAACGAGATTCGCAGCATCGTTGAGCAGATTCTCGAAGACCGCGCAAAACGCGCCACCCAGGCCGGGGTGATCGCCGGCAGCCAGCAGCAATAGGGGGGCGGGATGGAAAAGCGCATTCTCAAGCGAGAGCGTAGCGCCTGGTCGGTGATGATCAGGCGCTGCGAGAACCCGAGGCACAAGGATTTCCCAAGATATGGTGCGAAGGGCATCAAGGTCTGCCGGGAGTGGATGGAGAGCTTCGAGCAGTTCCTGGCTGACATGGGGACGGCGCCGACGCAGACGCACTGGCTGGGCCGGCTGGATGTGACGGCAGGTTACTTCCCCGGGAACTGCTGTTGGACGACGCAGCCGGAGCAGGAGAGGCGCCGCGCCTATTGCCGCAGGGTGGTGATCGATTCCAGGTCAATGACAGCCGCTGAAGCGGAGAGGCTGTCCGGGCAGCCGACACGGAATACTGTGCTTCGCAGAGCGGCGCGCGGTTTTCCTCTGAACGTTTCGGCGGCACGAATCGACCGCCGTTCTACGTGGCTGACCTTCAACGGCGAGTCGTTGCCATTGCCCGAGATGGCAAAGCGCTTCGGTGTCCCACGGGAGCTACTGTGGAAGCGCCTGAAAGCCGGTTGGCCGCTCGGTCGCGCCCTAAATCCGTTACGCAGCAAAGGTAGTAGCCAAAAATTAACGCTTGCCCCAGCCGCTTTGCCGGCGGCGCAGGCAAACCAATAATCCTCCCTCGAAAGGAACAGAACATGACCGACCGTTCAACTTGGTACGCCCATCAATGCATTGCCGCATCTGGTTTGGCCGTGATGGATCCCCGTATTGCCTTCCAGTTACGCACAGACCTTTGGTCCGGCCTTCAGGATTGCGCCATCACCTTCCGCCGGCAGCAACGCCTGGAGGGCACCAAGTGTCTTGTGGTGACCTTCCCGACCTGGGGCAGGGTCGAGGTGTATGCGCGCTCCCTCAACAATCTGGAACAGCGTCTGGAATGGATTGTGGGAGAGCGGCCCACGGAGATTGCTGAATGGCAACCGGAGCGGCCGGAGGTAACCCCGGAGCAGGCCGCCAGACGTGAAGCCAACCGGAAGGAGATTGAACGCCTGGCCGAATTGCGGAATATCGCCACGCAAGAGCCTCCCAGCCACGACTGCCACCGGCGGCGCGAAATTCTTGAGGCACGTCAGAAGCTGGGAATGTCCTGATCTTGCACCGGGGAAAACAGCGTGAATGACAAGGCACCAGGCTGGAAGAAGGGGCAAAGCGGCAACCCAAGGGGGCGCCCAAAGGGAAGCCGCAACAAGGCCACGCTGCTTGCCATAGCAGCGATGGAAGGTGAGCTGACCGATGTCGTCAAAGTGGTGATCGATGCCGCAAAGGGCGGCGATATGGCTGCGGCTCGCCTGGTGGTCGATAAGCTGATTCCCACGACCCGGGAGCGGCCACTATCGATTGCACTGCCTGATGTCACCTCAGTGGATGACTGTGCTACGGCACAGGCGAAGGTTCTGGCGGCAGTTGCGACTGGAGAGATTCTCCCTGGCGAGGGAGAGACGCTTGCCGGCCTGATTGAGCACCAGCGGCGCAGTCTGGAAACCAGCGATCTTGCAGCCCGCATGACCGCTCTTGAAGAGCAGTTTAAGGAAAGGGGGCGGGCATGACCAGCGTATTGCGTCGCCGCCTGGCGAGAATCGAAGCCGAGTTAAGAGCGGCGCCTGAACAGGCTTTCACGATCCTGGTGGAACCAGAACATGAGGCGACTGCCATCGAATGGCAGGCCCATCGGGAAGCAATCAGCACTTCCCAGTTGCGCGGTGATCGTATCGGTGTTGTACGTTCGCCGGATAGCGTTGACCAGGATCAGCAAGAGGTTGGCGTCGAGTATTTCGACAATGAGATTCACGCCTGGTTGGCGGTGATGGCCAGCCAGAAATCACAGCAGGGCCGGGCCAATCGCCTGGCCGATGTTCTGGCATCGCTGAATGGCACTGTGCATGGCGTGGTAACTGATCCCGTTGAAAGCGAGGAAAACCAATGAGTCAGGCTTTGGCGCGTCGCCTTGGCGCACTTGAGGACAAGATTGCCCCGAAGGCCCCCCCCTATCTGAAGCACCTAATGCAGAGCCCGCCATTTGCCGAAATGCTGGCATCGCATGGTGTGACGGTTGAAGCTTTCCAACGCAACGGACTAGGGGCATTGCCGCGGGATCTTCTGCGGGCTTTGGTTGATCGGCTGAAAGTGGCAACGATCACTGTGGGATGAGTAGATTACTGGCTGGCAGCACAGAATCTACCCCCGTCGCTACGCACGGGGTTTGCCATGAGCCAGCAGAAGATCATCACCAATGTTTCCACGTTCGACCGAGGGGTTGTGGCCCGTGTTACATCCGACAAGGTGCTGCAAGCTGTCAGGGGGTGCCGGGGTGGCTTGACGACGTACGATATCGCCCGGTCCCTTGGCACCGGTGAATACCAAGTCCGCGCAGCAATATCCTGGCTGGTCAGGCGCGGTATCGTTGAGCGGATTGGCATTGCAAAGCGCCCACTGCCTGCACGGAAAAAGCATGGCAATCGAGAAACCTATCCGGCTGCGCTGTATAGGGTGAAGGAAGAGAAAGCACCGGCTGATTTCGGTGCACTGATGGCAGCATTCTGCTGCTGAGGTGGTAGCGCCCCTTCGAGATTCGAAATCCCGATGGGGTGTCCAACTTCTGGACTCCCTCAATGGAAAACCCCGCCACGGGGGCGGGGTGATTGGGGCGTATTGGATTGCTACCCAGCCGCGATCTGGAAATGGTCAAGCTGGGAATCGGCGCTCACAGCTCACCCCCTTCGCTCTCGGTGAATTGCGGTTCCAGCGCACGAACGGCAAGCTGCAACTCGCACAGCGCCACGGTTGCATCGTCGTCGTCCTGGCTGGCAGCGATGATCCGGCCGGCGGATACCCGGCTGCAGGTCGAGATAGCGGCATTCACTGCGCGCTGCTCTTCGGAAGTGATCCGTTCGGCCAGGGTTGCAATACGCTCCAGCACCGGGCCAATGACCCCGGCGAAGCCTTCCAGCCTGGCCGTGCATTCCTCGATGCGATGCTGTTGGGCCAGTTCGATGATCGGGTGCAAGCTGAGCATCAGGATTGCGCTGGCGTCACCCTGCAGGCCTGCTTCGGTGGTGGGGTTGATCACGGCCTTGAGCAGCGCTTGTGCTTCCTGCTCGCCGTGCTGGCGTGCGGTGGTGACGTCGACCAGTTGAATGCGGCGGGTGATGTTGTCGATCATTGTGCTTCCTCCACTTTTTCAATGAAGAGGCCGATGTCGTTCTGCATGATGCCTGCCAGGGAGGCTATATGAACGGCCAGGAGGTGGATGGTGTTGCCGTAGAGCCCTTCAGGCACCGACGATGCTTTGGTGAGAACGGCAATTGCATTGCAGATGGCGAAGATCGCATCGCATTTGCTGTCCAGGTCGATTCTCGCCAATTCGATGTCAGACTTGGTGATGGCCTTTTCGGCTGGTGTGTCGTGTGCTTCGGTGTTCATGGTGACGTCTTCCTCGATAGGAATGGCGGGGGCTCTTGCCGGCCCGCCGAAGGTTCCAATGCTGCGGCCAGGGAACGGACGCTGCCGGCGGATCATTTCCAGCCGGCGGCGCAATTCCGCGCGCAGTGATTCAAGCTGGATCAAGGCTTGGAGCATCGCTGCTGTTTTCCTGCCCAAGAAGATCCAGAAGCTGGCGAATCTCCTTGATAGCCATTGCGCATGACCACATAAAATTGTCTTGCAAGTCGTCGTTGATGTTCCGGAATGCCTCACCCGGCTCGCCATAGGTCATGGCAAGCATGGCCTCAAGCTGGGCCATGCGGCAGTTGATCTGGTCCCTGATAGCCATGCGCTTTCCCTTGATTTCATACAGCCCAGGGACGGCGGTAAAGACTGAAGTTTGCTTGCTCATGGCTGCACACCTCCATGGTTCAGTTTTTCTTTCAGGATGATGCTTTCGGCGGCGCACTCAAGCTCCAGCAGCACGGCCACTGATCCCACCAGTTCCGCCAAGGCATCAGAGGCCAGCATCCGCTGCATTTCATCAACATCACCATCCTGGCCCAGGGCGTTCATGAGATAGGCCGCGCCCCTGGCCATGACGGTGCAACCCATGTCCAACATTCCAGCGCACCGTTTCACCGTTTCTTCGTCGTGCTTGATTGCGCAATTCAGCAGTTCCGTGAGGATGGCCGGGAGAATGAAGAAATCATGCGCGCTCATACCTTCCCCCGCTTGGAAACAATCCCCTGCTCAACTAGGCGCTCAAGCATGGTTTCGTACCGGCTCCCGGTGTAGTTGGCAAAATCAAACGCGAGATATGCTCCAACTTCGGCCAGGCGTTTGATGCGGAGGCATTCAATGTTGCCGCTTGCTTCATTGACAATGGTGTGAAAAATCTCCATCAGTTGCCCCAGAGCATCTTCAGCGCTATTGATCGGTTCAATAACGTCCTCCGGATGGTCACCAAACAGCTTTTCGCAGGCATCTTTCATCTGATCTGTGGTGAGGTCCATGTCACAGCCCCTTCACACGAACATCGAAGAAAGAGGAAGCCTTGTTGCACTGGGCCACCTGTTCCGGGCTCAAAAAGGTTTTGGCCTTTGTTCCGTCGAAGCTGTTGCGGGTTAGCCAGTTGATGGTTACCCGGGCCGTCTTGGTTTCGTGAGTGCCTTCGCCAAGCACTTCGATAGCCTCGACCTTGAGCATTTCCATCTCGGTTTTGATCCGGGCCAGCTCTTGAGCCAGGGACAGGTAACGGTTAATGATGCTGGTGCGCTTTTGGGTGCTGATCTGTACAATTTGAGCAGTTGCCATGATTCGACCTCATTCAGTTGATTGGTGATTAGAGGCCCGGCGGTGTTGGTAGCACCGGCCGGGCTTCGCTTTTCTGGGACTCGGGCGCTAGCTGGGCTGTCGGCCTTTGGCGTCATACCATGCGCGTTTCCCTATCCCTCCCAGGCACTTGCGGCAGCCTGATCGCCGTCAAAGCCTGCTGTTGCCTGCGGGCTTTGAGTTTGTCCGAGTTGTGAAAGAGCGTTTTGTGATACGTTGTGTGTAATATAGTACGTATCATGATACGTGTCAATGGGTATTTAACGTTTTATAATACGTACTAAAAAATGCTCATGGCGCGGTGTTGTGGGTACGGCGGAGATTCAAAATGGAACAATCAACCAGTCGGACGCAGCGCGCTCTTGTGCTGGTTCGCAAAGGAAAAACCCCCTACGCGGCAGCAAAAGAAGTGGGATTAACACCTGCCGCGTTGTACGCAGCCATCAAGCGGGAAGAGGCAAAAGGGAGCATGGCAGCCTGCCCCTGCTGCGGCACCTTGGTACCAGCAGAGAAGATCAACCGAAACGCACTGAAAGAAAGGCAGCCATGCGCTCAATCATCCTTGCCCTGATCGTCGCCCCCTCGCTGGCATTTGCCGGTGCAACGAAGTGCCGGGATGCTGCTGGCAAGGTATTCATCACCGACGGCCTGTGTCCGGGAAGCTCTCGTGTCGAACGGGTGCAACATCGTGAGTACATTCCACAAGAAAGGTTAATCTCAGCCCAGCGCCTGCGTGAGAAAAATCGGGCAAAGGTTGATGCCATTGAAGCCGAGCGGGACTTTGAGATAGCGGAGGGGCGCTTGCGTGCTGCTGAAGCAAATCGGCGCAATGAAGAGATAAGGATGGCCCGTGAAGGGCGGGAACAGGAGCAAAGAAAAATGGATGAATGCACCCGCCTTGCCAAAATGGGGCGGAAAGCGCGTCACGAAGCAATGGCAAAAGGATGCGAGTGGGGATTTGAAGCTGAACGAACCGCGCAACACAACCGGGCCGCACGTGAGCAAGCACAGAATCAGCCGCCTGCGCTGATTACCAACTGCGACTCCTCCGGGTGTTGGGATACACGGGGTGTCAGGTATAACAACGCAGGGGGCGGGAGTACATACCGGCAAGACGGGCGCTTCTGCCAGCAGGTTGGCGGCATGTTGCACTGCAACTGACCGTGATAAACCGTGACAAACAAGGGTAGGCATGAGTAGCGCAGCAGGGGCTGCAAGAGGCCATTGCCCATGCCAAGGGTGACGGGCGCGGCCAGGTGGTGCGGGCAGGCTTCGAGATCGACCGGGATGTACTGAAATCATCCGATGGGTCGTGATCGACCAACGGGGGAGGAATCAATGGGATCGAACGAGACAGCAACAAAGCCGAAGCGGTGGCTGAACGGGGGGCGAAGGATGGGGATTGTCCTGTATGTCATCTACTGTGTATCACCTGGTTTTTCTCTTTGGGATGAGGTCAGTGGCCAGCGGGGGCGCTTATTTTCGATGAAGTTCCACAGCAGGCCGCGCAGCCGTCGGCGCAGAAGCAATTGAAACCCTGGGAGAAGTACGCGGCAAAGGCACAAGGACAAGCGAACCCATTTGACCAGTTCGATACCCATGATGCTTCGTCCGGCGGCGCGCCGGCAGCGCAACCGTCGGCACAGGAACGAAAGCCGATACCTTGGGAGAAGAATTACGGTCCGCCCCCCCACCGTGCGCAAATTTTCGTTTCACAAGTTGTTTGTCACATTTCTCGGCGCCCCGCTACTGGTATGGCTTTTTGTCGAAGTTTTCGTTTTGGCAATTCGCTGGATCAGGGCAGGATTTCGGACTGAGTCAGAAAGCTAACCATGACAGCCTTGAAACAGCCTGTTTCAGTCGAGACAAAAGACTGCGTTCTGAGTCTCCGGCGGCGCTACTCGATTCGTGAGGTTGCCAACCAGACCGGCCTGCCAGTGGGTACTGTTAAAACCATCTGCAGCAGGTCCGGCGCGTTTCGGGACAACGAGCGATTGCGGGCGATGTGTTCGCTGCCGCCGATCCGTGTCAGCGCCGAAACCCTGCCGGCGGCGCCGACGCTGCCGCAGCAGCAGAAGGTGACCGGCGACGGCGAGATTGATGCCGTGTTGTGGTTGAGGGAGTGCATTTCCACTGGCCAGGCGGTGATGATTGATTTGGCGATGCAGCAGGTCAAGAAGATCAAGACGCCCTTGGGCGAGCTGGAAGAGCGCTACAGGAAATTGGTCGTCCGAGCGAATCCAGGGAACCTGTTTGCTGCCATGAATACCTTCGGTTTTGCTGACCTTGAAATGCTGGCCGAGAAGTCAAAGAAGAAAGCCGCGTTGAGGCATGAAGCCTATTCCCGTTTCGGTGACCGGGTGTTCGAACCGACTGCCGCGGAGCAATACTGCATCGATACCCTGAATGGTGTTGGGCTTGACCGATATGGATTCATTGACGACGAGGCTGCCGCAGAGCGTTTCCGAGCTGATCCTGACATGCTGCCGAATACCTTGGCCGACTGCCTTCACGAGATGCGTTACTGGGATGAACTGCGTAGCCTGCGCTATGCATTTGGTACCACTGACGGCGACCCCCCTCAAGAGGTAAGCGCCCGGGAATCGTTCCTCTTCTCCTGCATGGCGACGATCAGGCCGCGCTCGAAGGATGAATCCCTGCAGGTGTTGCGCTGGATGATCGAGGACAAGCAGAACCGGTTCGATCGAACCCATACCGATGCCATCCTGTTGAATCTGATCGGGTGAAACAGGGTGTTTCAAAGGGTGCCATTTCAAATGCGAATCTTCCGGCCGATCACAGGCAGTGTTTTCAATTCGTGGCAGAATTGACCGATGCCGGGTTAGCTCAGTTGGTAGAGCAGCGCCCTTGTAACGCGCAGGTCATCCGTTCGATTCGGATACCCGGCACCACCTGAAGTGTCGTACCGGGAAGCTGGGCGACATGACCGTGAAGCGGTCAATGACAAGCGACTGCATCTGTCGCGTCCGGTATTTGCGGGCTACCTGCGCACCAATCCACGGACGCTGGAGAACTGGGAGCAAGGCAGGGCCAAACCGAATGCCCAGGCTTCCCTGCTGATTCGTCTGGTCGAGAGATTCCCTGATACTGTTGATCGACTGGCAGCGGTTTGAGGTCTAGCACTGCACAAACGAGTAGCCCAGTGAGTAGCTTGTCTGATGGCAAAAACTCAAGACCATTGCGGCACAACCAGTGGCGGACGTTTGCTGTACTACCAGTAAGCTTAAATTGATGCTCGCCAGTGCTTGGCACTGCGAGCCACAAAACCTCAAAAAAGCCCGGGTTTCCGGGCTTTTTTATTGGCTTGTCTTGCAAACTATCCGCAACTTACGTATATTTAAGCAATGAAAGCTCTGTTCGTTGAACTGCCGGCATTTGCCAAATATCGTGCCGATTACTTGGACGATGAGGGGTTTCGCGGGTTGCAGCAGTCGATGCTGAAGAACCCGGAGGCCGGCGATGTGATCGAAGGTACGGGCGGCCTGCGCAAGTTGCGCCATGGTGATCAGCGGCGTGGCAAAGGCAAACGCGGCGGATTGCGGGTGATCTATTACTGGTGGGATGGAGGTCGGCAATTCTGGCTCTTCACCCTGTACGACAAGGGCGAAATGGAGGACTTGAGTGCCGACGAGAAGAAGGTGCTCAAGGGAATGTTGAAAACAGAACTGGAGGCGAGACGATGAAAAAGCGGAACCTGTTTGCGGAGATTGCCGAGGGCTTTGATGCCTTGGCGGACGAGCGCGCCGGCAAGCAGACGCTGCGCACGCACAAAGTCGAGGCTCGGCCGTCGCCGGAGGTTACGGCCGAGGAACTGGTGATGTTGCGTGAGCGTCTGCATCTGTCGCGTCCAGTATTTGCGGGCTACCTGCGCACCAATCCACGGACGCTGGAGAATTGGGAGCAAGGCAGGGCCAAACCGAATGCCCAGGCTTCCCTGCTGATTCGTCTGGTCGAGAAATTCCCTGATACTGTTGATCGACTGGCAGCGGTTTGAGGTCTGGCACTGCACAAACGAGTATCCTTGAGGCGTTTTTTCCTGTTCCGAGAATTATTCAAGTCGTTTACTGGTGATCATCATGCGTAAGTTTGCTCGATTTATTTCTGTTCTGGCCTTTGCTGCTTCGCCGCTCCTTGCCATAGCGGGTGCGGTGGAGGATTTGCAGGCGTTTTTGCGCGACACTCAGAGTTTTCAAGCAGAGTTTCGTCAGACCATCAGCAACCGTCAGGGCGTGCAGGCGCAGGAGGCTTTTGGTTTGTTGTCGATCGTGCGCCCGGGGAAATTGCGTTGGGAAGTGAGCAAACCCCATCCGCAGCTGGTCGTGGGAAATAACGAAAAAATCTGGATATACGATCCCGATTTGGAGCAGGTGACCTTGCGCCGTGACGATCTTACTTCCGGGAGCTCTCCGGCGGCATTGCTGGCCGGGCGTGTTGCCCTGGAAAAAAACTTCAGTTTGCGCGCCGACGGCGAGAGCGAAGGTTTGCAGTGGGTGGAAGCTACGCCGAAAGCGAGCGAGAGTAATTTTGAGAAAATCCGTATCGGTCTTTCGGGCAAAACATTGCGCGCCATGGCGCTGCATGACAATTTCGGCCAGGTGACGCGCATTCATTTCAGCAAGAGCGAGCCCAATCCAAAATTGCCCGCCAGCCTCTTCACCTTTACGCCGCCACCGGGTGCGGATGTGATTGGTGAGTAGCGCGCTGAATCATAGGCTGGCGACGGATTAGCGTAGCAAAGGGCGCAGTGCTGGCCACAGGTGTTCGAGCAGCAGTGTTTGCGCGGCAGCGCCGGGGTGCAGGCGATCGGCCTGGAAAAGTTCGGGCCGGGTATTGAGTGGCTCGAGCAAAAAAGGCAGATAGGCGGTTTTTTCTGCTTTGGCCAGATGAGAAAAACGGGTAAAAAAATCATCTGCATAGGGGCCGTAATTGGGCGGCAGGCGCATGCCGACGAGCAGAATACGCGCGCCGCTGGCGCGTCCGGCGCGGATCATGGTGCGCAAATTTTCTTCCATCTGTGCCAGGGGCAGGCCGCGCAAACCGTCGTTAGCCCCCAAGGCGAGGATGAGAATTTGCGGTTTTTCTTTTTGCAGCGCTGCGGCCAGGCGCGCCCGGCCGCCGGCCGTGGTTTCGCCAGAAATGGCATGATTGGCGACCGTATAATGCAAGGCTTCTTTTTGCAGCCGTTTCTGCAAGAGGGCCGGCCAGGCGGCTTGGGGGTCGATGCCGTAACCGGCCGAGAGCGAGTCGCCCATGACCAGAATCCTTGCGTCACCGCTGCCGCTGGCCTGGGCCAGGCTGGGGGCGCATAGCGCGACACACAGAGAAAAAATACATAGGAGTAATCGCATGTCAGAAGAAATTGTGCTGGAAGTCAGGGGTTTGACGAAAGAAGTGGATAACGCCGGCCTTACGCTCAAGATTTTGCAGCAGATTTCTTTTTCCGTCATGTCGGGAGAAACCGTGGCCATCATGGGGGCTTCTGGTTCGGGCAAATCGACCCTGCTTGGTTTGCTGGCCGGGCTCGATGTGGCGAGCTCCGGTGAAGTGTTGCTGGCCGGGCAGGCTTTGTCTGCTTTGGATGAAGATGCCCGGGCTGTTTTGCGGGCGCAGGGTTTGGGTTTTGTTTTTCAATCTTTTCAGTTGCTGCCGGCCTTGACGGCGCTGGAAAATGTCATGTTGCCGCTGGAGCTTGCCGGTCGCAGCGATGCTGCAGCCCTGGCGCAAAGCTGGTTGCAACGGGTGGGGCTGGGCGAGCGATTGCAGCACTATCCGAAACATCTTTCCGGCGGCGAGCAACAGCGGGTGGCATTGGCACGGGCTTTTGCGCCGCGCCCGAAATTGGTGCTGGCCGATGAGCCGACGGGAAATCTCGATGCCGCGACAGGGGCACAGGTGATCGATTTGATGTTTGAGTTGAATGCGCGCGAAGGCACCACCCTCATTCTGGTCACCCACGATGCGGCGCTTGCTGCACGCTGCCAGCGCGTTTTGCGGCTTCAGGCCGGTTGTTTGCTGGCGTGATCCGTGCTGGCGCTGGCAGTGCAAGCCGCCCGGGCGGCGCGTAAGCCGCTGCGTACCGCCGCTTCGAGCGTGGCGGGATAGTCTGCCCAGGTGTAGTCGCCGGCAAGAAAAACACGCGGATGCGCCGTGCGGTAATGCGGGCGGGAGTTGGGATCAGACAAGCCGGGGCGAGCGCTGAAGGTGGCGCGTTTTTCCCGGATCACCTGTTGCCAGCGTGGACTGCCCAGGCCAAGTGCGGCGCTCATGCGCGCGGCAAGCGCCGCATCGGAAAGCGTTTCCCAGTCGCCGTGGCCGCTGACAGCACAGCCGATCATGCCTTGGCCGCGATCCACCGCCCAGGCCGCCGTGCCTGCGCCGAGATGGCGTAGCGGAAAATCGAGCGCGAGGTTTGCGCCGTAATCGAGGTACACCGTAGCAATCGGTTCATAGTCGAAGGTGCCGGGTGATCCAGGCAGCAAGGCGGCCAGATGTTGCGGGGCGACGGCGACGATGACGGCAGAAAAATGCCCCCCATCGACCTGCGTACCCTGCACATGCCGCACGCGATGCCCGAGCCGAATTTCGGCACCGTGCTTTTTGAGCCAGAGCAGGGCGGGGTCGGGCAAAAGTGCGCCAAACGGTGCGCGTGGCAAAAGCAGATCGGTGGACGCGCGCTGCGGGCTCCCCAGGCTGTCGCGCAAAACATGGGCGAAAAGCTGTGCGCAGGCCTGTTTTGGCGGCGTGTTCAGCGCAGCCAGGCAGAGCGGTTCCCACAAATGTTGGCGTAAGGCACCGGTTTGTCCGGCGCTATCTAGCCAATCGGCCACGCTTTGCTTTGTGTGCAGGCGAAATTTCTGGTTTTTGATGCCTTGCATCCAGAGTGCCGTGCGGATTTTTTCCTGCCAGGTGACGCCGTGCGCGCCAAGCAAGCCGGCCGCGAGATGCAAGGGGGCCGGCAGTCGGGGGAGGTGCAGGCGAAACACGTCGCCTTCGAGGATGCGCAAAGGGTGGCGCTGAAATAGTTTTTGCGGATCGGCACCGACTCTTTGCATCAGGGCGAGCGTGTCGCGATAAGCCCCGAGCAGAATGTGCTGGCCATTGTCGAGGCTGCGCCCGGCGATTGTCGTGGTGCGGGCGCGCCCGCCGGCGACGCGTCCGGCTTCGAATAGAGTTACCGCAAACCCGCGCGTTACGCATTCCACGGCGGCCACCAGTCCGGCCCAGCCGGCACCAATCACGGCAATGCGTGCGGCGGCAGCGCGATCGTTCAAGACGGTTTCAGCCTTTGATCCAGGTTTTTGCCGCCAGCCAGAGTTTACGAGTCGGTGGCAGGGAAATGCGTTGGTGCAACACCTGGAAGTTTTCGCCGCGAATTTCTTCCAGCAAGGTGCGGTAAATCGCTGCCATGATCAATCCTGGGCGTTGATTTTTACGGTCCACGGCGGGCAACTGGGCGAGCGCACGCTGGTAATATTCCAGCGCCCGTTCGTATTGAAACTGCATCAAGGCAGTGAAATTCTCGCTATAACGCCCATTGAGAATATCGGCGGCGGGAACATTAAACCTTTTCAGCTCGTCGATGGGCAGGTAAATTCGCCCGCGCCGGGCGTCTTCGCCGACATCGCGGATGATGTTGGTGAGTTGGAAAGCCATGCCCAGATCGTGCGCATAGCCTTCGGTCTGGGCATCTTGATAGCCAAAAATTTCGGCAGCCAAGAGGCCAACCACGCTGGCCGCGCGATAACAATAAAGCGACAGGCCGGTGAAATCGAGATAGCGCGTTTGCTGCAAATCCATTTCCATGCCGTCGATGATCTCGTTCAAGCGTTCGCCGGGCAGCCGAATCTCCGGGCTGACCGCCTGCAAAGCCAGGCCAACGGGATGGCTCGCCTGTTTGTGCGCCACCCGCTCCACTTCCATGCGCCACCAGGCGAGCTTGGTCGAGGCAAGCGCCGGGTCGCTGCATTCATCCACCACGTCGTCGACTTCGCGGCAGAAGGCGTAGAGCGCCATGATCGCCTGCCGGCGTGCCGGAGGCAGGAACAAAAAGCTGTAATAAAAGGAGGAGCCGCTCGCCGCGCACTTCTCCTGGCAGTATTGGTCGGGAGTCATGGGCTCACATTCTAAAGGAACGCCACAAGAGCACCAGCCAGTCTGTGCCGGCAAGTTGTGGGCGATGCCGGAAAACATCGCCACCGACGCGCTCGATGCGTTCCAGAATGCGTAAGCCCCCCTGTACGGTAAGGCGAATTTCCCAGCCCAGGCGACCGTGCAGATGGTGCACCAGCGGCGCGCCGGACAGCATCAGCTGACGCGCCCGCTCGATTTGGAACGTCAGCAAGCGCCCCAGCGCCGGGCTCATGTGGCCGTTGGCAATGTCGTTTTCGGTCACACCAAAGCGTGCCAGATCCTCTTGCGGCAGATAAACCCGGTTTTTTTTCCAGTCGACGGCAATGTCTTGCCAGAAATTGATCAGCTGCAAGGCGCTGCAAATGGCATCGGATTCGATCAGCCGGGCTTCTTCCGTGCGCCCGAACAGGTGCAGCACCAGCCGCCCGACTGGGTTCGCTGAGCGGCGGCAGTAATCGAGCAATTCGGCATAGTTTGCGTAGCGCGTTTGCACGACATCTTGCGCGAAGGCATCGAGTAAATCGTGCAATAGTTGCAGCGGCAGTTGGTGGCGGGTAAGGACCTCGGCCAAATCGCTGAACAGGGGGGTGTCAGGCGTTTCGCCCGCGGCAATGCGCGCCAGTTCATGACGATAGGCATTCAGCGCGGCCAAGCGTTCTTGCGGCGAAGCCGTACCTTCATCGGCCAGATCATCGGCGCTGCGCGCAAAACGGTAAATCACCGCGATCGGCTGGCGTAGATGCGCAGGCAACAGCAGCGAAGCCACCGGAAAATTTTCGTAATGATCAATACTCATCGGTTTTTGTCCCACCCAATGCTAAAATCCGCCCCGCCTGCCCAGGTGGCGAAATTGGTAGACGCACCAGATTTAGGTTCTGGCGTAGCAATACGTGGGGGTTCGAGTCCCTTCCT
>NZ_JBLJBW010000006.1:0-79792 GCF_047638095.1 Azonexus sp.
ATTCGAACCCTCGATGCAGGTTTTGCCCGCATGCTCCCTTAGCAGGGGAGTGCCTTCGACCTCTCGGCCACGTCTCCAAACCATCCGTTACATGTGCTGTAGCGGAAAGGCGCGGATGATAAAGCTTTCGCGCCTTAGGGTCAAATTTTACTGATCCAGGCCAAAAACGCGGTGCAGGACGCGCACGGCGAGTTCGAGGTATTTTTCGTCGATGACGACAGAAATCTTGATTTCCGAGGTCGAGATCATCTTGATGTTGATACCTTCATCGGCCAGTGCCTTGAACATCTTGGACGCAACGCCGGGGTGCGAGCGCATGCCGACGCCGACGGCGGAGACCTTGCAGATCTTGTCATCACCGGTGACTTCGCGCGCACCGAGGCGCTGGCGCACGCTCTCCAGGATGCCCTGGGCGCGGGCGAAATCGCCACGGCTGACGGTAAAGGAGAAATCCGCACCGCCGTCGTGGGCGACGTTCTGGATGATCATGTCGACGTCGATGTTGGCGGCGGCAATTTCACCGAGAATCTGATAAGCGATGCCCGGGGTGTCAGGCACGCCGAGGATGGTCAGCTTGGCTTCATCACGGTTGAAGGCGATGCCGGAGATGATGGGTTGTTCCATGGTTTTATCTTCCTCAACGGTAATCAACGTGCCTTCACCTTCGTCCTGGAAGCTGGAGAGCACGCGCAGTTTCACTTTGTATTTGCCGGCGAATTCAACCGAGCGGATTTGCAGCACCTTGGAGCCGAGGCTGGCCATTTCCAGCATTTCTTCAAAGGTGACGCTATCGAGTTTTTTTGCTTCCGGCACGATGCGCGGGTCGGTGGTATAGACGCCGTCCACATCGGTGTAAATCTGGCATTCATCGGCTTTTAACGCCGCAGCAAGGGCCACCGCCGAGGTGTCGGAGCCGCCACGGCCCAAGGTGGTGATGTTTCCGGCCGCATCAACCCCCTGAAAGCCGGCCACGATAACGATTTTTCCGGCATCCAGATCGGCGCGGATGTTGGCATCGTCGATCGACAAAATGCGTGCTTTGGTGAAGGTATCGTCGGTGAGCACCTTGACCTGGCCGCCGGTATAGCTTTTGGCATCGACACCGATGGCTTTCAGGCCCATGGCCAGAAGGCCGATGGTGACCTGCTCGCCGGTGCTGACTACGGCATCGAGCTCGCGCGGGTCGGGATTAGGCTGCATTTCCTTGGCCAGCGCAATCAGTTTGTTGGTTTCACCGCTCATCGCCGAGAGAACGACAATGACCTGGTGGCCCTGCGCCTTGAAGCGGGCGATGCGGCGAGCGACATTCTTGATGCGCTCGGGATTGGCGACCGAGGTGCCGCCGTATTTCTGAACAATCAACGCCATGGGTTTATCCGTTCATACGTTGTAAACAATAAAAAAGCGGGCTGGATTCTAACCCAGCCCGGCGTTTTTCCCCCAAAAAAACATACGTCGCTCAAAGATCGGCCAGAACGCGCAAATGCGCCCCGACGCTGCGCGCGAGCGAACTCATGACATAACCGCCTTCGAGCATGGAAACGATGCGTTTTTCACACATTTCGGCGGCCAGTTTTTTCAAATGCTCGGTACACCAGGCGAAGTCTTTTTCAAACAAGCGCAAGCCGCCCATGTCGTCTTCGTAGTGGCCGTCGAAACCGGCAGAAATCAGGATCATCTGCGGCTTGAATTCCTGAAGGCGCGGCGTCCACACTTGCAACACCGCATCGCGGAATTCCTCACCGCCGCAACCAGCGGCCAGCGGCACGTTGCACATGTTGGCGGCAGGGTTGTCGGCACCGGAATAGGGGTAGAACGGGTGCTGGAAGATGCTGCACATCAGCACCTGTTCGTTGCCGGCGAAGCAGTCTTCGGTACCGTTGCCGTGGTGCACGTCGAAATCGATGATGGCAACGCGCTCCAGCCCGTGCGCCTTGATGGCGTGCATGGCGGCGACACCGATGTTGTTGAAGAAGCAAAAGCCCATCGGCGTGGCTTTTTCGCAGTGGTGGCCGGGCGGGCGCACGGCACAGAAGGCGTTTTCGGTTTCTTTTTCCATCACCAGATCGACCGCCATGCAGCCCGCACCGGCAGCGCGCAGCGCGGCCGTCCAGGTGTGCGGATTCATCGCGGTGTCGGGATCGAGATTGACGATGCCCATCTCCGGCGAGGCGCGCTTGATGCGCTCCAGGTGCGACGCCGGATGCACGCGCATGAGTTGCTCAAAGGTCGCGAGCGGCGCTTCGTAATTGACGAAATAAGCATCGATCCCCTGGGCAATCAGGTGATCGTTGATGGCGGTCAGGCGCTGCGGGCATTCTGGGTGATGCGCGCCCATGTCGTGCAACATGCAGTCGCGATGGGTAATGAAGGCGGTCGTCGTCACTTATCGTTCTCTCTTTATCGTGAAACAAAACTGCGACGCATGATAATGCCGCCGGCAGTACCTCGAACGCTGCATTATCAACCGATACCGCAAGCCGCTTCAAGCAATTACATTGCCACATTGTGTATTTCATCGCACTATCCGGCCCATGCTGAGCTCGAATACATCCCCAAAGACTTCCGCCCTGCCCTTTGCCCCCACTCTTGCCGCCGCCAGCCGCGTCATTTTGGGCAAGGAAAACGAATTGCGCCTTGCTGCGGCCTGTCTGCTTGCCGGCGGGCATTTACTGATCGAAGACCTGCCCGGACTGGGCAAAACCACCCTGGCGCAGACTTTGGCCCGCTTGCTCGGCCTGCAGTTCGCGCGCGTGCAATTCACGGCGGATTTGCTGCCCGCCGACATTACCGGCATCAGCATTTTCGAGCGCCAGGGCGCGCCTGGGGAAAGCAGCTTCCGCTTCCTGCCCGGCCCGATTTTCACGCAAGTGCTGCTGGCCGATGAAATCAACCGCGCCACGCCGAAAACCCAGAGCGCGCTCCTGGAAGCGATGGCCGAAGGCCAGGTCAGCGTCGATGGCGAAAGCCGCCCGCTACCCCAGCCGTTTTTCGTCATCGCCACGCAAAACCCGACCAGCCAGATCGGCACCTTTGCCCTGCCGGAATCCCAGCTCGACCGTTTTCTCATGCGCCTGACCCTGGGGTATCCCAATCGCCAGGCCGAGCGCGCCTTGCTGGCGGGTGATGGTGGCCACCTGCAGAGCGCAGCGCTGGCCGCGCTCATCGAACCGGCGCAACTGCTGGCCTGGCAGGCCGAGGTGCGCAGCGTACATGCGTCGGGGCCGCTGATCGATTACCTGCAAGCCCTGCTCGCGGCGAGCCGGGAAAACCCGGCCTGGCGGCATGGCCTGTCGCCGCGCGCCGGGCTGGCGCTCCTCTCGGCTGCCCGCGCCTGGGCCTGGCTGGCCGGACGCAACATGGTCCTGCCCGACGACGTGCAGGCCGTCTTCCTTTCCGTTGCCCAACACCGCCTGCTGTCGGCCAACAACGGCAGCCCAGCCAGCGGCAGCGAAATTTCCCGCCTGCTCGCCAGCGTCGCCATTCCCTGAATGTACCCACAGCAGGTGATCGGGATGGAAGCGCAGCCTCATGCCGAAAAAAACACGCCCGCGCACGCGCCGGCCGCCACCGGCCAAATACCTTTCTGGCGGCGCTTTTTTGTACGCGTGTTTGCGTGCTTGTTCCCTACCCCCCGCCCGCAGAGCGCGCCGTGTACGCTGACCCGGCGCAACATCTACCTCCTGCCCAACCGCAGCGGCCTATTGTTTGCGCTCGTACTGCTCACCCTGCTCCTCGGGGCCATCAATTACAACCTGGCGCTGGGGCACGGGCTGGTGTTTCTGCTCGCCGCACTGGGCCTGGTGAGCCTGGTGCATGCCTTTCGCAACCTGCACGGTTTGTCGCTCACCGCCCGGCGCGCCTCACCCGTATTTGCCGGAGACGTAGCCCAATTCGAGCTCGCCCTCGACAACCCCACACCCCGCCCGCGTTACGCTTTGCGCTTATCGGCCAAGGCAGAACTGCCGCTTGATTTTTCTATCGCCGCGAACCGCCAGGAGTGCGTGCTGGTCGCCTTGCCGAGCCAGCAACGCGGCTGGCTGGAATTGCCGCGTCTGCGCCTGGAAAGCCGCTATCCGCTGGGCTTGTTCACCGCCTGGAGCCTGCCCTGGCCGGCGCTGCGCGTGCTGGTTTATCCGCAGCCCAGCGCCCGCCCCTTGCCGCAAACCAGTGCCGCCAGCAGCGCCGCCGGTACGCACGCCTCCGCGGGCGGCGAGGATTTTTCTGGCCTGCGCGAGCGCCAGCCGGGTGATCCTTTGCGCCACGTCGCCTGGAAGGCCGAGGCGCGCAGCGACGGACGAGGGCCGCTGCTGATCAAGGAATTTTCCGGCACCAGCAGCAGTGAATTGTTACTGGACTGGGCTGAGCTCGAGCCGCGGCTTTCGGTGGAAGAACGCCTGTCCATCCTCTGCGCCTGGGTGTTGCGCGCCAGCCAGGAACAGCGCCGTTTTGCGCTCAGGCTGCCGGGCATCGTGCTCGCCTCGGACAGCGGCGAAGCGCACCGCCTGCGCTGCCTGGAGGCCCTGGCGCTCTATCCGGGGTGAGCGGAATGAAGCCGAAAACCGCATTTCAAACACGGATGACGCGGATGAACGCTGATTTTTCAGTGCGTTTTTGCTCATTTTGCACCTGGGGCATACACCTGCTGGATGCGCGCCCGGACCCCCCAATGATTCTTTCAGCATGAAACGCTGGTTCAAACGCACCGCCCCACCCCCGCCGACACTGGCGCGCAGCGAGCCGCCCTGGCTGTTTGCGGTGGCGCTCGCCACCACGCTGCCGCACGTCTTGACCCAGCCGTTCTGGCTGAGCGCCTGGGCGGCGCTGTGCTGGGCGTGGGCGGTCTTGCTCTGGCGCGGCGACCGCCGTCTGCCGGTGCGCTGGCTGTTGCTGCCTCTGGCGCTCGCCGGGGCGCTGGCGGTGCGGCTCGAATTCGGCAGTTTTTTCGGACGCGAGCCGGGGGTTGCCGTTCTGGTGCTGTTCATGGCCCTGAAACTGCTCGAAATGCGCCAGCGCCGCGATGCGGTGGTGGTCATCATGCTCGGTTATTTCCTGCTGCTGACGCATTATTTTGCAGCGCAAGACATCCCCACGGCGCTCTGGATGCTGTTTACCCTGTGGTTGATCACGGCGGCACTGCTACGCCTGCACGCCGGCGTACTCGCCGTGCGCCCGCTGCTGGCGCAATCGGCGCGCCTGCTGGCGCAGGCCATGCCGTTGATGCTGATTTTCTACCTCTTTTTTCCGCGCATCCCCGGCCCGCTGTGGGGCATGCCGCAAGACGCCTTCAGCGCCAGAACCGGCCTCAGCGAGAGCATGGCACCCGGCAGCATCGGGCAACTGGTACAGAACGGCGCGATTGCCTTTCGCGCGCGCTTTGCCACTGCGCCGCCGGCACAAAACCGCCTGTACTGGCGCGGCCCGGTGCTGGAAATTTTCGACGGCCGGCGCTGGCAAAGCGCCCCGCCTGCGCCAGCCCAGGCTGAGAGCGAAACCACAATCGAAGCCCTGAGCGCGCCAGTGCACTACGAACTGACGCTGGAAGCGCACGGCCAGCGCTGGCTACTGGCGCTGGATGCGCCGCAGCGTCTGCCTGCGGACGCTCGCACCGACACCCGGCTCACCACCCTGTTGCCACGCGCGCTGGAAAGCCGCCACCGCTTTCGCCTGAGCGCCGCCCTCGATTACCGTTTCAACCGCGAGGAAACGCAGGCGGTGCGTGCGGCCAATCTCGCCCTGCCCGCCGGCTTCAACCCGCGCACCCTGGCGCTGGCCGCCGAGTGGCGCGCGCGCAACAGCCCGGAGGAGATCATCGCCACGGCGCTGGCGCATTTTCGCAACGAAGCGTTTTACTACACACTGCAACCGCCGCAGCTCGGGCACCACAGCGTCGATGATTTTCTGTTCTCTACCCGGCGCGGCTTTTGCGAGCACTATGCCGCGGCCTTCGTGGTGCTGATGCGCGCCGCCGGCATTCCGGCGCGGGTGGTGACGGGGTATCAGGGCGGCGAGATCAATCCGCACGACGGTTTTCTCGTAGTGCGCCAGTCAGACGCCCATGCCTGGGCCGAAGTGTGGCTGGCGGAACACGGCTGGGTGCGCATCGACCCGACCGCAGCGGTTGCGCCGCAGCGCATCGAACAGGGGTTGGCCAACGCGCTTTCCGCAGGCGAGCCCCTGCCCTTCTTCATGCGCGCCGGAAACGACTGGCTGCGCCCTTTGCTGCGCCGCTGGGAAGCGCTCAATAACGCCTGGCAACAGGAAGTGCTGGGCTACGACTCGTTGCGTCAGCGCGATCTACTGGAAAAACTGGGGCTGCCCGGCGGCTGGCAGACGCTGGCCTGGCTGCTGGGCAGTCTGAGCCTCCTGAGCCTGGGGCTGCTGACCCTGCTTCTGCTACATCAACGCCACAAACTCCCGCCCGAAATACGCATCTGGCAAGACGCCCTGCGTCGAACCGGGGTACACTGCGCGCCGTCCGAAAGCCCGCTGGCGCTGGCCGAGCGCCTGCAAAAAGAACACCCCGAACTGGCCCGCCAACTGCACCCCGTGATTAGCGCCTTCCTTCACGTTCGTTACGCCCCTGACGGCAGCGAACATCTTGCCGCCTTGCGCGCCGCCGCAGCGGCCCTGCCCCGCCGGAGTTTCCTGTGAATCGTGTACGTCATTTCCTGGCCGCCTGCTGCCTTGCCCTCGCCAGCACGGCAGGCGCGCAAACCATCGCCGAATTACCGCAAGCCCTTGCCTTTGCCGAGGATCTGGCGCAACGCCAAGGTTTTTCGGCGGCAGAGTTGATCGCGCAGATGACGCAGTTGCGCACCAACCCGCGCGTCATTCAGCTGATGGAGCCGCCGAGTTCGCCCGGCCAGCGTTCGTGGACGCGTTATCGCGCCCGTTTCATCGAACCCAAGCGCATTCAAGGCGGCCTGCGCTTCTGGCAAGAAAACGCCGCCACCCTGGCGCGCGCCCGCGCGCTGTATGGTGTGCCGGAAGAAATCATCGTCGCCATCATCGGTGTCGAAACCTTTTACGGGCGTATCACCGGCAACTTCGGCGTCTATGAAGCCTTGGCCACCCTGGCTTTCGACTACCCCCGGCGAGCGGAATTTTTCCGCACTGAACTGGAACAATTCCTGCTCATGAGCCGCGAAAACGCAGTTGATCCACTGACCATCAAAGGCTCTTTTGCCGGCGCACTGGGCATTCCGCAATTCATGCCAGGCAGCTTGCGCCGCTACGCCGTCGATTTCGACAACGACCAACGCATCGATCTCGCCAACAGCGTGCCAGATGCGATTGGCAGCGTGGCACGCTTTCTCGAACAACACGGCTGGCAAAAAGATGCCGCCATTGCTGTACCGGCCCGCCTGCAGGAGAGCGCCCCCGCCGAGCGCTGGCTGGAAGCCGGCATCCGCCCGACGCTACGCGCCGGCAATCTCCTTGCCGAGGGCCTGCACGCCGACATCGCCGCGGATGCCCAGGTCTGCCTGATCGACCTCGTCAGCCCGGCGCAAAGTACGGAATACTGGCTGGGTCTGGAGAATTTTTACGTCATCACCCGCTACAACCGCTCAAGCTTTTACGCCATGTCGGTGTTTCAACTCGCGGAAGCGATGCGCCTGGCAAAAATTGCAGCAAACGCATTGGCGCAACAATAAACTGCGCCGTGTTGCATGGCATCGGCCCGGCCGTGCTCAGCTTTCCTGAACACAGCCTAGCGTCACTCACAGCAAAGCCTCGCCCCCCATGCGCTGGCGGCGCAGATGTTCGTGCAGACGCCGCAAGGCTTCCTGCTGAATCTGGCGCACTCGCTCGCGGGTCAGGCCGAGCGCCTCGGCGAGGGCTTCCAGGGTTTCCGTATCGCAGCCATTCAGGCCGTAACGGCGCTCAATGATGTAACGCTGACGTTCCGTCAGCTCATGCAAGCTGGCAGCAACCAAGGTTTCGATTTGCTGGCGCTCCAGACTGCTTTCTGGATCGCTGCCTGGCGCATCGTCGACGATGAATTCGACCATGCTGTGATTGGCATCGATGTCGAGCGGCGCATCGAGTGATGCGATGTGCTCATTCAGCGCCAGAATGCGCTGCACATCCGCCAGCGGACGATCGAGCAGACGCGCTACTTTTTCCGGACTGGCCTCGTGCGGATCGTCGAGCGCCAAATGGCGTAACGCGCGCAGCACCAGGTTGATTTCCTTCACCACATGCACCGGCAGACGAATGGTGCGCGCCTGATTCATCAGACTGCGCTCGATGTGCTGGCGTATCCACCAGGTGGCGTAGGTGGAAAAACGAAAACCGCGCTCCGGATCGAATTTCTCCAGCGCGTGCATGAGGCCGAGATTGCCCTCTTCGATCAAATCGAGCAGCGCCATGCCCCGGTTTTGGTAGCGGCGCGCCAGATACACCACGAGGCGCAGATTGCGCTCGATCATCGTTTGCCGCGCGCGCATATCGCCTGCCTGCGCCCGGCGCGCCGTGGCGAGCTCTTCTTCGGCACTGAGCAAGGGGTGCTCGCCGATTTCGTTCAAATAGGTTTGGGTGATGTCGCCCAGCAAGCTGCCGGCATCGGCAGAGGCCTCATGCAGCGCGGCGTTCCAAGCCGCATCCGGCGACGGCAGATCCTCGTCCTGGTCGTCGCCGCGGCCCATCGTCAGCGCTTGGGCAAGAAAGGCAGGGGATCGACCGGCATACCTTGACGCCGAATTTCAAAATGCAGCTTGACGCGATCGGTGCCGCTATTGCCCATTTCAGCGATTTTCTGGCCTTGGGTCACGCTCTGCCCCTCTTTCACCAGCAATTTGCTGTTGTGCGCATAGACCGAGAGCAGATCGGTACTGTGTTTCACAATAACGAGCTTGCCGTAACCCGGCGGGCCATTGCCAGCAAAAAGCACCTTGCCTTCGCCGGCGGCCTGCACGGCATCGCCTTGTTTGCCTGCAAAGTCGATGCCTTTATTGCTGCTGCCGTTGTAAGGGGCGGAAATTTTCGCTTCGCTCGGCCAGATCAAACCGGCTCCGGCGGCTTGCGCCGCCCCCGCTGGCACGGTCGTGGCGGTGGGGGCTTCCGTAACGGCGGGCGGCGAGGTGTTTGCCGGTGCCGGCGCAGCGGCAGGCGTTCCATTCAAGCGGGCCTGCGCCTCTTCCGAATACGGCACTTTGCCGCCGCGCGGTTCCTGCAGCACACCACCGGCCGGCTTGGTAACTGCCGATGCACCGCCCTCCAGGGCGCGCGTCTCAACCCCTCCGGCACTGCCGATGGGTGTCGCTTTCACTTCTGCCGCACCGCCCCCCCCCGCGTTCGCCGCAGCAGCTTGGCGCAAACGCAGAATCTGCCCAACCGGCAACAGGGCGGGATTGTCGATGCCGTTGAGCTCGGCCAACTCGGCCGGCGTCATCCCGTGTTCGCGGGCGATGCGGTACAAGGTGTCCCCCGCCTTGACCTGGTATTCCCCCGGGCCAGCCTGACGCGCTGCCGCCGTCGGGGCGCTGGGTTCGCGCGTCACAGCGGGGGCCGGAGCCTGCGAGCAGGCCGTCGCGGTCAAGATAAAAAACAGGGGAAAATAAAGTTTGCTCATTGTATTCCTGGCAAGAGCGGGACGAAGCGAACCGGGTCCAAACGCGTCTCGACAAAGCCTTCCGAGGTGTATTCAAGCATGCAAAGATACTGTGATTCGCCCCCAACCGGCAAGACCAGACGCCCGCCGGGTGCCAGCTGACGCAACAAATCTGCCGGAATCGCAGCACCGGCTGCCGCCACGATGATGCTGTCAAAAGGGGCGGCTTCCGGCAAACCAAAATGGCCATCGGCAAGTTTCAAGCGCACGTTGAACTGCTGCAACACGCGCATATGCGTCTTGGCTTTGTCGAGCAAAGCGGCCAGCCGCTCGACGCTATAGACCTCGGGGCTCAACTGCGCCAGCACCGCCGCCTGATAACCGCAACCGGTCCCCACTTCCAGGGTTTTACCCAACCCCGGACGGTTGTTGAGCAGTAATTCGATCATCCGCGCCACGATGTACGGCTGAGAAATCGTCTGCCCCAACCCCAAAGGCAGGGCAGTGTCTTCGTAAGCCCGGGAAGCGAGCGCTTCTTCAACAAAAATATGGCGCGGCACGGCGCTCATCGCCTGTAACACCCGCTCATTGGCAATGCCTTTTTGCCGCAGCCGCTCGATCATGCGCGCGCGCGTGCGCTGCGAGGTCATGCCTATGCCTTGCACACCGTGACGCGCGGCCGGCGAAGAAGAAGCGGAATTCATGCCACCCACTGCCGAATGCGGCTGAGTTGATCCGCGTGCGTCAAATCGATTTGCAAAGGCGTGACCGACACCCACCCTTGCGCCACGGCATGAAAATCCGTACCCGGCCCGGCGTCTGCCGCCGCACCGGCGGCACCGATCCAATACACGGTTTCCTTACGCGGCGACACACTGCGCACCACGGGTTCCGCTTTATGTCGGCGGCCCAGGCGGGTGACTTCCAAACCCTGGATTTCAGAAAAAGGAATATCCGGAATATTGACGTTCAATAAAACCGGCTCATTGACCGGCTGCTGAATATGGCGCTCGACCAGTTGATGCGCAATGCGCCCGGCGGTGGCGAAATGGCGGCAATCAAAGGTCGTCATCGACAAGGCAATCGACGGAATACCCAACAAATAACCTTCGGTGGCCGCTGCCACCGTGCCGGAATAAATCGTATCGTCGCCCATATTGGCCCCGGCATTGATGCCGGAAACCACCAGATCCGGCATGGCATCGAGCATGCCACTGACCGCCAGATGCACGCAATCAGTCGGCGTGCCGTTGACATAGTAAAACCCGTTGGCGGCCTGTTTGACGATCAACGGCCGATCCAAGGTCAAAGAATGGCTTGCGCCACTGCGATTTTGCTCCGGGGCGACCACCACGACCTCGCCAAAATCCGACAAAGCCTCGGCCAATGCCGCCAGCCCCGGCGCAAAATAACCGTCATCATTGCTTAAAAGAATACGCATGTTTGATCCACGCCCGCACGCGGGCGACACGGCCTGGGAGCGACAACCCCCAGGCACGGCAAACCCCTGCACAGGGGCGCTCCAACAAAAGTTCGTTATTCTAAATCAAGCAACCAACAAAGCTTCCATACTGCCTTGCTCGGCCAACCAGGTTTCCACCCATTTCGGCTTGCGCCCGCGCCCGCTCCAACTCAGGCCGGCGTCGAGCGGATGGCGGTATTTCACGCTCACCTTGCGCCCCGGAGCGCCTTTTTGCTTGATCTTGTCAGAAAACAGCTCATCGACACTAAAGCCGCGCGATTGCGCCAAGTGCACCAGCTCGTTACGCAGCGCTTCACGCTCTTGCACTGCGCGCAACTTCAATTCTGCGGTAACGGCTTCTTGCAGGCTGCGCAATTCAGAAAAATTCAAAGCAGACAGATTCATCGCAAACTCCTGTTAAATAAAACGCCTGGCAATTTAATCGAATTACACAGCTTTTTCAATCCAATGCCCATATAAATTTAAATTTGGTTTTAAGCAGGCTTTGCACCGAATAATCTATCGGTTAATTTCACATACCATGCTGCCGATTGCACCTGAATGATGTAAGCCAAGGTGATCAATAAAGCCGCATCAGAGCCTGCCGCACCAAAAGCATTCATCGCCAAAGCCAGGGCAATCGATAAATTACGCATTACTGTGCCATAAACCAGGGCAATGGCCTCGCCGCGTGGCAACAAGCTGCGCGCCACCAAGGTGCTCAGTGCGTAATTGATGCCATAGAGCGCCAATAGCGGCATAAATAATTGCAATAACTCTGCCGGCTGCGCCAATAATTGCTGCGCTTTCAAGGCCATGGCAACAAACACGATACCCAGCACACCGAGTGTGGAGAAGGGCGGAAAACGCGGCCCCCATTCGCTTTGGAATATTTTTTGCCCGTATTTTTTGAGCAGAAAACGCTGCGTCAACTGCCCCGCCAGCATGGGCAAAAAAACGATGAACAAAATCTGCCAGAACACCGCCAGCAAATCGACCGACACCGCCGCCCCCATCAACCACTGCAAATAAAATGGCGTTACCAACGAACCCAGGATCAACCCGAGTACCGTCATTTTAATCGCCACGACGAGATTGCCACCGGCAAAACCCGTCCAGGAAATGGTCATCCCCGAAGTTGGCAGCAAAGCGGCCAGCAACAAACCGATTGCATAAAAAGGCTGCTCAGGAAAGAACAGGCGGCCCAAAGCATAAGCGACAAAAGGGATGATGGCGAAATTGATGAGTTGCGCCAAAACTTGCGCCTTGCCGCCGCCCCCTTCGCGCAAGGTGGCAACTTTCAAAGTCACCATCATCGGATACACCATGAGAAAGGTCAGCGGCACGACGAGGTGGCGCATGCCCTGCGTCGGCATTAGCACGCCATAAAGAAAACCGAGCAGCATGGTGAGCGGAATGGCGAGCGTCAGGTGTTTGGTCAGGCGGGCGAGAAGGCCGATCATGGCATCTCCTTCAGTTGGAAAATAAGCATTGGATTATATTCCCAAGGCAGAAGCTTGCGTCTATTTTCTGCCGCAGTCGACGCCTTCTTCCCTGACACAACGCCTCTTCAAGAAGGCACATAGGGCTGCGAATGGCTGCGAATGGCGCACATTCTCGGTTTATAATTCCGCGGCTAAACCCCTAGGGAGAAAAATTTCATGGGCTTTCTTGCTGACAAAAAAATTCTGCTCACCGGACTCTTGTCCAAGCATTCCATCGCCTATGGCATCGCCAAAGCCTGCCACCGCGAAGGTGCGCAGCTCGCCTTTACCTACCAGAGCGAGCGCTTTGAAGAACGCATCAAGAAATTTGCTGCCGAATTCGGCAGCGACGTGGTGATTCCGCTCGATGTCGCCAGCGACGAACAAATCGACAACGCCTTCGCCGCGCTGCGCCAGCACTGGGACGGCCTCGACGGCCTGGTGCATTCCATTGCCTATGCCCCGACCGAAGCCATCGAGGGCGATTTTCTCAACGGCATCTCGCGCGAAGCCTTTCGCATCGCCCACGAAATTTCGTCTTACAGCTACCCGGCACTCGTCAAGGCGGCCCGCCCGATGATGCAGGGGCGCAAAGCGTCTGCCCTGGCCCTGACTTACCTCGGTGCAGAAAAAACCATGCCCAATTACAACACCATGGGCCTGGCCAAAGCCAGCCTGGAGGCGGCCACCCGTTATCTGGCTTTCTGCCTCGGCCCGGAAGGTATCCGCGCCAACGCCATTTCCGCCGGCCCGATCAAAACCCTGGCGGCTTCCGGCATCGGCAATTTCGGCAAACTGCTCTCGTACAACTCGCACCATGCACCACTGCGCCGCAATGTGACCATCGACGAAGTCGGCAACGCCGCCGCCTTCATGCTCTCTGACTTGGCCAGCGGCATCACCGGCGAAATCATGTATGTCGATGGCGGCATGAACACCACCGCACTGGGCAACGCCGAGCCGCTGCCCGCTTAAGGCGTGTCTGCCTTGCCTCGCAACGCCGGCCCGGTTTCTCCCGGCCGGCGTTTTGTTTTCATGCAACGGCCCGAACATGCGCTGGCGGCCTGACTGGGCCGCGCCCTATCCGCGCGAACATCTGGGCAGCGACGTCGTAGCCGGCCTCGTCACCGCCCTACTGGTCATTCCACAAAGCCTCGCCTACGCGCTGCTCGCCGGCTTGCCGCCGCAGGCCGGTCTGTACGCTTCCATCCTGCCGGCCATTGCCTACGCCTGGCTGGGCAGCAGCCGGGTGCAGGCGGTAGGGCCGGTGGCGATCACTTCGCTCATGACCTACGCCGTGCTCTCGCCGCTGGCGACACCGGGCTCGCCCCTCTATCTCAGCCTCGCCGCCACGCTCGCCCTCGGCTGCGGCCTCTTGCTCATCGCCGCCGCCTGGCTGCGCCTGGGTTTTCTCGCCCAACTTTTGAGCCGCCCGGTCATTAACGGTTTCATCAGCGGCTCGGCGATTTTGATCATCCTCAGTCAGCTCAAATATTTTTTCACCTTGCCCAGCGCAGCGCCCGATGTCGGCGCGGCCATTGCGGCCCTCGGCCAAGGCGAATTCTGGGACATCAACAGCAGCATCGGCCTGGGGAGCTTACTCATCCTCGCCCTGACGCGCCGCTGCGCCACCCACTACCGCTCGATGCAGACGCCCGGCGCTCGAGGCGTGCTGTTTCTGCTACGCCTTTTGCCCTTGCTGCTCATTTTTGCCGCCACCGCACTCGTGGCAAATTTTGCTCTCACCACCCACTACCCGCTGCGCGTCGTCGGTAGTTTTTCGACGGCGACACCGCTTCAGCTGCCCGTTTTACCCAGCCTGACGCACGTCAGCAACCTACTGTTGCCCATGGCCTTGCTCGCCCTGGTCGGCATGGTGCAAAACATCTCCATGGCGCAAACCCTGGCCAGTAAACGGCGCGAGCGCATCGATAGCAATGCCGAATTGCACGGCCTGGGTTGGGCCAATCTACTTGCCGCCGGCTGTGGCGGCATGCCCGTTGGCGGCGGACTGTCGCGCACTGCGATCAATGTTGCGGCCGGCGCACAAACACCGCTGGCAAGCATCGTTGCCGGCGTCGTCATGCTCGTCGTCGCGCTTGGCGCAGCGCCACTTTTTGCGCAGGTGCCGCTCGCCATGCTTGCCGCCAGCATCATCGTCGCCGCCTGGGGCATGCTCGACCTGCACGCGCTGCGCCGCGCCTGGCAATACGACCGGGCCGATGGCATCGCCGCCCTGGGAACCGCCTTGGGCGTAGGTTTTCTCGGCCTGGAAAGCGGCATCGCCCTAGGCGTTCTATTTTCTCTTGCCACCCACCTCTACCGCGCCAGTACGCCGCACATCGCCATTGTCGGCCGCCTGCCCAACAGCACGCATTTTCGCAATATCGAGCGTCACAAGGTCGACACCCTGGCCCATGTGCTGTTTTTACGCATCGATGAAAGCCTGTTTTTTGGCAACCTGGCCGCCGTCGAAAGCCGCCTACGCGATGCCTTGGCACAACAGAACGCGTTACGCGACGTCGTTTTCATCATGAGCGCCGTAAATTGGATCGATGCCACCGCCGCCGAAGCACTCGCCGATTGGGCAGAAGAACTGGCCTTACGCGGCATCCGCCTGCATCTAGCGGAGATCAAAGGCCCCGTGCAGGATCGCCTGGCGCACGCGCCCTGGTGGCAAACGCCAGAGCAGAAGCTGCACGGCAAGATTTTTCTCTCCGCGCACGATGCTTACGAAGCGCTGAAATCTTGATTCGCCTGCAGCAAAACAGCGACAAAAAAGGCGGTTACCAACCGCCTTTTTTGTCGCTTGATGCAAAATTTGTGCAAACAGACGCGGTCAGCGTTCGCTCGCCCCCGCCAGGGCCTTGGCATTGACATCCACCTTGTAGCGCGCGCGCAGAGCGCTCAGATACATCGCCACTTCTTGTTGCGCGGCGAAGCTGCGTAGCTGCCCTTGCAGGCTTTGCCGGCGTGCTGCATCCATTTCGGTGCCCGCCGCCACCTTGCTCAATCGATACAAGGCATACCCCTTGCCGGGCAGATCAACGCCGACGTAGGCCGGCAGCTTGGCGGCATCCATCTTGAACACCAGGGGGGCGGCTTGCGGCGGCAGCAAACGGGCATCCATACGCGACACCAGTTTGTCGGCACCCCAGGCGAGCTGATCTGTGCCGCCTTGCAAGGCACTCAAGCGCGCCTCGCCATCGGCGCGCGCCAATTTTTGCGCTTCCTGACCCAGGAGCAATTTTTCGATGGTCGCCTGCAAACCTTCGAAAGGCTGCACCGAAGCCGCTTTGTATTCAGCAATTCGCGCCGCAACCAAGGTGTTTTGACCGACATCGACGGCTTCCGTATTGCGCTTGTTTTTGACTGCTTCATCGCCAAATACGGCGGCCAAGAGCTTGGCATTTCCGAGAACGCCATTGGCCGGATTGGCTTCGCGCCCGATCCAGTCACTTTTCTGAATTTTCAGTTTGAACTGATCGGCCACCGGCTGCAGGCTATCCGACTGCTCATAGACCATATTGCTGAAACTCTCTGCTGCTTCGGCAAATTTACGCGCGGCGGCGGCAGTTTTCAGCTCATTTTCAATTTCAGAACGCACCTCGGCGAGCGGTTTTTCACGCGCCGCGTGGCTCCCCGTCAGCTTGATGATGTGAAAACCAAAATCCGATTCGACCAAGCCCGAGATAGCCCCCTCCTGCAAGGAGAAGGTGGCATCCTCGAAGGGTTTCACCATCATGCCGCGCGCAAAAAAGCCCAGATCGCCCCCCTGCGCCGCCGAACCCGGATCGTCGGAGTGCTTCTTGGCCAACTCGGCAAAAGCCCCCGGCTTGGCATTGACTTCCTGCAACACCTCTTCGGCCTTCGCTCGCGCCTTGTCTTTACCAAGCTTTTCCAGGCCAATCAAAATATGGCTGGCGCGGCGCTCTTCCGGCTGCTGGTAACGCTCTTTATGCCCCTCGTACCACGCCTTGATTTCCTCGTCGCTGACGCTGGCAGCAACACTTTGCGCATCGAGCACGAGATATTCGACCTTGGCTTGGTCGGGCGTGCGGAACTGTTCATTGTTTTCGTCATAAAACTTTTTCGCCGCGCCTTCCTCAAGCTTGACTTTGGCAGCATAGTTTTCAACCGGCAAAACGAATTCCTGGACGTGGCGGATCTCGCTTTGCAAGGCCAGCACCTTGTCCGTGATGCGCTGCGAAACGATGCCCGAGCGCCCAATGGTGCCCGCCAGCTGCTGCAAGGCCAAATCCTGACGCACCTGCGCTTCAAACCCTGTCGGCGACATGCCTTGCGCATTCAGCAGCGCTTCATAACGTTTTTGTGAAAACTGCCCGCTTTCATCGTGAAATGCCGCAATCGCCGCAATCGCCTGGCGCACAGCATCATCGCTGGCGAACAAATGGCGTTTGCGCGCTTCCTGAAAGAGCACGCGCTGATCGATCAAATCATCGAGAATGGCTTGGCGAAATTCCGGGTTATCCAGGATTTTTGGATCCACTTCACCCATTTGCGCCCGCAATCTTTCTTGCTGTTCGCGCACCGCCTGCTGGAATTCCTGCTGTGAAATCTTGACTTCCCCGACCTTGGCCACATCGGCCCCGGCCCCGCTGTCACGGAAGGAATCGACACCAAAAAAGGCAAAGGGCAGCGCAATCAAAACCAGGAAAACCTGCACAATTTTCTTGTTGTTACGAACAGCATCAAACATACACACAAAATCCTTGGTTGGCGTTTCGACGAACCCCGGCCGCTACTCAACAGGCGGCCGCCGCAAAGTGCGCAATGATACCGCACTTGCCTGCAGCGCACCGCGCCCCATCGATGCAAAAAGCCAGCGCGCAAACATTGGACGGAAAAACAAAACTCCCGCACGCGGGCGGGAGTTTTCGGGCGTCAAACGCGATTTACGTCGTCCGACTTACACCGCGGGACTAAACACCTAGCGCAAGGCTCTTACCAAGCCGATCCGACGACCACTGAAGCCCCTTGGTGATCGCCTCAAACACATCCATTGGATACCCATCGGGCAGCAATGCCGCCGTCTTATCAATCACGCTCGGCGTCATCGCGATCAGCTCTTCGATAAGCCGTATCGCAGAATCATGCGGAATACGGCACTGCTCTGCCAAGCGCACGAAATGCCGGGCCTGTACCTTTTCCAACTGGTAGTGTGCATTTGTGCTGCGGAGCGCCATTGCCAGCTTGAGCTCTTTGTAGTTAAGCAAATTGTCCCCCTGCCCGGTCACTGGCCAGGCAGAAAGCACGTCGTACATCGGCGTCATTTCGTACGCCGACCCCGGTAGCAGTCGGATCGAGAAATTTTTGGCGTGGCCATCTGTTGCCGCCAACATCCAAAACAGGACCTGCGTACGGAAAAATGTCTCCAGGTCTTGGCCATTGCGTGAATACACCAGTTTTTCGACGATTTCCGCGTGCCCAGGCCCACCATCGCTTTCGTACTTCAGCGCACTCTGACAGCCGAGTGCCTGGCAAAAATCCTCTTGTGGCAATCGCAGCCAGTATCCCTCCGCCATCCGCTGGCGGTCGAAGCGGGTCACCAGTAGCGCCTTTTGATCTTCGAACGTCGCCATCGCAGTCTCGGCAACCGGAATGCCGAACAAATCCAGCAACTGAGCGCACAACCACTCGTTTTCCACTGACGTGCGCATATCTGCTTTGCGTGCACCGACCAGGCCCAAAGGCAGTTTGAAGATGTGCGTCGTCGGCGTGGCCCCGTGCGGCAAGCACCACTGGCCTTCAATCAAGGTAAGCGCAGTTTTTTCCTGCGCCCCCGCAATCGAGATACGAAAATCCGCGTGCTCCTCCCGGTGGATTCCGCCGCTGGGCAGGATCGTGTCGCGTAGGGCCTGCGCCACCTTGGCCTCGGTCAGGAGCGTCGCTTCCGTTTTGCGGTAATCGGTCGGCTCGCTGCCCAGGGGCATCAGTTGGGCCGCGCCCACGCAGTCCTGGCCGATCGCTTCCAGCAAATCGAAAGCGCCTCGCGTTGCGGTCCCGAAGCGTGCCTGCAAGCGCTTGCGGATCGGGTCGCTGTCCGGCAGCAGGTTGTCAAAGTAGGCCCCTACTGCCGCAGTCCGGATAACACCGGTTTGCAGCGGCAGCGACAACGACAGCGGTCGCCGGCGCTCGGACTGCAGCCAGTCCTCGTCGTAGCGCAATTGATCGTAGCCATTTGGCGATATCGTCCAGTACGCTACTCGAGTGCCATTCATCCAAAGCGCCAAGACCCGCTGATGTGACTTGCGCCCCATCACCAGTCCTCGCGTGGTGTACTGCCGGGGCTCGCCTCCTGCGCGCGGAGCATCACTTCCAGCCCCAGCGTTTTTGCGAGCACCAGCAGTCGAGCCAGATTAAGCTCCGCTGGGTTCTGCTCCAACTCAGAGAACCAGCTCTGGCTGATGTTAAGGCGCGTCGCAACTTGACTCTGCGACATCTTCCTTGCGCGGCGCTGGTCCCGCAAGATGGCACCCAACTGCTCCGGTGTGTGAATAGTAGTTAACGAGGTTAGTAAAGGCATATGCGCCTCGGATATCGGTAATGGCAATATATTCACTTTACCGCCAATGGCAATAAAACGCAAATATCGCCCTCAGCGATAAGCCATAAATATCGCTGAGAGTGATAAACTAAACCCGATAGCGCTCTATCGGCGATTTTGGTAACAGTGCGGGCTTCCATCGTCGCTTTTATGCAATTTCCCTGTCTAAAAACAAAACCCCCGCCAGTAACGGCGGGGGTTTTCAGGCATTGAACTAAGCGCGATTCTTAGACGTTACATCTCCACCGTTGCCGCCACTTCAACGAAATCAGCGATCTGGTCGAAGTTCATGTAACGGTAGATATCCGCTGCCTTGGCATTGACTACCTGGATTTGTTCCATGTATTCCGCCACCGTCGGGATTTTGCCCATCAGGGCGCACATGGCGGCGAGTTCGGCGGAGCCGAGGTAGACGCGGGTGTCGATGCCCAGACGGTTGGGGAAGTTGCGCGTCGAGGTGGACATGGCGGTGGAGCCCTTGCGGATCTGCGCCTGGTTACCCATGCACAAGGAGCAGCCGGGCATTTCCATACGCGCGCCGGCCTTGCCGAGCACGCTGTAATAGCCTTCCTCGTTCAACACCATGGCGTCCATCTTGGTCGGCGGCGCGATCCACAGACGGGTCGGGATGTCGGATTTACCGTCCAGCACCTTGCCGGCAGCGCGGAAGTGGCCGATGTTGGTCATGCAAGAGCCGATGAACACTTCCTCGATCTTGTCGCCGGCGACTTCGGAGAGCACTTTCACGTCGTCCGGATCGTTCGGGCAGGCCACAATCGGCTCTTTCACGTCGGCCAGATCGATTTCGATCACGGCGGCGTACTGCGCATCTGCGTCAGCCTGGATCAGCGTGCCATGGGCAATCCACTCTTCCATGGCGGCGATGCGGCGCTTCAGGGTGCGGGCGTCCTGGTAGCCTTCGGCGATCATCCACTTCATCAGCGTGATGTTGGAGCGCATGTATTCGACGATCGGTGCCTTGTTGAGCGCCACGGAACAGGCGGCAGCGGAACGCTCGGCGGCGGCATCGGACAATTCGAAAGCCTGTTCGACCTTCAGATCCGGCAGACCTTCGATTTCCAGAATGCGGCCGGAGAAGACGTTCTTCTTGCCCTTCTTCTCGACGGTCAAGAGGCCGGCCTTGATGGCATAGAGCGGAATGGCGTTGACCAGATCACGCAGGGTGATGCCAGGCTGCATCTTGCCCTTGAAGCGCACCAGCACCGATTCCGGCATGTCGAGCGGCATGACGCCGGTGGCGGCAGCAAAGGCGACCAGGCCAGAACCGGCCGGGAAGGAGATACCAATCGGGAAGCGGGTGTGCGAGTCGCCGCCGGTGCCGACGGTATCCGGCAACAACAGGCGGTTCAGCCAGGAGTGGATGACGCCGTCGCCCGGACGCAGGGAAACCCCGCCGCGCGTCGAGATGAAGGACGGCAGTTCGCGGTGCATCTTGACGTCGACCAGCTTCGGATAAGCGGCGGTGTGGCAGAAGGATTGCATCACCAGATCGGCGGAGAAGCCGAGGCAGGCCAGGTCTTTCAGCTCGTCGCGGGTCATCGGGCCGGTGGTGTCTTGCGAGCCGACGGTGGTCATCTTCGGTTCGCAGTAGGTGCCGGGCAGGATGCCCCGCTGTTGCCCATTTTCTTCCGGCAGACCGCAGGCGCGGCCGACCATTTTTTGCGCTTGCGAGTAGCCCTTGCCGCTATCGACCGGGTTTTGCGGCAGACGGAACAGGGTGGACACCGGCAGACCGAGCGCCTCGCGCGCCTTGGTGGTCAGGCCGCGGCCGATGATCAGCGGAATACGCCCGCCAGCGCGCACTTCGTCGAGGATGACCAGGGTCTTCAGTTGCGATTCGGCGATCACCGCGCCGTTCTTGGTGGCCGTGACCTTGCCGGTGGCACCGTCAACCTTAAGTTCGATTTCGTCGCCCATGTCCATCTGGCCGGCGTCGATTTCGATCGGCAGCGCGCCGGCGTCTTCCATGGTGTTGAAGAAAATCGGAGCAATTTTGGAGCCCAGGCAGACGCCGCCGAAACGCTTGTTCGGCACGAAGGGAATATCTTCACCCGTGAACCACAGCACCGAGTTGGTGGCGGATTTGCGCGAAGAACCGGTGCCGACCACGTCGCCAACATAGGCGATCAGATTGCCCTTGGCGGCGAGCTTTTCCAGTTGCTTGATCGGGCCACGGATACCCGCCTCGTCGGCTTCGATACCCGGGCGCGGGTTCTTCAGCATGGCCAGCGCGTGCAGCGGAATATCCGGGCGCGACCAGGCATCCGGCGCGGGAGACAGGTCGTCGGTATTGGTTTCGCCAGTGACCTTGAACACGGTCAGCTTCTGCGAAGCCGGCACTTCCGGGCGCGAGGTGAACCACTCGGCGTCGGCCCAGGATTGCATCACCGCTTTGGCGTTGGCATTGCCTTTTTTGGCGAGCTCGGCGACATCGTGGAAGTAATCGAACACCAGCAGGGTCTTCTTCAGGCCCTCGGCAGCAACCGCGCCACAGGAGGCGCAGCCGAGCAGGTCGATCAGCGGTTTGACGTTGTAACCGCCGAGCATGGTGCCGAGCAGTTCGGTGGCCTTTTCCTTGGCGATCAGCGGGCAGTTTTCCTCAGCCTTGGCGACCTTGGCGAGAAACTCGGCCTTGACTTTGGCCGCGTCATCCACGCCGGCCGGCACGCGGTAGGTAATCAACTCGACCAGCGCGGCTTCTTCGCCTTGGGGTGGGTTTTTCAGCAAGGCGACCAATTCGGTGGTCTGCTGTTTGGACAGGGGCAGCGGCGGGATGCCGAGGGCGGCACGCTCGGCAACATGGGCACGGTAGGCTTCAAGCACGGCGACTTCCTTTCGTAAAGGGTGGGCACAGGAAAATTGGACGGTAGATTTTACGACCTTCGCAGCACCAAGGTAACCGGTTTTCGGCAGAGCAAAATCCTTTGGCGCGCAAGTCTTATATATTTTATATGTTAGATCACCCAAGTGCCACACCCCGATGTTGACTCAGGCACAGTTTTCTTATCGCCCATGAGCAGGCTTTCACCCGCCGCTTTTTTGTCGCCCCTTCGCAAAAGAGGCGCAAAACAAGCCGAAGTGCGCCGCCCAGCGAAGGTTTTCGTTTATATAATGCGACCGTCTTGGGGGAAGGCTGTCATGAAAATTTATCGTGCGCTGCTGTCTGTCGTCGGTCTTTTGTTCTGCTTTGCCAGCTTGGCCACCGAAAATTTGCGCATTGACGTACTGCGCATCGGTGTACTGTACTGGTCGATGGATATTCCCGGGCAGGTCGCCATGCGCGAGGGCCTGGAAGCAGAAGCTGCACGCCTCAACGACGAAGCGAAACATAATGGCCAGCCGGCCCTGGAACTCATTCCCCGAGTTGCCGGCAACGGCCCGGCCGGGATCGAGCGCCAAATCGCCCAAATGCATGAGCTCATCGCCTTGCGCCCCAAGGTAATCCTCGTACAACCCACCGATAACGCCGCGCTGGCGCAACCCTTGCGCGCCGCCAATGCCGCAGGCATTCCTGTCGTGGCGTACGATCAATACATCAGCGGCGGCAAGCTTGCCGCCTATGTCACCTCCGACAACCGCCAGGCGGGTTATCTCGGCGGGGAATATCTCGCCGCCCAATTTCCTCCCGGAAAAACTTTGCGCCTCATTTTGGTGGACTATCCCAGCGTTTCCTCCACCGTCGAGCGCCTCGACGGTTTTCTCGATGCACTACGCGAACGGCAGCGGCCTTACCAGATTCTGCGCCGTTACCAGGCCGTCGAACCGGTGGCGGGTCGCGCCGCGGCAGCCAGCATCTTGCGCGAATTTCCCCAGCCCGGCAGCGTCGATGCGATTTTCACCGTCAACGACGGTGGCGGACTGGCAATCGTCGATGCGCTGGCCCGCGCCGGACGAGAAGAAATCCTGGTGGCCAGTGTCGATGGTGATCCGCGCTCTGTTGAAAACATTCGCTCTGCCCGCCTGACCGCGATCGATGCCGCACAATTTTGCGGCCCGCTCGGCGCACAAGCCATGCGCCACGCCGCCACGCTCGCACGCGGCGGCAAAGTGGCGCAACAGACCTTGCTACCCGTGTTTCCCGTCACCCGCGAAACCTTGAGCGCCTACCCCGGCTGGCAAGGGCCGATTCCGCCCAGCTTCCGCAAGAGCTGGCCGGCGGCCCAACCGGTGTGGAACAACCAGCCCCGGCACACCCCATGAACGCCCCGCAAAAAACCCCATCGCTGGGCGCGCAGCAGTTTCGCGACTTCAACCGCCGCCTGGCCTTTGCTTTCGGCGCGCTGATTCTTTTGCTCATGGCCGTGGTGCTGCTCGCCGGCAACGTCTTATTGCAGCGTCTCGTCAATCAGGAAGAAGAAAGGCTCTCTACCCTCCTCACCGGCGTGCTCGCCGAATCGATCAACCACATCGGTTTTTCCAGCAAATACCAAGCGCGCCTCTTGCTTGAAGAAATCCAAAAACAACACCCGGAAATCCGCTATCTGCTGATTGCCGACGCAGACGGAAAAATTCTCGCACACAGCGATCCCACCCAAAATGACGCCCATCTGCCGGCGGAGATTCAAGCCAATAACCAAAGGGTGATCGACACCCTCACCCCCTTCACGCGCAGCATTTCCTACCGTGGCGAGCCCTTGCATGAAGTCACCCTGCCTTATCGCACAGGCTTCGAACGCACGGTACAAGGCAGCATCCAGATCGGCTTGTCGGAAGCCTCACGCGCCGCTGCCGTGCGCCAGGGGGCGATCCTCATCACCGCCCTGGTGCTCGTCCTGATGGTGATCGGCATCCTCGTGGTGCGCATCTTGAGCCGGCGTTTCGGACGGCCTTTACGCCTGCTGACCAACGATTTGCAGGCAACCTTGCAGGCGATTCCCGACATCTTGTTCGAATTCGACCGCAGCGGGCGTTACCTCAACATCACGACCGAAAACGAAAGTCTCCTCGCGCGCGACAAAAACACCCTGCTCGGGCGGCAGGTGCACGACGTTTTATCCCGCACGGCAGCCGATACCGTACTCGCCGCCATCGACGAAGCGGACCGCACGGGCAGCTCGCACGGGCGGCAGGTGATGCTGGATTTACCCGGGGGCAAGCGCTGGTTTGAATTGTCCGTCGCCCGCAAACGTCCGTTAAGCGGCCAAGAAGGTTCTTTCGTCATACTTTCGCGCGACATCAGCGAGCGCCATGCCGCCTACCTGCAAGGCTTGCTGGCCAATAACGTTTTTGAAAGCAGCCGCGAAGGCATTCTGGTCACCGACCCGCAGCAACGCATCGTCCGCGTCAACTCCGCCCTATGCCGCCTGAGCGGTTACAGCAAGGACGAATTGCGCGGCCAGACACCGGCGCTGCTGCGCTCGATCACCCGCCAGCCAGAAGCCCACGCGCTGATTCAAGAAACCTTGCTCCACCACGACTACTGGCAGGGCGAAATCTGGAACCGCCACAAGGATGGCAGCGAATACCCTTTGCTGCTGTCGGTCAATGTCATTCGCGATGGCGCGGGCAACCTCTTGCATTACGTCTCTTTTCACGCCGACATTTCCGGCCTGAAAGCCTCGGAAGCCAAACTTGAACACATGGCCCACCACGATGCGCTGACCGGCCTGGGCAACCGCCTGCTGCTACACATCCGCCTCGAACACGCCCTCTCACGGGCGCAGCGCGAAGGCAAGGGGCTGGCGCTGCTGATGCTTGACCTAGACCACTTCAAAGACATCAACGACAGCTTTGGCCACGCCATGGGTGACGCCCTGCTCCAGCAGATCGCCGCCCGTCTCAGCCAGCGGGTGCGCGGCACCGACACCGTCTGCCGTCTGGGCGGCGATGAATTCACCGTGCTCGTGGAAAATCTGGAACACCCGGATGACGCCGCCAAACTGGCAGAAGATATCGCGCAACTCATCGAACAAAATGTCACCCTGCCCAATGGCAGCGAAGTGGCCGTCGGCTGCAGCATCGGCATCGCACTCTATCCAGAGCACGGCGACAACATGGAAGAACTACTGCAACAGGCCGATGCCGCACTCTACCGCGCCAAAGCGGAAGGACGCGGGCATTACCAGTTCTACACCGAACGCCTGACGCAGGAAGCCCGCCAGCGCATCGCCCTGGAAACCCGCTTGCGCCGCGCCATCAGCAATCAAGAATTGCTTTTGCACTTCCAGCCGCAGATCGATACGCACAGCGGCAAGATCTTTGGTGCCGAAGCCTTGGTGCGCTGGCTCGATCCGGAACATGGCTTGATGCCGCCGGGCGATTTCATCCCGCTCGCCGAACAAAGCAACCTCATCGTCCCGCTCGGCGACTGGGTGTTGCAAGAAACCTGCCGCCAAGGGCGGGCCTGGATCGACGCCGGATTAGCGCCGCTGACGCTGGCAGTCAACGTGTCTTCGCGCCAGTTCCACTACGGCAATCTGGTCGACAAAATCAGCGCCGCGCTGGCCGCAAGCGGCTTTCCCGCGGAATACCTCGAACTGGAGCTGACCGAAGGCGTACTCATGCAGCACCGGCAAGAAGTCAGCGCCACGCTGAACAAGATCCGCGCCCTGGGCGTACGCATCGCCATCGATGATTTTGGCACGGGCTATTCCTCGCTGTCGTATCTGAAAGCCTTTCCGCTCGATGTGCTGAAAATCGACCGCAGCTTTGTGCGCGACATCCCGAACAATGCCGACGACATGGAAATTGCCGCCACCATCATCGCCATGGCGCACACACTGCGCCTGAAGGTTCTTGCCGAAGGCGTCGAAACGCCGGAGCAATTAGCTTTCCTGCGCGCCCACGCTTGCGATTACTATCAGGGCTTTCTCACCAGCCGGCCGCTTTCAGCACAAGCGTTTGCCAACTTCATTCATCAACACGCGGCTGATTCAAGCAGATAAAACTTGAAATTGCGTTTCCGACAAATCTGTCAAAACTCTTTGATACGCTCACAACGAGCGATTTTCACAGCCGCCTACCCCATCGATCCTTCATTTTCTCAACGCACCTATGTCACGCATCGCCGCCGTTTCCGCCCTGGGCCAGCAAATTTGGCTGGATAATCTTTCCCGCGAACTGATCGCCTCTGGCGAGCTCGAGCGCTGGATCAAAGAAGATGCCGTCGCTGGCGTCACCTCCAATCCGGCCATTTTTTATAACGCCATCCGTAACGATCCCCACTACCAAACCGCCATTGCCACCTTGAAAGGCAGCGTGGGCGATGCTGAAAGACGTTTCGAAAATCTCGTTCTGCCCGACGTGCGCCGCGCCTGCGATCTTTTTTTGCCGACCTACCAAAGCGCTCACGGACACGCCGGCCTGGTCAGCTTCGAAGTTTCCCCCGCCCTGGCGTTTGACGCTGCCGCCACCGTACAAGCCGCACAGCGCCTGTGGAACGACATCGCCCGCCCCAATGCCATGATCAAAATTCCGGCCACCACCGCCGGTATCAGCGCCCTGCAGACCTGTGTCGCGGCCGGCATCAATGTCAACGTCACTCTGATTTTTTCTCCCGCCCAACTCAGCGCCGTGCAAGCCGCTTACCGCGCCGGGATCGAAGCCCGTTGGCAAGCCGGCCACAGCGTCGAGCGCATCGCTTCGGTCGCCAGCGTTTTCATCAGCCGTCTGGACAGCCTGCTCGACCCGGAATTACCGAGCGCGCTGCAAGGTAAAACCGCCATCGCCATGGCCCGGCGCGCCTACGCCGACTGGCTGCAGCAGCCCGCATTACCCGGCGGGGCGCAAGCACAAAAACTGCTCTGGGCCTCCACCTCCACCAAAAATCCGGCGTATCGCGACGTACGCTATGTCGAAGAGCTGATCGGTCAAAACACGATCAATACCGTGCCGGACGCCACCCTTGTCGCCTTCCGCGAACACGGAGAAGCTGCGGCCAGGCTCCTCGCCGACCCGACGGATACAGAACACCAACTGGCCGCCATTGCCGCCCTGGGTATCGATCTCGATACCGTCGGCGAGGTCTTGCAACGCACGGGGTTGCAGCAGTTTTCCGAAGCCTTTGCCAAACTACTCGATTTGGTGCGCTAAAACCTGCTGTTTCAGTGGATGTAGTCGCGTAAATCTTCGATCAAATCATCGACGCCGCCCAGAGATAGCCCAAGAAAGGCGCACACCGCCGCTGCCGCCTTGGGCCACTCATTTTCGCTCTCGCCTTGCGTGTGCAGGCGAATGGCGTGTTCGGCCAACACGCTGACAGCAATCTGCGCCCGCATGGTGTGAGAAAACTCGCTCGCACGCAGCAAAACGCTGTAATCGTGGTGATGCAAAATGGCCTGCGCCACATCCGCCGGCAAGCGCCAGCGGCGCGCCAGAAAATAGCCGACCACGGCGTGATTGGTGCCCAGCAAGCGGTCTTCGATCTGGGTGAATGTGCCATCTTCGGCCGCATTGGCCTGCATCAGCACCGATTTGGTCTGGGGAAAACGGCGCATCAACAAAGGAATGCCGCAATCGTGAAAAAGGCCGAAGGTATAGGCGATATCCGCCGGCAAACAGCGCAGGCGCTCGGCAATTTCAACGCACAAATTGGCGGTTAAGGTCGAGCTTTCCCAGAAACGCTCGAGACGCCCTTCCAGCTTGCTTTCCAAGGCCACCTGCAACAGCCGGCTGACGACGATGGAAAAAATCGACCGCGTACCCAGAAACTGCACCGCCTGGGTAATCGAAGACAGCGGCGCGGCACCGGCAAACGCAGGGGAGTTCGCCACCTGCATGAGATGCCCGGAAAGCGCCACGTCACTGGAAATTAAGCGTACCAGTTCCGCCGTGCTGGGATTTTCTTTGCCCAACTCCTTGTCGAGCTCAAGCAGAATCGTCGGGCGCGGCGGAATATCCACCCCCTTGAGCAAAGAAGAAATTTGTTGTTCGTCTACAACTGCGTCCATTTTCAATGAATTTGCCTGATTTCAAGAACTTCGGTGAGCTTACCCGTTAAACCACGCGCATTGAATACGACTTTGGTCATACGCCAATAGAATTACAGCAAACCAAAATACCGCCGCGCCCGGTCGCAGGCCTCATGTTCCGTATCAAATTCCCGGCAAGGCGAAGGCCGTTCAGGGTAAATCGTGCAGCGCACCGACTGCCCCACCTCGCCCGCCAAGGCCACGCAACGCGGCGCTTGCGCGTCCGTACCGGCCAGGCGCACCAGATTCGGCGTCAGGCGCACCGTCATTTCCAGCGGCACGCCCGCCCCCCAGGCAAAGGCACCGCCTGCCAGCTCGGCCGGATGAAAATCCACCCGAAAACGCGCGCAGCAGGCACCGCATGTCTGGCAGTTTTTTTCCTCAGCCAAAGTCCACCTCGCAGCGCCACAAGGCATGACCGGAAGTACGATATTTCTGCTCAAACGGCGTCATGTCCTTTTCCGGCACATAGCGCTTCGCCACCACCGGTTTTTCCGCCAACCAGGTCAAGGCCTGCGCCATTTCCTCGATATAAATGCGCCAGTTGCTGCGGCATTCGACCACCCCGCCCAGCGCGCGCCACACCGGAAATACCGCATGCCCATGCCAGCGCCGCGACAAATGGCCGATTTTTGGCCAAGGATTGGGATACAAATTGTAATGGCGCGCCAAACGCAGCCCGTTTTGCGCCAGCAAGCGCCAGAAATCGACCAGATCGGCGCGCACCAGCACCGCATTTTCAGGCAGCGCCTGCGGTTTGCCGCGCAGCAAGCGCGCGGCCGATTGATCGACGCCGATAACGAAATGCTCAGGAAAAGTCTGCGCCAAATGCAAAGTACTCCAACCCACGCCGCAACCGGCATCGAGAATGAGCGGTGCGGCCGCATTCCAGACCACATGCGCCGCTCGGGCTTGCGCGTAGGCCTCTTCATTGTACGAAGCAAAGGGTTTGCGCCAGGGCTGCGCAAGGTGGCGGTGAAATTGCCGTTCCAGATCGGCATGAATACCGGTTTGCGCACTGAACACCGGGCGCGACTTACCCTGGCCGACGTTCTCGCTTTCGTTATTTTTGTTCTGCGACTCAGTTTGCATAGGGGAAAGAGGGGGACTCCAGAGAAAAATGCGCTGCAAAATCGGCCGGCAAAATACCCTGGGCGATCAACTGCGCATCGATTGCCTCGGCCGTTTTCAGCGGGCGCAGCTGGGCATACAAATTTTCCGCCGCCAGCATCTGCCGGCGCAACAGCATCAACCATTGCTTCAGGCGTCCGCCGGCGTGCTCTGGCAATACCCGTTGGCGCACGCCTTGCCAATAGCGCGCCAAAAAAGGCTGTAGCGCACGCCAAACGGCGGGAGCATCATGCGCTTCGCCGGCCCTGATCTGGCGCGCCAAAAATGGATTGGCCAGTGCGCCACGCCCCAGCATCACTGCCGCACAAGCGCTTTCCTGGCGAATCTGCCGCCAATCTTCGAGGCACCACACTTCACCGTTGGCGATCACCGGAATTTTCAGCGCCGCCGCCACCTTACCAATCTCAGCCCAGCGTGCCGGCGGCCTGTAGCCGTCCTCCTTGGTGCGCCCATGCACGATCAAGGCATCGATCCCCGCCGCCGCCAGAGCCTGGGCGCAATCTATGGCCTTGTGCGTATCGCGGATGCCCAGCCGCATTTTTGCCGTAAACGGCACACCCGCCGGGATTTCTGCGCGCACGGCCGAGGCGATGGCGTGCAAAAGCTGCGGCTCGTCGAGCAGCGCCGAGCCACCACGATGACGAAACACCGTCGGTGCCGGGCAGCCGAAATTCAGATCGATGCCTGCCGGCTGCAACGCCACCAAACGCCGCGCATTGGCCGCCATGAACTGCGGATCGGAACCCAAAAGCTGCACGCGCATCGGCGTGCCTGCCAAGGTACGACTGCCCTGCGACAGCTCCGGACAGGTACGCAAAAATGTGCGCCGTGGCAAAACACTTTGCGTCACCCGCACAAACTCGCAAATTCCCCAGTCATAGCCGCCAATCGACGTCAGCACCTCGCGCATCAGCGGATCGGCCAGCCCCTCCATGGGAGCCAGGAGAATTTCAGAATCAAACGACATAAAATCAAGGGCAAACACGCAGCGCGGGGGCGCATTATAATCCGCCCCATGCTGCGCTTCGTCCTCGACACCAATGTCGTTCTCGATTTGTTCCACTGGGCCAATACCGACGCCCTGAGTTTGCTGCACGCTCTGGAAACCGGGCGCATCACCTGTTTTGCCGATGCCCGCACGCTCGATGAATTGCAGCGCGTACTCAACTATCCGCAACTCAAACTGACCCCGGCAATGCAGGCTGAACGCTGGGCGCGCTATAGCAAACTCATTACCCGGCAAGCCGAAGCCGAAGCGCCGCCGCTGCCGCGCTGCCGCGACCGTGACGACCAGAAATTCCTCGAACTGGCCGCCCGCATTCCGGCCGATTGCTTGGTCAGCAAGGACAAAGCCTTGCTCAAGCTGCGCGGGCGCACCCGGCTGCCTTTTCGCATCCTGACCCCCGCCGCCGCCAGCCGCTTCCTGGAGCAGATGAGCGCCGAGATCGGGGCCAATACCGCAGCCGATATCTACACACAATCGCCCCCATACACATCGCACATTGGCGAGGCCCGGCAATTTTGCTTATAGTGTCTCCACGCCTGCGCACCGCGCGAGGCACGCCCCCCACCCACACCAGGAGAGCACCATGAGCGCCAAAAAGGTCAAAACCCCGAATATCGACATCGGCATTTCCGAAGCCGACCGCGCAAAAATCGTCAAAGGCCTCTCCGGCCTCTTGGCCGACAGCTACACCTTGTATCTGATGACGCACAATTTCCACTGGAACGTTACCGGCCCGCAATTCAACAGCCTGCATGTCATGTTCATGGGGCAATACACCGAACAATGGAACGCCCTCGACCAGATCGCCGAGCGTATCCGCGCCCTGGGTTTCCCCGCCCCGGGTACTTACAAAGAATTTGTCAAACTCGCCTCAATCAAGGAAGTCGAAGGTGTCCCCAAGGCCAACGACATGGTGCGCCACCTGGTCGCCGCCCAGGAAGCCACCGCCCGCACGGCCCGCAAACTGCTGCCCTTGGTGGGTGAAGTCGACGACCAACCCACCGCCGACCTCCTCACACAGCGCCTGGACGTGCACGAAAAAACCGCCTGGATGCTGCGCAGCCTGCTGGAAGACTAAACAGCAAAACCCCTCAGATACATCCGGCAAAAAAAGGCCAAAACCCTTGTTTTTACTCGGTTTTTGGCCTTTTCAAATTGTCATGAACGGTTTTATGGTGCTCTGGGCGAGATGCTGAGGCGGCCCCCGCTTGCCCCCGGCATGGCGCAAGGCGCACAATTCGTCCTTTCCGGGAGATGAGATACGTGTCTGTAAGCCGTAATGAGCGCCGCCCGCGCACTGAATTAAAGCGCGTGCTGGTGGTGGATGACGAAGCCGATATCCGCGAGCTGATCGATCTCACCCTGCTGCGTATGGGGCTGACGGCGGTGTGCGCCGCGAGCGTGGCCGAGGCCAGGGCAGCGCTGGAGGCCAACGATTTCCAGCTGTGTTTGACCGACATGCGCCTGCCGGACGGCGACGGGTTGGAGATCGTACGCCACATCGGCGAGCAGCATGCGCGTCTGCCGGTGGCGGTGATTACGGCCTACGGCAGCGCCGAAAATGCCGTCGCTGCGCTGAAAGCGGGCGCTTTCGATTATCTGGCCAAGCCCATCGGCCTGGAGCAGTTGCGCAACCTCGTGCAGGCAGCGCTGCGTTTGCCCGGTGCCGAAACCGAATCACCCTCCGCCGCGCCGGGCGAGCCGGAATTGCTGGGCGATTCCCCGGCCATGCAACAGGTACGGACGATGATCGACAAGCTGGCGCGCAGCCAGGCACCGGTATATATCTCGGGCGCATCCGGTTCCGGCAAGGAAGTCGCCGCCCGCCTCATCCACGCGCACAGCGCCCGCAGCGGCGGCCCCTTCGTGCCGGTCAACTGCGGCGCGATTCCGGAAAACCTGATGGAGAGCGAATTCTTCGGTTACCGCAAGGGCGCTTTCACCGGCGCGGACAGCGACCGCGACGGCTTCTTCCAGGCAGCGCACGGCGGCACCTTGTTTCTCGACGAAGTGGCCGATCTGCCGCTGGCCATGCAGGTCAAGCTGCTGCGCGCCATCCAGGAGAAGAAGGTGCGCAAGGTGGGGCAGGTCAGCGAGGAGTCGGTCGACCTGCGCATTCTCTGCGCCACCCACCACAATCTGCGCGAGTGCGTGGAAAGCGGCAAATTCCGCCAGGACCTGTACTACCGCCTCAACGTCATCGAACTGCGCATGCCGCCCCTGCGTGAGCGCAGCGAGGACATCGTGCCGCTGGCCCAGCACATTTTGCTGCGCCTCTCCGGCCCCGAACATCCCGTACTGTCGCCGGAAGCGCAGGCCGCACTGGCCGCCTACACCTTTCCGGGTAACGTGCGCGAATTGGAAAACATTCTCGAACGGGCCACCGCCCTGTGCGCCGATGCGCGCATCACGGCGCAGGATCTGCAGCTGGAAGCGCCCGTCGACATGGGCCACGCCTCAGCAGCCAGCCCGTCCCTGAGCGAGCGCTTACACGCAGTGGAAAGCGCCTTCTTGCAGAAAACCCTGGCCGATACCGGCGACGATCTGAACCAAGCGGCGAATCTGCTGCAGATCAGCACCCAATCCCTGAGTGCCCGCCTGGCCCGGGAGGATTGACGGTGTCTTCCGCTGCGCTCGGGGAGAATGGCATGGGGCTGAAACACGGCTGGCTGGACAATGCCGTCCGCTGCCCCTCGCCCAATTTCGGCGAACGTCCGGCAGGCGCTGTGGTGTCCTTGATCGTGCTGCACAACATCAGCCTGCCGCCCGGTGAGTTCGCGACGCAGGCGGTGACGGATTTCTTCCTCAACCGGCTCGATGCGGCGGCGCATCCCTATTTCGCGGAAATCTGCGATTTGCAGGTTTCCGCCCATTTCTATATCGCCCGCGACGGCGCGCTGACGCAGTTCGTGAACACCGACCAGCGCGCCTGGCACGCCGGGCAGTCCTGCTGGCAGGGGCGGGAAAACTGCAATGATTTTTCCATCGGCATCGAACTCGCCGGCAGCGACGACACGCCCTTCGCCGCCGCGCAATACGCCACGCTCTGGCCCTTGATCGAGGCGCTGCGCCAGCGTTACCCGATCACCGCCATCGCCGGCCACAGCGACGTCGCCCCCGGCCGCAAGACCGATCCCGGCCCCTGTTTCGACTGGCCGGCAGTGGCGGTGCGCCATCCCGACCTGTGTTTGCCCTGAGCTTGCCATGCGCCTACTCATCATCGAAGACAACGCCGACATTCTCGCCAACATCGCCGACTACCTGGAAGCCGCCGGTCATGTGGTGGATTGTGCGCACAACGGCCCCGGCGGCCTGCATCTGGCACTCACCGGCAGCTACGACCTGATCGTGCTCGACATCATGCTGCCGGGGATGGACGGCTACCAGGTCTGCCGCAGCCTGCGCGACAGCGGCAAGCATACGCCGATCATCATGCTCACCGCCCGCGACACCCTCGACGACCGCCTGCATGGCCTGCGCGAAGGGGCCGACGATTACCTCGTCAAACCCTTCGCCCTGGCCGAACTGGCGGCGCGCATCGACGCCGTGCTGCGGCGCAGCCAAGGCTTTCTACCGCGCTTACAGGTAGCCGACCTGCAACTCGATCTCGACACCTGGCAGGTCAGCCGCGCCGGGCAGCCGCTCAAACTCAACCCGGCCTGCCTCAAGCTACTGGAAATTCTGATGCGCAAAAGCCCGGCGGTGGTGCGCCGGGAAGACCTCGAACACGCCCTCTGGGGCGACCAGCCGCCGCCCAGCGACAGCCTGCGCAGCCACCTGCACCTCTTGCGTCAGGCGCTGGATCGCCCCTTCGCGCACCACCTGCTGCACACCGTGCATGGCATCGGCTACCGGCTGGCGCCCGAGCATGCGGCCTAAACGAGCGCCGCAGCCGCTGGCGCGGCGCATCCTGCTCTCCTTCATCCTGCTCACAGCGCTGGTCGCAGGTATTAACGCCTGGGCCATCATCGTTCTCATCGAAGTCGTCGAAGAAGATCTGGTGGGCGAGGAACTGCGTCAGGAAATGGCGGCGGTGGAAACGGTGTTTCTCACCGAAGGGCGGATTCCCGACCTGACCGGCGGCAGCGCGCTTTACGCGCCAACCCTGCGGCCGCAAAAACCCTTGCCGCGCGAGCTTGAAACACCACACCCGGGATACCAGGAAGTGGTCACGGAGCGTGTCGCCTGGCATGTGCTGGAAGAAGAAATCGATGGCCACCGTTTCATTCTGGTCCGCAATCAGGATGCCTTCGAGGCACGTGAAAAGCTGTTTCACAAGTTGGTTGCGGGCGGCGTCTTGCTGGCCATCGCACTGGCCTACCTGATCGGACGCCTGACTGTACACCGGGTCATCGATCCGGTCATTCGTCTCGCTGCTGCCGTCCGCTCACATGCGCCTGCACAACCACTGGCTACAGCCTATGGCAATGACGAACTGGGGCAACTGGCGCAGACCTTCGACCAGGCATTCAATGCGCTACAGGCAGCGCTCGAGCGTGAGCGGCTGTTTACCAGCGATGTCAGCCATGAATTGCGCACCCCCTTGATGATCGTGTCGACGTCCTGCGAATTGCTGGCGCGGGGGGCGCTACCGGACAACAGCCGACGGCAGATCGCGCGGATCGCCAAGGCCGGGGCCGAGATGCAGGCGCTGGTGGAAACCTTCCTCGAACTGGCCCGGGTGCAGACCACCCGACTGGCAGAGGGCGACGGCATCAGCCTCGAGCAGATTGCCGCAGAACAGGTCGCCGTCTGGCAGCCGCTGATCGCAGCGCGTGGCCTGTCCTTCGTCTACCGCCAGGAAGCCGAAACGCCCGGCGTTTGGCACCCGACCCTGCTGCGCGTGGTGTTGAGCAACCTGCTGCGCAACGCCCTGCATTACACCGAACAAGGCGAGATCCGTTTATCTCTGGAGGCCGCCGGTTTCCGTGTCGAGGATACCGGCCCTGGCATCGCGCCGGAAGAACTGGGCCGCATCTTCGAACCCTTTCAGCGCGGCCGGCATGCGCGCGGCGAAGGGCTTGGCCTCGGCCTGTCCCTGGTGCGCCGGGTGTGCACCCAGGCGGGCTGGAGTGTGACCGCCGAAGCACTGGCGGCGGGCGGCAGCTGTTTCCGGGTGCGTCTGCTGCCCTGATTTCACAAAAATTTCACATTTTTTTGACGCGGCTTTGATCGCCGCATGTTTATCGTCATGACACACACTTACTGAGCTGGCTGACCGTGACTACTACCCCTCCCCCTCAACACCCTCCTAAGCACACTCCGATCGAACTCGAGTTTTCCAAGAAATACGACGACGAACATTCACTAGAGTATTTTCGCAAGCACAAGGATGGATTTGCGCGCCGTTTATCCGACTGGCGTGATCAGCAACTGGCACGCCAGGCTCTGAAGATTGCCGGCAACCCCCAGCAAGTGCTCGATCTGCCCTGTGGCGCCGGGCGCTTCTGGTCCTTGCTGGCAGAACAGCCGGAACGTGTCATCCTGGCCGCCGACAATTCGCCGCACATGCTTGATGTGGCGCGGCGTTGCCAGCCCGCAGAACTGGTCCGCCGGATCAAGACCTTTCAGACCTCGGCCTTCGCCATTGATCTGGAGGATGGCGCGGTCGATTGCGTTTTCAGCATGCGCCTCCTGCACCATATTGCCGAACCTGAGCACCGTCTGGCCATGCTGCGCGAATTCCACCGGGTAACGCGCGATACCTTGATCGTATCCCTGTGGGTGGATGGCAACTACAAAGCCTGGAAACGCCGCCGCCTGGAAGCGCGGCGCGCCCTGCGCGGACCGGGCGAAAACCAGAACCGCTTCATGGTTTCGGCTGCCGTCGTTGAAGCGGAATTCGCCGCTGCCGGCTTCAAGGTGCTGGCGAGCCAGGATTTCCTGCCGCGCTACGCCATGTGGCGTGTTTATACCCTGCGCAAAGTCTGATTTTTACAGAAATAATCAATGTCGTTCGCCATTGATCCCCCCGCGCCCGCAGCGGTGAGCCCGCTGCGCCGTTATTTTGCCCTGCTCTATGTGGCGCTGTGCCTCATGATCGGCCTGTTCTGGCCGCAGGTCGACATCGAAGGAGTGCAGGCCTGGGGCTATGTTCTGCTCAGCACCCTGGCGTATGCCGGTGCCTATCTGCTGCTGGCAGCCCTGCCGCTGGGGCTGCTGGCCCTGTTGCCACGCCGTCTGCCTGGACGTGATCTGTGGCTGGCCGGAGCGGCAGGCCTGGGCGGGAGCCTGGTGTTGTTGGCGGTGTATGCCGATTACCGGCTGTTTTCGCTCTACCAGTACCACTTCAACGGTTTTGTCTGGAACCTGCTGACGACCCCGGGCGGGATTGCGGCACTCGGTGCGACCGAATCGACGGAACGTACGATCGCCATGCAGGTGGCCGGCATCGTTCTGGTCAATATGCTTGTGCTGTGGTTGCTGCACCGCTATCGCGAGCGCGGCTGGCAATTACCCCGGCAGACCTGGCGGCGGACGGCGGCCGCTTTGTTCTGCCTGCTGGGCGTGCTCGAACTGGGTTTTGCCTACAGCGTGCATACCGGTCAGGAAAACATTCTGGCGGCGGCGGATGCGATTCCCTTTCACCTCAAGAGCGGTGCCAGCAAATTATTCAAACGCCTGGGCGTCGAGCCACGCGGCAAGGAAAACATGCGCCTGGCCGGCGGCGAAGTGGTCTATCCGGCGCAGCCGGTGGAGAGCAGCGGCTTACGCCCGGAGAATGTGATCATCCTGGTCGCCGAATCCTTTCGCTGGGATCTGCTCGACCCGGAAATCACGCCGAATTTATGGCGTTTTTCCCAGCGCGCCACGCGTTACGAGCGCCATTACAGCGGCGGCAACCGTACCCGCATGGGCATGTTCTCGCTTTTTTACGGCATTTACGCGCCCTACTGGTACAGCTTTGAAAAACAGCGGGTGCCGCCGGTGCTGATGCAGGTGCTGCGCCAACAAGGGTATCAAATGGCCTTGCACACCAGCCAGAGCTTCACCTATCCCGAATTGCACCACACCCTGTTTGTTGATGTGCCACCGGAGAATATGCACGCCATTCAGCAGGGCGATGCCTGGCAGCGCGATATCCAGAACATCGACGATCTCAGCCGACATATCGATCAGCGCGATCCCAAGCGTCCCTTCTTCGGCTTCATGTTCTTCGAGTCGACGCATGCGCCCTACAGTTTCCCGGAAGACCGCGCGCTGCGCCCGGACTACCTGCGTGACATGAACTACATCGATCTCGATCTGCGCAACAATATCGACGGTATCCACAACCGCTACGTCAATGCGGCGCATCACATCGATGCCCAGGTCGGGCGTCTGCTCGAGCATCTGGAGCGCACCGGCATGCTCGACAAGACGACGCTGCTCTTTACCGGCGACCACGGCGAAGAATTCATGGAAAAAGGACGCTGGGGCCACGGCCACGGCAGCACCTTCCCAGAAGAACAGATCCGCGTGCCGCTCGTACTCTGGCGTCCGGGTGTCGAACCCGCCGTAGTCAGCCACCGCACCTCACATCTGCAAGTGGCTTCCACCCTGCTCAAACACCTAAACATCACGCAAGACCCCAAAAGCTACAGCTCAGCGCGCCCGCTGGAGGAAGAAATGCCTTACTTCGTCTTTGGTGAATACGACCACATGGGCGTCGATGACGGCGAACACAAAATCGTTTTCCCCTATACCGGGCGCGACCATTTCCGTTACAGCGTCTATGACGAAAACGATCACCCCGTCACCCGCACGCAACGCGACGAAGTAATTTCCACGGCGCAGCCGCTGCTGACGGAAGTCGGCCAGGAAAGCCGGCGTTTCGTGCGCTGAGGCAGGCGGGCATGGCGCAAACGCCTGTGCCACAAGCGCGACATGCCGCAGAACCGACCGCCGGAACACCATCCGCCAGCCGCCCCTTCGCCTGGCGTCGCTGGCTCCTGCTGCCGCTGCTGGCGATGGCTCTACTGCTCATCTTGCCGCCAGAACCCCTGGATTTTGCCGTGAGTCGCTTGTTCTGGCAGGCGAGCGAGAACTTTCCCCTGCGTCGGGATTTCTGGCTACAGAATGTGTTGCACGATGGCGTGCGCTTCGTGGCTGTTGGTTTTGCCGTCCTTTTCTTGTCGCTGCTGATCGGCGGCGTGTTGCATCCACGCCTGCGCCCGCGCCTGAAGCCGTGGCGGCGGCACTTGGCCTATCTGGTCATTGCCATTGCTGCGGCGAGCGCCCTGATGCCGCCCCTCAAGGCCGCTACCCGGATGCACTGCCCCAGGGAATTGACGGAATTCGGTGGCCGCGAAACCTATGTGCCGCTCACCGCGCCCGCCGTGGCGCACCACAAAGACGGCCGCTGCTGGCCGGGCGGCCACGCCGCCACCGCCTTCTCGCTACTGGCTCTGTTCTTCGCTCTGCGCGACAAGCGTCCGCGCCTGGCCCGCCGCATCCTCTACGCAGTCCTCACCGCCGGCACCGTCTTGAGCGCCGCCCAGATCATGCGCGGCGAACACTTCCTTTCGCACAATGTGTGGACGCTCCTGATCGACTGGACGATCTGCCTGCTGCTCTACCGCGTGTTGCTCTATCGGCCGGTGCGGGCGTGACGAGGGGTTGCTTGCTCGAGCGTCCATGATGACCACAATGCACACCATGCCCTACCAAGGACATCAAAACAAACCTGAACAACGATTTCCTACAAACGAACACTCACGCCAGGAAATCAATCCCATACGAAACGCATAACTCGCCCCCTGATAGTACGCAATAGCGCGGGCGATCAACGGGTCGGACAAAGTTGTCGTTTGTTCCTCGCTGGCCCTCAAAGCGTCGCGGCGCAGACGCAGGTTACTGCGGGGGCTGAGAATGGCGAGATCGTGGCCGTCGAACAGGCCGAGGTGCTGATAATTGCCGATCACGGCGCGGCCGGGCTGAGCGTTGTCAAGCAGCAGGTTGCGGCCGAAAAAAGTGGATTCGTAGCTAATGCCGAGCAAGCCCAGCAGGGTCGGGGCGAGGTCGATCTGGCTGGTCAGCGTATCAACTTCCCGCGCCGCAATGAAACCGGGGGCGTAGATGAACAGCGGAATGTGGTAATTGGTGACCGGCAAATCCTCCAGCCCGGCGCTGCCGGCGGTATGGTCGGCGAGGAAGACAAAAACGGTGTTGGCGAACCACGGTTTTTCACGCGCCTGAGCGAGAAACTCGCCTATGGCGTAGTCGGTGTATTTCACCGCACCGGCGCGCCCCTGGCCGGAAGGAATGTTAATGCGCCCGTCCGGGTAGGTGAAGGGGCGGTGATTGGAGGTGGTCATCAGGTGGAAGAAAAAAGGGCGCTTGCTGGCGGCATCGGCGTCGGCCTGCTTCAGCGCCTGCCGGTAGAGGTCTTCGTCGGCCATGCCCCAGGCGTTGGTGAAGTGCATTTCGGCGTCCGGTACGCTGCTCTGGTCGACGATGCGATAGCCGTTGCCGCTGAAAAAAGCGTTCATGTTGTCGAAATAGCCGCGCCCGCCGTAGATGAAAGCGCTGTCGTAGCCGCGCGCTGCGAGTTGTTGGCCGAGGCTGGCGTAGCCGCTTTCACGGCCGATGCGTTTGACGATGGAGCGCCCCGGCGTCGGCGGAATGGAGAGGGTGACGGCTTCCAATCCGCGATCTGTGCGCGTGCCGGTGGCGTAAAAATTATTGAAGAACAAGCTTTCCTGGCGCAGTTGATCGAGCTTGGGCGTCAGTTCGCGCGTGTCGCCGAAGCTGCCGAGATAACGGGCGCTCAGGCTTTCTACGGTAACCAAAATGACGTTGCGCCGCTGTTCCGGGCCGGGGTTGTCGATCCGGCGGCGGATGTCGAAGGGCGCATCGCTCAAAAAACGCGCGTTCGGCTCGGCGACCTCGGCGCGCAGCAGGGCGGATGCCTGTTGATCCGGCAAGGTGGCGTAAAACTGCGCGTAGTCGAGTTCGTTGTTGCGAAAGGCAGCAAAGAACTGGAAGGGGCCGTTGCTCGCCAGTTCGCGTTGATAGACGTTGCCACCGGCGCTGAGGGGAAAATCCTGGCCGATCAGCAGCGCGTTTATGACGGCCAGAGCACACAGACCGAACAGGGTTTTCAGGGCGGCGCGGCGCGGCAAATTTTCCGGCCCGGGCGGGGCAGCGAAGCTCGCCGCCAACACCGGGCGCAGGGCCAGGGTGATGGCGACTGCCAGGATCGCCAGCACGGCCAGCAGGCGATAAAGCGGGTAGGACTCGACGATGTTGTCCACCACCTCCTTGGAATAAACGAGGTAATCCACCGCGATGAAATTGAAGCGCACGCCGAATTCGTCCCAGAACAGCCATTCGGCGGTGGCGACGAACAGCATCAGAAAGACCAGCAGGGCGAACAGCGCGGTCAGGATGCGCCGATGCCAGCGCGCCTGCCACCAATCCCGTGGGCAGAGCAGCAGGTAGAGGGCGAGCGGCAGGGCGGCATAGACAAGAAAGGCGAGGTCGTATAGCGCGCCAAACAGAAACAGCCGCGCCACCGCCAGCGCCCCGACCTGGGCTTCGTCCAGATGCGTCAGCCAAAGCAGGCCGCGGGTAAACAGAAAGACGCTCAGCCAAACGGCGAGAAACAGCGCGAGGTAACGGGTGGGGGCGTAGCGCGGCAGCAGGCGCGGCGCGCAACAAGCGATTTTTTGACGCAGCATGGCGAAAATGGCAGACGGGCGGATGAAAACGCGCACAGTGTCGGCCGAGGAGCGTCAAGAAGACGTCAAGAAAAGGTGAAAAAAACATCAAAACCAGGTGCCACGGGAGCGCCTCTGGAAGCTCAGCACCCTGGCAACTCGAATTCGCAGACGGCTTCGGCGCTCATGCCGGCCGCCACCCGTACCAAGACGGAGTCGGCGCGCGGAAAGCCTAAAAACAAAAAGGGCAGCCGCCGGGCTGCCATTTTTCACATCTTTTCAGGTCAAGTGGCGCCGGAGATAGGAGTCGAACTTTGCCTATTTACAATAACTGATCAAGATGGGCTTTGGTTAGCCTGCCTTCATCAGCTGCATATTCGGGTCGGTCCTTGCATGTCAGATGATGCATCTGCATCTCCACAGTACTTTTGCTCAACGGGATCACTGGTCTTGCCAAGGGTTAAGTACATCGATATCAGCATGCGCGAAATCGCGAACATTGCGAGTCACCAGTTTGCAGTCGCACGCACGTGCCGTGGCCGCGATGATCGAATCGAAGGCGGCCAGTGATTTGCCTTGTTCCTCGGCCTGCACGGTCATTTGTGCCCAGACTTCCGACGCCTTTTGATCAAACGCCAAGATTCGGTCTTCGAAACCTGCTTCCAACTGCTCCAGCCAAAGGGTTAATTCCGACCGGCGCTTGGATTTGGGCAGTCTGGCAACACCCCGTTGCAATTCACCCCAGGTCATTGCGCTGATACACAGTTCATGAGGTTTACGCGCCTCGAACCACTGGATTACGTTGGCGTCTGGCGTGCTTTTGATCATCTCCGAAAGCACGCAGGTATCCAGCAAATACCTCATAGAACGAGATTCCGAATGGACTCTCTGGAACGCTCAAGTACCAGCGGTTCGCCGCGCGGCGCATTGAGCAGGGAATCCATCAAGTTCGCGGTTTGGCCGCTCAAACGACGGTAATCGTTGGCCGCCAAGATGACCACAGCCTCTTCACCCCGTCGGGTGACGAGTTGTGGCCCTTCCTTCAGCGTGAGGTCCACGACCTCGCTGAACCGGCTCTTCGCTTCTTGTAGTTGCCATGTATGCATGATTGCCTCCGTATCTAGTCAGACTAGTCAGTAGTATCCGGCGTCTGAATTGAATTGTCAATGGGCGGGGTATCCACCTCATGGGGCAACAGATGCGTCACCGCATCAAGCAATGGACGGGCTTGCCTGTGTGCGTTGGTGTCGGGCCGACCAAGACGCTGGCGAAGTTCGCCAACCACCTGGCCAAGAAGAACGATGTTTTCAACGGCGTGTGCGACCTCCATGCGATGACGCGGCCGGAACGTCTGGAGTGGATGTGGGGTGTCGAGGTTGGCGAGGTATGGGGCGCTGGGTCCCGTATCAGAAAACGCCTGGCTGACATGGGCATCGATACCGTGCTTGACTTGCGCAATGCCTCGCCCAAGCGAATGCGTGCTCAGTTCGGGGTGGTCATGGAGCGCACCTGCAACGAACTGCGCGGGATTTCCTGCCTGGAGTTGGAGGATGTCATGCCACCCAAGCAGCAGATCATGTCGTCGCGCAGCTTTGGGACGACTGTCGAAACCTTCGAAGAGTTGCGCGAGTCGGTGGCCAGTTACCTGGCCAGTGCCGCAGAAAAATTGCAGCGACAGAACTCCGTGGCGGGTGCCGTCTATGTCTTCGTACTGACCAACCGATTCAAAGAGGACGAGCCGCAGTACAACGCCGGGATCACGGTGCCAATGGGCGATGCTACGGACGACACACTGGCGCTGACCTCTGCCGCATTGAGGGGGTTGGCGGCGATTTTCAGACCAGGGTTTCGCTACAAGAAGGCCGGGGTGATGCTGGCCCTGCTTTCCGATCCCCCTTGGCAGACCAAATTTCGGGGGAAGCTCAAAATCGAAGCCATGCGTAATCCCGTGTGTAAAACGTGGGAAGAGCATGCTACACAATTTTGCTTTTTGGGAGAAATTCCAGAAAGCAGTTACAGGCAAGTACGTTGTTTTTACAGAATTTTTCCGCTCAGGGAAAAATCACAAAAAAATCGTGGTGCCGGAGATAGGAGTCGAACCTACGACCTTCGCATTACGAATGCGCTGCTCTACCAACTGAGCTACACCGGCACTTTGCAAAACCCATGCTCGGCGACTGTGGTCTGGCCGGGCAAGAAGCGTAGAATTATAGACTTTGTGTCTGGCTTGAGGCAAGTGGCCTTGAAATTTTAGGCCTATAAAAATCCCCATGAATCTATTACGTGTGCTGGCGACGGTCAGTGGCATGACTTTGCTTTCCCGCATTCTTGGCTTCGTTCGCGATTTTGTCATTGCGCGTGCCTTTGGTGCAGGTTTGGCGACGGATGCTTTTTTCGTCGCTTTCAAATTACCCAACCTCCTGCGCCGAATGTTTGCCGAAGGGGCGTTTTCGCAGGCTTTCGTGCCTATTTTGGGGGAATACAAAAATCAGCGCAGCGCCGAAGAGACGCGCACTTTAATCGACCATGTCAGCGGCCTTCTGGCGCTGGTGTTGTTTGTCATCACGGCGATTGGCGTGCTTGGCGCGCCTTTTTTGGTGTGGGTTTCCGCGCCGGGCTTTGAGGCCGATGCGAGCAAATTCGAACTCACCGTTCGCCTCACCCGCATCACTTTTCCCTATATTTTCTTCATGTCGCTGGTGGCCATGGCCGGCGGCGTGCTCAATACCTGGAGCCGTTTCGCGCTTCCCGCATTTACGCCGGTTTTGCTCAATCTTTCCTTTATCGGCATGGCCTTGTTTGCTGCGCCGTATTTTGATCCGCCGGTGCTGGCGCTGGCTTGGGCGGTGTTCATCGGCGGCGTGCTGCAACTCTTGATTCAGTTGCCGGCGCTGCGCAAACTCAAATTACTGCCTCGACCTAGCTTGAACTGGCGGGTCGCCTGGGCGAATCCCGGCGTGCGCCGCATTGCCACCTTGATGCTGCCGGCGCTCTTAGGGGTTTCGGTGTCGCAAATCAGCCTGCTGATCAACACAGTTTTTGCCTCATTTTTGCAAAGCGGCAGCGTCTCCTGGCTGTATTACGCGGATCGCCTGATGGAATTTCCCTCCGGTCTTTTGGGCGCGGCGCTGGGGACGATTTTGCTGCCGTCTTTATCGCGCGCCTTCGCCCGGGAAGATTTGCACGAATATTCCCGCCTGCTCGACTGGGGGCTACGCCTGACTTTTTTGCTCGCCGCACCGGCCGCGCTGGCGCTGGCGCTGCTCGCCGTACCCTTGATTGCCACCTTGTTTTTTCATGGCGCGTTCAGCGCCGAAGACGTGGAACAAACCCGCCTGGCGCTCATGGCCTACGCCGTCGGCCTGACCGGATTAATTTTGGTGAAAGTTCTGGCACCGGGTTTTTACGCACGGCAAAACATCAAAACGCCGGTAAAAATCGCCCTGGTTTCGCTCTGTGCCACGCAGTTGATGAACCTCGCCTTCATCGGCTGGATCGCCCACGCCGGGCTCGCACTATCGATCGGCCTGGCCGCTTGCCTGAACGCCGCCCTGCTCTATCGCGGCTTGCGCCGCAGCGGGATTTATCAGCCGCAAGCGGGCTGGCTGAAGTTTTATCTGCGCCTGATTCTCGCGCTCGCGCTCATGGGCGGCGCACTGTGGTGGGGCAGCGCTTCGACGGCACATTGGTTGAACGCCAGCCTGAATATGCGCATCCTGCATTTAAGCGCTCTGGTGGGCCTTGGCGGCGCGGTGTATTTCGCTACACTATGGCTTTGCGGCTTCCGCCTGCGCGATTTCCGCCGGCAAGCCGGCACCTGAGCAGCACACCATCCACAAGGAGACAATAACAATGCAATTAAGCAGCCCCCGCCTGACTGACGGCCAGACGATTGCCGCCGATTTTGCCTTTTGCCTGCCCGATCCAGTGCACCATGTCTGCCTGGGGCGCAACCGCAACCCCGCGCTGAGCTGGCAGGACATTCCCGCCGGCACCCGTTCGTTTGCCCTCATCTGCCATGATCCGGACGTACCCAGCGTCGGCGACGATGTCAATCAAGCCGGGCGCGTTGTCTCGGCAAACCTGCCGCGCGTGGACTTTTTCCACTGGGTGTTGATCGATCTGCCAGCCAGCCTGAACGCTATCGCAGAAGGCGAGTTCAGCAGCGAAGTCACCCCGCGCGGCAAAAACGGCCCGCAAGCGCCGCACGGCGCTCGCCAGGGTATCAACAACTACACCGACTGGTTTGCCGGCGACCACGACATGAAGGGCGATTACTACGGCTACGACGGCCCTTGCCCGCCGTGGAACGATGAGATCGTGCATCGCTACGTCTTCACCCTGTACGCGCTCGATGTCGAACGCCTGCCGCTGGAAGGGCGTTTTGGCGGAGCCGAGGTGCTTGCTGCACTCAAGGGGCACACTCTGGGGCAAGCCAGTTTGACCGGTGTCTATACACTCAACCCCGCCCTCAACCCCGCCTTGACCGGGTAAATCGCCTCGCCATGCTGCTCCGGCGGGTTCTTGCCATTTGCGTGCTGAGCGTCTGGCTGGGGCAGCATTTCGCGCTGGGGCTAGATTTTCAGCGCCTGCAAGCGCAATTACAAAGCCGCTTCAACGGTGCCGGCCAGGCGGTCTTTACAGATTGGCAGCAACTTTTAGGCAATGCCCGTGGTACGTCAGAAAATGAACGGCTGCGCCGGATCAATGATTTTTTCAATCAGCGCTTAGCCTTTGACGATGATTTTTCGGTTTGGGGGCAAAGCGATTACTGGGCGACACCGCTCGAAAGCATGGCGCAGACGCGCGGCGATTGCGAAGACTTCACCATCGCCAAATATTTTTCCCTGCTCGCCCTGGATGTGCCGGTCAGCAAGCTGCGCCTCGTCTATGTGCGCGCCAATCTGCGCGGCACCGATGGCATTCCGATCCAGCAGGCGCACATGGTGCTGGCCTACTACCCCAGCCCCAATGCCGACCCGCTCGTTCTCGACAATCTGAACAAACAGATTCTGCCCGCCTCGCAGCGCAGCGATCTTTCCCCCGTTTTCAGTTTCAACAGCGCCGGGATCTGGCGTGGCACCGGCAACCAAAGCAGCCAGAGCAACCTATCCCGTTGGCAAGATTTACTCAGCCGTGCGCGCAGCGAAGGTTTCCAGTGAGGTAATGCCCATGTCTTTATTTCGCCAACTCTGGCTGGCCATCATTGCCAGCACCTTGATCGCCTTTGTCGGCAGTTTCGTCGTCAGCATGGTCACCGCCCGACATTACCTGGAAGAACAGCTGGCGATCAAAAATAACGACAACGCCGCCTCGCTCGCGCTCTCCATGTCGCAAATGGAAAAAGATCCGGTGACGATCGAACTGCAAATCGCCGCCCTCTTTGATAGCGGCCAGTACGCGCAGATCAAGCTGAGCGACCCGGAGGGCAAAACCCTGGTCGAAAAAACCTCTCCACCGGCGCAAGCCGAGGTGCCCGGCTGGTTCGTCAGCCTTTTCCCGATCGACTCCCAAGCCGGCCAGGCGCAGGTTTCCACCGGCTGGACCCAGTTTGGCACCGTCGAACTCGTCAGCCACAGCCGTTTTGCCTACCGCGAATTGTGGCGCGGCGCCTGGCGTTTGCTCCTGTGGTTCAGCTTGGGCGGTGCACTCGCCGGTTTTCTCGGCATGCAGACTCTGCGCCGCATCAAGCGCCCGCTCGATGCCGTGGTCGGCCAAGCCCAGGCCATTAGCGAGCGGCGCTTCATTCGCATCAAAGAGCCGCCGACACCGGAGCTGAAAAGCCTGGCGCGCGCCATGAACGCCATGGTGACGCGCGTCAAGGCGATGTTCGAAGAAGAAGCCGGACGCCTGGAACAGGTGCGCCGCGAAGCCACGCTCGATCCGCTCACCGGCCTGGCCAACCGCGCCTATTTCATGAATCGCCTGGCGGTCGCCATCAATGACGAGGATGCCCCCGCCAGCGGCAGTTTGATCATGTTGCGCCTGGCCGATCTGGCCGGCATCAACCGCCGCGCCGGCCGGGAAACCGCCGACGAGGTGCTGCGCCGGGTCGGGGCCGCCCTGCGCGAAATCGTCGATAACACCCCTGGTGCTGAAGCCGCACGCTTGAACGGTGCCGATTTCAGCCTGCTCCTGCCCGGCCAGAACGATCCGCAGCCCAGTTGCCAGCAGCTCATCACGGCGCTGCACCATCTGGTCGCCGCCAATCTGCTCCCGCAAGACGCCGTCGGCCACCTGGGCAGCAGCCGCTATCGTCACAACGAACCGGTGCCGCAGCTTCTGGCGCGGGTCGATGCCGCGCTGGCCGCCGCCGAACTGCAAGGCCCGCTCGCCGCGCATCACCTGGCCGAGCAAAGCGTATGCAACGCCAACACCCAGGCGGATTGGCGCAGCATTTTGCAAAATGCGCTCAAAAACCAACGCTTGCGCCTGATCGAATTCCCGGTCACCGATCGTCACGGCCTTTTGCTCCACATCGAATGCCCCTTGCGCCTGCAGGCCGAGGAAAGCGGCGACTGGATCAACGCCGGCAGCTTCATGCCCGTCGCCTCGCGATTGGCGATGACCAGCGAACTCGATCTGGCGGCGGTCAAGCTGGCGCTGGCGCGTCTGGCGGGCGGCTTGCCGGCAGTCGCCGTGAATCTTTCCGGCGAATCCTTGATCGTTGCCGATTTCACACCGCGCCTGCTAAAAATGCTGCACGCGCAGCGCGAACTGGCCGCCAAGCTCTGGCTGGAGGTTGCCGAAAACGGCGTTTTCCAGCATTTCGACGCCTTCCTCGCCTTCTCCCAAGCACTGCGCCCGCTCAACTGTCGTCTTGGCATCGAGCATTTCGGGCGGCAATTCAGCCAAATCGGTCATTTGCACGACATTGGCCTGGATTACCTCAAGGTCGACGGCAGTTTCATCCGCAACATCGACCGCGACGCCGGCAATCAGGCCTTCCTCAAAGGACTGTGCGCCATTGCCCACAACATCGGCCTCGCCGTCATTGCCGAAGGAGTGAGCACGGCGGAAGAACTCGCCGCCTTGCCGGCACTGGGTTTCGATGGCGCAACCGGCCCGGCCGTACCGCGCCACTAAGCGATCGAGCAAACCATGGCCCAGGAAATCGAACTCAAACTGCGCTTTGCGCGCCGCGATCTACCACGCCTGCTGGCACACCCGCTGCTGAAGCGCGAAACGGCACGGATGCAGACGCTGCGCAACACCTACTACGACAGCGCCGAGCTGGCCCTGCACCAGCAACGCATCGCGGTGCGTCTGCGCGAAAAAAACGGCAGCCTCCTACTCACCGTCAAGTCGTCAGCTCCGGCCAGCGGCGGCCTCTCCGTGCGCCAGGAATGGGAAGACGCGGCGACGCCCGGCATCTTCGATTTCTCCCTGGTCGGCGACCCGGCCCTACGCCAGTTTCTCGAGCAACAGCGCGCCGCGCTGCGCCCCGTATTCAGCACCGATTTCCAGCGCCAGGTCTGGGTGCTGGCGCAAGGCGAGGCGCGCATCGAAGTGGCCATCGATCTGGGCTGGATCAGTGCCGGCAAACATGAAGGAAAAACGCGCAAAGAACGCATCTGCGAACTCGAACTCGAACTACTCAGCGGCGGCACGGAACAGCTATTTACCCTCTGCCACGCCCTGCAACGCCGGGTAACGCTGATTCCGGCGCTGCCGAGCAAGGCCGAGCGCGGCTATCGCCTCTTTCTCGGCACCCGCGCCGCGCCCGTCTGCGCCCCCGCGCCGACGCTGGCGGCGGCAGAAATGCCACTGGCCGCCGTGCGCCGCATCCTGCTCGCCGATCTTGAACATTTGCAGCACAACGAAGCCGGCCTGCTGGGCCGCAAAAACCCGGAATACGTCCACCAGGCCCGTCTGGCGCTGCGCCGCCTGCGCAGTTCACTGGCCTTTTTTGCGCCCCTGCTGCCCGCGGATTACACCGCCCACTTTGCACCTCGTTGGCAGCAACTGGCCCGCCAGCTGGGCGTGACACGCGACTGGGATGTCCTCCTGCACGACACCCTCGCCCCCATCCAGCACGCTTTTCCAGATGATCCGCATGTGCGCTCGCTGTGCAAACAGGCGCGCCTGCGGGCGGCAGACAGCCGCAAAACCGTCACCCGTCACGGCAACAGCAACGACTATGGCCGCCTGCTGATCGAATTCACCGCCGCCACCTACGCCCTCGCCCTACCCGATGACACCGAGCTGCACGCTTTCAGCCAGCAACGCTGGCAGGCATGGCATGCCGACACGCAAACCCTGGCCCGACATACCGCCCCCGGCAAAGCGCGGCAACTGCACCGCCTGCGCCGACGGCTAAAAGCCTTACACGGCACCGCCGAACTGCTACACGAACTCGCCCCCAAGCTGCTCACGCCGGAACGCAAACAGCTTCTGAAAACCCTGCTCAAAGTGCTGGGCGTGCACAATGATCTGGTCGTCGCCCGGCAACTGTTGCGCGAACTGAACGACGCCTCCGACGAACCTGGTCTCGCACAGGCCTGGATCGCCGGACAAAAGACACAGCTGCAACAGCAGATTCCGGCCCTGCTCGCCGACTGGCCGGAAAACGCATAGGCCCTATCCTCACCCTATCCTCAACCTATCCTCAACCTGCCGCCGCCCCTCGCAGAAGAAGAAAAACGGCGCGGCAGCGCTGCGCTTGACCTTGAAGCCGTCACCAGACGCCGCCTCACTGGCGGGCAACCGCTATAATCCGTGGTTTCTTTGACGCAGCTTTCAGCCCTCTCCATCATGCAGGAAAAATACACCCCGGCCGACATCGAGTGCGCCGCCCAAAAGCATTGGGAACAAACCGGCGCGGCCCGCGCCAGCGAAGACAGCGGCAAGCCGAAATACTATTGCCTGTCGATGTTCCCCTACCCCTCCGGCAAGCTGCACATGGGCCACGTGCGCAACTACACCATCGGCGACGTGCTATCGCGTTTTCACAAGATGCAGGGCTACAACGTCTTGCAGCCGATGGGCTGGGACGCTTTCGGCATGCCGGCGGAAAATGCCGCGCTAGCCAACAACGTGCCACCGGCGGGGTGGACCTATTCCAACATCGACTACATGAAAACCCAGCTGAAATCCCTGGGTTTTGCCATCGACTGGCAGCGCGAACTTGCCACCTGCACGCCAGAGTATTACCGCTGGGAGCAGTGGCTATTCACCCGCCTCTACGAAAAGGGGCTGATCTACAAGAAACTCGGCACGGTGAACTGGGACCCGATCGACCACACCGTGCTCGCCAACGAGCAGGTGATCGACGGGCGCGGCTGGCGCTCCGGCGCACTGATCGAAAAGCGCGAAATCCCCATGTATTACATGAAGATCACCGCCTACGCCGAAGAACTGCTGACCGAACTCGACAACCTCCCCGGCTGGCCGGAACAGGTGCGTCTGATGCAGAAAAACTGGATCGGCAAGAGCACCGGCGTGCGCTTCGCCTTTCCTCTCGTCGGTAATCCTGAAGAGAAGCTGTGGGTATTCACCACCCGCGCCGACACCCTCATGGGCGTTACCTTCGTCGCGGTGGCCGCCGAACACCCGCTCGCCGCCCGCGCCGCCGCCAGCAACCCGGCGCTCGCCGCCTTCATCGAAGAATGCAAGCAGGGCGGCGTCGCCGAGGCCGATCTGGCGACGATGGAAAAGAAAGGCATGCCGACCGGCATCTACGTCAGCCATCCGCTTTCCGGCGAGCAGGTCGAAGTCTGGGTCGGCAATTACGTGCTGATGAGCTACGGCGACGGTGCCGTCATGGCCGTACCGGCGCACGATGAGCGCGATTTTGCCTTTGCCAAGAAATACGCGCTGCCGATCAAACAAGTCATCGCCGCCGCAAGCGAAAACTTCAGCCTCGATGGCTGGCAAGAATGGTACGGCGATAAAACCAAGGGCGTTTGCATCAACTCCGGCAAATACGACGGCCTGGGCTACGAAGCCGCCGTCGAGGCGATTGCCGCCGATCTCGCCGCCAAAAACCTCGGCGAGAAGAAAACCCAGTTCCGCCTGCGCGACTGGGGCATCAGCCGCCAGCGTTACTGGGGTTGCCCGATTCCCATCATCCACTGCCCGAGCTGCGGCGATGTGCCGGTGCCGGACGAGCAACTGCCGGTGGTGCTGCCAGAGAACGTCGAAATCACCGGTGCCGGCTCGCCCTTGGCGAAAATGCCGGAATTCTACGCATGCACCTGCCCGCAATGCGGCGGCGCGGCGAAGCGTGAAACCGACACGATGGACACCTTCGTCGAATCGTCCTGGTATTTCCTGCGCTACTGCTGCCCGGACAACGTCACGGCTATGGTGGACGAGCGCGCCGCCTACTGGTGCCAGGGCGGTATCGACCAGTACATCGGCGGCATCGAGCACGCCATTTTGCATCTGCTCTATTCGCGCTTCTTCACCAAACTGATGCGCGACGTGGGCCTGATCGGCGACCTGAGCGAACCCTTCGCCAACCTGCTCACGCAGGGCATGGTCGTCGCGCCCACCTTCTACCGCGAGGAAGCCAGCGGCAAGAAGCAATGGATCAACCCGGCCGATGTCGATGTCGTGACCGACGACAAGGGCCGCCCGACGGGGGCGAGCCTGAAAGCCGACGGTCAGCCGGTGGTCATCGGCGGCATCGAAAAAATGTCGAAGTCGAAGAACAACGGCGTCGATCCGCAGTCCCTGATCGACCAGTACGGGGCCGACACGGCGCGCCTCTTCATCATGTTCGCCTCACCACCGGATCAATCGCTGGAATGGTCGGACGCCGGTGTCGAAGGTGCCTTCCGCTTCCTGCGCCGCCTGTGGAAACTGGTGCACGAGCACGTGCAGAGCGGCGTAGTCCGCGCCGCCCGCAACGGCGACGGTCTGAGCGCCAACCAGCTCGACCTGCGCCGCAAGCTGCATCAGACGCTGGGCAAGGTGGCCGACGATTACGGCCGGCGCAAGCAGTTCAACACCGCCATCGCCGCCGTCATGGAGCTCTTGAACGCCTACGACAAATGCGATTTGGCCGATGCTGCAGGCCGCGCGCTCGCCCAGGAAGTGCTGGAAAGCGCCGTGCTGGCGCTCTTTCCCATCGTGCCGCACATCGGGCAAGCGCTCTACGGCGCGCTCAAACCGGGCGCGGACGCAGTACAGGCGGCCTTCCCCAAGGCCGACCCGGCGGCGCTCAAGCAGGACGAAATCGAGCTGATGGTGCAGGTCAACGGCAAGCTGCGCGGCAGCATCCGCGTTGCCGCCCAGGCCGACAAGGCGAGCATCGAGGCGCTGGCCCTGCACAGCGAGGCGGCCAGCAAGTTCATGGAAGGCCAACCGGCGAAGAAGGTAATCGTGGTGCCGGGGCGTCTGGTCAACATCGTCGTCTGAGGAAACCGCCATGTCGCGCGCCCTGCTCGCCCTGTTTCTCGTTGCCGCGCTGAACGCCTGCGGTTTCCACCTGCGCGGCTCAGCGAGCAGCGATCTGCCCTATGCCTCGATGTACGTCGCCCTGCCGGAAACCGCCGAGGTGCGCGTCTGGCTGGAGCGTTACCTGAAGGGCAGCACCAACACTGCCGTCGCCACAGACGCCAAAAGCGCCAGCGTCACCTTCCAGCAACTGTCCGATGCGCGCGACAAGAGCATCCTCAGCATCGACGCCCAGGGCCGGGTCCGCGAATACCGCCTGCAAATGCGTTACCGCTTTCGCCTGGTCGATGCCCAGGGACGCGAAATCGTCGCGCCGCAAGAAGTTGCCATCAACCGCGACATGACGTACGACGACTCGCAAGTGCTGGCAAAAAACCTGGAAGAGAACCTCTTGTGGCGCGACATGACCAATGACATGGCCAACCAAATCATGCGCCGCCTGAACCGCATCAAGCCCAAAGACCCCGAAAACGAAGACGACTGATGCTGCTCAAAGGCGAACAGCTCGCAGCGCACCTGGAGCGCAGCCTGGCCCCGCTCTATCTGCTGTACGGCGATGAGCCGTTACTCGTGCTGGAGGCGGCGGATGCCATTCGCCAGAAGGCGCGCAGCGCCGGGTACAGCGAACGCGAAGTGCTCACCGTACTGCCGCATTTCGATTGGGGGCAGCTCCTTGCCGCCGCCGGCAATCTCTCCTTGTTTGGCGACAAAAAACTGATCGATCTGCGCATTCCCAGCGGCAAACCCGGCAAGGAAGGCAGCGCCGCCTTGCAGGAATGGTGCAAGCGCATGTCGCCCGACACTCTTTTGCTCATCAGCTTGCCGGAGCTGGATTGGCGCGAAGAAAAAGCCGTTTGGTTCACTGCCCTGCAAAGCGCCGGCGTCGCCTGCAAACTCAATGCGCCGCCCCTGGCTGAATTACCCAACTGGATCGCCGCGCGGCTACGCCGGCAACAACACAGCGCCGACCCCGAAGGCTTGAAATTCATCGCCGAGCGCGTCGAAGGCAACCTGCTCGCCGCACATCAGGAAATCCAGAAACTTGCTCTGCTTTATCCGGCGGGCAAACTTAGTCTCGCGCAGATCCGCGATGCCGTGCTCAACGTCGCCCGCTACGACGTCGACAGCCTGCGCGAAGCGCTTCTCGCCGGCGATGTCGGACGCCTCAGCCGCACCATCGAAGGCCTGCGCCAAGAGGGCGAAGCGCCGCCTCTCGTGCTCTGGGCGATGTGCGAAGAAATCCGCAGCCTGCTCACCCTGCGCCTGGGGCTGGATGCCGGACGCGCACTCGATGCGGTGTTAAAAGAAGCCAATCTCTGGGGTGCCCGCCAACTGGGCGCAAAACGTGCCGTACAGCGTCTCTCCCGGACCGATTTGGAAAGCGCTCTGCGCCAGGCGGGCGAAATCGACCGCATGATCAAGGGGCTGGTGCGCGGCGACCTCTGGGACGCCTTTCAGCGCCTTGGCTTCAGCCTCTGCTCCGTACGCCGCAATAAAACCTGAAAACAGCCGTCACCCCGGCCCGTCACTCAGGCATCCGGATCGAGTTTCTCCCACAGGCATTCGCCGGCCTGTTGCGCCGGCCGCAGCCCGGCACGCGCGGTTTCCTGCACCAGACACTCGCCTTCGCACTGGCAATCGACCACCACCAGCTGCATTTCTTCATCCACCTGACGCTCGCCGTCCCAGTAACTGCAGGTGGCGCACACTTTGACTTCCGTAGGCAGAATCAACTTATCCGCCGCCTCAGCCATTGTTTTTTCTGTTTTATTGCTCATGTCATCCTCGACAAAAACCCTTGTCCGCATGGGGGCTAAGAACCTGGTTTTTTCACGAAGTTCCCTACCAATGTCTGGCTATAATGCCCTTTTGCAAAATTGATGTGCATCATGAACATTCAGAATTACATGCGCGCCCTGGGACAACAGGCCCGCCACGCCTCCCGCCGGCTCGCCGCGGCCAGTACAGCAGAAAAAAATGCTGCCTTGCAACATCTGGCGGACGCCATTCGCCGCCAACGCGCCGCCCTCTTGGCCGCCAATGCCGAAGACTTGGCGGCGGCCCGCGCCAGCGGCCTGGAGCCCGCCCTGCTCGATCGCCTGGCGCTGACGGAAAAAGGGGTGGAGCAAATGGCGGAAGGTGTCGAACAGGTGGCTCGCCTGGCCGACCCCATCGGCGAAATCAGCGAGCTGAAATTCCGCCCTTCCGGCATTCAGGTCGGCAAAATGCGCGTGCCGCTCGGTGTCATCGGCATCATTTATGAAGCCCGCCCGAATGTAACGGCGGACGCCGCGGCGCTCTGCCTGAAATCCGGCAACGCGGCCATCCTGCGCGGCGGCTCGGAAGCCATCCACTGCAACCGCGCCATTGCCCGCCTGGTGCAGGAGGCGCTGGCCGCTGCCGGTCTGCCGGCGGAAGCGGTGCAAGTGGTGGATACCACAGATCGCGCTGCCGTCGGCGAGCTGATCACCATGCGCGAGTTCGTCGACGTCATCGTGCCGCGCGGCGGCAAGGGACTGATCGCCCGCCTGCTGGCCGAGGCGCGCGTGCCGATGATTCAGCATCTGGATGGCAACTGCCATGTTTATATCGACAGCGCTGCCGACCCGGCCAAGGCGCTGAAAATCTTGGAAAACGCCAAAACCCAGCGCTACGGCACCTGCAACACCGCCGAATCGCTACTCGTCGCCCGCTCGGCTGCTGCCGCGCAACTGCCGGCCCTGGCCGCCATGCTGACGGCCAAGGGTGTGGAAATTCGCGGCTGCACCGAGAGCTGCGCCCTGCTGGCAAACGCCATTCCGGCCACGGAAGAAGATTTCTTCACCGAATACCTGGCCCCCGTCATTTCCGTAAAAATCGTCACCGGACTGGACGAAGCCATCGCCCACATCAACCATTATTCCTCGCATCATTCAGAGACCATCGTCACCGAACACCACCCGAGCGCCATGCGTTTTCTGCGCGAAGTGGACTCCTCTTCGGTGATGATCAACGCCTCCACCCGTTTTGCCGACGGTTTCGAATACGGCCTGGGTGCTGAAATCGGCATTTCCACCGACAAAATCCACGCCCGTGGCCCGGTCGGTCTGGAGGGGCTGACCAGTCAAAAATGGATCGTCCTCGGTGACGGTCACGTCCGTAGCTGAACCAAACAAAGGAAAACAGCATGCCGATCACCTGGAGCGCCGACCTCGACACCGGGATTCCCATCATCGACCAGCAGCATCGCCGCATCGTCGATTTCATCAACAACCTGGAAGTCGCCAAAAACGCGAACGACAAGGATGGCGTCAAACAAATCGTCTACGACTGCGTCGACTACACCTTGTCACATTTTGCTTTTGAAGAAAGCCTGCAAGAAGAAGCCGGCTACGCCTACTGCAAACCGCACAAAAAAGTACATGAGCTTTTCGCGCGCAAGGTTTCGGAATATCAAGAACGCATGGATTTAGGCGACGACGTTGCCGAAGAACTGCACGCAACCCTCGCCCGCTGGTTGGTCAACCATATCAAACGCGACGATGCCGATTATGTGCAAACCGTGCGCGCCAGCATGATGCCCGCCACCCACACGCCACCGCCAGAAAAACAGAAAACCAGCTGGTTCCGCCGCCTTTTCGGCAGTTGATGCCAGCCGCCAGGCTAGATACCGAAAACGATGAGGAGACAGCATGAGCCACTTTGACTGGGCCGACCCCTTTCAGATCGAACGCCAACTGAGCGCCGAAGAACGCCAGGTGCGCAACGCCGCGCGCGACTTCGCGCAAAAGGAACTCGCCCCGCGCACCCGCGACGCCTTCCGCCAGGAAACGACCGATCCGGCAATTTATCGCGCCATGGGTGAAATGGGACTGCTCGGCGCCACCTTGCCGCCGCAATACGGCGGCGCGGGCTTGAATTATGTGTCGTACGGACTCATCGCACGCGAAGTCGAATACGTCGATTCCGCCTGGCGCACCCTGCTTTCCGTGCAATCTTCACTGACCATGGTGCCGATTTTCAGCTTTGGCACCGAGGCGCAAAAAGAAAAATATCTGAAAAAACTCGGCAAAGGCGAGTGGATCGGCTGTTTTGGGCTGACCGAACCGGATTCCGGCTCCGACCCCGGCAGCGCCAGCAGCCGGGCGCGTTCTGTGGCGGGCGGCTGGAAGCTCTCCGGCGTCAAACGCTGGATCAGCAACGCACCGATTGCCGACGTCTTCATCGTCTGGGCCAAAGACGATGAAAACATTTTGCGCGGTTTCATTCTCGACAAAGGCATGCCCGGTTTATCCACTCCCCGCATCGACGGCAAGGTGGGCCTGCGCGCCTCCATCAGCGGCGACATCGTCATGGAAGAGGTGTTCGTACCCACGGAAAACCACCTCGAAGTCGCCGGTCTGAAAGGCCCCTTCACCTGCCTCAACTCCGCCCGCTACGGCATCGCCTGGGGTGCCACCGGCGCAGCGGAGGCCTGCTGGCACACCGCCCGCCAATACACCCTGGAACGTCAACAGTTCGACCGCCCGCTGGCGGCCAATCAGTTGATCCAGAAAAAACTTGCCGACATGCAAACCGAAATTGCCCTCAATCTGCAAGGCGCACTGCGTCTGGGGCGCATGTTCGATGACGGCAGCGCCAGCCCCGAACTGATTTCGCTGATGAAGCGCAATGCCTGCGGCAAAGCGCTCGACATCGCCCGCACGGCGCGCGACATGCTCGGCGGCAACGGCATCTGCGACGATTACGGCGTCATTCGCCACCTCGTCAACCTGGAAGTCGTCAACACTTATGAAGGCACGCACGACGTGCACGCACTCATCCTCGGGCGCGCGCAAACCGGCCTCTCGGCCTTCTAACCCGGCTCTCATGCATAAAATTTACGATGCCATCGTCGCTGCCCCCGGTTTTTGCCTGGGCGTGCAGGTGGGCGAAATAGAGGTCACGGGCATCGATTTCATCGAACCCTGCCCGCCGCAAGCGCCGGCCAATCCGGTCGCCGCCGAAGTCGTGCGCCAATTAACGGCCTACCTGAACGATCCGCAGCAGGTTTTCACCCTGCCATTGCAAACCGCCGGCACGCCGTTTCAACGCCGCGTCTGGGCGCAAATCTCAGCCATTCCCTGTGGTCGCCTGGAAACCTACGGACAGCTCGCCAAAAATCTGCACAACGCCCCGCGCGCCGTCGGCCAGGCCTGCGGTGCCAACCCCTATCCGCTCGTGATTCCCTGCCACCGCGTCGTCGCCAGCGGCGGCGGATTGGGCGGTTTTGCCAACGCCCGTGGCGGCTTTCTGCTCTCCATCAAACGCTGGCTGCTTGCCCATGAAGGCCACCCTGCGCCCCGCTGACCAGGACGAGATCGACCGTTTCTGCGATGCGCTATGGCTGGAAGAGGGTTTGGCCAAGGCCACACTGGAAAGCTACCGCTCCGACCTCGCCCGCCTGGCCGCCTGGCTGGCGTCGGCCAAACTGGAGCCTCTGCTTGACGCCCGCGCGGAAAATCTCGCCCGTTTTTTAGGCGAACTCTCACGCCTCACCCGCCCCAGCTCGCAAGCCCGCTATCTCGCCAGCCTGCGCCGCTTTTACCGCTGGCAAATAGCGCGCGGGCGACTCTTCGTCGACCCCAGCCTGAAACTCGTCAACCCCACTCCCGCCGGACGCTTACCAAAAACCTTGGCTGAGGCACAGGTTGATGCCTTGCTGCGCGCGCCCAATCTGCACAGCGCACTCGGACTACGCGACCGCGCCATGCTGGAAACCCTCTACGCCACGGGGCTGCGCGTCTCCGAACTGGTCAGTCTGCAACTTTTTTCCCTCAGCCTCACCGACGGCGTCCTGCGCGCCCTGGGCAAAGGCAGCAAGGAGCGCCTGGTGCCGCTGGGTGAACAAGCCATCGATTGGCTCCAGCGTTATCTGCAAGAAGCCCGCCCGGCGATTCTCGGGGCGCGCCAGAGCGATGATCTGTTCGTGACCCGGCGCGGTGCGGCCATGACCCGCCATGCCTTCTGGCATCTGATCAAACGCTATGCGCAAGAGGCCGGCATCGCCCCCGAAAAGCTTTCGCCGCACGTCTTGCGCCACGCCTTTGCCACCCACCTGCTCAACCACGGGGCCGATCTGCGCGTCGTGCAGCTGTTACTGGGGCACGCCGACATTTCGACCACGCAAATCTACACCCACGTCGCCCGCGAACGCCTGAAAACCCTGCACGCCCAGCACCATCCGCGCGGTTAAAGTTTTCAGCCGATTTTTTCCAGCTTGCGATACAAGGTGCGCGTACTCACCCCCAGCTGGCGCGCCAAGGCATCCATATCTCCCGCGTGCTGGCGGCGCGCCCAATCGAGATAACGATTTTCCACATCGTCCAACGGCGCGATTTCTTCCACAACAAATCCCTGCCCGGGCAAACAAGGCGCAGCCGCCGGCAAGGTATCGGCCATGGCGGTGAGATGCTCGAGCTCGATCGTATCGCCGTCGGCCAGCAAGGAAGCGCGCTCGATCAAATTGCGCAATTCACGGATATTGCCGCGAAAACGCTGCTGACTAAGCCAGTTCAAACCCGCCGTACTGAATTTTCGCTTCGTTTTGCGATCGACCCGTTCGAGCAGGGAAACCGCCAACAAGGCGATATCAAGGCTGCGTTCGTGCAGCGCCGGGGTGTGAATGGGAAAGGTATTGATGCGAAAATACAGGTCACGGCGAAAGCTCTCCGCCTCCACCATCGCCGCCAAATCACGGTGCGTCGCGCTGATCAAGCGAAAATCGACCGGCAGCCAATCCACCCCGCCCACCCGCCGGTAAGTCCCCGTTTCCAGCAAGCGCAAAAGTTTCACCTGCAAATTCAGCGGCAATTCACCGATTTCATCAAGAAACAAAGTACCACCGGAGGCCGCCTCGACCAGCCCCTGTTTGCGGTGGTTGGCCCCGGTAAACGCCCCTTTTTCATAGCCGAACAATTCCGATTCGAACAAGCTTTCTGTCATCCCCGCGCAGTCCACGGCCACAAATGGGCCGTCGGCACGGGCACTGGCTTCATGAATCGCCGTCGCCACCAATTCTTTGCCGGTGCCGGTTTCACCCAGCAGCAAAACTGCCGCATCGGCGGGGGCCACGCGCATCATTTTGTCCAACATCGCAACGAACGCCGGCGAACGTCCGACCAAACCACGCGCCGCCGCCTGGCTGCTCGCCTGGCGCACGGTACGCATGGTTTCGACGAAATAGGCGATTGCCCCGTTTTCATCGCGCACCGGCGAAGTTTCAACGATCACATGCTCTTCACCGGCCGGCGTGTGGTGTAAATGCAGAACCCGCTGCGGCGAGCCTGCCTCCAGACTCATCTTCAGCGGGCAAGACTCTCCCGCCAGATCGCACGGCACCTTGAAGCGGTGCGACACTTCATAACAGGTGCGCCCACTGATTTGCCGGCCGCCGCCATATTCGCGCACATACGCGGCATTGGCGGCAATGATGCGGTAATCGGCACTCATCACGATACGCGGCTCAGGCAGGCCGTCGAGAAAAGAAATCAACTCCGCGAGAAAATGTGATGTCAAAGTTGTCACCCCAGACAAATAAACCAGCCAATTCTGTCACACAAGCTGAGACAAGCCTACAAGCCACCAACAAACAAAACACAAGCGTCTGTTTACATTGGTTTATTTTGCAAAATAAAAACTGGCACGCTAATTGTTTATAGCTAGGCGGAACCCGGGAAACCCTCCCGCAGTGTAATGAATTTCCCCTGATTCTTTAGGCTGATGGGGCCAGACGGCGCGGTGCATTTCCCCTTTAGTTCGCCCCGCAGGCTTGCTTTGTGCAACGCGTCGTTTGGCTCCGTCCCGGGTTCCTTTTCTACTTTCAACGGACCCGCAATGAGCGCAGAACATACTCCGCCAGGAAAACCCGCCGAAGTTTCTTTTTACGAGAAACGCCGCAAAATCCACGCCAAACGTGTGCGCGGTTTTTTCGACAACTGGCGCATCCTGCTGGTCATCCTCACCCAGCTGATTTTTTACGGCACCCCATGGCTGATGTGGAATGATCGCCAGGCGATTCTCTTTCACCTGGTCGAGCGCAAGTTCTACATCTTCGGCCTGGTGTTCTGGCCGCAGGACGTGATCTACCTCGCCATCCTGCTCATCATTTCCGCCTACGCCCTCTTTCTCGTCACCGCCGTGGCGGGCCGCTTGTTCTGCGGCTACGCCTGCCCGCAAACGGTGTACACGCAGCTTTTCATGTGGATCGAGAACTGGCTCGAAGGCGACCGCAATGCCCGCTTAAAGCTCGAAAAAGCACCGATGAGCGGCCGCAAATTCCGCCTGCGCGCCAGCAAATACCTGCTCTGGGGCCTGCTCGCCTTATGGACGGGCTTCACCCTGGTCGGCTATTTCACCCCCATGCACGAGCTGGTGAATAACGTCCTCACCAACACGCTCGGCCCCTGGGAAACGCTGTGGATCTTCCTCTACGGCGGCTTCACCTTCCTTTTCGCCGGCTTCATGCGCGAACAGGTGTGCAAGTACATGTGTCCTTACGCCCGCTTCCAGAGCGTGATGTTCGACCCCGATACGCTGATCATCACCTACGACCCGGAACGCGGCGAACCGCGCGGCATCCGCAAAAAAGCTGCCGACACCAGCCAACTCGGCGATTGCGTGGCCTGCGACCAATGCGTCATCGTCTGCCCCACCGGCATCGACATCCGCGACGGCCTGCAATACGAATGTATCGGCTGCGCTGCCTGTATCGACGTCTGCGATCAAGTGATGGACAAAGTCGGCCTGCCGCGCGGCCTGATCCGTTACTCCACCGAAAACGCGATGCAGAACAAGCTCGACCACAAGAGCGCGCTCTCCCACATCATCCGCCCGCGCATCCTGGTGTACACGGCGATTCTCATCTTGATCACCCTGGTGTCCGGCTGGTTCCTCATGCACCGCATTCCGCTCAAGGTGGACGTCATCCGCGACCGCTCCGTACTGACCCGCGAGGCCGACGACGGCAGCATCGAAAACATCTACATGCTGCAGATCATGAACACCACCGAAGAAGCGCAACGCTACAAAATCAGCGTAGACGGCCTGGAAGGCGCGCACATCACCGGCGACAGCGCGGTGGATGCCAAAGCCGCCGGCCTGACTTCCTTCAACATCGTCGTCGCCGTGCCGCCGGAAGCCGGCAAGCGCGGCTCCAACCCGATCCACTTCACCATCAGCGCTGAGTCGAATCCGGACATCACGCTGCGGGAGAAAGCCTCTTTCCTCCTGCCCTGACGCCAAACAGGGCAGACTCCGCTTGGGCGGGCGCTGGTCGCCCGCCTTTTTTTTCGACTTTTTCCTGCGCTGCGCCTACCCCAAGCGCAGCCCGACCGGGCCAATTCTTACTTCGCACCTACTGCCTTCATGCAGCGACCAGGGTGATGATTTCCCCGGCAAATTCAAGGCGCTGCCCGGGGCGCAATTTGGCTCTTTTGCGCTTTTCCAGCGCCCCATCAACGCGCACCAGACCCTCGGCGACCGCGGCGTGCGCGGCTCCGCCGGAGCTGCAAAGCCCCAGCACCTTGAGCAGTTGATCGAGCTGGATATACGCGCCGCGCACGGCAAATTCCTGCGCTGCCATCTCAAGTCAGCGCAACAAAAGGCGTACCGTGCTGCGCCACAAGCGCCGCCACCTGCACCTGCAAGGCTTCCTCGCCGGCAAACAACAGGGCATCGACACCCGCCGTGCACAGCCCTTCGATCGCCGGTCCATCGCCATGCAGCACATTGAGCACCCCTGCCGGAATATCACAGCGGCTGGCCAACTCCGCCAATGCAAACGCTGCCGACGGCGCTTTCGGACTGGGCTTGATCACCAGCGTCGCCCCGGCAAGCAAGGCCGGAGCCGCCATGGCTGCCGCGCGCAAGGAATGTTCAGCACCGGTCACCAAACCCAACACCCCGGCCTCTCCTACGCTTGTCGAAGCCAAGGCCTCTAGCGCCGCGCTCACCTCCGCTTCAGCCTCTGCCTCATCCATGCCGCGCTCGCTCTGCAGCATTTTGGCAAAATGGCCACGGTAACGCGCCAAGGCTTCGGCCAGTTGCGCCAACTTCTCTTGCCGCCCACGCAAACCCAAATCGCTCCAAGCCGCCGCCGCAGCGCGTGCCGCACTGACCGCTTGCGCGGCTTCTTCGGCAGCGCACAAAGGGACGCGGTGGGTGGCCACCCCGGTCACCGGATTGACCACGTCAAACAAGCGCTCGCCAACGGTCAGGCAGGCGCGGCCGTTGATCCAGAGGGGAATGGCCAGCGGGCCGTCGTGTTCGAGTTGCATCGCTTTATCCTTCGTTTGATCCTGCGTTTTGTTCGGTCGAACGGGCCGCTTCACCCACCGTCGGCACGGCGGGCGCAGATTCAGCCTGTGATAATATTGCAGCGCACAAAGCCGCAGCGCCGGCTATGCTACGGAAAATCCCCGCATAAAGGAATCCTCCCGTTGTCCGCCCACTCCTCACCACCGCTTCCGGCGACACCTGCGCACGCCGTCGGCAGCACCGAAGCCCCCGGCAAATCCGGCGCTTCCATTCAAGTCATCGAACGCATGATGTCGCTGCTCGATGCGCTGGCGGCCGTTCCGGATACCGCCAGCCTGAAACAACTCGCCGCAACGACTGACCTGCATCCCTCCACCGCCCACCGCATTCTTGCCGCCATGTGCCAGGCACGTTTCGTCGAGCGCCAGGATGCCGGAAATTATCGTTTAGGCATTCGTTTGCTGGAGTTGGGCAGCATCGTCAAATCGCGCATTAATCTGCGCGAGGTAGCCCTGCCTTTCATGCAGGCCTTGCACGAAAAAGTCGGCGAGTCGATCAATCTGGGCATACGCCAAGACGATGAAATCGTCTATCTGGAGCGCACCTCCTCCGGGCGCTCCTTGGTGCGCGTGGTCTATCTCGTCGGCGGACGCGCGCCTTTGCACCTCACTTCGCTGGGTAAGCTTTTTCTTGCCGCCGACAGCCAAAACAAAGTACGCGACTACGCCAAGCGTAGCGGCCTGCCGGGCAAAACACCGCACTCCCTGACGCAGCTGGAAACACTGGAAAAGGCGCTGGATAAAGTCCGCCGGCACGGTATCGCCTACGACGATGAAGAGGCCGAGCTCGGCCTAACCTGCGTCGCCGCCCCCATTCACGATGAGGAAGGCAGCATCGTGGCCGCGCTGTCGGTTTCTGCGCCGACCGAACGCCACGACCCAGCCTGGGCAGCGGAAGTCAAGCGCGCCGCCAAGGCCGTCTCGCAAGCCTTGGGTTTTCATCCGGCAGAAAAATGAACGGGCCGCCAACGCAGCCCGCACAGAGGAAAAACGCTTTTTGGTGCCTACGCCGGATGCGCCGCCTTAGCCAGCGCTGCGCTTTCCATCCAGCGCTTGATGCGGTTGGCGTCTCCCACCCGCGTCATCTTGCCTTGCGAATCGAGCAGCACGATCACCACCGGCTTATCCGCCACCCAGGCTTGCATGACCAGGCAACGCCCGGCTTCCGAGATATAACCCGTTTTCGACACGCCGATCTGCCAGTTGTCGCTACGCACCAGGGCATTGGTATTGCCAAAGGTCTGAATGCGCCCATTCAACGCCACCTTGGCCTCCGCCGTGGTGGAGAACATGCGGATTTCTGGATAACGCGCCGCCGCCGCCACCATGCGCGCCAGATCGTGCGCGGTAGAAACGTTGTTACTCGACAAACCCGTCGGCTCTTCAAAGCGGCTGTCAAACATTCCCAAAGAACGCGATTTCCTGTTCATCGCCGCAACAAAGGCCGCCAGACCACCCGGGTAATGACGCCCCAAAGCATTGGCGGCACGATTCTCCGAGGACATCAGTGCGAGCAGCATGGCCGTTTCGCGCGTCATCGTGGTCCCCACCGGCAGCCGCGAGCGAGTGCCTTTCAAATCATCGACATCATCATGGCCGATGCTGATCACCTCGTTGAGATCGAGCCCGGCATCGAGCACCACCATCGCCGTCATCAGCTTGGAAATGGAGGCAATCGGCAACACCGCGTCCGGCTGTTTTTCGACCAGCGCTTTGCCCGTCGTCTGATCGAGCACCAAGGCCGCCGCCGATTGAATCGCCAGATGCGCCGGGTCGTCACTCACCGCAATGTGGCGCGCCGGCGGATGGGCCGCGTTTTGGGCCACTTTCTTTTTGCTGCCAGCCTTGGCCGCAATTTTTTTGTTATTTACCGTGCTGCGGGCATTTTTAACCGGCTTGGTCGATTTTTTGGCTGTGTTTTTTACCGCCGCTTTGCGAGTGTCCTGCTTCTTGAGCGCCGCTTTTTGTACGCTTTTTTTGCTATTTGCCCCGTCGTTTTTCGCCGCATAGCCGGGCAAGGGGCTTGCCATCATGGTACAGGCGGCCAGTAAGGCCAGAATTTTTCGCCGCATGGGTGCACTCCTGAAATCTGCGCCAAATTTTAACGAAGTTTACGCCTTGTCGCAGATATTTCAATCAAACCATGGCGATAGAAACATATCTTGATGTTTTTTCTCAAATTTTTTATGCCGGGACAGCACAAAAAACTGCGCCTTTCGCCAGCCGAACGTGGCGAAAAGCGCAGCAGCACGCGCCAGTCTTAGCCCGCATCGACTACGGTGAGGGCAGTCATGTTGACGATGCGCCGCACCGTCGCCGTCGGGGTCAGGATATTTACCGGCTGGGCCGCCCCCAGCAGAATCGGCCCGACCGTGAGATTGTCGCCAGCGGCCACTTTCAAGAGGTTGAAAGAGATATTGGCGGCATCCAGCGTCGGCATGACCAGCAAATTGGCCTGACCTTTCAGGCGCGAATTGGGGAAGGCGGCACGGCGGATTTCTTCGTCCAGAGCCGCGTCACCGTGCATTTCGCCCTCGACTTCCAATTCCGGGGCACGGGTGTTCAACGCCGCCAAAACGGCACGCATTTTTTCCGCTGTCGGGGTGTTCGCCGTACCAAAAGTCGAATGGGAGAGCAGGGCCACCTTGGGTGTGATCCCGAAATTGCGGATTTTTTCGGCGGCCATCAAGGTCATGTCGGCCAACGCATCAGCGCTGGGTTCGTAATTGATGTAGGTGTCACCGATGAACACCGTGCGCCCCGGCAGCATGAGCAGGTTCATGGCATAGAAACGATCCACCTTATCCCCCGTACCGATGACGTTCTGCACGTACTCACGGTGCGTTTCGTGCCGCCCGAACGTGCCGCACACCAGGCCATCCGCATAGCCCAAACGCACCATCAGCGCGCCATAGAGCGTATTGCGCCGGCGCACTTCACGGCGGGCAAAATCGGGAGAGACGCCTTTGCGTTCCATCAAACGATGGTAGGTCGTCCAGAATTCTTCGTAATGGGCTTCAAAAAATGTGCAATTTTCCGAATGCACCACCTCGAAATCGGCCCCCTCGCGGATACGCAAGCCGGCTTGCTCGATGCGCCGGGCAATTTCGGCATGCCGCCCGATCAGAATCGGGCGGGCAATGCCTTCATCACGAATGACCTGCACGGCACGCAAGACCCGCTCATCTTCACCTTCGGCAAAAACAATGCGTTTGGGAGACAGACGGGCTTGGGTAAACACCGGTTTCATGATGAGACCGGAGTGATAAACAAATTCGTTCAAGCTTTGCAGATAGGCATCCCAATCGGCAATCGGGCGCGTCGCCACGCCAGAATCCATCGCCGCCTGGGCCACCGCCGGAGCAATTTTGACGATGAGGCGCGGATCAAAAGGTTTGGGAATGAGATATTCCGGGCCAAAACCGGCAATCCGTTCGCCATAAACAGAGGCCGCCATATCCGGCTGTTCGGCACGCGCAAGTTCGGCAATCGCCTTCACCGAGGCCATTTTCATCTCGCCGGTGATGGTCGTTGCCCCGACATCGAGCGCGCCACGGAAAATATAGGGAAAACACAAGACATTATTGACCTGGTTCGGATAATCCGAACGCCCGGTGCAGATAATCGCGTCGTCGCGCACGGCTTTCACTTCTTCCGGCAAGATTTCCGGCGTCGGATTGGCCAGCGCCATGATGACCGGACGCGCGGCCATTTTCTTGACCATCTCCGGCTTCAGGACACCGCCGGCGGAAAGGCCCAAAAACACATCGGCATCGGCAATCACTTCACCCAGGCTGCGCAATTCACTCACCTTGGCATAGCGCGCCTTGATTTCGTCCATCTCTTCGAGGCGGCCTTGGTAAACCAGACCGTGAATGTCGGTCACCCAGATGTTCTCCACCGGCGCGCCCAAGAGCACCAACAAATCGAGACAGGCGAGCGCCGCGGCACCAGCACCGGAGGCAACGATCTTCACCTTCGACAAATCCTTGCCGATCAAGTGCAGACCATTGAGAATCGCCGCGCCGACGACAATCGCCGTGCCGTGCTGGTCGTCGTGAAAGACCGGAATTTTCATCCGCTCACGCAATTTTTGCTCGATGTAGAAGCATTCCGGAGCTTTGATGTCTTCCAGATTGATACCACCAAACGTCGGTTCCAGGGAAGCAATGGCCTCGATCAGCTTATCCGGATCGCGCTGTTCGATTTCCAGATCGAACACGTCGATATTGGCAAATTTCTTGAACAGAACCCCCTTGCCCTCCATCACCGGCTTGGCCGCCAGCGGGCCGATCGCGCCCAGTCCGAGCACTGCCGTGCCATTGGTGATGACGCCGACCAAATTGCCGCGCGCCGTCAGCTGGCTAGCGGCTTGCGCGTCATTGACGATTTCCTCGCACGCAAACGCCACGCCCGGCGAATAGGCCATGGACAAGTCGTATTGATTGGTCAGCTGCTTGATCGGCGTGACCGCAATTTTTCCCGGCTTGGGATGGCGATGGTAGTGCAGTGCGGCTTCGCGCAGTTGGCGGGCGTCCATGCTGTCTCCGTTTCGTATTGTGAAAACGCGTTTTGATTAGCGGTAAATAATAGCAGGAATCCCCGCGCCGGTCAGCCGGCAGCGAGACATACCCGCAAGGCGAAGCCTAGCGTTTCAGCCGCCGACAACCAGCACCACCCGGCGATTTTGTGCCTTGCCGCTGTCGCTGTAGTTGTCCGTCACAGGAAAATCGCTGCCCAGGCCGCGCACCAGAATCTGCTCCGAAGCCATGCCTGCCGCCCGCAAGCGCTCTGCCACGGCCTCGGCACGGCGCAAAGAGAGCGCCCGATTCTGGCTGCGCGAACCGGTGAAATCGGCGTGACCATCGACACGCACCGCGCCAATACCCGAGCGTATCAACTGTGCCGCAATGCGATCCACCGTGCGCTTGGCCTCATCGCGCAGCACGGCTTCGCTACTATCGAACAACAATTTATCGGAGGCGCTGAACACCCAATTATCCGCATCTTGCACAAAGCCCTCGGCCTGCAACGCGGCAATTTGCTGTGCCGTCAGATTTCCGGTTTTTTCCGGCACCGACTGGCAAGCGAGCAATAAAAACGCGCACAAAAATACCCACAAATACCCTTTTTTCATGCCTCACCCCCATTTTCTTCTTGGTTTTCAGAAAACACCGCAAACGCCCCGCGCCCGGCACGTTTGACGCAATACATCGCCTGATCGGCACGCCGTACCCAGGCGGCCAAGGTCGCCTGCGGCGCGGGCGGCAACAAAGCCACGCCGATGCTCAAAGAAGTCTGCAAGGTGCCGCCTTCAGGCAAAACAATCGGTTGCGCCATGGCCTCGAGCATATTTTGCGCAACCCGCTGCGCCTGCGCCACATCCTCCAACGGATACAGCAGGGCGGCGAATTCATCGCCCCCCAGACGGGCCAGCACATCATTTTCCCGCAGCCTGGCACGCAAACGGCGGCCGATGGCGCGCAGCACGGCATCCCCCACCTCGTGGCCGTGCGTATCGTTGATCGACTTGAAATGGTCGATGTCGATGAAAAAAAGCGCCGCGCCGGGGGAGGTTTTGCCTGCCAGCGCATCGACGATCGCCTCGGCTTGCGCCTCGAAATGGGCGCGATTGCACAAACCCGTCAACGCATCGTGATTCGCCTGGTGCGCCAGCTGTGCCGCATGGTCGCGCATCTTGCCCTGCCACATGCCCAGCTCGTGGAAAAGCGCCGCCACGTCTTCTCCCAGATGTTGCAATTCGCTGATGCATGAGCTTTCCGGGCGGGCATCGAAACAATGTTCGCGCCGCGCCTGCGCGGTCATTTCGGCCAGGGCGCGCAAGGGGCGAACGATCTGCGCGCTATTGCGGCGCGATAACCGCGCGGCCACCCAAAGGCTCGCGCCCAAAGCAAACAGCCCGCAGGCCGCGGCAACCAAAATAAAACGCAGCAAATCATGCCCCGCCCCATACAGGCGCACCGAACCCACCCTCCGGCCGGCATGTTGAATTTCGACCACCGCGGGTTGATTGAGCAACACCACAGCCAGCAAACGCTCGCCCACCGCCCATAAACTGTCGTCGAGAGCTTGCCACTGCGTAATCAAGCGGCCGGCATGGTCGTACACATAGGCAGCAGCGAGCGCGCGGTTCGCCGCAATCGAACGTAAATCTTCAGACGCCGCCTGATCATCCCCGAACACCACCGCAGCTTCCAAGGTGTACGCCGCCGTGCGCGCCGCCAGGTGCAGATTGTCCAGCATATAGACGCGCAACATGAACAGACCGAGCAGGAACAGGAAAAAGCCGGAGAACACCATCGCCAGCACGGCCACCCGCATATTGGCAAGGTGCAGAATTTCCTGCAGCGGCCGCGTCTCTGAAGAATGCATCGGCGGCGTATTCATGGTTTGGTTTGCCGCACGGTAGCGCGCTGCTCAGGGCGCTGTTTTTCCGGTGCGCTGTCTTGACGCCGGCGCACCAACTGCAGCACCTTGGGGCTGATTCGTACATGGGCGCGCGAAATGGCGTCGAGATTGGCCAGCATGCCGAGCTCCCCATCGCCAACGTGCAGACAGAACATACTGCCCGCCGTGCATTCGAGATCGCCCTCGATCACACTCAACAAAGGGCGTCCGCCCACGGTTTTCAAGACCTGCCGCTGCATGGCGACCGGCAACGCGCCCATGTAGATGATGTCGCAGCCGGTTTCCCAGCCAGCCTGCAGCGCACTGACGTCATAAACGTTCAGTTTCCTGTCCAACAAAGGCTGAAGAGCGGCGGCACTCCCCGGCAGATAAGCGAGATAACCCGCTGTACACAAGCGGTACTCCACGGGCTCCACCGGCCAGCGCGTATAGCCGATGATGCCGGCAAGCACCCGCCCGGTCTGCGCGCCCAGATCAGAAGCCAGCGCCGGGCCGAAGGCAGTGCAGAGAAAACAGAAGGAGAGCAAACGGCGGCACATCAAGACGATCATCCCAAGTCAATACCTCATAAAACACGGCTCAAACAGCGCGCAAGGCAGAAGCGGTTTTTGGGGCAAATACAAAACCCGGAAAATTCCTAGCGCAAGCGCGCATCATAGTCTTCGTTTGCACGCCAGACAATTTGCGGTTTTCCGCAATGTTTCCCTGAGCACACTTTCCCGTATCATGCGCAATTTTTACGCGTCGGCGCAGAGTGCTGACCCTGGTTTTCGAGTAACGCATGTCCGCTTTATCTGTCGATGATTTCGATTTTTTTCTCCCCCCGGAGCTGATCGCCCAACATCCGCCAACCGAACGTGGCGACAGCCGTTTGCTGCATGTCGCAGGCAAGACCTTATGCGACCAGACTTTCCGCGCCTTGCCGGATTTTTTGCGCACCGGCGACCTGCTCGTGTTTAACGACACACGCGTCATCAAGGCGCGCTTTTTTGGCCACAAGGAAAGCGGCGGGCAGGTGGAAGTCATGCTCGAACGCATCCTCGATGAACGCCAGGCGCTATGCCAGATCCGCGCCAGCAAAGCCCCCAAACCCGGCAGCCACTTGCGCCTGGCCAACGCCTTCGACGTCGTCATGCGCGCGCGCGCCGGTAAAGACAATGATTTGTTCGTGCTGGAGTTGCGCTCGGCGGGCAATTTCTGGGAAATGGCCGAAACCTACGGCCAACTCCCCTTGCCGCCCTACATCGAACACCCGGCCGATGCCGCCGACGAAACCCGTTACCAAACGGTTTACGCCCGCGCCCCGGGTGCCGTCGCTGCGCCCACGGCAGGCCTGCATTTCACCGACGACATGCTGGCGCTTTTACGCCAGAAAGGCATCAACAGCGCCTTTGTCACCCTGCATGTCGGCGCCGGAACCTATCGCCCGGTGCGGGCGCACAGGCTTTCCGAACACCGCATGCACAGCGAGCGCTACGAAATTCCTGTGGCCACAGCGGCGGCGGTCGCTGCGACTCGCGCCGCCGGCGGACGGGTCATTGCCATTGGCACCACCAGCCTGCGCGCGCTCGAATCCGCCGCGCAGAACGCAAGCGAAATTCGCGCCGGAGAGGGCGAAACCGATATTTTCATCACCCCAGGCTACCGCTTCAAGGCAGTCGATCGCCTCTTGACCAACTTCCACCTGCCGAAATCGACCTTGCTCATGCTGGTTTCGGCTTTTGCCGGCCACGCTGCCATCCGCGCCGCTTATGCCCATGCGGTCGCGACAGGCTACCGTTTTTTCAGCTATGGCGATGCCATGCTTCTGGAGAGATCCGATGCAATTTGACCTACACAAAACTGACGGCGCGGCGCGGCGCGGCACGTTGACGCTGGCGCACGGCCAGGTACAAACCCCCGTGTTCATGCCGGTCGGCACCTATGGCACGGTCAAGGCCATGACGCCGCAAAGCCTGCACGACATCGGCGCGCAAATCTGTCTGGGCAATACCTTCCACCTCTGGCTACGCCCGGGGATCGAAGTGATCGCCGCCCATAACGGCCTGCATGATTTCATGCACTGGGATAAACCATTGCTCACCGATTCCGGCGGCTTTCAGGTGTTTTCACTCGGGGCGCTGCGTAAAATCGGCGAAGAAGGCGTCAAGTTCAGCTCGCCGCACGACGGTGCCAAGCTTTTTCTCTCGCCGGAAATTTCGATGCAGATTCAGAAAGTCTTGAATTCCGACATCGTCATGATCTTCGACGAATGCACGCCCTACCCGGCCAGCCACGAGCAGGCCGCCCAATCGATGCGCCTGTCGCTACGCTGGGCCAAACGCTCGCACGACGAACACCAGCGCCTGGAAAACGCCAATGCCTTGTTCGGCATCGTGCAGGGCGGCATGTACGAAGATTTACGCGACGAATCGATTGCCGGCCTCACTGACATCGGCTTCGACGGCATGGCCATCGGCGGCCTCTCGGTGGGCGAACCCAAGGAAGACATGGCGCGCGTACTGGCCCACACCGCACCGCGCCTGCCTGTACACAAGCCGCGCTACCTGATGGGCGTCGGCACGCCAGAAGACCTGGTCTTTGCCGTCCGCCAGGGGATGGACATGTTCGATTGCGTGATGCCCACCCGCAATGCCCGCAATGGCCACTTATTTACCCGTTTTGGCGACGTAAAAATCAAAAACGCCCGCTACCGCCAGGACACCGGAGCGCTCGATCCCTCTTGCACCTGCATGACCTGCACGCAATTTAGCCGCAGCTATTTACACCACCTGTTCCGCAACGGCGAAATCCTGGGCGGCATGTTGAACACCATCCACAATCTGCACTTCTACCAGACCATCATGGCCGAAATGCGCGCCGCGATTGAAAACAGCCAGTTTCAGTCCTGGGCCTGCCGCTTTGCCGCAGACCGATCTTGCGGGCAGTGATAGAATCATCCGTTTCAAAATTTTTACCCGGAGCAACCTCGATGATTAGTCTTGCCTACGCCCAAACGGCAGGTGCTGCTGACGCCAGCGGCGGTTTTATGCAGCTTTTGCCGATGATTCTGATGTTTGGCGTGCTGTGGTTTTTGATGATTCGCCCACAAATGAAAAAGGCCAAAGAGCACAAGGCGCTGCTCGCCGCTTTGCAAAAAGGCGATGAAGTCGTCACCGGTGGCGGCATGACCGGGCGCGTCACCAAGGTGGGCGAAGCCTATGTGCACGTCGAAGTGGCCAATGGCGTCGAGGTCGTGGTGCAAAAACCCTCCGTCGTCATCGTTCTGCCCAAAGGCACGCTAAAAGGGCTGTAAGAGCCGATAGCCGAGCAGCGAGCCTCTCGCTGCTCCACTCTCCGTTCTTCACTGGCACCGCCCGCAATGAACCGCTATCCCCTCTGGAAGTACATTCTCGTCCTGGTCGCGTTAATCCTCGGCTTCATCTACACCCTGCCCAATTTCTACGGCGAATCGCCAGCGGTGCAGGTATCCAGCGCCAAGGTCACCCTGAAAATCGATGACGGCACCCGCGCGCGCGTCGAAAACGCTTTGCAGGCCGCCAACATTACCCACGACGGCATTTTGCTCGACAGCGTCGGCGTCAAAGCACGCTTTGCCGACACCGACACCCAGCTGAGGGCCAAGGATGCCATCGAACGCGCTTTCAACCCGGATGCCGCCGATCCGCAATACGTCATTGCGCTCAACCTGCTCTCGGCCTCGCCGCAATGGCTGACCCGCCTGCACGCCCTGCCCATGTACCTGGGCCTGGACCTGCGCGGCGGCGTGCACTTCCTCTTGCAGGTCGATATGCCGGGAGCTGCCACGAAACGCCTGGATTCCACCGCCGCCGATCTGCGCAGCCTCTTGCGCGACAAAAACGTGCGCCACGCGGGCATCAGCCGCGATGGTGAGCGCATCGTCATTCGTTTCCGCGACAGCGAAACCCGCGATGCGGCAAAAAAAGCCCTGGCAGGCAGCCATGACGATCTCGCGCTCGCCGAAGTCGGCCAAGGCGACGATTTGCGCCTGATTGCCAGCCTGAAACCGGAAGCCTTGAAGAAAATCGGCGAATTCGCCATCAAGCAAAACATCAACACCTTGCACAACCGCATCAACGAGCTGGGCGTCGCCGAGCCGGTGATCCAGCAACAAGGTGCCGATCGTATCGTCGTGCAGCTGCCGGGCGTGCAGGACACGGCCAAGGCCAAAGACATTCTCGGGCGCACCGCCACCTTGGAAATTCGCCTGGTAGACGACAACCCCGGCGCGCTGGAAGCCGGTCTGGCGGGCAACGTGCCCTTTGGTACCGAGCTGTACACCGAGCGCGGCGGCTCACCCTTGCTGGTCAAAAAGCAGGTGGTGCTGACTGGCGACCGCCTGACCGATGCCCAACCCGGCTTTGACGGCCAGACCAACGAAGCCGCCGTACACCTGACGCTGGACTCCGCCGGCGCGCGCATCTTCAAGGACATCACCCGCGACAACGTCGGCAAACGCATGGCCATTTTGCTGATCGAAAAAGGCAAGGGCGAAGTGGTCACCGCGCCGGTCATCCGCACCGAAATCGGCGGTGGCCGGGTGCAGATTTCCGGGCGCATGAGCACCAGCGAAGCCAACGACGTGGCGCTCCTGCTGCGCGCCGGCTCGCTCGCCGCGCCCATGGAAATCATCGAAGAACGCACCATCGGCCCCTCGCTGGGTGCCGAAAACATCAACCGCGGCTTTCACGCCACGCTGTGGGGTTTTGTTGCCATTGCCGTATTCATGATTCTTTACTACGAAGTGGTGGGCCTGGTTTCGGTCATTGCGCTGGCCTCCAATTTGTTGCTGCTGGTGGCGCTACTCTCCCTGATGCAGGCCACCTTGACGCTACCCGGCATCGCCGCCATCGCCCTGACGCTGGGCATGGCGATTGATGCCAACGTACTAATCAACGAGCGCATCCGCGAGGAATTGCGCGCCGGGCTCGCCCCGCAAGCGGCGATTGCCGAAGGTTACGATCGTGCCTTCGCCACCATTCTCGACTCCAACATCACCACCTTGATCGCTGGCCTGGCGCTGCTCATTTTCGGCTCCGGCCCGGTACGCGGCTTTGCCGTGGTGCACTGCCTGGGCATCCTGACCTCGATCTTTTCCGCCGTAGTGATTTCACGCGCCCTGATCAACCTAATTTACGGGCGCCAGAAAAAACTCACCAAGATCGCTGTGGGCACCGTCTGGAAAGAGGGCCTGGCCACCGTTGGCGGCAGAAAACAAGGCTAAACACCGACGCTACCCATCACCTGAAATTTTCGCTGCGCCACGACGCACTGCGTATCGCCCGGCCTTTTCTAGAGAACCGATAAAGGATCAAGACTCATGGAGTTTTTCCGCATCAAAAAAGACATTCCCTTCATGCGCCATGCGCTGGTGTTCAATGTCATTTCGCTGCTCACTTTTCTGCTCGCCGTATTTTTTCTCGCCACCAAGGGGCTGCATCTTTCGGTGGAATTCACCGGCGGCACGCTGATCGAAGTCAAATACGAACAAAGCGCAGAGCTCGATAAAATCCGTAACACTCTGGGGGCCAGCGGTTTTGCCGATTACTCGGTGCAAAATTTCGGTTCTTCGCAAGACGTGATGATCCGCCTGCCGCTGCGCACGGGCGAAGATAGCGCCAAACAAGGCGAAGCCGTCATGCAGGCGCTCTCCAGCGGCGCGCCCGGAGCGAGTTTGCAGCGCGTGGAGTATGTCGGCCCACAAGTGGGCAAAGAGCTCGCCGAAAACGGGGCTATGGCGCTTTTTGTCGTCATCGTCGGCATCATCATTTACCTGGCTTTCCGTTTCGAATGGCGCTTTGCGGTCTCGGCCATCATCGCCAATCTGCACGACGTGATCATTATTTTGGGGTTTTTCGCCGCTTTTCAGTGGGAGTTTTCGCTGTCGGTGCTGGCGGCGGTACTCGCCGTGCTCGGCTATTCGGTGAACGAATCGGTGGTGGTTTTTGACCGGGTGCGCGAAACCTTCAAGAAAATCCGCGGCCTCAGCACCACCCCGCAGGTGCTCGACCACGCCATCACCAGCACCATCAGCCGCACCATCATCACCCACGGCTCGACTCAAGTCATGGTGCTCTCCATGCTCATCTTCGGCGGCGAAACCCTGCATAACTTCGCCCTGGCGCTGACCATCGGCATCTGCTTCGGCATTTATTCCTCGGTGCTGGTCGCCAGCCCGCTGGTGATGTGGCTGGGCGTTTCGCGCGAACAGTTCATCAAGGTAAAAAAACCCGCTGCTGAAGGTGCCAACGAAGACGGTGCCTGCGTCTAATTCCTTTGCCGCACCCCGTTCCAGCCGGCGGTTTCGACCGCCGGTTTGCGTTGACCCCAGGCTCGGCCGCCCTAGCTTGCAAATCCGTCCCGATCCAGCCACACTCGCATTTCTTCATATAAATCAAAAATCATGAACACCCCTTCCAACCTGGACATCCCCGCCCTGCTCGGCCGCCTGCCTTTGTTTTCCAGCATGTTGCCGGAAGAAATCGAGCGTATTGCGCGCGGCACGCGGGAAATACGCGTTGCCAAAGGCGACATCCTGTTTCACAAAGGCGACCCCTGTCTGGGTTTTCACATGCTGCTCTCGGGCCAGATCAAACTCGCTTTCACCTCGGCACAAGGCAATGAAAAAGTGGTGGAAATCATTCCTGCCGGGCAAACCTTTGGCGAGGCCATCATGTTCATGGACACGCCCTACATCGTTTTCGCCCAGGCACTCGCAGATGCCCAAATGCTGCATATTTCAAAGGCGGCACTCTACGAAGAGCTGGACAAAGACCCCAAACTCGCCCGCAAAATGCTGGCCAGCATGGCCATGCGCCTGCACCAGGCAATGCACGACATGGAAGCCTATTCTCTGCACTCCGGCAAAGAGCGCATCATGAATTACCTCTTGCGCGAACTGCCACCGCTCGAACCCGAGATCCGCTCCGCCACCGTGTCGCTCACCACCACCAAAGGCGTCATCGCTTCGCGCCTCAATCTCACCCAAGAACATTTTTCGCGCATCCTGCACGAACTCGCCACCGACGGCCTGATCGTCGTCAATGGGCGCAGCATCGACATTCCGGATCTGGAAAGAATGCGCAAAACCCTGAGTTAAAGGCTGCCCTTGAAAGCCATCTGCGTTAGCACGCATCAAGAAAAATCCCCGCCGTAGCGGGGATTTTTAATGGCTGGGTGCCACTTGGACACCCAGGAAGCTTCGACCTTAGTTATCCACCACCAGTTTGCCGCGGTTCAGCAGCTCGCTGATGATCTGCTGGTCGGAAGCATTTGCCCCCAAGCCCAGGTCGCTGCGCAGATTAACCCCTTCCAGGGTGATACGCTGATCTTCCTGATTGGCGCTGTAGGCACCTCCCGAAAAACCGCCCGTCGTGGAAATACGGATGATCGTATTGCCGCTGGAGCTGGTCGTGTCAAAGTCCAAGTAGTTCTGCAGATTGCCGGTGTTTTCACTCGTGAGCAAATCGCGCAGATCGAGACGATCACCACCGGCAGCGAAGGCACGGCTATCGAAGTCGGTAATGCTGTCGAGCGCACGCCCCGCCCCTTTGCTACCGGCATCCGCCAGACTCCAAGCAAAGGTATCGGCACCGAGGCCACCGGTCAGCGTATCGTTACCGGCACCGCCCCACAGGGTGTCATTACCGGCACCACCCACCAGAACATCATCACCATTACCGCCGTTGAGCACGTCATTGCCCGCACCACCGTACAAGCGGTCGTTGCCATCACCGCCGTACAGCGTGTCATTGCCGGCCAAACCGCTGATGATGTCATCACCTGACGTGCCGGTCAGCGTATCGCCGCTCGTCGTGCCCGTGATTTCATTACCCGCATCGCGCGACACATTGAAGGTGAGCTGGCCGCTAGCCGTATCACCGTCCTTGTCGACCACGGTAACACCGAGAATTTCCTGTGCCGTCCCGGTCATGGTGGCCGAAGGCTGGTAGGTGTATTGACCGCTTTGCATATCGATCTTGAAGACGCCGCCCAGTTCCGTGGTGATGGTCAACACGTGGGTCGCCGCATCCCAGCTGTGCGTATTGGTGGCACCGACATCCTTGGTCAACACGATCGTGTCCGTCGTGCGGTTCCAGGTGTAGGTGCTGCGGTCGCCCACTGCTCCCACCGAGATCACGCCGATGTGGCCGCCATCTGCCCCCACCGCAGCGCCCACCGTACCATCGAGCAGGTTGCCAGAACCCGCCGGCACGGCCGTTGCCTGCAGCGCCTTGTCCAGATCACGGTCGTTGGTCACCAAAATGGCGTTCGTGTTCTGCCCCTTCACGCCATCGTAAGCCACCGGATGGATTTTGCTCAGATCCACCCCCGATCCCACACCCACGCCGACCGAAGTAATCTTGTTGGCATTAAGGAAATCGGCCCAGAGCTTCTCTTCTGCTGCAGAAATACCGCTGTCACCACTGGCGTATTTGTTGGCGAGAACATTACTGTTTCCGTCCCCGGCATTCGGATCGCCATCCGTCAAGAAATACACGACGTTTTGCAGCGTGCCGCCCGGCGGCACGCTCGTCAGCTTACCGGCGGTCTGCCAAGAGCTCATGGCCTGGGCCAAGGCGGCGTCGTAGTTGGTGTTATTCGTAGCTGTCACGCTACCCAGCAAGTCAATCGCATCGCTTGCGCTCAACCAAACCGGGCTCAGAGCAACCCCCAGATTGGAGAAGGTCACCAACTGCACCATCACATCACCGTAACTATCGTAGGTGTTGATCAGGTTCTTCAGGGCGCTCTTCGCAATTTCCATGCGTGAATTGGTACCGCTACCCATGCTGCCCGAGTTGTCGAGCACGATCATCAGGTTGGTGTTCTGCGTCACCACGATATCCTGCACATGGTTTTGCTGCACCGTCGGCATATCGTCTTCCACGACGACGCTCAAAGTACCTGTCGACGTCGCACTGCCGTTGCTGACCTTGATGCTGAGATCGAGCTTCAGGGTATCTTCGACACCCTTGCCCGGATGATCCAGCGGTTTGCTCAGCGTGACCTGGTAATGCCCCTGGCTATCGACGCTGATGCGAATGACTTCTGCACCATTGGCGCTGCCGACCAGGGTGCCGTTGCCAGCATGGGCCCAAGTCACGGCGGCACCGCCGGAAGTCAGCGCCACACTCGGTGTGCCGAGCGTAATTTCCAGATTGCCGTCGATACCCGGTATGGCCAGCGAACCGGAGGTCGTTGCGCTATTGGTGGTATCGGAAACCCCGGCCGTATCGGGAATCCCGCCCGGCAAGCCTTCTTCCGACACGGTCGCGGTAATCGTCCAGCCCGGGTTAATCACCTTCGGCGTGCCGATGTCGATGGTCAGCGTGTTCTGCACCGCATCGCCATCTTTGTCCGTCACCGTATAGGTAAAGGTTTGCTTCAGGGTTTGCCCCGGCTGCAGGCTGTCGCGGGTTTCGCGGTTGAGCACAAAGCTGTAGCTGCCATCCGGATGGGCTGTCATGGTGCCATAAGGACTCGTCAGATTGCCCCAGGCAAAGCTGCCCAGACCATCTGCGCCGGCTTCGATCGGCACCGTGCCGCTGATGCTTGGCAGGCTGTCGGTCGAACGCACGCTGCCGTAGATATCAAAGACGTTGTTGGCTTGTTCGTCGGTGTAAATCGTATTGACGAGATTGCCGTTCTTGTCCTTGAAACCTTCCAGGCGGAAAACGTAGTGCTGGCCATTGATCTGCACCGTGACATCCTGCGTCGGCAGGGTCACGATGTCGCGCGAGGACGGATCCGTCGCCCCATTCGTATTCGGCGTTTCGGTATGGTCGAGCAAAACCTGGAAGGTGATCGGCGTAAGCACGCCATCGATCATCACGGTCATCTTCATTTCCATGGTGACCTTGTCCAAGGTCGAGGAATTGGAGTTGACCGGCCAGTTGTGGTGGGTGAATTCTGCCAGCTTGAACACACTACCCGGTGTCACCACCATGCCGCTGCCGGCAAAAGCCGCGTTATCCACCAGGCTGTAACCGGACTGCCCCGAGCCGCTGCTCGCCGTGCCCCACATCAGCTTGTCGATATAGGTGTCAGTATCGGTATTGCTCTGTGTGACTTGGCCCGTTCCCGATTCAAACACCGGGTTGATCCAGCCGGCCTGCAAACCACCAATGATGATCTGCGGCACGTCGACCACGATGTTGTTACCCGGATTGACCTGCAAAGGCATGTCGTCTTCGACCGTCACCGTCAGCTTGCCGGAGCCACTCAGCGCGCCATCGCTGGCCTGAACACCCACTTCGAAACTAAGGGTGTCTTCAACGTTCTTCACCGGATGATCCAGCGGTTTACTCAGGCTGACCTGGTAATTGCCGTCGTTATCAATCGTGATGCGCACCGCTTCCTCATTGCCCACCTTGCCAATCAAGGTTTGCGTGCCGTTACCCGACCAGGTCAGCGCCTGACCGCCAGAACTGAGCACCGCCAGCGGCGCCGTCAGCGTGACGCTGATCGGATTACCATCGACATCGCTGATCGTCAGTTTGCCCGCAGACTGCTTGGCATTCGTCGTGTCACTCACTCCCGTGTTATCCGGCAAACCCTTCGGCAAGCCCTCTTCCGACACCGTCGTGCCGCCACTCACAATCGTCGGCGCACTATTGAAGTCGTTGTCGATGATGGTGCCCGTGCCGACCACGCCTTCAACTGTCACCGTCAGGGTTTCGTTACCTTCGATCAATTTATCGTCGACCGTCGGGTAGGTGACCGTGAAGCTGTCGACACCTGCCGGCACCGTGATCGTGCCGGCAACCGGGTCGTAGGTGACGCCCTTGTCGAAGACCGGGGTGCCGTAGTCAGCACCCGGGGTGGC
>NZ_JBLJBW010000007.1:0-30803 GCF_047638095.1 Azonexus sp.
AAAACTGCTGAGCGCCTCCCTGAATACAGAGCCTCTTTGCTCGGCCTTTTTCCTCGGGGGTAAATGCGATTGCCCTGGCGCGCCGTTCAGAGCAAGCTTTGCGGGCTCGGTTGCGTGGTATGGAGGGTTTGCGGCAGACGGCTTGCTTAAGTCGCTTGCGGGCGCAATTATTTGCATGTTGATTGCTTGTGAAGAATTTTCGGCATATTGATAAATTCATGTTTTTAGGTGCAAAATGCGGGCGGGCGAGTTTGTGGAAATGATAATGCGCAATAAAAGTGCAAGGGGGAAAATGCTGTTTGTAAGTTCTCTAACGGCATTTGCTGAGGCCTCGGCAGAATCGGTCGAGCCGGTCCTGAGCGCAGATATTTGGAGCAAAGAATTGTCGTTGCTGCTTGGGTTTTTGCTGCTTCTTGTGCTGGCCTACAACCTGTTTACACATTTTCGATTGCGCCGCTTGCAGCGGGCATTGGAAAATTTTTCTGCCGGTGATGCAGCGGTGCGCTGTGGTGTGCGTGGTGCCGGTACATTAGGACGTCTGGGGGTTCGCCTGGATCAGGCCTTGAGTGACTGGAGTGCTAAGCGCCAACAGTTAAGCGAAAGCGAAGAGCGCTTCAAAATGGCTTTGCACGGCTGCGATATCGGGGTTTGGGATTGGCGCATCAACGCGGGTATCACCTATTACTCGCCGCGCTGGAAAACCCTGTTGGGCTTTGCGGAAGACGATACGTCGATTCATGGGCAGCCTTGGTTGCAGCGGGTTTATCCAGAAGATTTGGGGCGGGTGACGCAGCTTTTGGAAGCCCACTTGAGCGGGCAAACCCCGGTTTTTGTTGCGGAATATCGCTTGATAAAGGCGGCGGGGGGGTATCTCTGGGTGCAGCAAAGCGGTGTGGCGGTACGTGACGTCAATGGGGAAGCCGTCCGCATGATTGGCGCGCTGACCGATATTACGGCGCGCCGGGAGGCTGAACTTGCGCTCATGCGCAGCAAGGAGGCTTATCGTGCGGTGCTCGAAGGCGTCACACAAGTCATTTTTCGTGCCGATACCGAAGGGCGTTTCGTCATGCTTAATACGGCCTGGGAGGAATTGACCGGTCATGCGGTTGCACTGTCGCTGGGCGAATGTTTGCAGTCTTATCTCGAGGCAGAAGATGCTGCGGTGTTTTCAAACTATTTGCAGGAAATTCAACGCACGCCCGAGGCAAGCTTGAATCGTGAATTACGCATTCGTGATGCAGCAGGCCGGAGTCACTGGTTTTCTGCCGCTGTGCGTACCGCTCGCATAGAAGGCAAGATCGTTCTGGCGGGCGTGCTGGCTGATATCGAAGCGCGAAAAATTGCCGAACTTGAACTCGCACGCAGTAATGATGTACGCGACGCAATTCTCAATCTGGGGCCGGACGGTTTCGTATTTGTTGATCCGCAAGGCATTGTCAGTTTTGTGAATCCGGCCTTTACCGTCATGACCGGGTTGCCGGAGTCTGCTTGTATAGGACGTGCACTTGCCCTGCTGGAGCAGCAGCTCGAAGATTTGGGTGATCGTCGGCCTTCGTTCATCGATGCACAAGAGCAATCGGATGGCCTGTTTGAATTGAGCGTGCCGCGAAAACTTGTCGTGCGCTGGCAGGCGCGCGCTTTGCCGGGTGAAGGCGCACGCGGCCACGTGATTTATCTGCGCGACATCACGAGTGAGAGCGAGGTGGATCGGATGAAGAGCGATTTCTTGTCAACTGCAGCCCATGAACTGCGCACGCCGATGTCGAGCATTTTTGGTTTCTCAGAAATGCTGTTGTCGCGCGAATTTGAGCCCGCCGTACAAAAAGACTTGCTGACACGGATTTACCGGCAAACAAAAAACTTGATCAATTTAGTCAATGAATTACTTGATCTGTCGCGGATTGAGGCGCGTGGCGGAAAAAACTTCAAACTCAACGTTCAGGAAGTTACGCCGATTTTGCTCAACGCGATTGCTTCCCAGCATTTTCCTGAAGCAAGCCACCGCCTGGTGATGGATTGGCCGAAGTTGCAGCAGAAAGTCAGCGTCGATAGCGACAAATTGCAGCAATGCATCATCAACGTGTTGAGTAATGCCGTGAAATACTCGCCAGAAGGCGGCCAGGTGCGCATTTCTTACGAGGAAAAAACGGCCAATGGACAAATGTTCATGGGAATCGTGGTTAGCGATGAAGGCATTGGCATGTCGCCCGAACAAACGGCGAGAATTTTCGAGCGCTTTTATCGGGCAAATACGCATTCAGGGATTCCTGGGACGGGCTTGGGTATGGCATTGGTCAATGAATATATGAAGTTTTTTTCCGGAGAGGTCGAAGTACGCAGCCAAACCGGTGAAGGGACGAGTGTGGTTCTTTGGCTCCCCGTGGTGAAGAAAAACGCATGAACGCACCCGACTCCCCGCAACGGATTCTCATCATCGATGATGAAAGCGATTTGCGTTTTCTGGCGCGTCTTGCGCTCGAGCCGCTCGGAGCGGAAATTCGGGAGTTGGATAATGCCGTGAATGCCCTGGCAGAGATCCGTAGCTTCAAACCGGATTTGGTCATTCTCGACATCATGCTGCCGGGCGGTATTGATGGTTTGCAGTTATGTCAGGCCATCAAATTCGACCCCCAGACCGCCAAAATTAAGGTTTTTTTGCTCTCGGCCAAAGGCCAGCTGACAGACATCGACGCTGGCAAGCGTGCAGGTGCAGATCAGTACATCGTCAAACCATTTAGTCCGCAAGGCTTGCTCGAAACGGTAAAAAACAGCTGGAAGGATTGACTTTTCGATCTCGATCAGCATAATGAACAAATCAGTCTAAAGTGTTTTTTTTGAAAGGAGAGCGGCAATGAAAGAGGCAACGATGCGCTTTTTGCGTGATGAAGAAGGGGCAACTGCCGTTGAATACGGTTTGATTGCTGCATTGATTGCAGTGGCGATCATTCTTTCGATCACCGACCTGGGGACGAAACTCAAGGAAGTGTTCGAAACCGTTAAGAAGGCGCTTCCCTGAGTTTTTGTTTTAAAGCAGCCATGGGTCAACACCAACTTGCTTGAATTCGGGGTGGCGCTTCAGCTCGTGTTGACGGTTTGGGCGTTGATCTTGGCGGTGAGCGATGCGCGCTGCCGTAAATTGCCCAATGCCTGGCTCTTGGCGGGAATTGCTGTTGGGCTGGTATTTTTTGTGGCCCGCGGCAGTCTGCCTTTTGGGCAAGGGGTGTTCGAAGCGGTGCTGGTGTTGGTGCTGGTGCTACTTTGCTTCATCCCGTTTTACCTCGCCGGTTGGATGGGAGCGGGTGATGTCAAGTACATGGCAGTGATCGGCTGGTTGGGCGGTGGGGAGGTTTTCTTTGCCGTTTTTCTGATCGGATCGATCATCGCCGGTTTGGCTGCCGTCATGATCCAGGGGTGGCCGCAACTGTGGCGTCAACTGCTTGGAAGCGCCGCGCTCGATGAACGACTGTCGCTGCGCATACCGTTTGGTAGTTGTCTTTCACTCGCCTTGCTGGCGGTTCTCTGGCTGGGAGTTCCGGGATGGTTGCATCTGCTTAAAGAGCGCTTGTTATGAAAAACACGCAAAGACGCACGCAAAAGCAAGGAAAAACACAAAAAAACACTATGTGTAGGCAAATGTACGGAAAAATGCGCGGCCAACAGGTACGGAAACAACAGACTGGGGCAGTCGTGATTGAGTTTGCCCTGGTTTTTGTGCTTTTTTTCATGCTGATGTATGCCATGGTGGCTTACGGTTTGGCCTTTGCGGTGAAGCATTCCCTGGTTCAGTCGGCGAACGAAGGCGCACGGGCGGCGGTGCGTGACGTGGGGGGCTTGCCTGAGCGCATTGCCCTGGCCAAAACGGTGACCGGCGAGAGCCTGCTCTGGTTAGGTGCGCGCGCACCGGTGCCGGAAGTGACTGCTGCAGCGTGCAGTGGTACGCCCTATATGTGCGTCGATGTGCGGGTCAGGTATGACTACAAGGCCAATCCACTGGTGCCCGGCTTGCCGGCCATGGGGATCGTGCTCCCCGACCATCTGGAAGGGCGGGCAAAGGTGCAACTCGATGCAGTGTATTGACCGGTCGCTGGCCGCTTAAGGAGATTGACGGTGGGTAAAACACAACGCGTGCTCGGCATTTTACTCGTGCTTGTCGCCATTGGTCTGGCGGCTTACGCATGGACAGTCAGTAAACAAATGATGCCGGAAGCACCGAAAACCTATGCGGTTGTGGTTGCCGCGGCGCGAATCGAAGCGGATACCCTGCTGACCGCTGAAAATCTGCGAATCATGAATTTTCCCGAGCGGCCAAGCGGTAGTTTTGACAGTATTACACCGCTTGTCGGTACTGTGACTCCGGTGGATATCGCTGCCGGAGAGACGGTATTGAGTGAGCGGATTACGCCACCCGTTACACAGGCGTCGATGCAAGCGCTGAAACCGGGCGAGCGGGCTGTGGCGATTCGCGTTGATGAGGTGATCGCTGTCGGCAACCGGATTCGTCCCGGTGATCGGGTCGATGTGTTTGCTATTTTTCGGCGTAACAGCGATGAAATCACGGATTCTCACGCTCGTTTGTTGTTGCCCGGTCTGCGTGTCGTCGCTTTTGGCAGCCAAGAGACGGCCGAGAGCAGCAAAAAAGGAGCGAGCAAGGTGGATACGGCCCGCACGGCAGTTCTCGCCATGCCGGTGGCCGACGTCGAAAAACTGGCGCTGGCCGCCGAAGCGGGGCGCTTGATGCTGGCCTTGCATCCTCAGCAAAAGGCGGCACAGACCGATGAGATCGTGCCTGAAGCGCCTGTGCTGACACCGTTCAGGTTGAAAGATTTGACATTGACTTCTGCTGCTACGCCGGCGCGCCCAACTTCTGCTTCGGTGCCGGGAACAAAACAGGCGGGTACGACGGTTCGGGTATGGCACGGTCTGAAAGAAACTGCAGTGCATTTTCAGGGGGCAAAATAATGGTGCGGCAGTGGAAAGAGTGTCAGGTGACGCGGGTAGCCTTGCAGCTTGCGTTGTGGGCGAGCTTGTCAATGTTCGGCAGTAGTTCTTGGGCGAGCGAATTCGTGGGCGAAACGCTACGTGTTGATGCCGGCGGCCAGGAAATCGTCGATATGCGTCAGTCTGTCACCCGGGTTGCGGTGGGTGATGAGGCTGTGGCGGCGATTCGTGTGGTTTCACCCCGGCAATTCATCGTTCAGGGAAAAGCCCCTGGGGTGACCAGTTTGTTGATTTGGTTGCGTGGCCGCGCCAAAGCCGAAGAAAAACGCGTTCTGGTCAGCGTGCCGGCATTTACAGAAGAAAATAGCAGCGATCTGGTATTGAAATCGACGGGTGACTTGCGCCTCCTAAGTGGCAGCGCACCCGACGTGGCGAGTGTCGTTGCCGCGCGCGAGCGCGCCCAGCATCTCGGTGCGGCTAAAGAAGCGGCACCTTTACTTGATACCAGCAGCGTTCAGGTAAGCGGTGAAGTGCAGATCGATGTGCGGGTGGTGGAATTTAGCCGCAAGGTCATGAATCGGGCAGGGATGAGTTTTCTATCCAATAAATCAGGTTTCAGTTTCGGCACCTTTGCGCCGGGCAGCCTCGGTAAAGCACAGGTCAGTAACGGTGCGATTACGGTTGAAAGCAGTGTACCTGTGTCGCAGGCTTTGAATCTGCTCTTGGGTTCATCCAAACGCAACTTGCTGGGCGTGGTGAGTTTGCTCGAAGGCAATGGTTTTGCTCGCACGCTGGCGCAACCGACCCTGATCGCGCAAAGCGGTCGAGATGCCGATTTTCTGGCAGGCGGTGAATTTCCAGTCCCCGTTCCACAAGCCTTGGGGCAGACCACTATCCAATACAAACCCTACGGTATCCGTTTGCAGGTTTCCCCCACGGTGCTGGCAACGAATCGCATCGCCTTGACGGTAACGCCGGAAGTGAGTGATCTCGATTTTGAGAATGGGATTACGATCAATGGGGTGTCGGTGCCCAGCCTGACGACACGCCGCGCGTCCACCAGCGTGGAACTGGGGCACGGGGAGAGCTTCATCATTGGTGGCCTGGTCAGCCAGAATCTCATGCGTAACATCAATAAAGTCCCCGGCCTGGGCGATGTGCCGCTTGTCGGGGCGTTTTTCAAGAACGTCAGTATTTCCCGCGAAGACAAAGAGCTCGTTTTCATCGTCACCCCCCGCCTGGTGCGCCCGTTGGCCGCCGGCACCGAATTGGGAGAAATGCCCGGTGCTGAATTCGCCAAGCAGAATCAAGGCTTGATGGAAAGCTGGCTGACTTCGGACGAAGGTTTCAATCGCCGCATCACCGGCTTGTCTCAGTAATCGGAGTTGCGACATGGAAACGCGTTTCATCGTAGTCACCGCAGACGAAGTTCGCTTTACACAGTTGAACGAAGCAATTAAAGGGCTGGGGGTTTCGGTATGGTTGCATTGGAACAGCGATGTGCTGGTTCAGTTGGTGGGCTCGATGGGGGCCAGTGCCGTATTCATCGATTACAGTCACGAGCGTCTGGATGAAGCCTCTGCCCTCTCCAACAAGCTGCTTTCGGTTTATCCGCAGTTGTGGATCGTAGGGTTTGCCCCGCGTTCAGATTCAGAACTGATCGTTGAGGCCATGCGTTCCGGCGCACGCGATTTCGTTGAATTGGCATTCCCCGCCGACACCATCGTCCATTCGCTTCGTTTGGCGATGGAACGCACGCCGGGTTTGCCGGCGCAATCTTCCGGGAAAATGATTAGCCTATTGGGGGCTCGCCCCGGCGTGGGTACGACCACGGCGGCAGCGCATCTGGCCTTGTTGCTGAAACAAGAAGTGATGCCCGACGACCGGGTATTACTGCTGGATTTCGGCTATCCGGCAGGCGATGCCGCCCTGTATCTTGATACGCGGGTCAATTTCAATTTTTGCGATGCCGTGCGCAGTCTTCGTCGTCTGGACCAAGCCCTGCTGAGTACCGCTTTTGCACATCACAAAAGCGGCCTGTCCTTATTGACCTTGCCGCAAAACCTGGCAGAGCTGCGCGACGTTTCGCCAGATGATGCGATGACCTTACTCAGCATGTTGAAATCTTATTTCAGAGTGGTCATCGTTGATCTGGGCGGTTTTGCTGGAACCGATTTATTGCTTTACGCGCTTGGCGTCAGCGACCAAACCCTGTTGATCAGCGAACAAAGTGTGGCTTCGACCTATTCGGCCCGCCTGTTGTTATCGAATTTTCGCGAACGCGGTGTGAATACCGAGCGCATTGGCTTGATTGCCGGCAAAGTGGATCCCCGCATCGAGTTGAGTCCCGATCAACTGGCGCAGCATCTGGAATTGCGCCTGCTGCTCGAGTTGCCGGCGCGCCCGGAAAAATTTATCGAATGTGCCAATCAAGGGCGTTTGCTGCTCGATGTCGCGCCGAGCGATCCCTATGTCCAAGCCTTGCGCAAGCTGGCGCGGCAAAATGCTTTGGTGGAGCGGTGCGCAGAAAAAAACCGCAGTGAATCTTCGTCCTGGAAACGTAAGCTCAAATCCTGGATTGCAGGGTAGGAGGCGGTATGGACTTTGATTTCACGCTTGGCACCGATCCTAAGGGAGATTTTCGGCAATCCGACGAATTTCAGGACATCAAAGCGGTCATTCATCAACGCCTGGTCGAACGCATCGAAGATTTGAGCGTCGATTTTTCCAGCTGGTCGGCGCATGTCACGCAGCGCTTCGTGCAACAGGAGGTGGAGGATTTCGTCGCCAACCACCGAGCGCCGCTCAATATGAGTGACATTCAAGTCATCGTCAAAGAGCTTACGCACGAACTGACCGGCTTGGGGCCTTTGCAGGAACTGATCGATGACGATGCCGTGGCGGATATTTTGGTGAATGGTTACAAAGAGGTTTTCACCGAAAAAAACGGTCTTTTGCAGCGCAGTTCTGTTCGTTTTATCGATAATCGCCACCTCATGCGCATCATCCAGCGGATGATTGCACCCCTGGGCCGGCGAGTCGATGAAGGAAGCCCCATGGTTGATGCCCGCCTTCCCAATGGCGGGCGCTTGAATGTGATCATTCCACCGGTGTCGCTCAATGGGCCGGTGCTGTCCATCCGTAAATTTCGCGCCAAGCCGTTGCAAGCCTCAGACATGCTGGCTTACGGCACGCTGAATCAGGATATGCTTGATTTTCTTGCGCAGGCCACCCGGATGCGCTGCAATATCTTGATCAGCGGCGGTACCGGTTCGGGAAAAACTTCGTTTCTGAACATGCTGGCCCAATTCATCCCCGATGGCGAGCGGGTGATTACCATCGAGGATGCGGCTGAACTGCAACTGTTGCACGAGCATGTGGTGCGCCTTGAATCGCGCCCCGGCGGTTTGGAAAACACCGCAGAAGTCACGCCGCGCGATTTGCTGCGTAACAGCTTGCGCATGCGTCCAGATCGCATCATCGTCGGCGAGGTGCGTGGCGGCGAGGCCGTCGATATGCTGCAGGCAATGAACACCGGCCATGATGGATCGATGTCTACGATTCATACCAATTCACCGCGCGAGTGCATGCATCGGCTTGAAATGCTGCTGCATTTCGGCGGTTGGCAGGGCAGTGAGTTCAATTTGCGACGGCAAATTGCGGGTGCTGTCGATTTGATCGTGCAGCTTGCGCGGCTTTCCAGCGGTGCCCGGCGCGTCATGTCGATCAGTGAAATTACCGGCATGCAAGATGATGTCGTGGCGATGCAGGAGTTGTATCGTTTTGACCCGGGGCCCAATGGCCGTGAGGGTGTTTTTTCTCGGCCCTGCCAACCCCAATCGCAAAAATTAGCCAAAATTGCTTTTGCTCTCGGGAGGGGTGGCGGTGAGTGAGGCTCTGTTTGCCAGCCTATTTGCCAGTGTCTGCATGCTGATTGCCGGCGTGTTGTTCATTCGCGAAGCGAGCCGCAAGAAACGCAAACTTGCCGGAACGCAACGTTTGAACGAGATACTCGGCCGGCAAGATGAACGTTTGACGACATCCTTGCAAGAGCAGACCGGCGCGTGGACTCCAGACTTTCTCGATCGCTTGCTGCAGCGGGCCGATTTGACAAGCACGCGTAAAACCTATGTTTTGCTTGTGGCGGCAGCCTTGTTTTTACTGCTTTTGGCCAAGATGTTTCTTGGTTTGGTCTACGGCTTGCTGGTGCTGCTGCTGGTTTATCCCGTTTTACTCTGGTTTTTTTTGCGTTTTCGTGCAGAGCGTTTCCGCGACCACCTGGTTGAACAATTACCTGCATTTCTCGAGAGCATTTCACGCATTCTGAGCGTAGGGTGCAGTCTTGAGCTGGCTTTTCGCAATGCTACGGAGGAGTGTGAAAATCCCTTGCAATCGATTTGCCGCCAAGTGGTCGTGCGCACCCAGGCTGGGCAATCGATCGAGGATGCCTTGACGCAAGTGGCCGAAGATTACGATATCGAGGAATTGGGGTTCATGGCCTCGGTTTTTCACTTGGGCATGCGTTATGGTGGCAACGCACACGCCGTGCTCGAGCGTTTATCGACGACGATGCGCGAGCGTCTGCGCTCACAGCAAGAGTTACGCGCCATGACTGCCGAAACCCGCACCAGCGCCTGGATTCTGAGCGCCTTGCCGGTAGTGGTGGCGGGTATGACCATGATCAGCAATCCAGATTATTTGTTGGGCATGTGGAATGACGCCTTGGGCCGCAAACTGCTTTTTGCGGCATTCCTTTTGCAGATTTGCGGTATGGCTTTGCTGTTTCGGATGGCGAGGTTGCGCGCATGAGTGGATATTTGCCCTGGTTGGTTGCTGCCAGTGTTGCTCTGGGCGTTATCGGGGCCGGCAGTTTGCTTTTTGGCAGCCTGCAAAGCGCCTTGCGCAAGCTGGAGCAAAAACGGCGTTTCGAGATGCTCGATCGTTTACTTGACCCACAAATCGAACGCGCGGCAGAAGCAGAAGACGCGCGCTTTAATGCAGTAGAGCAGTGGATGCTGCGTCTTTCCGGGCGTTTGCCGTTGGCTGCGGTGGGGGATGAGGTAAATGAAGAGCGGAGTTTATTGATCAAAGCCGGAGTGCGCGGCACAAAACCCGCCATGGCGTTTCAAGCAACACGCTGGGGTTTTTTGTTTTTGTTGTTGGTTTTGGTTGCCAGTTACAGCGGCTTTACCGACAGCAGCGATGTTTGGTTGCGCCTGGTTGCGGCGGCCATCGTTGCTTATTTGCTGCCGCGTTACCTATTGCGTTTTCTTGCGCAGCGCCGGCAGCGGCGATTAGAAACCGAATTGCCGATTTTTATCGATTTTTTACGCATGATGCATAGCGTGGGCGTGAGCTTCGAGCAGGCGATTAATTTGTTTGCACATAATTCTCAACTGGCTTTACCCGTGCTTTCCAGCGAGCTTGCCGTGGTCGCCAACGCGATTCGCAGCGGGCGCAGCCGCGTCGAAGCACTACAGCTCATGGCGCAGCAGATGGATGTTGAAGACTTGAGCGAGTTGGTCGCCTTGATCTGCCACACCGAGCATTACGGGGCCGCAGTGCAGGAGCCTCTGCGGAAGTTTTCTCTGCGCATGACCGAACGCCGTCGTTTCGAAACACAAGAATATGTCGGTAAATTAGCAACGCGCATGGTGGTGGTGATGGTGATATTTTTGCTGCCCGCGCTGATGCTGGTGACCGCAGGGCCGGGTTTTGTGGCGGTATTCAAGGCCTTAGGGGGGATGTCATGAGCGCACAAGGCGATTGGCGATTGCTCTGGGCAGGCTTGGCATTGGTATTTGCGACAACACTGTCTGCCGTGGCACAAACAAGCGGTGGCGCAGGCGGGGCGGGGGCAGCGGTCGAAGAATCCCAGGCTTTGCGCCAAGACATGAACGATCCGGCACTTTATTTGCAGTTGATCGAAAGTTTGCAGCAGCGCCGGATGCATTATGCGGCGCTCGCCCATCTGGATGCTTTTGATCAGAAATGGCCGGACAACCGGCAGGCTCAGCTATTGCGTGCTGATGCCCTACGGCAAATCGGTTCGCTCGATGATGCGGCTAAAATTTATCAACACTTGACTGGAAAAAATCCCCTGCCGCAGGCGCTGCACGGTTTGGGTTTGATTGCCATTGCTCAAGGGCAGGCCGAAGCGGGTGAGCGTTTGTTGGTGCAGGCCAATCGCCTGGCACCGATCGATGCGCGGATTTTGAACGATTTAGGTTATGTGCAGATGAAGGCCGGGCGTCACGCCCTCGCGCGGATGAGCCTGACCAAGGCTTTCGAGCTGGATCCGGCCAATGTTCAAGCCGGCGCAAATCTGGCTTTGCTGTATCTGCAAATGCAAGAGCTTGGGCAGGCTGAGAAAATGATGCAGCATCTTGGTATGACAGATGCGCAACGCGCCCAGTTACGAGAAGAGTCGGCGAGTTTGTCCGGCCGATGATGTTTAACCGTGTTTTTCTGACAGAGAAAAAGGAAACAGCGAAGACCATGAAGAAAAAAACAACGGCACTAGCAAGCGGTGAAGTGTATTACACGACGCGTGAGGCGGCAGAAATGCTCAACGTTTCTTTACGCACCGTGCAACTTTGGGTGGAGGCCGGTGTGCTTAAAGCCTGGAAAACGGATGGTGGGCATCGGCGTGTGCCGATCAGTTCAGTTGAAGCCTTGATCAAGGAGCGTTTAGGGGAAGATCCGGCCACCCCGGAAGTGCAATCCATTGCCGAGCTTGCTTCAGCAAATGAGCACTACAGCGCGCTCGTTCTGGAAGACGACGAAGACATGCTGCACCTCTACAAAATGACGATGGAGTCCTGGGAGATGCCGGTACGTTTTACTTTCGTCAAGAGCGTGTTTGAAGCCTTGGTGGAAATCGGCCGTGCCCCGCCGGATTTGCTGATTACTGATTTGCGCATTCCCGGCGTTGATGGCTTCGAGATCATTCGGGTGCTGCGCGCCGATCCGGCGCTGTCGGCACTCAATATCGTCGCCGTCAGTGGCATGGAGAGGCATGAAATCGAAGAACGTGGCGGCGTGCCGGCTGAAATCACGGTGTTTGCAAAACCGCTTTCGTTCGAAGTGCTGCGAGGTTATCTCACGGCTTGTCTGGCCAATAAGGCATTACAGGAGAAACGCAATGCTCATCCGCTCTCTCGCGCCGCTTAGTTTTTTATTCTGCACCTGGGCGCTTGGCGCACAGGAAAACTTGCCGGAAGATGTTCCGCCGCCCCCGCCGATCGCCATTGGTGAAAGAACGATGGTCTTGCTCGAGCTACAGCGTTCGGGCGGCGTTGCCGGTGAATTTCGACCGATGCAGGGTGAAACCGCAGTGCGCGCTCAACAGCGTTATCTCGAGGCTTTTAAACGCCCGCTACCCAGCGTCAATGAAACAGGCAACTCGACTGCTGCAGGGGGGAGTTCTGCTGCCACAACGAAATAACTGGAGCGCCAACAAATGAAACCGGCCGCACAGCGTGGGGCGATCCTGGTCATGGCGGCCGTCGCCATGTCACTGGCGATAGGTGCGGCCTTACTGGCTGTCGATTTGGGCAGCCTCTTTCACGAACGCCGATATTTGCAGACAGTCGCAGATACGGCGGCGCTTTCTGCCGTTAACGATCCAGCGCACGCCCAGGCGATTGCGCTGGATGCCGCAGATGGCAACAACTATGTTTTGTCGGGGGGAAAGGGGCGCACTTTGCACGCCATTCCAGGTTTTTACGATACCCGGATGCGTGAATTTTCCCCCGGCGGGCCGGCATCTCTCTGGAACGCCGTACAGGTCACGGTGAGTGAGCAGCAGCCTTATTTCTTTGCCCTCGGCAGCCGCGAACTCAGGACGACGGCGACGGCGGTGCGTCAAGATATCGCCGGAATCAGCGTGGCCGCCTCGGTAGCAACGATCAATACTGAAAAATCAGTGCTTCTCAATGCCATTTTGGGGCGTTTGCTCAATACTTCGCTTGATCTGAGTGTTATCGCCTTCAAAGGCTTGCTGGATACGGCAGTTAATTTGCTCGATTTGGTTACCGCACATGCCCGCGTCGGCACGGTTGAAGAGTTGCTCGAAACCGATTTGTCAGTCAAAGAATTACTTGATCTGAGCGCGCGTGCCCTGGAGCAAAACAGCGCCCTCGGGCTGAATGCCACGGTTCTGGATACGCTCAATTTGCTGGCGGTAAAAGTTGATCCAGCGTTGCGTTTGAAATTAGGCGATTTGATCGATCTCGATCTGGTTTCAGGGCAACAAGCTGCGGGCGTCAAGCTTAATTTGATGCAGTTGGTGACTTTGAGTGCGCAGGTGGCCAATGGCGATCATTTTTTGAATATTCCGGTGCTCGGAGTTAATTTGCCGGGTTTGCTCAAACTCGACCTGGCGCTCACCATGCTGGAAAAACCGTCGATTGCGGTCGGGCCGGCGGGGGTTGATGCAAAAGGGGTGTGGCGTACCAGCGCGCATAATGCGCAATGGCGCGTCAAGCTCGATGTGATGGTGGCTGAAATTTTGGGCGGTTTGGTGCGTCTGCCGATTTACCTGGAAGTTGGCGCAGGAGAAGCCTGGATTGAGGCCATAAGCTGCCGCTGGCCGCGCGACGAGAGCGAAGTTACGGTGGGGGTGGCATCTAGCGCGGCGCGCTTATACGTTGGTGATGTCAACCCGGATGCCATGAGCAATCGTGCGGCGGCAGCGCATGTGACGCGTGCGACTCTACTTAACGTGCTCGGTTTGGTGCAAATTCACGCCAAGGCGGTGGTCGATGTACCCAGCGCCGGTGCTACCCAGATTTTTACCGGACCGTTCAACGCAAAAAATACGCAACGTTTAGACGGTTTATCTACGCATGGCCTGTTTGGAAAATTACTTTCCAATCTCGAATTGGACGTTGTTCTGCTAGGTTTGAGCTTGCCGCTCGGCGAAGCCCTGGCGGCCATTTTGTCGATTCTGACGCCGGTGTTCGAGCTGCTCGACGTCATTCTGAACCCGGTTTTATCCTTGCTTGGTATCCAGATCAACCTGGCAGACGTGACGGTATTCGATCTGTCTTGCGGCGCACCCTATCTCGTGCGCTGAGGTTTACCCATCGAGCGGACTGGATTGATGAATCTGGCTGGGGCAAAAATAAAAAGGGATGCTAAATGGCATCCCCTTTTGTAAATCTGGAAAGCTCATTCGAGCATGTTTTTACAGCTTACGATTGTCTCCCAACGGGTTACATCCGCCCACGGTGTTGCCCGCGCAGGGGCGGGAGTTTTCGCGATTGATCAGCCAGCTGCCGTTGTGCTTGATCATTTCCAGGGTTTTGAAGACGCGATCGTTATAAAGATTTGAGCGATAGGTTTGTTCAAACTCAACAATCGCTCGTTCATCACTTTGTATTTTGACTTGCAAGGCGGCGATATCGATGGAAATTGATTCGCGCGGCATGATGCGGTTACGGCGCAGTCGGTCCCAGTCTTCACGGGATAAACCGCCGTCCGGCGTGAAGGTGGGGGCGTAGAACGCGGTGTAAGCGGCATAGTTTTTTGCCGCCCAGGCCTGTGCCCAGCCGCGCACCTGGGTTTCGATGTCGCCGTTGGCAGCGGGCTGCGGCGCGGCCACTGGCACTGCGCGGGCAGCAGTTAGCATATCGCGCGCCTTGGCATCGAGCGCATCACGTGTCGTTGCGTGTTGGCTGACGGCTTCGGCGGGACACAGTGCGGATGTATCTGCTGTGGCGATTTCTTCGTTGGCCGGAGTGTGGGTTTCGAGTTTTTGCAAACCAAGAAACTCGAGCAAGGAACCCATGCCGGCGTAGGTGCGCAGATAGGCGAGCGTCAGGTCGCTTTCCGCGTTGACTGCCGAGCGGCGCGCCGAGAGTAATTCGTTTTCTGTATCGAGCAAATCGAGCAAGGTACGTTGGCCGACGTTGAACTGGTCGCGATAGGCATCCCGCGTTTTTTCCAGCAAAGCGACTTGCGTGTTCAGGTGGCCGGATTGTTCCTGCAGGCGCTGAATGTCGTTGTAGGCGATGAGCAAGGTCTGACGGGTGTCGCGGCAGGCTTTTTCGCGCATTTCGACGGCCATGTGTTTGCGCTCCATGAATTGGCGCTCACGGGCGCGGTCAGCGCCACCGTTGAATAAATTCCAGCTGAATACCACTTCAGCGACCTGGTAATCACGGTCGCCTTTGACGCCTTGATAATTCGAATTGCTGTCCGTACGTGCGCGCAGATCGACGCGGGGTGAGTAGGCTGCACGTTTATTGTCGATCTCATGTTGGGCGGCCTCGATATTTTCGATGGCAGCATGCAAAGTGGGGTTGCTGCGGTACAAAACATCGAGCGCCGCTTTGGGTGTGGCCGGAAAAGCACTGTTTACCGAACCTGGAGTCAGAATTTGCTCGGGGGGCAGGGTGCCTGTAAGACGTTGAAAGCGCGCCGAAACGTCGTGCAGATTGGCGGTTTCAGTGGTCAGATTGACTTCAGCCAGTGCCAGACGGCTACCGGCTTGCTCGAGATCGACGCGACGTCCCACCCCGGATGCCGTACGCACTTTCAGCTGTTCATAGGTCGCCTTGTGACGTACGTAGTTGTCTTTGGCAAGCTCAAGCAAACTGCGGTAACGCAATACGTCGAGATAAGCCCGACTGGCTTCCAGGGCGATATTTTCAGAGGCTTCAAGGAGTTCGTAATAACGTACCAGACGGGCCTTGTCGAGTTTGCGCACTTCGCTGCGCGTGGCAAAACCATCGAACAACATCTGGTTCAAAGACAAGGTATAGCCGCGCCGAGAGTAATCTTCCTTGGCGTTCGTCGGTGCCGCTTTCAGGCTTTCGCGGCCGGTGCTGGCGGTTAAATCAACGCGCGGCAGATAGCCGCCGCGTGCTACGCCGATTTCCTCGTCAGCCGCTTTATAGTTGCGCCATTTGCTCGTTACTTCCGGGTTGTTCAGCACGGCGTTTTGCGCTATTTCACGCAAGCTGTTCTGGGCTTGCGCCGGAGTGTTTTCACTGGCGTTTGCGGCAACAATGAACAAACTGCTGACAAGAAAAGAGAGCGTCGTTTTTTTCATTCCATATTTCCCTGTGATATTGATTTAGTCGACCAGCAACCGGCCTTGCTGAAGTAGGTTCTGAATGATCTGGCTGTTATTGGCAAATTGCCCGTTTTCGCTGAAATCTACCCCTTCAATGATGATTTGCTGGGTAAACGCCTGGCCGTTGCCCAAAGGGTTGATGTGCAAGGTGGTGCCGCTGGCGCTGGTTTCAAAATGCAGGTATTGCGTCAAATTGCCCGGAGCGGCAGCATCGTGATATTCGCCTTGCAGCAAATCACGCAAATCGATGATGTCACCGCCTGCGCCCACCGGACTGTGCAAATCAAAATCCATGATGCGATCCTGCGCTGGAGCATCAACGCGCCCTTGGTCGCCAAATTCCCAACGAAAAACGTCGCTGCCCGCGCCGCCCCAAAGGAGGTCGTTTCCTTGGCCGCCGATCAATAAATCGTTGCCCGCGTCGCCGTGTAATTGGTCTTCGCCCATACCGCCGCGCAAAAGATCCTTGCCGTCGCTGCCGGTCAGCACATCATCGCCGGCATAGCCGTAGAGGCGGCTGTCTGTTGCGGTGGCGGTCAGCGTTTCGTTTTGCGCGCTGCCTTCGACGATGTGATCGTTGTGCTTAGGCGTACTGAGTAAACCAACTTCAGCCAGAGAACCGAGGGTACTGGTGCTGCTCAGCCCCGCGCTATCGGTAACGGTGATGCTGGTGGCGCTGAGCACGCTGACATCAAGGAGCGATTGCTCATAATGCACCGTGCCTAAAAGTTCGTTCAGCGCCAGATTATCGATATGTCCGCCGTCTTTGGCATGAATGCTCAAGGTCGAGCTGGGTAGAATCAATCCGAGCAGCCCGGGGTGATTCACGATAGTCAGTTCCAGCCCAAGTTCATCAGCGAGTTGGTGCGAGGCTTGCAGGTGATACGGGCCAAGATTGACGAGCGAACGGTAAGAAATTTCTACCGTGCTGATGTTGTTGTTGGCATCAAAAGCGGTAAATCGGGTGCGTGTTCCCAAGTCGATCAGATCGAGTGCATCCAACCCAATGATGCCCAGGAGGTTGTTGCCGCTTTCGATGCCGCTGACCGGCGCAACATTGACGCTGTCTGGCGTTCCGGTACCGACGAACTGTAGGCTGCCATTGGCTTGGTCGCCATCGTTATCGACCAGGGTAAATTCCACTTGGGTCGTGTTGCCGCGCGGCGGCACAGTGGCTGCTTGATAGTGGTAACTGCCATCGCACAGACCGATTTGCAAGGTTTCGCCCGCTGTGGTCTGTATCGTCAAGACACGGGCAACAGGGTCGAATTGGTAATGGCTCACCGTAAGCGACGTGCCGCTAATGGCCAGCGTATTGGCTTGGGCATCGTAGTTGAACAGATAACCGCCAATGGCCAGCGAGGCAACATGTCCACCGTCAGCGCCAAAGCCGCCCAAGGTGCCATTAAATGAGCTCGGACCGTTGACGGTGGTGGCAAAAACACAGGCCATTTCATTGAAATCGCCGATCCAGTAGGCATTGAGCTCAGTATTCGTCTGGCCGTCCCAAGCAATCGGATTGAGTTGGTTGGGGATGATGATGGAGTGCGGGCCGACACCGACGGCATGCGATGTCATGGCATTGGCTTTAAGAAAGTCCTGCCAAATGCAGGCTTCGTCGCGGTCTATGCCATCCCCCAGGAAGGGGTCGAACTGCCCGGCGAAGTTAAAGGGATGCCCGGTGTTATCGGTCGTCGGCTCGCCGTCAGAGAAAAAATAAGATACGTTTTGCCCGCCGCTGAGCCGCCCATCGTCGCCAAAAGCCTGCTGTGCCGTGGCCAGTGCTGCGTCGTAATTTGAGGCTTCTCCGGTGGCTTCCAGGCTGGCGATGAGTTGACGCGCCTCGTCGATGCTCACCCAGCGGTCCCCCAATGCCTCTCCCGCATTGCCAAAGACCACCAGACGCACCTTGACATCCCCTAAGGCATCGTAGCGATCAAGTAAATCATTGATTGCAATTTTTGCCAGATCGAGGCGGGTCAATTCCTCACCAGCCAGATTTTTGACGCCCGTGCATTGGCGCATGCTGGAAGACAGGTCGAGCATGAGCATCAAGTTGGTGTCGATGCCGTCACCCGTGCCGACGTGGATGATCTGATCCTTGGCCAGCGGCGCATCGTCTTCGATCTGCACGATCAATTTGGCTTCGCTTTGCTGGCTACCATCGTTGGCCCGAATCGTGAAATTCAGGGTTTCGATATTTTCACCCTGGGCGTCTGCATGGTCGATCGGGCGCAGCAGCTTGATCTGGTAATTGCCTTGAGCGTCGATGCTGGCGCAAATGACCTCGGGGCCGAGGGGGCCAGCGCGCCCAAGCAGCGGAGAATCTTCCGTTCCTGCGCCTGACCAGACGATTTTGACGCCGCCACTGCAAAGTGTTTGTTCTGGCGCTAAAAGGCACAGGCTCACGCTGCTGCTGACGCTGGAAATTCCGAGATTACCGCTGGCGGTAGACGCGTCGGTGGTGTCTTGCGGGTTGCCGTCACGATCAGCAATGCCATAAGGCAAACCTTCTTCCGAAACGCTGACGGTGACATCATTGATGATCAATCCACCCCAGAACAGGGCCTGCGCTTCGCCGCGCGGCGTCGTGTTGCCGGCGGGGTCGCGAATTTCTGCTTCAACGACGATCGTGCTGCCTGCTGCCTGGGGGGGGAACTGTGCGCTCACAAAACCAGCTTGTTTGTCGCTTGCGCTAAGCGTAATTTCCCTGCTTTGTGTGCCGGAGGTGATTGTGACAATGTCGCCGACATTCACCTTGTCGCTTACGAAGGTGATGCGCACATCGACATCTCCCATAAGCTCTTTGTCGCTGATGATGCCGTCGCCGTTCGTATCTTCAGTAATGACCACACCGGGTGCCGCACCGCCGTTGGGGGGTGTGGTGTCGATGATGGCGCTGGCCTGTCCGGGTTTTCCGAGGTTGCCGGCGGTGTCTCGGATTTGTGCGCTGATCTCGATTGTTTGGCCTTCGCCCGGGGAGTCGAACGCCAGATTTATGCTGCCGCGGATGACGTCAGCTTGGTCTAGCACAATGGGAGCCAGGGTTTGGCCGTTGGCCGTGATGAGCAACTGGTCGCCGGCGCGGACGGTGGCTGGAAGGGTGATGCTGGTGTCGATTTTTCCGTGTAACTCAGCGGCGTTGATATAGCCGTCGCCGTTGCTGTCCTCAAGAATGAAGACTTTGGGCGCGCCGGGTTCGCCCAGCATCAGGCGGGCGCTGTCTTCGACGGGGCCGGCGGTGTTGCCGGCGACATCGCGGATGCTGGCGGTGGCGACAAAGGTGGTGTCATCGCTCGTGGGGTTGAATTTGACATCGATATACCCTGCGGCGAGATTGGCCTGGGTCAGGGTAAATATTTGATTGACGTTGCCGCTGCCGGAAACCGTCAGGGAATCTCCCACGGCGGCTCCTGCTGGCAGGGTGACGCGCACGTCGATATCGTTGTCGCGCAATTCTGCCCGGTTGATGAAGCCGTCGTTATTGCGGTCTTCGGTAATACTTACGGCGAGGCCGGTGAATTCGCTGATGTCGATCATGGCCGAGGCTGAACCGGTCGGGCTGGTATTACCGGCCGGGTCGCGCACGAAGGCGGTGACGGTGAGGGTTTGCCCCTGTCCGGGGCTGGTGATGTCGTTGAGTTCCAGGTGGCCGCGCTGAATGTCTTGCGTGCTCAGCAAAACCGGCGGGCGAGCTTGGCCGTTTACGCTGATGTGCAGCCAGTCGCCAGCGCGTGCGGCGCTGGGCAGATCGATACGCGTGTCGATATTGCCGTGTAGTTCGGCGGCGTTGATGTAACCGTCGTGGTTGGCGTCTTCCAGAATAATGACCTGCGGTGCACCGATGGCACCGGTTTGCAGGATGGCGCTGTCGTGGGCTTCGTTGGAATGGTTGCCGGCGGGGTCACTGATCTGGGCGCGCACCTCGAGCCTGCTGCCGTTGGCGGGCGGGTCGAGTTCCAGCGTGATCTGGCGTGCATCGATGTCGGCCTGGGTCAGCTCGATGGTCATTGTGGGGTGGCCGCTCGCCCAAATGGTGAGGGCATCGCCGGCAATGGCTTCGGCTGGCAGGAGAAACTGCACATCGACCTTGCCTTGAAGCTCTGCCTGGTTGATGTAGCCGTCGTTATTGCTGTCTTCGGTGATGTTTACGATGAGGCCGTTTAAATCGCTGATATCGACCTTCGCGGCGGCATCTCCACGTTGTGAAGCATTGCCCAGCGGATCGATCAAATAAGCATCGACGTGCAGGACGCTGCCATGGGCGGGCAGCGGAAAGTCGGTTGTCACATAACCGTTGGCCTTGGCTTGGGCGTCGACCACGATGTCGCGCTGGATGCTGCCGTCAGAAACACGAACGATATCGCCGATATCCACGAGATCGCGATTGAATTCGACACGCACATCAGCCGCGCCCTGGGCTTCGGAGCGATTGATGAAACCGTCGTTATTGCTGTCTTCAGTAATCACCACCCTTGGTGCCGCACCGCCGTTGGGGGGTGTGGTGTCCACGGGGGGTGGGGGTTCTACGGGTGAAGGGGTGTTTTCGTTGCGAACCAATAGGTTTTCTTCGCTCGCCACTAAGGCAGAGCGATCGCCCGTGCCATAGAGATAGTTGCCGGCCGGGCTGCCGATGGCTTCCTGGATGCGCTCAAACTGGACGAAACTATGTCCGCCTTCACTGTTCGCTTGCGCCTGTCCCGCGGCTGGCGCTTCTTCATCGAGCAAGGTGTCGAGCGAACGGCCATCTTTGAGCGCTTGGGTAAGTTTACGGAAATGCTCTTGCTCTATTTGCGCAAAATCTGCGCGGGGCAGATTTTCTGTGTTCTCGGTTTGCTCGAGCGTGGCGCTTTCGCTGCTTCCCAACTTGATTTCACGCCTGTCGTCGGTTTCCAGCACGATATTGGCTCGGGTTGCGGTGACAACGGTTTCTCCGGGAAATAGATCATCACCCAACTTGAGCGGGCGGCTAGTTCCTTGTTTGCTTATGGCGAAAGCTTTGCCGTTCAGAGAAACGACCTGGGCGATGGATTGGGGGTGTGACATGGCGGATCTCCTCGCAGCGAATTTTGGTAGCCCGTACATGGGCTGCTATGCACATTGACTTTCAAATTATACAGAAAAACAGAACTGTAAACGAGAAGGTTTTCATTTATCGCACTTTTCTGACGGTGGTGCATGTTGATTTTTTGATTTTTCGCTTAGGTTTGCTTGGTTTTCAATTTATTTGAAAAAAATGCATGATTTTCTTTTTTGATCCATGTACTATCAATTCCGTGATCAACGGCAAACCTGTGGTGACACAGGGACGCAAAGCCTCCGGTCTGGTTCGCCAGATAGCGGGGTTGCCTCAGCCAAGATCTCGGCCATCTGCCGGGACCGACTGCCCAAAGGGCGGCGAGTGTTCTCAGGATGGTCTTTCCAAATCGTTAGCAAAGGAAAGATCATGAACAAGCACAATTACGCACTGCACCCCATGTCAAATTTGCGCCATAGCCCCGCGCGGCGTGTGACGGTGGCTTCGAGCGGTTTGTGGCGCAAATTGATACCGACGCTCCTGCCCTATGTGGCAGTTGCTCTGATGACGACACAAATCGTGCCGCATTACGGTGAAACCGTTGCGCTCCTGTTTTCACAGATTACTGACGGTTTGTCGCTGGCCTTGGCGGGTGGGGCAATCTGATTTTTGCCCACTGCTGGCGCATAAAACGGAGGTATCATATTTGAACGAATAATGGGTTTCGGTGGATCGCCATGCCTCTCGAGTTTGACCTGCTCAATGAAGATAAAGCCTCGATCCTGGCGGTGGATGACACGCCGGCCATTCTTCAGTTACTTGAAATGGCGCTGGGCATCGATTACCAGATTGTTCCGGTGAGTTCCGGAGAAGAGGCGCTGGCGGTGTTTCGCCAACGGCGGTTTGATCTGGTCATGCTTGATTTGATGATGCCCGGCATGGACGGTTTCACGACCTTGAAAGCCCTGAAGGAAATGCCGTCTTTCGAAGGGACGCCGGTGATTTTTCTCACGGCCGTCGATGATCTGGCCAGCGAATGTAATGCGCTGGAACTGGGGGCGGACGATTACATTACCAAACCGTTCAAGCCGAATCTGGTGCGATTACGCATCGCCAACATTCTTCATCGGGTGCGTTTACAACGCCTATTGTCGCTGGCACTGGCCGGTGCCGACCAAGGTTTGTGGTCATGGAGCATGGCCGACGGGGTGCGGATCGCAGCCGCCTGGAGTCAGCCCTTGAGTAGCGATGGCGTAAATAAGACCCTGCATTTCAAAGAGTGGCAAGAGGTCTGCCACCCGGATGATGCGCGGCGCATGGGGGAGGTTTCTCGTGACTATCTGGCAGGCCACCGCGAAGCTTTCGAGGTCGATGCCCGCTTGCGTCGTGCCGCGGGAGATTGGGCCTGGTTCAATATCTACGGCAAGTTCAATAACGGCCCGATGATCATTGGCACGTATCGCAATGTCGATGCGCGCATGCAGGCGGAACTGCGCCTGCGCGAAAGTGAGGAGCGCTTGCGTCACGTCATGGATGCTACTGGCGAGGGAATCTGGGATTGGGCGGTGCAAGAACCGACGATTCGCCACAATGCGGCCTGGTGCCGTTTGTTTGGTTTGAGCGAAACGCCCGCCGAGCACACGTTGGCCGAAGTGGTAGCAATGATACACGCGGAGGATCGCCCCGGTTTTGAACATGTTTTACATGAGAGCTTGCACAATGATCAGCCGTTTTTCGCGGAATACCGTGTTCGCCACCAAGGCGGATGGGATGTTTGGGTGCAGGCGCGCGGCAAAGTGGTCGAACGCGCTGCCGATGGCAGTGCCCTGCGCATGGTAGGCACGGTGCAAGATATTTCCAGGAAAAAACAGATCGAGGAAGAATATCGTCGCCTGGCCTTGTTCGACACGCTGACCGATCTGCCCAATCGCCGCTTGTTGGTCGACCGTTTGGCGCAGGCAATCGAGCAGAACCAGCGCAATCAAACACTGGGCGCCGTGTTGTTTATCGACATGGATCGCTTCAAGGAACTCAACGATACGCTGGGGCACGATTATGGCGATTTGTTATTGATCGAAGTTGCGCGCCGTTTGCAGGCCGCCGTACGCAAGCTGGATACAGCGGCTCGCCTGGGCGGTGATGAATTCGTGGTCATGCTCGTGCAGCTCTCGCCGGATGCGCAAATTGCCTTGAAAGACGCCATGCTCATCGCCAATAAAGTATTACGCAGTCTGGGAGAAAACTATCAATTGGGCAGCCACAGCTATCGCAGCACGCCCAGTATCGGCTTGAGTCTGTTTTCTGGCAGCGCCGATGAAAATGTCGAGGGAATTCTCAAGCGCGCCGATGTTGCCATGTACGCGGCCAAGCGCGCCGGGCGCAATCGTATTTGTATCGAACCGCTCTCGGCGCAGACGGATTGATCATTTAATCGCCCACATACCCAATTTCCCTGTGCTGGCGGCCAGCTGCAGGCGGGCGGTCAGCCAGCCGGAAAGGGCTTCGATGCGCCGTTGCTCGGCGTTGGCCAGCGCACTTTGTGCACCGAGTAGCTCAAGAATGTTGCCCACCCCGGCCCGAAAGCGGCCTTCCGCCACTTCGTAAGAGCGTTGGGCGCTTTCATGCAAGGTTTGTGCGGCCTCGATGTGCGCTTTTTGGGTATTCAGGCCTTGGTAGTTTTTCCAGACCTCCAGCATGATTTGTTGCTCTGCTTTGTCCAGCTCGGCCTGTAACTGTTCGATCTGGCTGTTTGCTGCGCGCACCTTGTAGCTGCGGCCAAAACCCTCGAACAGCGGAATGCTCAGTTGCATGCCGACTACGTTGTCGCGAAAGCTGGCACCGGTTGCTGGATAGCCGGAGATGGGAATGTGTTTGTCCTGACGACGCTCCATCATTTCGGCAGAAAAACCGAGCACTGGACGCCCCTCGGCGCGCACCGCACGCAGCTTGGCTTGGGCGGCGTTCAATTCAGCGCGGGCAGCTTGCACCGCTGGGTGATGGGTGCTTGCCTGGGCCAACAAATCATCGATGTTCAAACCGATGTCGGTGGCTGGCAGGGTATGCGTTCTTTCTGGCAGACGTAAGCGGGTTTTGGGCGATAGCCCGAGGGCGATCGCCAGGCTGCCGGTCGCGTTCTCCAACTCCCCTTGGGCGCTGACACGTTTTAAACGGGCATCAGAAAGGGCGACGGCGGCCTGCAATTTGTCGGTTAGCGCGCCGGCCCCGGCGGCATGTTTGGCGGTGGTGGCGTCCAGATTTTTTGCTGCAGAACGCTCGGCTTCCTCGGTGGCATGCAGCACGGCATACGCGGTTTGCACGTCGAAATAACGCTGTGCAGTATTTAAAAGTGTGCGTTGAACGACCTGGTCGTGGCTGGCGTTGGCTGCTTCCAAAAGTGCGGCGGCTTGATCGAGATTGGCCTGGCGCAGACCGGCATCGGCAAGAGTCCAGCTGAGTTTTAAGCTGGCTGTGCGCGTGCGCGGCCGGGTCGTGGCATCTAGCGCATCGAAAGGTGGGTCGTAGGTGTTTTTGCTGGTTTGTGCAAGATAACCGGCCTGGGCGTTCACATTGGGCAAATAGGCCGCTTTGGCGACCCCGAGCTGGGCTGCCTGAACGCGCGCTTGCGCCCAAGCGGCACGGCTTTCCGGGCTTTGACATAAAGCCCGTTCGATGGCTTCGTGTAAAGCCAAGGGACCGCGTATTTCATTGAATTCGCAGAGCACGGGCGTGCCGTCATCGAGCAAGGGGAGGGCAGAAGAGGGTAAGCGCCGTTCGGTTAAAAACAGGTCGGGCGGCGCACCGGCGGCAGGATGGGCCAAGATTAAGGAGAGCAAAGCGGCTATTTGCGCCGCCGCTTGCCGCAGCGCCTGCTTTACCATGGTCCGCCTCGGGCGATGCGCTCAAAATCAAGCGCGTCGACGGGCAGATCGCGCAAGATTTTCCCTTCTTCAAGCACAATGACCCGTTCAGCACTGGCGATCGTTTCCGGGCGATGGGCAACGATGATGCGGGTGATGCGCAAAGCCTTGATGGCCGCATTGACGCGTTTTTCGCAAGAAATATCGAGGTGACTGGTGGCTTCGTCGAGAAATAAAATACCGGGACGTTTATAGAGTGCGCGCGCCAGCAAAACGCGTTGCTTTTGCCCGCCCGAGAGGGCTGTACCCATATCGCCGATGAGCGTGTTATACCCCATGGGCATAGCCATGATTTCTTCGTGTACAGCAGCAAGTTGCGCACATTCCTCGATGCGCGCAGTTTCTGTGTGCGGATCAAAAAAACTGATGTTATCGGCAATCGATCCGGCAAACAGCACGTCGTCCTGGAGCACTGTACCCACCATGGCGCGCAGGCGGTCGACGCCCACTTGGCTGACGCTTTTACCGCCAATCAAAACATCGCCTTCGTTGGGGGTTCGAATACCCAGCATGGTGCTGATCAAGGTTGATTTGCCGCAGCCCGAGGGGCCGATAATGGCAACGGATTCGCCCGCCTGCACCTGCAGATCGATGCCATCGAGCACCCAAGGTTCGCTGTCGGCATAGCGGTAGCGCAAGCCTTTGAGCTCGATCGAGGCCTGCTCGTTGCTTTGTTGCGCGGTGCTTGAAAACGCTTGCGCATGCTGTTCTTCCGGCAGGGCAAACACAATGTCTGCCAGGCGCTCGCCCTGTAATTGCAGCATTTTGATTTCTACCAATTTGTCGATCAAGGCGCTGACGCGGGAATCGAACTGGTCTTTGTAGGCGCTGAAAGCCATCAAGGCTCCGACCGTAAAATTTCCGTCGAGTATCAATTTGCTGCCCAGCCAAAGCACCAAAATACGTTCGACACCAAACAAAAGACCATTGGCCAGGCGATAGAAGATCTGTAATTTCTGGTTGCGTAAATCGGCGTTGATTTGATCGACGAGCAGGCTTAACCAGGTTGCGCGCCGCGTTTCTTGGCGCTGAAACAATTTAATGCTGCGCACACCGCGCACGGTTTCAAGAAAATGGCTGTTTTGTTTTGCCGCATGGATGATTTGTTCTTCGGTGGCGTTACGCAGCGGCCGATACCACAGGCCGCGGACAATACCGTACAGCACCATGGCCGCGACGGCGATCCAGGCCAGCGGTGGGCTGTAAATGAACATCACGACCAAGGTGACGATGGTCATGGCACCGTCGAGAATGCCTTCGACAAAGGCTGTGGTCAGTGTTTTTTGAATGATGTCGATCGAATTGAAGCGAGAAACGACATCGCCTAAATGACGTTTTTCAAAATACTCGACCGGCAGACGCAATAAATGGGTGAATACATTGGCGCGCCATTGAATATTCAGTGTTGTTGCCATATGCATGATGACCCAGGAGCGCACTGCCGCAATGCCCTGTTGCATCAACATCAGTAAGCCAAAACCCAGGGCGAGGGTGGTCAATAAATCACGGTCGCCGGAGACAATGACGTTGTCGATCACCCATTGCAGGAAAAACGGGCTGACCAGGGCGAAAATTTCAAGCGAGGCGGCTAATAGCAAAATCTGCCCGAGCGAATGATAAAGCCCGGTCACATGCCCCATTAATTGCCGTAATTTGACCCGTTGCTTTAGGGTAACAGGCTTGAATTCGGTGTTTGGCCACAACTCCAGGGCGACGCCGGTAAATTGCTCGGACACTTCATCCAGTTTTAACCTGCGCAGACCAAAAGCCGGATCGTGCAGGGTGACCGTCGTGCGATCGACTGCTTTCAGAACGACAAAATGATTGAAATTCCAATGCAAAATGCAGGGCAAGCGTAGTTGCGGCAGGTCTTCCAATTCCAGCTTGACCGGGCGTGTCGCCAGATTGAGAGACTGCGCCATATGCATTAATTGCCCCAGCGTGCTGCCTTTGATCGATACCAGAAACAGGCGGCGTAGTGTGGCCAGATCGGTGCGCAAACCGTGGTAGCCGGCAATCATGGCGATACAGGCGAGGCCGCACTCTGCGGCTTCCGTTTGGAGAATTTGCGGCAGTTTACGGCGCAAGCCGAAAGAAAGTGCGTCAAAAAAAGACATGGCTGGCCTGCGAAAGAGGAAATCGAATAACGCTCAGAGTTTGCCGGTCAGGCTGAACAGAGGCTCCAGCACCCATTCATAAAGGCGGCGAGTTTCTTGTAAAACGTCCGCATCGAGCAGCATGCCCGCCTGCAGTGGATGCTCTTCGCCGTAAGCCCGGATGGTTTGCGCTTCCAGGGCAACGGTAATCAGATAAAGCGCTTCTCGCGTCTGGTTCTCGAAGCCTGCAGGGAGCAACAGGGAAATTTCACCTGCCGGCAAGGCGGTTTTTGCCACCGAAATTACTTTTCCTTCGGCATGGCCAAATTTTTGATAAGGATAGGCCTGATAGCGCAGGCGCACCGCAGCCCCGGGTTTAACAAAACCCACGGCGCGGCTGGGGGCATAGAGCTGGGCTTCGAGCCGGGTATCCGCGGGTACGATGCTCAAGAGCGGGCGGCGAGCATCCGCCATTTGCCCTTGCTCACCGACGACGGCTGTTGCTACGCCGTCGATCGGCGCAGTAATCGCGATCATCCGCCGCCCTTCGCTTTCACTCAATTCTTGGCTGGTGCTGGAAATATATCTTTCGATCTGGGCCAGCTGATTTTGTTGTTTTAAGCGCAATGCGGCAAGGTTCTCCTGGCGTAGTGCCAATTCGCGGCGCAGGGCGATTTGTTCTCGCTCGGTGCTTTTCAAGCGCGCTTGCTGATCGAGCCATTCTTCGTGTTTTTGCTGCTGTTGCTCGTGCGAAATGTAGTCTTGTTCGAGCAGGCCTTGATAGCGGCGGCGGGTTTCTTCCGCCAGAGCAACGCGCATGCGCTGCCCTTCGAGGAGGCTATCAATTTTTTCCAGCTCTGCCTGCAAGGCCTGAATTTGCCGGCGCAAGCCATCCTGTTCTTCCTGTTGTAGGCGGTTAGTGCGCGCCAGTTCATCTTTCAAGGATTCTTGGCGCACACCGAGTTGCTCACTGATGCTGGCTTGCACTGCTTCAAGCGTACTGCTTTGCCGCTCGCTCGAGAGCATGAAAAGTATCTCACCGGCGCGTAAATGCTGCCCTTCGCCAACCCGTTTTTCTTGGATGATGCCGGCTTGCGGCGCATAGACACGCAACAGCCCGCCGTTGGGTACCAAATGCCCGGTGACACTGCTGCGTTTGGTATAGCTGCCAAAAGTAAACAGTAAAACGATAGACAAAGCGCAGAGCGCGGCGACGGCGCTCAATATCCTGTAACTCAAGGGGCGAACAAGCAAAATGTCGCCAAAGGATTTTGGTTTTTGGGCCTCGAGGGCGGCTTGTCTGAAGAGAGGCTGCGAGGCCATGCGGCAATGTCTGTGGTGGGTGATACAGCCCGTGATTTCTTAGGCGGGCGATGAATAGCCGGTGAAGATTCATTCCTTCCTTTGCGTGTCGCCGTTCAGCGCGCTCGTCCGGCGCTGTGCTGCAGAGGGGATGCAAAGGTTTTACGGTGAAGGAGAACGGAGCAGGAGGATGTCGATGCTCGGGGGGACTACCCCGTTCCCCTAAGCGCTTAGCGGCAGGAACTACCCAGCAAGCCGCCAAGCAGGCCACCCAGCAAACCGGTGACGGTGCCAACCAAGCCTTGAACCAGGCCAACCACCGGCGTCAGCAGGCCGCCAACAAGACCAAGCACCGGATTCAATACGCCACCAAGAAGACCACCCAGATCCAGGAGGCCACCAGAAACGGCTTCGATTTCGGTCTTGTTAAGCTCTTGAATTGCCATGTTGCTACTCCTATAGAGATTGAAAATACTGCGTTATGACTACTCCCTCTGAGGGCAGAGGCGTTTCAATTTCTTCGAAACAAGTAAGAATTTGTAAGCTTCTGAATGAAAATGAAACTGTAATCATCATAAACGAATAAATTGAAACTGTAAATTTCTCTGCATGAAATTTTCTCTGCCCTGGCTACCTGTCAGCGAACGACAATCTCTTGTCTGCTCAGGTCGAAATTTGTCAAAAATGCAAACGCGAGACCGTGCTCCGCTTTGCTACCGTACTCTTGGTATTTTATTTTTGCCTTGGCCCCTTACAATGTGCTCCGTTTGTGACCGGAAGAAACCGATGGCGATTGACTTTGATTACCCACTGGCAGAAGAAATTGCGCGTAACGTCGACGCGGCATTAATCGAGGACGTGGGCGCGGGGGATTTGACGGCGGCGCTGGTGCCGGCAGGATGTGTGGCGCGGGCGACGGTCGTGGCGCGTGAGGCAGGTGTCTTGTGCGGCCGGGACTGGTTCGATGCCTGCGTGCAGCGCTTGGATGCGCACGCCACGGTGGATTGGTCGGCGGCCGACGGTACGCGCATCGCGGCGGGGCAGGTCTTGTGTTCGCTGACAGGAGACGCACGGGCGTTATTGACGGCAGAGCGCAGCGCCCTGAATTTTCTGCAGCTTTTATCTGCTGTGGCAAGCAAAACCCGCATTTACGCAGATGCCCTGAGTGGCACGCGGGCGCAGGTGGTCGATACCCGGAAAACCCTGCCAGGTTTGCGTATTGCACAAAAATACGCGGTGCGCGCAGGCGGCGGCGGCAATCATCGGCTGGCCTTGTGGGATGCGATTTTGATCAAGGAAAACCATATTCACGCCGCCGGTGGCATTGCGGCGGCAGTGGCTGCGGCACGTTCGGTCGCTGGTGCGGCTGGCGGGCGCTGCAAATTCATTCAGGTAGAGGTGGAAAATCTGGCGGAGCTGGAAGAAGCTTTGGCGGCCGATGTACGCATGGTTTTGCTGGATAACTTCACGCTGGAAAATCTGCGCGCAGCGGTCACCTTGAACGCTGGGCGATCGGTGCTAGAGGCTTCCGGCAATGTGACCTTGGAGACCTTGCCGGCCATTGCGCAAACCGGAGTCGACCGGATTTCCGTCGGCGCGCTGACAAAAGACGTGAAAGCGCTGGATTTGTCGATGCGTTTTGTGGCGTAGTTTTTGTTGCGACCGACCGGCTGAAGGTGTTGAAAATTTGTTTTATCAAATAAAAAATGGAGACAAACTGACATGCAGCATTTGATCGACTGGAATCCGGCCTACAGCATCGGCATGGACGAAATCGACGATCAGCACCGGGTGTTGTTCGACATCATCAATCATCTTTGGGAGCACGTCATCAATCGCGAGCGGGGCGGCGGCGTGCTCGATACTCTCGATGAGCTGGAGCGTTATACGATCACGCATTTCACCGCCGAAGAAACCTTCATGCGCAGCCATGGCTACAGCGGTTTTGACGCGCACAAGCAGCAGCACGACCATTTCATCAATCGCGTGCGCAATGAACGTATTACGATCGAGGCAGGCGGCCCGGTGTCGCTGGATATGGTGAATTTTCTCAAAGATTGGCTGATCAATCATATTCTGGTGCAAGACAAAGCCTACGCCCGCGAATTTGAAAGCAAAAAACTGGGCGTTCTGGGTAGTTTCTTTGCTCGTTTATTGCGTGTTTGAGACGCCCGGAAAGCAGCTTGGACGCGGGAAGTGGGAAGCGAGAGGCAAATGAAAAAACGGCGAAAAAGCTTGCATTCCCCCCTTGCCTCCGTATAATGCGCGGCTCTGACAGCGCGCCCGTAGCTCAGTTGGATAGAGTACTTGGCTACGAACCAAGGGGTCGGGCGTTCGAATCGCTCCGGGCGCGCCATTCAGAAATAGTGTTGCACAGCGCGCCCGTAGCTCAGTTGGATAGAGTACTTGGCTACGAACCAAGGGGTCGGGCGTTCGAATCGCTCCGGGCG
>NZ_JBLJBW010000007.1:30903-79538 GCF_047638095.1 Azonexus sp.
CGCCAGTTGCACACGGTTAGATAAAATCAGGCCGCAATAAACAAGCACCCGCGCGGTGCTTTTTTTGTGCCGTTTATTTGTCTACCTATTTGTCCGCTTATTTGTATTGTTTTTTGCGCCTCGCCTGACGCCAGCAGCGCTAGCTCGTTGATCGTACCGCTGTTTCTGATCTGAAACCCCGCTTTTCAGGGCTGCGCGAAGAGTGAATACCCCGGCCGGAAGGTCTGTAGCGAATCCGTAGCAGTGTCTGACTGCGCCGCGCCGCCGACGATTTGCCCGCCTGTAGTAAGATGCCTTCCCCGCGCCTTTGCGGTTTTTCCGGCGTTTTTTGCTGAATTTTTACCTTGACCACGCTCCAGGATATTTTTTCTCCCGAAGGGCCGTTTGCCCGCGCCATTGACGGCTATTGCGTGCGCGCGCAGCAGGTGGAGATGGCTGAACGCATTGCCCAGGCGATAAAAGAAAATTCTGTGTTCATCGCCGAGGCCGGCACCGGCACCGGCAAAACCTTCGCTTATCTCGTGCCGGCCTTGCGTTCTTCCGGCAAGGTGATCGTTTCCACCGGCACCAAAACCTTGCAAGACCAGCTCTTCAACAAGGATTTGCCCATGGTGCGCGATATTTTGCGCGCCCCGGCGCAAATTGCTTTGCTTAAAGGGCGGGCAAATTATGTTTGTCATTACCATCTGCACAATGCGCTGGGTGAGGGGCGTTTTCTGAGTCGGGAAGATGCGGCGGATGCGCGCCGTATCGCCACTTTTGCGCGGGTTTCGCAAAGTGGCGACAAGGCTGAATGCCTGGACGTCAATGAAAATTCGCCGGTCTGGCAGCAGGTGACATCGACCCGCGACAATTGCCTGGGGCAGGAATGTCCGAATTACAAGGAATGCTTCGTCATGCAGGCGCGCAAGGTGGCCATGGCGGCGGATCTGGTGGTGGTCAATCACCACCTCTTTTTTGCCGATGTGATGCTGCGCGATGAGGGTATGGCAGAGCTGCTGCCGGCGTGTAACACGGTGATTTTCGATGAGGCGCACCAACTGCCGGAAGTGGCCAGCCTTTTTTTTGGCGACAGTATTTCCACCGCACAGGTGCTGGATCTGGTGCGCGATGCGCGTACCGAAGGGCTGGCACATGCGCGCGACTGCCTGGATTTGCCTGTTGCCGGCAAGACCGCCGAAAAAGCCGCACGCGATTTGCGTTTGGCGGTTGGCGTCGATGCCGGGCGTTTTTCTGCGGCACAACTGCGCGAAAAACCAGAGTTCGAGGTGGCCTTAAGCGCCGTTATTGCCGGCTTGGAAAGCTTTGCCGCCATTCTTGAAACCCAGGCCGAGCGCGCCGAGGGGCTGGAAAAATGCTGGCAGCGCGCCGGTGAATTGCTGGAACGTCTGCGCCTGTGGCAAACCCCGCAGGCAAGCACCTACGTGTATTGGGGTGAAGCGTTTTCCCAATCTTTGCAGCTCAATGCCACGCCGCTCGATGTGGCCGGTATTTTCAGCAAGCAAATGGGCGGCCATCCTCGCGCCTGGATTTTTACTTCAGCCACCTTGGCCGTGCAGGGTAAATTCCACCACTATTGCAGCGAGTTAGGGCTGGGAGAGCCGCCCTCTGCCTGTTGGCAAAGTCCTTTTGATTACGCCAGACAAGCCGTTTTGTACGCCCCCTTGGGCATGCCGGAGCCCAACGACTGGCGCTTTACCGAGGCTGTCGTTGAGGCGGCTTGGCCGGCGGTGCAAGCTGCGCCGGGCGGCACTTTCTTTTTGTGCACCAGCTTGCGCGCCATGCGCCGCACGCGGGAGTTGTTGCAGGAAAAAATCGACGCGGCCGGCCTGGAGATTCCGCTTCTCGTGCAAGGGGAGGGGAGCAAGAATGATTTGTTGCAGCGTTTTCGCTTTCACGGCGCGGCCATTCTGGTCGGCAGCCAAAGTTTCTGGGAAGGCGTGGATGTGCGCGGCGAGGCTTTATCGCTCGTCGTCATCGATAAAATTCCCTTTGCGCCGCCCGACGATCCAGTACTTTCGGCGCGCATCGACGAAATGAAAAAGCAAGGGCGTAATGCCTTTATCGAATACCAGTTGCCACGCGCCGTCATCAACGTCAAGCAAGGGGCGGGGCGGCTCATACGCGATGAGGGTGACCGTGGCGTATTGATGATCTGTGATCCGCGTATGTTGAGTAAACCTTACGGACGCAAGGTTTGGCAAAGTCTGCCGCCGATGCAGCGGACCAAGGAATTACGTACCGTGCTCGATTTTTTTGCCGCCGCGACATGAACATTTCTTTGCTCTCCAGCTATGCAACCCTGCTTGAACGCCAGCCCGCTTTGTTTTCTGCGGTAGAGCACCTGACGATCCCAGGCTCGCAAGAAAAAGCCATGGCCGACATCATTCGCGCCTGCGAAAACGTGCTTGCCTTGCCCGCAAGCCGTGCCGATGCCCTGAAAAACGCACCAGACATCGCCCGCTTGCCGCAAATCGCGCGCGGCGTGTGCATGGGTTACGACTTTCATCTCGCGCCGGAAGGCCCGCAGCTCATCGAAATCAACACCAATGCCGGCGGCGCGCTCCTTAATGCTTGTCTGCTTGCTGGGCGTGGCAGGGCAGAGGCGGCGCAGAAATTGCAAGATGAAATTTTTTCTATGTTTGTCGCAGAATGGCGCGCGGCGCGCGGCGCTGCGCCTTTACGCAGCATTGCCATCGTCGATGAACATCCAGACGCGCAGTTTCTTTTGCCGGAGTTCGAGCTGTTTCGCGATTTGTTTACCGCGCATGGCATCACGGCCGTCATTGCCGACCCGGGAGAACTCCGCTGGTGCGATGAAACACTGTACTGCGGCGCGCAGCCGATCGATCTCGTCTATAACCGCCTGACGGACTTTTATCTTGAATCTCCCCCCTGTGCCGCGCTGCGTTCGGCCTATCTGGCGGGGAAAATACTGCTTACGCCGCATCCGCAAGTGCATGCCACCCATGCCGACAAGCGCCGTTTGCTCACGCTTTGCGATGCCGATCGACTGAGTGCCTGGGGCGTCTGTAAAGCGGAGCAAAGCATTCTGTTGGCCGGCATTCCTCGCACTTTTGCGGTGCGCCTGGAAGATCAAGAGGCGCTATGGGCCGAGCGTAAACATCTCTTTTTCAAACCCGCCGCCGGTTTTGGCAGTCGCGCCGCCTATCGGGGCGACAAGCTGACGAAACGGGTGTTTGCCGAAATTTTGGACGGCGATTACATCGCACAAAGTTTTGCCCCGCCCTCTGAACATCCGGTGTGTGTGCTCGGCCAATGGCACAATTTGAAAGCCGATTTTCGTTGTTACGTGTACGTCGGGCAGGTGCTCCACATCGCGGCCCGCTTGTATCAAGGGCAAACCACCAATTTCCGCACTCCGGGCGGCGGTTTTGCCCCAGTTTTCGTGGAGGAAGAAAAGACATGAAAGTATTTGGTTTTACCGGCTGGTCCGGTGCCGGAAAAACGACGCTGCTGGAAAAGGTGATTCCCCAGCTGATTGCGCGCAAACTCAGCGTGTCGGTCATCAAACATGCCCACCACGGTTTTGATATCGATAAACCGGGCAAGGATTCCTATCGCCACCGCGAAGCCGGGGCGCATGAGGTGATGCTGGCAAGCGGCACGCGCTGGGCGCTGATGCATGAATGCCGCGAAGCGGCCGAACCCCGGTTAAAAACTCTGCTCGCCCGTATGGCTCCCTGTGATGTGGTGCTGGTTGAAGGGTTTAAACAGGAGCCGGTGCCGAAAATCGAGGTTTATCGCCCGGCCTTGGGTAAAACGCCGCTTTACCATGAGCGCGACGATATCGTGGCGGTGGCCAGCGATGCGCCCCTGGAATGCCGATTGCCGACACTCTCCTTAAATGATGCGGCAGGCATCGCCGATTTTGTAATCCAATTTCTTGGCCTGGAGGAACGCACATGCTGAGTTTTCAGGAAGCGCTGGAACAATTGTTGGCCGCCGCGCAGCCGGTCGAAGAAATCCGTCACCTGCCGCTCATGGCGGCGCGCGGACGCGTACTGGCCGAGGCCCAGCAGGCGACGATCGATGTGCCGCCCGCGGATAATTCGGCGATGGATGGCTACGCCGTGCGCGCGGCGGATATCACTGCAGCAGGTCTGACATTGCCTTTGAGCCAGCGCATCATCGCTGGCAGCGTGGGGGAGCCTTTGCAACCCGGAACAGCGGCGCGCATTTTTACCGGCGCACCGATTCCCGCCGGGGTTGATGCGGTCATCATGCAAGAGCGCTGCACACAGGAGGGCGAGGGGGTACGCATTAACGTGATGCCGCGTCTGGGTGACAACATCCGCCGCCAAGGCGAAGACATGGCGCGCGGGTGCGATATCTTGCCCGCCGGTTGCCGCTTGCGCGCACAAGAAATTGCTCTGGCCGCCGCCGCCGGTTTACCGAGTTTGCCGGTGTATCGTCGCCTGCGGGTGGGGATGTTCTTTACCGGTAACGAGTTGATCACCCCGGGCGAGCCCTTGCCGCCGGGGGGTATTTACGATTCCAACCGCTATGCCCTGCACGCTTTGCTCGATGCCATGGGCTGTGAAGTGCGCGATCTGGGGGTGATTCCCGATAGCCTGGAGGCCACACGCGCCGCCTTGCGCGAAGCGGCGGAAAACAACGATCTGGTGCTGACCAGCGGTGGCGTTTCCGTGGGTGAAGAAGACCACGTCAAACCCGCCATGGAAGCCGAAGGCACTCTGAATTTGTGGAAAATTGCCATCAAACCGGGCAAACCGCTGGCCTTCGGACAGCTCAAAGGTGCGCGCCCGGCGTGGTTCATTGGGCTGCCCGGCAACCCGGTGGCGGCCTTCGTCACCTTCCTCATGCTGGTACGTCCTTTTATTTTGCGTTTGCAAGGCGTGCATGACGTCACCCCGAAAACACTCTCCCTGCCCGCCGCCTTCACCTGGAGCCGCCCGGATGCTCGCCTGGAATTTTTACGCGCGCGCATTACGCAAAGCGGCAGCGTAGCGATTTATCCGAATCAAGGCTCGGGCGTGCTGACTTCTTTGTGCTGGGGCGATGGTTTGGTGCTCAACCCGCCGCAACATACGGTTGCTGCCGGGGATTTGGTGCAATTCGTCAGTTTTTCGGAGCTCATGGGATGCGCGTAAATCTATTGTATTTCGCCAGTCTGCGCGAAAGCTTGGGCAAAAATGGCGAAACCCTCGAACTGCCTGCCCACATCGGTGACACCGGCGCTTTGCGCGACTGGCTGGCCGCGGAGGGACGCCCGGCGCTGGCCACGACACGCAATCTGCGCTGCGCGATCAATCAGGACATGGCCGATTTTGCCACGCCGCTCAAAGACGGCGACGAAGTTGCCTTCTTCCCCCCGGTGACGGGAGGCTGAACAAAGTGAGCATTCAATGGTTCCCCGGGCACATGACAGCAGCGCGCAAGAAAGCCGCCGAAACACTCGCCCACGCCGATGTCGTCGTCGAAGTACTGGATGCGCGCCTGCCGCAAGCCTCCAGCAACCCCATGATTCACGAGCTGCGCGCGGCCCGTCAGCGGCCCTGTCTGAAACTGCTCAACAAAGCCGATGTTGCTGACCCGCAAGCCACGCAAGAGTGGCTGAGTCATTTTTCGCAGCAAGCGGGCGTGCAGGCGGTGGCGATCTCCTGCAAAAAAGCCAGCGATGTCGCCAAAATCCCCGCTCTGGCGCAAAAACTTGCGCCGCACCGTAACGATGCGGTGAAACCCTTGCGTCTTCTCATCATGGGGATTCCCAACGTCGGCAAATCCACCTTGATGAACGCGCTGGTGAAGAAAAAAGTTGCCGCCGTCGGCGATCAGCCCGCGGTGACCAAAAGCCTGCAGCGCATCGACATCAGCTCGCGGCTCACCATTTACGACACGCCGGGCATGCTCTGGCCGAAAATCGAACACCCAGACGACGGCCTCATGCTCGCTGCCAGCCACGCCGTCGGCGTCAATGCCTACATCGACACCGAAGTCGCCACCTGGCTTGCCGATTACCTGCTCGCGCATTACCCCAGTCTACTCACCGCGCGCTACGGTTTCCCCGGCGAGATCAGGGATGGTGTGGCGGTGCTGGAAGCCATTGCCAAAAAACGCGGCTGCCTGCTCAAAGGGCAGGGCGGGGCGCTCGATCTGGAAAAAGCCAGCTTGATTTTGCTCAACGACTACCGCACCGCAACACTTGGTCGCATCAGTCTGGAAACCCCAGCACTGCGCGCCATTCGCGCCCAGCGCTGGGCCGAAGAGGTGCAGGCCAAAAACGCCGCCGGCGAAAACGAGGAATCCTCTGAAACGCCCAACCCGAGCGGCGATGCGCCGATTTAAGAAAGATTTTCTGTATTTTTCAGCAAAGCTGGTTATAATGCGCGCCGCTGTCGCCTGGCAGCAACCGAGTTTCACTATTCCCCGATAGCTCAGTCGGTAGAGCGCCGGACTGTTAATCCGTAGGTCCCTGGTTCGAGCCCAGGTCGGGGAGCCAAAAAATAAGGCCCTGCAAGTTTTGCGACTTGCAGGGCCTTGCACTTTGTGTTTCGTTTTGTGTTTCGTTTTGTGTAATCCCTGCCTAATTGCGCCGGGATCAGGCCGGATCGGTTTCCGACCTTGCCGTTGCTGTGTTTTTGGCCGGCAGATGCTGGCGCAGCGCGCTGTAAAGGCGGGCGGGATGCAGGGGTTTGCTGAGAAAGTCGTCCATGCCGGCGGTGATGCATTGGGCGCGGTCTTCGGCAAAGGCGTTGGCGGTGAGCGCGATGATGGGGCTTTTGCAGGCGCTGGCGCGTAGCCGACGGGTGGCTTCCAGGCCGTCCATTTCGGGCATTTGCAGGTCCATCAAAATCAAATCGTAGTGCGTGCGAGCGCAGTGTTCGAGCGCTTCGACACCGTTTTCGGCGCAGTCCACCGTCAGCCCGAGATCGCTCAGTAACATACTGGCGATTTCGCGGTTGATCGGTTCGTCTTCAACCAAAAGGATGCGCTGCTCGGCGTGCGCGTCGCGTAAGTCGGCTTCGTCAGCCTCCAGATCATTTTTTTCTTCTGTGGCGGCGATTTCTGCACGTTCCAGGCGCGCCGTAAACCAGAAATGGCTGCCTTTCCCGGGGCTGCTGTCCACGCCGACTTCGCCGCCCATAGCACGCGCCAGGTGCGCGGTGATCGCCAAGCCCAGGCCGGTGCCGCCATATTTGCGGGTGATCGAGTTGTCGGCCTGCTCGAAAGCGGCAAACAGGCGTTTTTGGCTGTCGGCAGAAATACCGATGCCGGTGTCTTTGACGCTGAAACGGATCAACAGCCTGTTCATGTCTTCTTCGATAATGGTGCCAGACAGAGAAATTTCGCCGTGTTCGGTAAATTTCACGGCGTTGCTCGCAAAATTGAGCAAAGCTTGCTGCAAGCGCAGCGGGTCGCCTCGCAAGGCCGGGGGGAGGGCGGCGTAATCGATGTGCAAACGCACCCCTTTGGCGTTGGCTCTGGGCTGAATCATGGAGGCAACATTGGCAAACAGGCTGGCCGGGGAAAAGGCGGTGTTTTCCAGCTCCAGCCGGCCGGCTTCGATTTTCGACAGATCGAGCACCATATTGATGATGTCGAGCAGGTGTTGCGCGGCGACCTCGAGCTTGCCGAGTCGTTCTTCCTGCGCCGTTGGCAAACCGGCGCGGCGAATGAGATGGGCCATGCCGCTGATGGCGTTCAAGGGGGTGCGGATTTCGTGGCTCATATTGGCCAGAAAAGCGCTTTTGGCATGATTGGCGGCCTCTGCCGCATCGCGGGCTTGGGCAAGCTCGACGGTGCGCTCGTGAACGCGCAACTCGAGGCTGTTGTTGATCGTGCGCACCAGTTGCTCGCGTTCGAGTATGGTTGCCGCCATGTGTTGAATGTGTGCTGCGAGCTGGTTGAATTCCGTGATGTGTTCAGTGCGCCACTTGCCCGGCGTGTGTTCGCGCATGATGGTGTCGCTCAAACGCGTCAGGGCGCGAACCGCGTGGATGACACGCGTACTGCCATATAAGGCGAGTAAAAAGGCCAGCAAAATCGAAATCAGGAAACTGCCGCCGGCGGTGATCGTGGCATTGCGCAATTCCGTATTGGCAAAACCGGCAGGCTGGCGGGTGATGAAAGCCCAACCCAGGGCGTTTGAGTAAGTGCCGCCGACGTAATAGTTTTTGCCCTGGAGGGTAAATTGCATGGGCAGGGGCTCACCAGCGACCAAGGCGCGAAAGAGTGGCGAGGTGTATAAATTGGGTGTCGCGTGCAAGGTGTGACGTGCCGAATCACTGAGCACTTCGCCGCGCTGGTCGATGATCCAGGTCGCCCCGGCGTGCGCGGCGTCGTGCGTGCTCAGGTCGAGAAAATAAGACAGGGGAAGCTCTGCCAGCAGCACTCGCCGGTCGGCCAATGGAATGGCGAGCCCTACCGCCAATTTGCCGGTCAAAGGTGAGAGATATTTGTCGCTCCAGGTGATGGTTTTTTTCTTTTGCATTTGCCGCAACAAAGGCATGCCCGACAAATCGCTGCCCAAACTTTCCATCTGCAAATGTTGAAACACCGGGGTAAATTCTGCGGCGAGCACATGCCCCTCGGGGGAAAGCAGGTAGAGCGCGTGCAGATTACCGCTCCCGCGCAAACCCTGTTGCAGCATGACAGCACTGGCCGCCCCCTGTTCGATGGCGGCAGCCAGTTGCAGCATTTGGTCACGCAGGCTACCGAGTAAAAGTTCCGCCGTTTGCGCCTGGTGCACTGCCTCATGCTCCGTGCGCTGGTGAATGTCATTGATTAACTGCGGAATGCGCACATAGAAAATGAATCCGGCAATGAACGTCAAACTGAGCGCACAGGCCGCCGCCAGCAAGGTGAGCAGATAAAGGCGCAGTGGCCAGATGCAGCGGGGGTTCATGGCAGCTGCTCGGGTACGCCGTCGCGAATCTGGCTGAAATACACGATTTGCGCCGCATCGCCCTGGGCATCGAAGCGTAGTTCATGCTGCAAACCACGATAAGGGCCGTATTTGAGCAGCGCGGTTTTCATGTCCTCGCCCGGGCGGCGTTTTTCCAAGGCGGCGATGACCACTTTGGCCGTGTCGTACGCCACGGTCGAATACCCGCTCGAACCATGAAAGCGGGCTTCGTAGGCGGCAAGAAAAGCTTGATAGGGTAGTTGCAGGTCCTTGCGGTTGTTGGTGTGGGCAAAAATCAGCCCATCCATGGCGCTGCCGCCCAGTTCGATCATCGATTCACCGGATGAAGCCCACTCGGTGGTGCTCAGGCGTACATTGAGCCCGCGTCGCCGGGCTTGTTGGGAGAGGCGGGCGGTGTCGATGGAATTGCTGATGAAGACGAGGGTGTCGGGATTGGCAGCGCGCAAGGCATCGATGACGGGGGCAAAAGCCGGACGCTGTGCCGAGGCAAAAGCCTCTTGCCCGGTGATCTGCCCGCCCAGGCGCGTGAAATGGGTGGCAAAAGCGTGCAACCAGCTTTCCGAATAGGCGAGATTGGAGCGGTCATACGCGATGCCGACATGGCGCGCCCCGAGCTGGTACAAAACCTGCGCCTGATTTTCACCGGCTTCGCTGCTCGAGCGGCTCAGACGCAAGAAATAATCATCGATACCGCGAAATTCGTCGGCGGCGACTGTCGGGCTGACGAGCGGTAGATGCGCCGCATTCATCAGCGGCACGATGACGCGTGCCATGGCACTGGTCGCCGGGCCGATGACCACCTCAGGTTTGAGGGCGATGAGTTCTTGCGCGGCGATGCGCGCCTGCTCCGGGTCTTGCCCATCGTCGCGGATGATGAGCTCGAGCCGACGGCCCCCGATGCCGCCGGCGGCATTTTGTTCTTCAACGGCGAGGATCACGCTATTACGAATGCCGATGCCAAAATCTGAACCAGGATCGGAAAGGTCGGCCACAAAACCGATGCGAATCGTCTCTGGCTCACCGCAGGCAGCCAAGCAGCAACACAATAAGAGGTAGCGCAGTTTTCCCGCAGGGCTGGCGCGCATGGAAAGTCTCCCCAGTTTTTCCCGTTTTATCGTGGGTTTGGTGTTTGTTGGGAGTTTAACGCCAGGTCAATGAAATTTGCAATTTTGCGTAATCGATTACGCATGGTGAGCGGGTTTTGCTTTTCGTTTATTGACGCACTTCCCGCGCCATGTCAGGGCTGAGCCAGTCGGCTCGGTTGCTGCGATAGGGGTTGATGTCCAGGCCGCCGCGCCGGGTGTAGCGGGCATAAACGAGCAGAAATTGCGGGGCGCAGCGCTGCAGGATGTCGCAGTAAATGCGCTCGACGCATTGCTCGTGAAACTCATTGTGTTTGCGAAAAGAAACGATGTAGCGCAGCAGGCCGGCGCGATCGATCGGTGCGCCGAAATAACGAACGACCAGCATCGCCCAATCCGGCTGACCGGTGACCAGGCAGTTTGATTTCAACAGGTGCGAATACAGGCATTCTTCGCGCGCGGTTTCTTGCTGGGTGTGCAGCAGATCCGGGCGTGGCAGGTAGTCGTGGCAGTCGATATCCAGCGTATCGAGCAAAACGCCCTCCGGGTAAGCGATGCGCACCTGCGGTTGCGCCTCCAGCAGGCGTAAATCGACGCTTACCGAGGCTTGTGCCGCCATCGAAAGATCGTGCTCGAGCTGTTGCTTAAGCGCTGCCGCATCGGCAAATACGGCGTGATTGAAGGAGTTGAGATAAAGCTTGAGGGATTTCGACTCGATCAGATAGGGGCTGTCCGCCGGCACGCAAAACTCACCCACGGCGACCACGGGTTTGCCCTTGGGGTTGAGCCAGGAAATTTCGTAGGCGTTCCACAAATCGAAACCCCTGAAAGGCAGGGTTTGGGCAGTCAAGCCTAGCTCGGTGCGTTTTTCCTGGCGGGCGAGGGGAAAGAGCAACTCCGGCGCGCAAGTCTCGCGTTCATGGCAATAGGTCGTGGTTTTGCCCAAGGGGGAAGCATGGGCGGCAGAAGCTGTGGTGTGCATGGGGCGCGATTGTAAACCGGCGCGGAGCAAAGTGGATCAGGCCGGTTGCTGCACTTCGCCGAGGATGTGCACGGCGCGTACGCAGCGTTCATCACCTAGCAGCATCAAGGCAAAGAGGGTATCGGCCAGGGGGGTTTCTGTCGCGCTGCGCTGCCTCAGGCGAGCCGCCAGTTCCGGCAGGGCGAAGGGATCGAGAACCACACAATCGGCTTCTTTGCCGATTTCGAAATTGCCGAGGCAATGTTCCAGACCCAGCGCGCGCGCCCCGCCCAAGGTGGCCAGATACCAGCCTTGCCAGGGGGACAGCGGGCCGCCTTGGGCCTGTGCCACGAGGTGGGCGGCATGCAGGCTGCGTAACATGCTGAACGAAGTGCCGGCACCAATATCGCTGCCCAGACCGATGCGGACACCGGCGGCGTGCCGGCGTGCCAGCGGGAAAAAACCGCTGCCGAGAAAGAGATTGGAGCTCGGGCAATGGGCGATGGCCGTGCCGCTCTCGGCAAGCACTGCTTCTTCGCGGGCGCTGAGGTGAATGCCGTGGGCGTAAATCGTGCGCGGTCCCAATAAATCGTACTGCGCATAGATATCGAGATAATCGCGCCGTCCGGGGTGCCTCAGGGCCGCTGCCGCAAGCTCCGCCGGGTTTTCGGCAAGATGCGACTGCAGATGTAAATCCGCCCGGCTGCGTAACAATGCGGCCGCGAGCGCCAGCTGTTCCGGGCTGGAAGTTGGCGCAAAGCGCGGCGTCACGCTGTAGCGCAAACGATCGCGGCCGTGCCAGCGATCGATCAAGTCGTTGCAGTCGCGCGCGCAAGCCTCGAGGTTTTCGGATAAAGCGGGCAGGGTGCAGCAATCCATCATCACCTTGCCGCACAACATGCGCAAACGGCGTTTTTCTGCCGCCGCCATAAACGCATCGACCGAGTGCGCATGTGCCGTGGCAAAAACAGAAGCGGTCGTCGTGCCGTGGGCGAGCAGGCGTTCAAGGAAATATTCAGCCCGTTGCGCGGCCAGTTCCGGATCGGCCAGCTTCGCCTCAGCCGGGTAGATCGAGCGATTGAGCCAATCCAGCAAATCCTTTCCCGGGGCAGCGAGCGCGGTGGCTTGCGGGTAATGGCAATGGGTGTCGATCAAGCCGGGCAGCACAAAATGCTCGCCATAGTCATAGCGCTGTGTGCGCGCCAAAATTTCTGCCGGAATGTGGGCCAGCACCGTTTCGCGCGCGCCCTGCGCCGCAATGCGGCCGTCAAGAATCCACAAGGCACCATTCACTTGATGCCGATAGGCCTCGGTATCGCTCACTCCACCTGGGTCAGCAAGAAAATCGAGTAACTGCCCGCAAATCAGAACAGAGGGCGAGGCTGGGGGTGGGTCAGGGTGCCTGGCTACTGGTGATAGAGAATGCGCCATGCCCCCAGTGTAGGCGATTTATCTGTTTTTGTTTTGTCTGGAGCACCGTCTGCGCCTGCCGTCATAACACCCGTTGGCAGGTATGCAAAGGCGTAAAAAAACCCCGCCCGAGGGCAGGGTCAGTAGGCGATGCGGCCGGCTTACTTGCCTTGCTTGAAAGCGGCAGTCATGTTCTTTTGGGCGGCGTCAGCAAATTGCTTGGCGATGCCGTTCATGTTGCCAAAGGCGGAGTTGGCGGCAGCAATGGCGCTTTGCACGGCGGCAACGGCGCTTTCCGAACCTGCAGGAGCCGATTTGGCTGCCAGTTCGACCATGTTGGCGACCGATTTCTGGAATTCGCCAAATTGGGTTTCCGCCATTTTGGTCAGTTCTTGCTGGGTTTGGCTGGAGATTTCATAGATCGAGCGCGAGTAAGCGGCGGCCTTTTCCAGTGCCGGCTGGGCCATGGCCTTCTGGGCTTCCAGGGCGGCTTGCGGGGTCTTGGCTTCCATCACGCTGCGGGCGTTGCTGGCGGCGTCTTCCAGAGCGCTGCGGGCGGTGCTCAGGTTGAGGGCGGCGACGCGCTCGGCGGAAGCCAGGGCGGTGTTGGCGACAGCCAGCAGGGAATCGACGGTGGCTTTGTTGGCGGCGGCGAATTGTTCGACGTTGAGGTTCATGAAAGACTCCTAGTAGATGATTGTGGGTATCAAATTGTGTGGAGTGAATCGTATCATAATTATTGCGTTTTTGTGCGCCGCAACATCAAAAATTTTGGCAATTCCGAAAGAATGTGGCTAATCATGATGCATTCTTGTCAAACGCGGTTTCAAATCTTGTTTGCGTTTGTTTTTTCTCGTTTACCAGAAATATGCTGGCAGCCGGCAAACGCTCAGATGTGGCAGCGCCTGGAAAAATTCTTTTGGCTATTTTATGATGTAGAACTTTTTGTTCGGGTGTTGCAACATGTTTGACGAGAAACGAATCGGGCGTGATCGGCGTGGAGCAAGCGAAGACACGCGCGCGCCGGAAGAGGGCGTTGAGCGCCGGCGGCGTCGGCGGCGTCAGATCAGCATGCGCGAAATATCGTTTACCGAATGGGCGCGTTATTTTGCGCTTTACAAGCGACGTAAGTAAGTTGCTGCGACAGCCAGGCCGTAAGGGCCGGCGTAGGGTCTTCACCCGAAGCTAAAAAATGTTCGCTGTGCGCGCCGGCCAGATGCGTTTTTGCTCGTTCCCAGGCGCGGCGGGCGTAAGTATCTTCTGGCGCACAAACATAAAACAGCGGTGTGCGTAAAAGCTGCAAGGCTTCCCGGCCCGCCCGGTCGATCAAGCCGCCGTGGGCGGCCAGGGCGGTGATCTGGGTATCGCGGCGGGCGGCGGCGCGTACTGCCGCCGGGCTGACATCATCGTTGACATAAAGCGCCAGGCACAGGTGTTGCGTATCGGCATCTTCGCGGATGAATTCAAGCAGCTGTAACAAACGGCTCGTCAAGCGTGCCGTGTCTTGCGTGGCCTCGGCATAGGCGGCTTCGCGTTCCGTCAATAATTCGGCGGCGAGTACGGCATCGCCGCGCGCCATGAAAAACTGCGCCACAGGGTCGTGCAAGGCAATACGGTGCGCCTTGACGACAACAATCAGGCGCTGCGCATTTTCCGGGCGTAAAAGTTGGCCGTGCAGGCTTGCATGGGCTAAGGGCAGGGAAAAATGGCGGGGCAGCATGGTCGTTTTTATCCGCAGCCGATTTACACCAGAAACAGCCCGCCCACCATGCCGCCGCCGATCGCCAAAAGGCCAGGCAGGGCGCGCCGGGCGAGGGCTTTGCCGCCGATGCTGATGAGTAGTCCGATCTTGAACACGAGGTTGGCGATGAGCGCGAGTGCCACGGCAATCACGGCATCCTCGCCGATGATGCGTTCCATGTTGAACATGCGCAAGGTCGACAAAACGCTGGCGTCGGCATCGCTCAAACCGGATGCCACGGCCACGGCGAACAAGCCGCTGCTGCCGGCGATATCCTGCAGCCAGGCGGCGGCAAGCAAAATGAGGGCGTACAGCACGCCGAAAGTCAGCGCGGTTTTCAATTCCGTCGGGTTCTTGATTTCCGGCACCGGCAATTCGCCGGAAGCGCGCAGCACCTTCCAGCCATAACCGGCCATGAGCACGCCGGGCGCGATGCCGCAGGCAAAAACGATGGCAATCGGCTGCAAGAGCGCCGGCGCAAGCAAGCCGGCAATTACGCCCAAGCGGATCATCACCATCACGTTGGCAATCAGGATGACGAGCGAAGACATGCGTACCAGATGGGCGTGTTCTTTCGCATGGCGGGAGAACATCATGGTGGTGGCGGTAGAGGAAGCCAGGCCGCCAAAAATGCCCAACAAAGCCGCGCCATGCTGCGTGCCGATAATGCGTAAAGCAAGGTAACCGGCCAGTGCCAGACCGGAAATCAGCACCACCAGCCACCATACCTGACGTGGGTTGATCGCGCCGTAAGGGCCGAAATTGCCGTCCGGCAAAATGGGGAGGATGACCAGGGCGAGTACGCCAAATTGCAGCATGGAGTTGATGTCTTTTTCCGTCATGCGCTCGCTCAAGGCTTTCAGTTCGGTCTTGAAATAAAGCAGCATGGTGGTGGTCAGGGCGAGCATCACGGCAACCTGTGCGTGCCCCAGCCAGACTGCCGCGCCCAGCCCGTAAGTGACGATGATGGCCGCTTCCGAGGTAAATCCCCGGTATTGCTCTTCTTGCTGCGCAGAAAAATTGGAGGCGATCATCGACAGCGCCAAGACGATCAGGCCAACGGCCAATAACCAGGGGCCGCCGCTGTGCTCGGAAAGCAGCGCAAATAAACAGCCGAGCATGGAGACGAGCGAAAAAGTGCGCAGCCCGGCGGCAGAGTCGCTGCGCCGCTCGCGTTCCATGCCGATCAATAAACCAATCCCCAGCGCGGTGGCAAAGGCTTCGACCGGGGCGGCAAGTTCAGGGGCGAGAAAGCTCATAAAAGACCTTTGCAGGAAAGGAGGAGGGGCGCGGCAAACCTGAAAACGGCGTTCTTCGCTAAAATTAAGCCATGCCCAGATATTTCGCAATTATTCCTGCTGCCGGCGTCGGCACCCGCTTTGGCGCGCCGCGTCCCAAGCAGTATCTCGAACTCAACGCCCGCCCTCTGATTTATCACACCCTGGCGGCGCTGCTTGCCGATCCCTATATCGAGCGTGTTTGGGTGGTGCTCTCGCCAGAGGATACATTTTGGCCGCAATACGATTGGTCGAGCTTGGGTGCCAAGCTGGAAACAGTGTATTGCGGCGGCCAAACGCGCGCGCAAAGCGTGCGTAATGGTTTGCAGGCGGCAGCCATGGTGGCCGCTGAGGAAGACTGGATATTGGTGCATGACGCCGCCCGGCCCTGTCTGACACCGCAGCTTATCGGCGCGTTGCGCATCGCTTTGGCCGATGACCCGGTCGGTGGTTTGTTGGCCGTGCCGGTTGCAGACACCTTGAAGCGCGCCGATGCCGCGCAGCGGGTGGCGGCCACTGAAGCACGCGATGGCTTGTGGCAGGCGCAGACGCCGCAAATGTTCCGCTATGGTCTGCTAGCCCGGGCGCTGGCCGCGCAAGACGCTGTCACCGATGAAGCCGGCGCAATCGAAGCACTGGGTTTGTCGCCACGCCTAGTCGAAGGGGCGAGCAGCAATCTGAAAGTCACTTACCCCGCTGATCTTGCTTTGGCGGCCCTTATTTTGCGGGAGCAACAATGGCGCAACAGCTAGCCTTTCGCGTCGGCCAGGGCTATGACGTGCATCGCCTGGTGGCCGGGCGCAAACTGATTCTGGGCGGTGTTGATATCGAACACCGGCTTGGCTTACTCGGCCACTCCGATGCGGATGCCTTGCTGCATGCGATTACCGATGCTTTGCTTGGCGCGGCGGGCTTGGGCGATATCGGTCGGCACTTTCCGGATAGCGACCCGCGCTATCAGGGCGCGGACAGCCGCGTCTTGCTGCGTGCCGCGCGTGCTCTGGTGGCCGAAAAGGGCTGGCAGGTGGTTAACGTCGATGCCACCTTGATCGCGCAAAAACCCAAGCTCGCGCCCCATGCCCCGGCGATGGTGGCCAATATCGCCGCCGATCTCGGCATTGCCGAGGACTGCGTCAATATCAAGGGGAAAACCAACGAAACCCTAGGCTATCTCGGGCGTGAAGAAGCCATTGAGGCGCAGGCCGTGATTTTGCTTATGCGCTGAAGCGCGAATTTACAGAAAAAGGATGAATACATGATCGAACTGGGCGTCAATATTGACCACGTCGCCACGCTGCGCCAGGCGCGCCGCACCTATGAACCCGATCCGGCCTGGGCGGCAGTGGAAGCGCATCTGGGCGGGGCCGACGGCATTACCGTGCATCTGCGTGAAGATCGTCGCCACATTCAGGATGTCGATGTGCGGCGTTTGCGCGAATCGACCCAGATCAAGCTCAATCTGGAAATGGCGGCCACCGATGAAATGCTCGACATTGCCTGCGCCTTGAAACCGGAAATGGCCATGCTGGTGCCGGAGGGACGCCACGAGATCACCACCGAGGGCGGTTTGGATGTCGCCGGGCAGGAGGCGCGGCTGACGCAAATCATTGCCCGTCTGAGCGGGGCAGGCGTCACGACCAGCGTTTTCATCGACGCCGATCTGCCCCAGATCGAGGCGGCTGCCCGCATCGGCGCGCAGGTCTGCGAAATTCACACCGGCCCCTATGCGCATGCGTTTTACGCCCAGGGGCGCGATATTGAAGCACCTGCCGTACAAAAAGAGTTGCAAAAAATTCGTGCCGCCGGCGCGGCAATTCGGGCGCTGGGTATGCGTTTTAACGCCGGGCACGCGCTCAATTACTACAACGTGCAGCCGGTGGCGCGCCTGCCCGGCATCCGTGAATTGCACATCGGCCATGCGATTGTCAGCCGGGCGGTGTTCGTGGGAATGCGCGAAGCCGTGCGTGAAATGAAAGCGCTCATGCGTGCCGCGGCGGCGTGCCAGGAAAAATCGCCAGGCAGGCAAGACGCATGATTTTTGGCATCGGCACGGATATCGTCGCCGTCGCCCGTCTGCGTGAAATGTGGCAGCGGCACGGCGAAAATGCCTTGGCGCGCCTGCTCGCGCCAGAAGAATTCGCCGAATTTGCCGCCGCTGCCGACAAAGGCCGTTTTCTGGCCAAACGCTTTGCCGCCAAGGAAGCTTTCGCCAAGGCCTACGGTACCGGCGTGCGCGCGCCGGTGCTCTTGCCGGCGCTCGCCGTCAGCCACGATGCGCTGGGTAAACCGCAGTTCATTTTGCATGAACCGCTGGCCTCCGCCTGTGCCGCACAAGGCTTGCGCGCCCATCTTTCGATCAGCGACGAAGCGGAATACGCCGTGGCTTACGTGATACTGGAACAACGATGACTTCTTGCCCGCCGCTTTCTGACCTGCCACACGGCCCCTTGATGATCGACATTGCCGGGCATGCGCTGACGCCGCTCGAACGCGAGCGTCTTTGCCACCCGCTGGTGGGAGGCATCATCTTGTTTTCCCGCAATTATCAGGATCGCGCCCAGCTCACCGCCTTATGCGCCGAAATTCACGCCCTGCGCAGCCCGCCTCTGCTGATTGCCGTGGATCACGAAGGTGGGCGCGTACAGCGTTTTCGCACAGGCTTCACCCCTTTACCGGCGATGCGCCGGCTCGGCCAGTATTACGACCACGCGCCGCAAGATGCCCTGGCCGTGGCGCGGGCGGCAGGTTTCATTCTGGCGGCAGAATTGCGGGCCTGTGGCGTCGATTATTCCTTTACCCCGGTGCTCGATCTCGATTACGGCCCTTCGCGCGTCATTGGCGACCGCGCCTTGCACCGTGATCCGGATGTCGTTATCGCGCTCGCCGCCGCCTTGGGCGAAGGGCTGCGCGCCGGTGGCATGGGTACTTGCGGCAAGCATTACCCGGGGCATGGTTATGTGATTCCGGATTCGCATATTGAACTGCCGGTAGATGCGCGCAGCCTGGAGGCTATGGAGGAAGATTTACGCCCCTACCGCGCATTGACGCAAACTGCCGCGCTCGATGCAGTAATGGCGGCGCACGTCATTTATTCCTGCATCGATTGCCATACCGCCGTATTTTCCCGCCGCTGGCTGGATTATCTGCGTCAGGATCTGAAGTTTCAGGGCGTTATATTTACCGACGATTTGTCCATGGCCGGTGCGGGTGTCGTCGGCAACATGCTGGCCCGCGTCGAAGCCGCCTGGGCTGCCGGTTGCGACATGCTGCTCGTATGCAATACCCCGGAAAGCGTCGGCGAAGTGTTGGCGACATGGCAGCCCACGCCCGACCCCGCCCGCGCCCAGCGCGTCGCCCGCTTGCTGCCGCCCGAAACTTGCCGCTACCCCGATCCGCACACCTACCGCGAAGCGCTGGCGATGTTGGCGGAGTTGCCGACGGCGGGTTGAGCAAGGCCTCGTACGCGCAGGGCAATCGCACCACTTGTCGAAGCTGTACGTCCCGGCGTAGCCCAGATTGCCGGGACCAAACTGCGGAATTGCTTACGAACTCAAGCGCTTTTTTGCTGCAAGCGCCCGTAAATCACCAGCAAAATGATGGCCATGATCACGGAGGCGATGAAGCCTGCGCCTTCGCCGGCTTGGTACCAGCCGAGAAATTGGCCGACGATGCCAGCAAGGAAAGAGCCGGCGATGCCGAGCAAGATGGTGACGATGATGCCCATGTTTTCCTTGCCCGGGTGCAGGATTTTGGCGATAACGCCAATCACGAAGCCGAGTACGATGGTCCAGATAATGCCCATGCCGATGTGCCTTTCATAACAATGAGGGGGCTATCTTACGGGAGCGCACGGCCTGGGCGGGTTGGTGTTTGGTAAAGAAATGTAGGGAATAGAAGAGGGCAAATGAACATGCCGGGGGCAGGCGTCCCGGGCATCCTTCACCCGTTATGTCCCACCGCGTTTGATATGTAGCCCGCATTCCTTGGTTTGCGGGTTTTCCCACCACCAGCGGCCGGCGCGGATGTCTTCGCCGGGGGAAATGGCGCGGGTGCAGGGGGCGCAGCCGATGCTGGGGTAAAAGGCTTCGTGCAGGGGGTTGTAGGGCACGGCATGGGTTTTGAGATAGGCCCAGACTTCCTGTTCGCTCCAGTCGGCGAGCGGATTGAATTTTTCCAGGGCGTTACTTTCGTCGTAGGTCTGTTGCGCAAGCTGCCCGCGCGTGGCGGCTTGTTCGGCGCGCATGCCGGTGATCCAGGCGCGCTGGCCGCTGAGGGCGCGTTGCAGCGGTTCGACTTTACGCAGATGGCAGCAGGCTTTGCGCAGATCGACGCTGTCGTAAAAAGCATTGATGCCATGCTGGCGCACATAGCGTTCGAGCGGTTCGGCTTGCGGGTAGTAAATTTTTAATTTCAGGCCGTAGTGGCGATCCAGTTCAGCCATTAAATCGTAGGTTTCACTGGGCAGGCGGCCGGTGTCGAGGCTGAAAATTTCAATCGGCAGCTGGTTTTTGCAGATCAGATCGGTCAGCACCATATCTTCCGCGCCCAGGCTGTTGGCAAATACGGCGGGCGAATAGTTCTGGGCGACGTGGCGCAATAAAGCGAGCGCGGCGGCAGTTTTAACGGCGGTGCGCTCGCTTAATTCCGGGGTGACGGTGAGTAGTTTCGGATTCATGATTGGGGCGCTGCGCTGCGGCAAAAGTGCGGTTGGGCACAATCGCTGCTGCCCTGGTAGGGTGCAGAAAATACCGTGAACGCTTTATCCAGGGCGTAGGCGGCATCCTTGCCATCGCTCAAGGCATAGCTATCGAAACCGACACGGCTTAAATAAAACAGTTGGTCGTGCAAGATGTTGCCCAGCGCGCGCACTTCGCCGGTGTAGCGATAGCGCTGGCGCAAGAGAGCGGCGCTGGAATAGTGGCGACCATCGACAAATTTGGGGAAATTGAGAGCGATGAGCGCGAAATGGGCGAGGTCATCGGCAATATCCTCCACCCGTTCGTCGGTTTCGAGCAAGATGCCAATGGGGTGGCCGGCAGCCAGTATGGCGTGGCGCTCGGCCTGCCACAGGGCGAGGGGGTAAATCGTTGCTTGCTGGGGTGCCGTAAAGGGCAAATGGTTTTGGGGCAGGGGGCTTTGGTCGGCGCAGGCTGTTGTGTCGCCCTGATTTTTTTCAGCGTAAACCAACCAGTGATCGACAATGTTTTGCGTGCGGGTGATGAGTTGCGCCATTTATTCGGCCTCCTTGTGTTTGGCGCGGCCATGCGCGCGCTCGGCGTAAACCTTGTTTTTGAAAGGGGCGATGCCGATGCGATCAAAGGTATCGATAAAGCGCTCGTCGGCATGGCGCGCTTCGAGATAAACGCCGATGATTTTCTCTACCACATCGGGCATTTCTTCGGCAGCAAAGGCCGGGCCTATCACCTTGCCAGTGCAGGCAGCATTGCCCTGACGCCCGCCCAGGGTGACCTGATAGAACTCTTCTTCCTTGCGATCTACACCCAAGACCCCGATGTGACCAATGTGGTGGTGGCCGCAGGCATTCATGCAGCCGGAGATGTTGAGATCGAGTTCGCCAATGTCAAAAAGGTAATCGAGATTGTCGAAGCGCTCTTGAATTGCCGTGGCGATGGGAATTGATTTGGCGTTGGCCAGATCGCAGAAATCACCCCCAGGGCAGCAGATGATGCTGGTCAAAAGGCCGATGTTGGGCGTTGCCAGGCCGGCGGCACGAGCGCTTTGCCAGACGGCGTACAGGTCGGTTTCGCGCACATCGGTGAGAATGACGTTTTGTTCGTGGCTGATGCGCAATTCGCCAAAGCTGTAACGCTCGGCCAGATCGGCGACCGTCTCCATTTGTTCGGACGTGATATCGCCCGGCGCCTGGCCGTGGGCCTTGAGCGAAAGTGTTAGCGCAGCATAGCCCGGTACTTTGTGGGCATGGGTGCAGCGGCTGCGCCAGCGGGCAAACGCGCTGTCTGGCGGGAAATTGGCTGTTTGCGCCGTGGTGTACGCCGGCGGGTTGAAGTGCGCGGCGACGCGGTCGTATTCGGCCTGTGTCAAGGTATGCGGGCCATCTTTTTCGTGCGCCCATTCGGCATCGACTTGGGCGCGAAACGCCTCGATACCCAGCGCCTGGACGAGAATCTTGATGCGCGCCTTGAAGGCATTGTCGCGCCGGCCGTAGCGGTTATAAACGCGCAAAATGGCTGTGCAATAGGTCAGGATGTGCTGCCAGGGCAGGAAGTCGCGCACGATTTCGCCACGAATCGGCGTGCGTCCCAGGCCGCCGCCGACAATCACGGCAAAGCCGATGCGCCCATCGACTATTTTTAATTGCAAGCCAATATCATGAAACCAGGTAACGGCGCGATCTTCTTCGGTGCCGGAAATGGCGAACTTGAATTTGCGCGGCAAAAAAGCAAATTCAGGGTGAAAAGTGGACCATTGGCGCAAAATTTCGGCGAGCGGGCGCGGATCGATCACCTCATCGGCAGCCACGCCGGCCAAGGCGTCGGTGGTGATGTTGCGGATGCAGTTACCGGAAGTTTGAATGGCGTGCAGCTGCACTTCGGCAAGTTCGGCCAGAATATCCGGCACATCTTCGATCTTCGGCCAGTTCAGCTGCAGATTGTGACGGGTGGTGAAATGGCCATAAGCGCGATCATATTTGCGCGCAACCTGGGCCAGACGGCGCAACTGCGTGCTGTTCAAGGTGCCGTAGGGCACGGCGATACGAAACATCGGCGCGTGGCGCTGGATGTAGAGGCCGTTTTGCAGGCGCAAGGGGCGAAATTCATCGTCCGTCAATGCGCCGGTTTGCCAGCGGCGCACCTGGTCACGGAATTGGGCAACACGTTGTTCGATCAGTTTTTGGTCGAAGTCGTTGTAACGGTACATGGGCTGTCCTTGGGGGAGGGGCGTTATTGTAAGTTCAGGTTTTAATTTCAGGCGAAAACGAGCTTGCTGCCGATCAACAGAAGCATGGCGGCGAGCAGGCGGCGCAGGATGTGCTCCGGAACTTTGGCCGAAAGCTGGGTACCCAGCCAGATGCCAGGCAGCGAGCCGAGCAGCAGGCTCCCCAGCAAGGCCCAATTGACGCTGCCAAGCCACCAATGACCAAGGCCGGCAACCAGGGTGAGCGGCACGGCGTGGGCAACGTCGGAGCCGACGATGCGCACCGGGGAAAGTTTTGGATACAGGAAAAACAACACGGCAACCCCGAGTGCACCGGCCCCGACGGAGGAAATCGTCACCAAAACACCGAGCAGCGCACCAACGCCAACGGTTATCGGCGCGATGCAGCATTGGCGCAGCGGTGAGTTTTCTTGCCGATTGGCATAATCGCGCAGTTTGCGGCCAAAAAGAATGGCAACAGCGGTCAGTAGCAGAGCAAAACCCAGGCCGTGGGAGACCACGATGCCGATGCTCTGGTGGCCGTCCGGCAAAAAAGAAAGCACGGCGATCGTCAGCGCTGCCGCCGGAATGCTGCCGGCCGCCAGGCGTGCGGTGATTTGCCAGTCGATGTGCTTTTTGCGGCTGTGCGCCACTGTGCCGCCGGCTTTCGTCAGCGCGGCATAGAGTAGATCCGTGCCGACCGCGGTGGCCGGGTGTACGCCAAAAATGATGACCAGTAGCGGGGTCATCAAGGAACCGCCGCCGACGCCGGTCAGACCGACGATTGCGCCAACGGCGAAGCCCGAAACAGTGTAGAGATAAGCATCCATGGGCGCGCATCCTACGCTGCCGCGATTGAGTCAAAAAGAATAATCAGGTAGATTGGTATATCTTTTTGTTATTAGCAGCCTTGGGTTTGGTTTTTTCCAGCCCCCGGACAAATACGCATGAAACTGCAGCAATTACGTTACATCGTCGAAATCGAGCGCCAGAGCTTGAACGTCTCGGAAGCGGCAGAAGCGTTGTACACCTCGCAACCCGGCGTTTCGAAGCAGATTCGCATGCTGGAAGACGAACTGGGTATTGCCATTTTCGAGCGCAGTGGCAAGCGTTTTACCGGTGTCACCGAGCCGGGGCGGATGGCGATCGATACCGCCCAGCGTATTTTGCGTGAAGCAGAAAACCTCAAACGTGCCTGCAGTGAGTTCGTCAGCGGCGAATCGGGGCGGCTGGTGCTGGCCACCACGCACACCCAGGCGCGCTATGTACTGCCCACGGTGGTGCGCGATTTCATGAACAAACACCCAGAAATCAAGCTCGAAATGCACCAGGGTAATCCGTTGCAAATTGCCGACTGGGTGGCCGCCGGTCAGGCGGATATTGGCATTGCCACCGAGGCGCTTGATCAGGCCTCAAAACTCATCTCTTTTCCGGTGCAGCAGTGGAGTCACTGCGTCATCGTGCCGCAAGACCATCCTTTGCAAACGGGCGGGGCGCTGACTTTGGCAACTTTGGCGCGCTACCCGCTGATTACTTACGACACCGCTTTTGCCGGGCGCTCGCGCATCAATCGCGCCTTTGAAAAGGCCGATCTGCAACCGAACATCGCGCTCACCGCGCTCGATGCCGACGTGATCAAAACCTATGTCAGCCTGGGTCTGGGTCTGGGCATCATCGCCAAACTGGCCTTTGATCCGGCGCGTGACACCGGCCTCGTGGCGCTCGATGCCGCGCATCTCTTCGAATCCAACACCACCCGGCTTGCCGTGCGCCGGGACAGTTATTTACGCCGCTTCGATTACGATTTCATCGAGCTTTTTGCCCCACAACTCGACCGGCGCAGCATCGAAATGACCTTGCAGGGTTCCGGTGAGAGCTGGCAGTTGTAGTCAGGAATCCCTACCCCATTGCGTTCAGGAACCGGCATGGCGCACGCTGCCCAGGAGCACGGCAGCGGCGGCGAAGAGGCTGCCGAAACTGCGGTTGAGCAGGCGCTGTTGTTCCGGGCGGCGCAGCAGGCGTAAAACACGGGCGGCAAGGCCGGTGTAGGCCCCCATGACGATCAAATCGACCGCAACCATGGTGACCAGCATCATGAGCTGTTGCTGCAACAAAGGCTGCGCCGGATCGAGAAATTGCGGCAGCACGGCGAGAATGAAAACAATCGCCTTCGGGTTGCTGGCATTGACCACGAAACCGCGCAGCATCAATTTTTTCGCCGAGCTCTGCGCGCTTTGTGTGTTCAGTGCGAGCGTTTCGAGCGGTGCCGTCCATTGCTTCCAGCCCAAATACAAGAGATAGACGACGCCAAACCATTTGATCAGGGAAAACGCCAGTTCAGACCTTGCCAGTACCGCGCCGATGCCCGCTGCGACGATGCCGACTTGCACGATCAGCGCCAGTTGCAGGCCGATCGCATTCCAGTACCCCCGCCGAAAACCATGCGCCAAGCCCGCCGACATCGAAGCAATCGCTCCGGCACCAGGCGACAGGCTGATTAGCCAGCAGGCAATGAAAAAACTGAACCAGGTGGAAAAACTCATGCGTAACACGGGAAAGAGGGTAAAACGGGCGCACAGTTTGCCACAGCCCGGCGCAGCTGCCCGGATGTTTGGCGAAAACTTTGCGAGGCATACGCCGAAGAAATGCTGCGGCGCATCCGCCCCCGCCCTTGTTGCAAGAGCAGGGGCGGTTTCTCAGCGGGGCAGGCGGGTTTCGCCCATGAGGAAGCGGTCGATGGCACGGGCGGCTTGCCGGCCTTCGCGGATGGCCCAGACGACGAGCGACTGGCCGCGGCGCAGGTCACCGGCGGCGAAAACCTTGCCGATGTTGGTGGCGTAGCCGTTGGGGTCGTCGGTACCGGCGGCGGCGTTACCCCGGCTGTCGCGGTTGATGGCAAAGGATTCGAGCAGTGCGGCACTCGGCTGGGTGAAGCCCATGGCGAGAAAAACGAGCTCGGCTTTCAGTTCAAAGCTGGAATCAGGAATTTCCTGCATTGTGCCGTTTTGCCAGGTAAGTCGGGCGCAGCGCAATGCAGTGAGTTGGCCGTTTTCGCCCAGAAATTCCTGGCTGGCAATCGCCCAATCGCGCCCGCAGCCTTCTTCGTGCGAGGAAGAGCTGCGCAGTTTTTGTGGCCAGTAAGGCCAGGTGAGGGGTTTTTTTTCTTCGCCAGGCGGTTTGGGCAGCAATTCGATTTGCGTCACGCTGGCTGCGCCTTGCCGGTTGGCGGTGCCGACACAATCAGAACCGGTGTCGCCGCCGCCGATCACGATGACGTGCTTGCCGTGCGCATCGATCGGGTTTTTTGCGCCGCCGCCGATTTCCTTGTTTTGGGCAATCAGGTAATCCAGCGCGAAATGCACGCCGGCCAACTCGCGCCCGGGAATGGGCAGATCGCGCGGGGTTTCTGCGCCACCTGCCAGCAATACGGCATCGAACTCGCGCAGCAGGCGTTCCGGCGCGATAGTGCGTGTCGCGTCATTGGCGATGTAGTGTGGCAGCGCATCGCCCACCAGGGTGCGCAATTCGAAATGCACCCCTTCGGCTTCCAGCTGCGCCACGCGTTGATCGATCAAAATTTTGTCGAGTTTGAAATCAGGGATGCCGTAACGCAGCAGGCCGCCGATAGCGTCATTTTTTTCGAACACCGTGACCGCGTGGCCGGCGCGCGCCAGTTGCTGCGCTGCCGCCAGACCGGCCGGCCCGGAACCGACGATGGCCACCCGCCGCCCCGTCGGCTTGCTCGCCGGCTGCGGGCTAATCCAGCCCTTGGCGCGGGCAGTGTCGATAATGGCGCGTTCGATCGACTTGATGCCGACCGGCGCATCATTGATGCCCAGGGTGCAGGCGGCTTCACAAGGCGCGGGGCAGATGCGGCTGGTGAATTCCGGAAAATTGTTGGTGCGGTGCAGCCGCTCGCTGGCCGCTTGCCATTGCCCGCCATAGACCAGATCGTTCCAATCCGGAATCAGGTTATTGACCGGACAGGCGTTATTGCAAAATGGCACGCCGCAATCCATGCAGCGCGCCCCCTGGGTGCGGGCTGCGACTTCACTGAGCGGATGCACGAATTCCCGGTAGTGTTGCAAACGTTCGCTGACGGGATCATAGGCTTCGTGCTGGCGCGCGAATTCGAGAAATCCAGTGGGCTTACCCATGTTATGCGACCTCCTTCACGGCGGCGGCGCCTTTGTCTTGCAGGGCGCGGCGGTATTCATTGGGGAAAACTTTGACAAAACGGCTGCGGTATCTCGCCCAATCGGCCAGCACATTACGGGCAATTTCGCTGCCGGTAGCGGCAAGGTGCTTGTTCAAGAGTTCGCACACCAGGTTTTCGTCGCTCATGCCGTGGTGCAAAGGACTGTCCGCCACCTGGGCGGCAGCGGGCAAGACAGCATCGAGCTTGACCGAGGCGAGGTTGCAACGTTGCGCAAACCGGCCGTCCAAATCGAGCACATAGGCGATGCCGCCGCTCATGCCGGCGGCAAAATTGCGCCCGGTGCGCCCAAGCACCAGCACCGTGCCGCCCGTCATGTACTCGCAGCCGTGGTCGCCGACGCCTTCGACCACCGCCGTCGCGCCGGAATTGCGCACGGCAAAACGCTCGCCGGCGACACCGCGAAAAAAGGCTTCGCCTTCGGTGGCACCATAGAGCACGGTGTTCCCGACGATGATGTTGTCGCTCGCAGCACCGCGAAAGGCGGCCGGGGGTTGTACGCTAATCTGGCCGCCACATAAGCCTTTACCGACGTAATCATTGGCTTCACCAGTCAAATCGAGGGTGATGCCGCGTGCGAGAAACGCTCCGAAACTCTGCCCGGCGGTGCCGTTCAAGCGAATGTGGATGTGTTTGTCGGGCAGGCCGGTATGGCCGTGACGGCGGGCGAGTTCGTAGGAGAGCAGGGTGCCGACGCTGCGGTTGAGGCTGCGGATGGGCTGCGCCAGGCTGACCGGCGCGCCGCCTTCGAGAGCGGTTTGCGCCTGTGCAATCAGTTGTTGGTCGAGGGCGCGCTCCAGGCCATGATCCTGCTCTTCTGTGTGTCGGCAAGATAACTCGACGGGCAGGGTGGGGCGGTAAAAAATGCGTGAAAAATCCAAGCCGCGCGCCTTCCAGTGCGTCACACCTTTTTGCATGTCGAGCAGGTCGGCGCGTCCGATCAACTCGTCAAAACGGCGCAGGCCGAGCGTCGCCATGATCTGGCGGACTTCTTCAGCAACGAAGAAGAAGTAATTGACGAGATGCTCCGGTTGGCCGGAAAAGCGCCGGCGCAGCACCGGGTCTTGTGTGGCGACGCCGACCGGGCAGGTGTTGAGGTGGCACTTGCGCATCATGATGCAGCCGCCGACGACGAGCGGCGCGGTGGCAAAGCCGAATTCATCGGCCCCGAGCAGCGCGCCGATCACCACATCGCGCCCGGTCTTGATCTGGCCGTCTACCTGCACCCGCACCCGGCTGCGCAGGCGATTGAGCATGAGAGTTTGCTGCGTTTCGGCCAGCCCCAGCTCCCAAGGCGCGCCGGCGTGTTTGATCGAGGACAGCGGGCTGGCCCCGGTGCCGCCGTCGTGGCCGGCAATCACCAGATGATCCGCCTTGGCCTTGGCAACCCCGGCAGCGACCGTGCCGACACCGACTTCCGACACCAGCTTGACCGAGATGGAAGCCACCGGATTGGCGTTTTTCAGATCGTGAATCAGCTGCGCGAGGTCTTCGATAGAGTAGATATCGTGGTGCGGCGGCGGCGAGATGAGGCCGACACCGGGCACCGAATGGCGCAGGAAACCGATGTAATCGCTGACCTTGTGGCCGGGCAGCTGACCGCCTTCGCCTGGTTTTGCGCCTTGCGCCATCTTGATCTGAATTTGTTCGGCATTGGCCAGATACTCGGCGGTGACGCCAAAACGCCCGGAGGCCACCTGTTTGATTGCGCTGCGCAGCGAGTCGCCGGCCTGTAGCGGCGTGTCGCGTTCGATGCGCCCGGCACCAAGAATGCTCGCCACCGTGTCGCCGGCTTGTGCCGGGCGGAAGCGGCGCGCATCTTCGCCGCCTTCGCCGGTATTTGACTTGCCGCCGATGCGGTTCATGGCAATCGCCAGCGTGCTGTGCGCTTCGGTCGAAATCGAACCCAATGACATGGCCCCGGTGGCGAAACGCTTGACGATCTCGCTCGCCGCTTCGACTTCTTCCAGCGGCACCGGTACGTCGGCCAGGCGGATCTCGAACAGGCCGCGCAGCGTCATGTGGCGCTGGCTCTGGTCGTTGATGATGCTTGCGTACTCCTGGTAGGTATCGAACTGGCCCGAGCGCGTGGCGTGCTGCAGCTTGGCGATGGCATCCGGCGTCCACATATGCTCCTCGCCGCGTACCCGGTAAGCGTATTCGCCGCCGCAGTCGAGCCCGCTGTTTTGTGTGTCGCCAAAGGCGCTGGCGTGTGCATGCAGCGCTTCCAGGGCGATTTCCTTCATGCCGATGCCTTCGATCCGCGTCGGCGTGCCGGTGAAATAGCGGGCGACGAAGGCCGAGGCCAGCCCGACCGCTTCGAAAATCTGTGCACCGCAGTAAGACTGATAGGTAGAGATGCCCATTTTCGACATCACCTTCATCAGCCCCTTGCCGATCGCCTTGATGTAGCGCTTGTGGCATTCCTCGGCACTCGGCGCGCCGGGCAGGGTGGGGGCGAAGGCGCTGATGCTGGCGAAGGCCAGCCAGGGGTGGATGGCTTCCGCGCCATAGCCGGCGAGCACCGCGCAGTGGTGGGTTTCGCGGGCGTCACCGGTTTCGACGATGAGGCTGCAGTTGGTGCGCTGGCCGGCGCGCACCAGATGCTGATGAACCGCCGAGCAGGCGAGCAGCGACGGAATCGGCGCGCGTTCCGGCCCGGTGTTGCGGTCAGAGAGGATGAGCACCGAAGCGCCGGAGCCGACGGCGTGCTCGGCGCGTAGACAGACTTGATAGAGCGCATCGCTCAAGCCGGTCGGACCGTCTGCCGCCGGGCAGGTGATGTCGACCACCTGGGCGCGAAAAGCGCCATCGGTGAGCGTGTCGATATCCTTCAGGCGCGCCATGTCGGCCGGCGAGAGAATGGGCTGGCGCACCACCAGGCGCGGCTGTGGCGTGGTTTCGTCGATGCCGAGCAGGTTGGGATTGGGGCTGACCAGCGAGATCAGCGACATGACGATTTCTTCGCGGATCGGGTCGATCGGCGGGTTGGTCACCTGCGCAAAAAGCTGCTTGAAATAATGGAAAAAAGGTTTGTGGCGGCCGCTGAGCACCGGCAGCGGGCTGTCGTTGCCCATCGAGCCGGTGGCTTCTTCAGCCAATTGCGCCATGGGTTCGAGAATGAATTTGAAATCTTCTTCGGTGTAGCCAAAGGCGCGCTGTATGTCGTGCAGCGGCACGGCCAGACGCTCGGCAGGCTTGGCGGCGGGCAGGTCTTCGACATAACGGCGCGATTGTTCGACCCACTGACGATAGGGGCGGGCGGCGGCGAGCTGGTTCTTGACCTCATCGTCGCCGATGATGCGCCCGCGCTCCAGATCGATGAGCAGCATTTTGCCCGGCTGCAAGCGCCACTTGCGCACGATGCGCTCCTCGGGAATGGGCAGCACGCCGGATTCGGAAGAAAGAATCACCAATTCATCGTCGGTAATCAGATAGCGCGCCGGACGCAGGCCGTTGCGGTCGAGCGTTGCGCCAATCTGCCGGCCATCGGTGAAGGCCACCGCCGCCGGGCCGTCCCAGGGCTCCATCAGGGCCATGTGGTACTCGTAGAAAGCGCGGCGCTCTTCGTCCATTTGCGCATTGCCGGCCCAGGCTTCCGGGATCAGCAGCATCATCGCGTGCGCCAGGCTGTAGCCGCCCATCACGAGAAGCTCGAGTGCATTGTCAAAGCTTGCCGAATCGGATTGGCCGTCGTAAATCAAGGGCCAGATTTTGGGCAGGTCTTCGCCGAAACGTGGTGAAGAAATGCCGTGCTCGCGGGCGCGAATCCAATTCACGTTGCCGCGCACGGTATTGATTTCACCGTTGTGGGCAATCATGCGGAAAGGGTGGGCCAGGTCCCAGGTCGGGAAGGTGTTGGTGGAAAAACGCTGATGCACCAGGGCCAGCGCCGACACCAGACGCTCATCGCTGAGGTCGGTGAAGTATTCGCCCACCTGATCGGCCAGCAGCATGCCTTTATAGACGATGGTACGGGTGGAGAGGGAGGGCACATAAAAGGTGCGCACATCCGGCAGCTTGAGCGCCTGGATGTGGTGGCCGGCTTCCTTGCGGATGACATAAAGCTTGCGCTCAAAGGCATCGATGTCGGTAATTTCTTCGCCACGAGCAATGAAAACCTGGCGTATCACCGGCTCGCATTCGCGTGCGGCCTGCGCCAGCCTTTGATTATTCACCGGCACATCGCGCCAGCCGAGCAGGTGCTGGCCTTCGTAACGGATCGTGCGTTCAATGGCGGCGACACAGGCGCGCCGGCTTTCCGGGTTTTGCGGCAGGAAGATCATGCCCACCCCGTATTCGCCCGCCGGCGGCAGGCTGATGCCTTGCTGCAGCATTTCGCTGCGCAAAAAAGCATCCGGAATCTGCAGCAAAATACCGGCACCGTCCCCCAGGAGCGGGTCGTAGCCGGTGGCCCCGCGATGTTCGAGATTTTTCAGGATTTGCAGGCCCTGCGCCACGATGGCGTGACTTTTCTGGTTTCTGATGTGGGCGACGAAACCGACGCCGCAGGCGTCATGTTCCTGAACGGGGTCGTACAGACCCTGTCGATCGGGTTGGTGCATATCAGTCTTCCTTGTGCGAAAGGTGAGGGTGGGGCAGGTGAGTTTCCAGGCCGAGTTCCTGAATTTTGCGGGCGATGGTGTTGCGTCCTATACCCAGGAGTTGGGCTGCATCGCTGCGCCGCCCGCCGCTGGCCGCAAGCGCACGGCGGATCAGGGTGGTCTCGAAAATCTGCGTCAGCGCCTCCCAGGTCGTCCCCGGGTGTTCTGCCAGATGTTGATCGATCGCCTGGGCGAGCGCGCTCGACCAGTTCGCTGCGGGCGCGGTTGAATCAGGGCGGTCGTTATTTTTTTGCTCGTTGGGCAAATCGCTCATTTCGATTTGCTGCCCGGGGGCCATGACGGTCAACCAATGGCAGAAATTTTCCAGTTGGCGCACATTGCCCGGCCAGGGCGCGTTTTGCATGAAATCGAGTACGGCGGCAGAGAGCTGCTTGCGGGCAACGCCAAGTTGCTGGGCGCTATTGGCAAGAAAATGTGCCGCCAGCGCCGCAATGTCTTCACGCCGCTCGCGCAGTGGCGGCAAGCGCAGGCGGATGACATTGAGGCGATGAAACAGGTCTTCGCGAAAAAGGCCGTCTTTTACCCGCTGCTCGAGGTTTTGATGCGTGGCCGTGATGATGCGCACATCGGCGCGTAAAGCGTGATGCCCGCCCACCCGGTAAAAATGCCCGTCGGAGAGGACGCGCAAAAGCCGGGTTTGCAGATCGATCGGCATGTCGCCGATTTCATCGAGAAACAAAGTGCCGCCGGCAGCTTCTTCAAAACGCCCGATGCGCTGGGTATTGGCACCGGTAAAAGCATTTTTTTCGTGACCGAACAATTCCGACTCAAGGAGTTCGCGGGGAATGGCGGCGCTATTCAAGGCGATGAACGGCCCCGAGCGGCGCGGCCCATGGCGGTGCAGCGCGCGCGCCACCAGTTCTTTACCGGTGCCGGATTCCCCATTGATGAGCACGGTGGCGTGTGAATGGCTCAGGCGGCCAATGGCGCGAAACAAATCCTGCATGGCCGGTGCCTGACCGAGAATTTCCGGCGTCAGTGTCGCCAGCGCCTCCCCCGCTGCGCTCGGAGCCGCTTGTGCACGGTGCGCAATGGCGCGGTGCACCAAGGCCAGCGCCTGGTCGACATCAAAGGGCTTGGGCAGATATTCAAATGCCCCGCCCTGAAAAGCCGCCACGGCCGATTCGAGGTCGGAATAGGCAGTCATGATGATGATCGGCAGCGCCGCATCGTATGTTTTGGCGATATGGAGCAAGTCGAGCCCGCTATGGCCAGGCATGCGAATGTCGGAAAGAAGCACGCTGGGTGCCGAGCCTTCTTCCAGACGGGCAATGGCGGCGTCGGCGCTGGCAAAGCTCAGGCAGGGGATATTTTCGCGGGCCAGGGCTTTTTCCAGCACCCAGCGGATCGAGCGGTCGTCATCGACGATCCAGACAGCGTTCGAACCGATGCTCATGCGTCTTCCTTGGCAGAAGTAAAAAGCGGCAGGCGCACGGCAAACACGGTGCGCCCGGGAACGGAATCAATCTCGATGCTGCCCTGGTGCTGCTGCACGAGGTTATGCGCGAGGGCCAGCCCGAGCCCGGTACCCCCGGCGCGGCGGGAAATCAGCGGAAAGAAAATTTGTTCGCGGATATCTTCGGGAATGCCCGGGCCGTGGTCGATGATTTGTACTTCCAGGGCCAGGCGGTAACGTTTTTTGGCCAACGTCACTTGGCGCAGGATGCGGCTGTGTACGCCAATTTCGCCGCTGCCGTGCATGGCCTGCGCACCATTGCGCGCGATATTGAGAAAAACCTGGGTCAGTTGCTGACGATCGCCGGTGATGTCGGGCAGCGAGGTGTCGTAAAAACGTTGCACGCGGATGCCGGGAAATTCAGCGGCCAGCAGCTTCAGCACGGGTTCGAGCACAGCATGGATGTTGAGTGTTTCCGGCTGAATGGCGCGATGCGAGGAAAGCAGACGGCGCATCAGATCTTGCAGGCGGTCGGCTTCGGCAATGATGATCTGGGTGTATTCGCGCAGCGCCGGGGTTTCCAGTTCGTGTTCCAGAAGCTGCGCTGCGCCACGAATGCCGCCCAGCGGATTCTTGATTTCATGCACCAGGTTGCGGATCAGCTCGCGGTTGGCGCTTTGCTGCAAGGCTTCGCGCTCTTCGCGGGCCGTACGCAGTTGTTGGTCGAGCGGATGAAATTCAAGCAGAAAACGCAAAGCCCCGAGCGCCAGTGGGCTGACCGTGCAATCGAGGTGAATTTCTTCACTTTTATCGCGGCTGACCACGATGTCGTGCCGGGCATGGCTCCAGCGGTCGGTGCCGGCATGATCGAGCGTGGCTTGCAGACCATGCACCGCTCCCAGCACCGCCGCCAGCGGTTTGCCCAGGCAGCTGCGGCGGCTGACCGCAAACAGGTTTTCTGCTGCCGGGTTGCAATGCACGATGCACTGCGCCGCATCGAGCAACAAAACGGCCGAAGATAAGAGATCCAGTCCGGCAAAAATCTGGCCGGGCTGAAGATCGGAAGCGGCTAAAACCTGAGCAGGCACGATGGTTTCAATCTACGGGCGAGAGGGCCGGGCGGCACGTGGATATTTTGCTTACGGCCGCCCTGACGGGCTTACAGCGAATAATACATCTCGTATTCGAGCGGATGCGTCGTCATGCGAAAACGCTGCACTTCCTCCATTTTCAGCGCAATGAAGGCATCGATGAAGTCATTACTGAAGACACCGCCACGGGTGAGGAATTCACGATCCTGGTCGAGATATTCCAGCGCCTGCTCCAAACTGGTGCATACGGTCGGAATCTTGGCATCTTCTTCGGGCGGCAGATCGTAAAGATTTTTGTCGGCCGCTTCGCCCGGGTGAATTTTGTTTTGCACGCCGTCCAAGCCGGCCATCATCAGCGCGGCAAAACACAGGTAGGGGTTGGCGGTCGGGTCGGGAAAACGGGTTTCGATGCGCCGTGCCTTGGTGCTCTGCACATAAGGAATGCGGATCGAAGCGGAGCGGTTGCGCGCCGAATAGGCAAGCTTCACCGGCGCTTCATAACCGGGCACCAGGCGTTTATAGCTGTTGGTACCGGGATTGGTAATGGCGTTCAGAGCCCGCGCATGTTTGATGATGCCGCCGATGTAATGGAGCGCAAATTCGGAAAGCCCCGCATAACCGTTACCGGCAAAGAGATTTTTACCATCCTTCCAGATCGACTGATGCACGTGCATGCCGGAACCATTGTCGCCAACGATGGGTTTGGGCATGAAAGTTGCCGTCTTGCCGTGCTGATGCGCAACGTTATGCACAATGTATTTGAGGATCTGGGTCTGGTCGGCGCGCCGCACCAAGGTATTGAATACGGTGCCGATTTCGCATTGGCCGGCGGTGGCCACCTCGTGGTGATGCACTTCGACCGGCACGCCGCAGGCTTCGAGCGCGATGCACATGGCGACACGGATGTCGTTCAGGCTATCGACCGGCGGTACCGGGAAATATCCCCCTTTCACGCCGGGGCGGTGGCCGGTATTGCCGGCGGGGAATTTGTCGGCGCTCGACCAAGCGGCTTCTTCCGAGAAAATTTTGCTATAGGCGCCGGACATGTCGATCTTCCATTCCACCGAATCGAAAATGAAAAATTCCGGCTCCGGGCCAAAATACGCGGTGTCCCCCAGGCCGGTGCTTTGCAGATAGGCCTCAGCGCGACGTGCGATGGAGCGCGGGTCGCGATCGTAGCCCTTACCATCGGCCGGCTCGATCACATCACAGGTCAGCACCAGAGTGGTTTCCTCCATGAAGGGGTCGATATAGGCCGATGCCGGGTCTGGCATCAACTGCATGTCGGAGGCCTGAATTCCCTTCCAGCCTTCGATGGAGGAGCCATCAAAGGCATGCCCTTCAGCCAGTTTGTCGAGATCGACGGTATGCGCCGGCACACCGACGTGCTGCTCCTTGCCGCGAATGTCGGTAAAACGGAAATCGACGAAACGCACTTCCTTTTCCTGAAGCATGCGGATGAGGTCTTGGGGGGTCATGAGAAAAACTCCTGAAGAAGGGTAAAAGCGAGGGTGAAAAGCCAGAGAAAAAAGCGGCCGCATTGCGAACAAGGGCGTTAAAGCATTTAGCGTGCCAGCTGGTGGCGCGCATCTATCGCACTGATTTTTAATGGTTTGTTTTTTATTGCCCGCCAGCACTTGAGCGCTTTGCACCCGGTTGGTGCAAACCATTCTGATTGCTGCACTGTATTGGTGCGCGGTTTTGCTGGGATATAAAAAAACCGTCCGGACCTCGAAAGGGCATCCGGACGGAAAAACCCGCACAGGGATTCCAGTGCTTCAGTAGCGGTAGGCCGATTCGCCGTGGGCGCTGATGTCCAAACCAGCACGTTCTTCTTCTTCCGATACCCGCAAACCGATGGTGAAATCGATGAGTTTGTAGAGAATCAGGGAAACGATGCCGCTCCAGGCGATGGTGATCAGCACGCTGTAGGTCTGCACCCAGACTTGCGCCACGATCGAAAAGTCCGCCGCACCGGTGCCGCCCAGGGAGGGAGCCGCGAACACGCCGGTGAGGAGGGCACCGACGATACCGCCGATGCCATGTACGCCAAATACGTCGAAAGCATCATCTACCCGCAGCCAGCGTTTTAAGCCACTGACGCCCCACAGACAGGCTGGGCCGGCGATCAGGCCAAGTACGAGGGCGGCCATTGGGCCGATCAAACCCGCTGCCGGAGTCACCGCAACCAGACCGGCAACCGCACCGGAAGCGGCTCCCAGCATCGACGGTTTGCCCTTGAGCAGCGCTTCTCCAGCGATCCAGGCCAGCGTTGCGGCGCTCGTGGCCAGGATGGTGTTGATGAACGCCAGACCAGCCGTCGCATTGGCGGCCCCGGCGGAACCGGCGTTGAAACCGAACCAGCCGACCCACAGCAAGGAGGCACCGACCATGGTCAGCGTCAAGCTGTGCGGTGCCATCGATTCGCGACCGAAACCGATGCGTTTGCCGACCAAATACGCCCCGACCAGCCCTGCCATGGCGGCATTGATGTGCACCACAGTGCCGCCGGCGAAATCCAGCGCGCCATCTTGCGCCAGCAGGCCGCCCCCCCAGACCATGTGGGCCATGGGCACGTAGCTGAAGGAGAACCACAGCACGCTAAAGAGCATGACCGCCGAAAACTTCATGCGCTCGGCGAAAGCGCCGACGATCAGGGCACAGGTAATGGCGGCAAAGGTCGATTGAAAGGCGATGAAAACGTACTCGGGAATGGTGTTCAGGGTGCTGGACAGGGTGTTCGGTGTGAGGCCGCGCAGAAACAACCTGTCCAAACCGCCGTAAAAATTTCCTGTGCCGTAAAAAGTCAGGCTGTAGCCGTAAATCGCCCACAAAATCGTGATGACCGAGAAAATTACAAATACCTGCATCAGGACCGACAGCATGTTCTTGGCCCGCCCCAGGCCCCCATAAAAGAGGGCCAGACCAGGAATGATCATCAGGATGACGAGCATGGTCGAGGTCAGCATCCATGCGGTGTCGCCACTGTTAAGGCTTGGCAGCGCGCCGGTTTCGGCAGCAGGTGCGGCCGCTGTACTGACTGCGACGGCCGTCTCATGGGTAAGGAGCGCCCCGGCTTCAGCGGTTTCCTGGGCCATAGCCAGCGAACTCAGGCTCAGACTGGCGGCGAACAGCAGGCGGGTGAAAAATTTGCGCATGACAATCCTCCTAAAGTGCGTCTGCGCCGGTTTCACCGGTGCGGATGCGCACGACCTGTTCCAGGCTGTGCACGAAAATTTTTCCATCACCGATTTTTCCGGTCGTGGCAGCGCTCTCGACGGCGTCGATCGCCGCTTCAAGAAGCTGCGCCCGCACGGCGACTTCGATCTTGATCTTGGGCAGAAAATCGACCACGTATTCCGCACCGCGATACAACTCGGTGTGGCCCTTTTGCCGGCCAAATCCCTTGACTTCGGTTACGGTGATGCCCTGAACGCCGACGGCAGCCAGCGCTTCGCGCACTTCGTCGAGCTTGAAGGGCTTGATGATGGCGGTAAGCATTTTCATGTTGATTCCTTTCGTTAAGGCGATCAGAAGGATTTGCTGAAACTCAGAATGGCCGTGCCCCGCCCGACATCCTTGAAATTGCGTGTACCTTCGCTGCTGCCCCAGCAATACGCTTCACCCGCCGAACAGCTGCCTTCGGCATTAGTGTCGGAATAGGCCAGGCCGATGACGCCGAAACCGAGATCCTTGGTGAGGCCGAGCCGCCAGTCGCTGTAGGAGGCATCGCGCCTCCCCTTGACCTTTTGGTGTCCGACATGGCCGGTCAGGCCCCAGCCGTCGCCAAGATCGTAGGTGGCGTTCAGTTCCAGGTAGCCCGAGCCGCGCGTTTTGCCGCCGTTATCCGTGGTCCAGCCGACGAAATGGCTGGAAACCGTATGCGAATACTTCAGGCTCAGCCATTTCCACGACACGGCACCATAGGCTTCCAGCGTATCTGCCCGCACCGAACCGGATACGCGACCGTGGCCGGGATAGTTGTAGGACAAGAGGCCCAGGTCGTAGCCGAAATCTCCCCCCAAAGATCCCTTGTAGCCACCGTAAATATCGAGTTCGAGGGGGTAACTACCCCCTAGGCCATCGCTCACCCAGGAAATACTCGATCCCCAGATGCCGGCGTAAAGACCGCTGGCGTGCGCATAATCAACCCCGCCTTGCACTGCCGCTTGAGTGTGCGTCTGGCTGATGCCGCGATAAATGAAATCGCTGACCAGTCCGAGATTGCCGGTCAAGGCATGGGGTGAGGGCGGCGCTTCGTCGGCGGTGGCGGCCAGGGAAGCAGACAGGGCGCTCACGAACAGGGCAATGGTTTTTTTGTTCATGGAACTCTCCAGAGTGGTGATAAAAAACGAGATGCACACTGGAAAAGCAGCTTTTGTGCCACAGTTCTTTAATTGTTAAAAAACAAATCGTTATAATTGTTTATTAATGTTAAACATTAATAAAAAACAGCCTCAGATGCACGATTTTGAGTGGACAGCGCTGCCCCATTGCACCGTGCTGGGGCGCGCTTTCATGGTGCCGGGCCGACGAGGAAACAATCACTTGAGGCGTATCTAAGTCAGGCGGCGAAACAGTTTTCGATTTTTTTCTGCACAAAGTACACGCCTTGTTTTTTATCGACGCTCGCTTTGGGTCTGGCAAAGGGCTTTGCACAAAATTGGCGCATAGCACGGGGTATGGCGCACCGAAACGGTGCGCAAAATTCATTTTTTGCCTGCGCCAATGATTTAAAACTCTTTGTAAATCAAGACGATGGATTGATTTTGTGGATTGGCACGCTTGCTGCAATGACGCCAGGCAATGACATTTGCCCGGAAAGGAAGCCTTATGGCGGCAGGTTTGCGTTTCACCAAGATGCACGGCATCGGCAACGATTATGTGTATGTGAATGGCTTTGTCGAAACGGTGCAGGACCCGGCCGCTTTGGCGCGCAGCATCAGCGAGCGGCATTTTGGTGTGGGCTCTGACGGTCTGGTGCTGATTTTGCCGTCGAACGTGGCGGATGCACGGATGCGTATGTTCAATGCCGACGGTTCGGAATCCGAGATGTGCGGTAACGCCGTGCGCTGCGTGGGCAAATATGTGTACGACGCCGGTATTTGTCCGCGTGACAGCGTGCGCATCGAGACGCTGGCCGGGGTAAAGGAATTGCAACTGCGTTTTGCCGAAAGTGGAGTCGTCGATGGGGCGGTGGTCGACATGGGCGAACCGGAGCTGATTGCGGCGCGCATTCCGCTGTGCGTGGCGAAAGAGGGCGCGACCCAGCCTTTCGTTGCGCATCCGGTGCACATCGATGGTCACAGCTATGCGCTGACCGCCGTGTCTATGGGCAACCCGCACGCCGTGGTGTTCATGGACGGCATCGACCAACTCGATCTGCCGCGCTTGGGGCCTTTGTTCGAACACCATCCCTTGTTCCCACGGCGGACCAATACCGAATTCGTTGAAGTTCTTTCGCGCCACAAATTGCGGATGCGTGTTTGGGAGCGTGGCGCGGGAGAAACGCTGGCCTGCGGCACGGGAGCGTGCGCCGTGGCGGTGGCTGCGGTGCTGGAAGGACGCGCCGAGCGCAGTGTCGAGATCGAATTGCGCGGCGGCAGCCTGCATATCGAATGGGATGCAAGCAATCAGCACGTTTACATGGCGGGCGGTGCGACAACGGTGTTCGCCGGAACCTACCCGCTGTAATTTTTATGATTTTTTATTGCACAGAAAGGCGCTGCCATGACGACGGCCAATCCAGATTTTCTCAAATTACAAAATAATTATCTGTTTGCCGATATTGCCCGCAAGGTGGCGGCTTACAAGGCAGCGCACCCAGCCCAACGTGTCATCAGCCTGGGGATAGGCGATGTCACGCGGCCCTTGCCGCCGGCTATTCTCGCGGCGCTACACCGTGCCGTGGAGGATATGGGCGAGGCGGCGCTGTTTCGCGGTTATGGCCCGGAACAGGGCTATGATTTTTTGCGTCATCGCATCATCGAATGTGATTACGCGACGCGTGGCGTCCGCCTGGGGGCCGATGAAGTCTTCGTCAGCGACGGCGCAAAATCCGACATCGGTAATTTTCAGGAATTATTCGCGCCCAATAGCCGCGTGGCGGTGACGGACCCGGTGTATCCGGTGTATGTCGACTCCAACGCCATGGCTGGGCGCGCCGGAAACCTGCGCGGCACAGTGTGGGACGGCATCATTTATTTGCCTTCGACGCCTGACAATGATTTCGTACCGGAATTTCCGGCCGTCCGGCCCGACATCATTTACCTGTGCTACCCGAACAACCCGACCGGCGCGGTGCTTTCGCGGGCGGCCCTGCAAGCCTGGGTGGATTATGCGCGCCGCCAAAACAGTGTCATTTTGTACGATTCCGCCTATGAAGCCTTTATCACCGATCCCGATGTGCCGCACAGCATTTACGAACTCGACGGGGCGCAGGAAGTTGCCGTGGAATTTCGTAGTTTCTCCAAAACGGCAGGCTTCACCGGCCTACGTTGCGCCTACACCGTGGTGCCGAAGGCTTTGCAAATCAGCGATGGGGAAGGTGGCAAGGTGAGTTTGAATGCCTTGTGGAACCGCCGCCAATGCACCAAATACAACGGCTGCCCCTACATCGTGCAGCGCGCGGCTGAAGCGGTGTATAGCCCGCAGGGGCAGGTGGAAATCAAGACGATCATCGCCGCTTACCAAAAGAACGCCGCGCAGTTGCGCAGCGCCGTCAGCGGCATGGGGCTGACGGTCTATGGCGGCCTCAATGCGCCGTATTTGTGGGTGAGCGTGCCGCAAGGCAGCGATTCCTGGGTTTTTTTCGACACGCTGCTGCAAGAGTCCGCCTTGATTTGCACGCCAGGCGCAGGCTTTGGCGCGGCAGGCGAAGGCTATGTACGTTTGACGGCTTTTGGTGCGCCGCAAGATACAGCAGAAGCCATCGAACGCCTGCGCCGCGTGTGCTGAGCCTGGGTTTGCCCGCTGCCCTGGGTTAATTTTTCTTGGCGGCTTTCCCCGGCAGCGGGGTATTTTCGGTGGCTTTTTCTTTTTCCCAGCCTCGCCACGGCTGCATGCGCGGCGCTTCATCACGCAGGATCAGCATGGGCGAGGAAAAAGGCGCCAGGCGTTCGAGAAAATCGAGCAATTCGAGCACAATGGCGTTACGGAAAAACTTGGTCGCCGGAATTTCCATCCAGATACGGTCGGCAAACACCAGAAGATCGTGCGGCCAGTCGCCGTAACCGTCGTGGTTGCGGTCAAAACCCTGGTAATCGTCCCAGTAATTCGCCCGCCACACGTCGTCCATGGGGTCACCGTCGCCGACGATGCTGACCGGCCACAGGTTGTTGCGAAAGGTGTTGGCAATGGCGACATGGCCGCCGAACGCACCGTAAAAATAAATCGCGGTGAGGTTGTGGGCGAAGAGGTTATTCACCATCACGATGCGGTTGTACGGGTCCATCGGCGAATCAGCCATGATGCCGTGCGCGCAATGCACGATTTCGTTATCGACGACGATGGCGGCAGAAGTTTCCTTCAGCGCAATGCCCGCGCCGGAGGCATCCATGGCGTGCAAAATACGGTTGCTGCGAATGAGCAGCTGTTCGGAATTGAGCGCAATGATGCCGGTGGAGTTTTTTTCCAGATGGTTGTGCTCCACCACGCTGCGATGTGCAAAAAGAAAATTGAAGGCGCGGCGGCTGTCGGTGATGCGGTTGTAGCGAAACTGGTTGTCGGTGGCATTGGTGACGGTGAGGTCGCGGATCTGGGCGAAATCATTATTTTCGATCCGGTTACCGGTGCTGTACCAAAGGCGCAGGCCATCGCCGCGGTCGGCTGAATCGGCGTGACGGGAGCGGATGCGGTTGTGGCGAACGATATTGTTGCCCCCCTTATGCAAGGAGATGCCAAACAACACATTGTCTATATCGTTGTTTTCAATAATGAAATGACTGCCTTCGCCCATGATGCCGCCATCGATTGCATCGTGCGAATCGCCGCTGTTTTGCAAATGCAGGCCACGCAGGGTGACGTGATCGGCCTTGATGGTAATGACCGTACCTTGCCCGCCCGCATCGATGGTGACCTTGCCGTCTCCCTCGATCGTCAGTGGACGCTGAATCAGGGCCGGGCCACGGTAAGTTCCCGGGGGTAGACGCAAAATGCCGCCAGCAGGTGTCAGATCGATCCAGGCTTGCAGCGATTGCTGCGCCCAGGCGGGCAGGGCGGTGAAAAGGGCGAGAGGGGCGAGAAGGAAAAGGGTAAAAAGGCGCATGTGTGGCCGCCATTAGAGCATTACGCCCATTCGGGAACCAGAATCTGGATCAAGTTTTTGCTGCGGCACAAGCGCATCCTGGGCGTGCCTTCGGCGTTTGTCGAAGGTGCAGCTGGGGCTGCGCGAATGCCGCTTGAGGTTTTACTGCGTCGCCCATAAAAAACCCGCCGGGCAGACGCGCGGCGGGGTGTCGTTGATGCGCCGGCAGCGGTTTATTCCACCTTGGCTTTTTCGCGCAATTCGCGTACGAGTTTTTCTACCTGCATCTGGCTGGCGCGCTGTTGCAGCTGCGGTTTGACCTCTTCGAAGCTGGGCGGGGTGAGGGGGCGGCTGTCGTCCAGCTGGATGACGTGGTAGCCGAAATCGCTCTTCACCGGAGTTTTGGTGTATTCGCCTTTTTTCAGCTTGGTCAGCGCTTCGCCAAAGGGCGGAACGTAGGCGCTCGGGCTGCTCCAATCGAGCTCGCCGCCACGTTCTTTGGAGCCAGGATCGAGCGATTGCTTGGCCAGAGTGGCAAATTTTTCGCCCTTGTCGAGTTTGGCGATGATGGCTTTGGCGTCCTCTTCCTTTTCCACCAGAATATGGCGCGATTTGTACTCCGTGCCGCCCATGGTGCCTTTGAGCAGGTCGTATTCGGCTTTCAGCTGGGCATCGCTCGGCGCGTGGCTGCGCACGTAATCAGAGAGGAAAGCGCGAATCAGCACGCTCTGGCGGGCGAGTTCGATCTGGCCTTGGATTTCATTTTTCTTGTCGAAACCTTTTTTCCTGGCTTCCTGGGCCAGCATTTCGCGACGTACCAGCTCTTCTTTCACCGCCGCCTTGAGTTCGGCATTGTCTGGCGCGCCCTGGGCTTTTTGTTCGGCAATGAACGCATCGAAGACGTTTTGCGAAATCGGCTGACCATTGACCATGGCAAAAGGCTTGGCTTTTTGCGCCAGAACCGGCGTGGAAATGAGGCTGCCGGCGATGAGTACGCTGGCTAGGGTGTTGAGTTTGAACATGCGTCGTTGTCCTATGGGTTAGAGCAAAGAGAGGGGGTATCAGGTTTCTTCCGGTGTCCGTGCTGCGATGATGAGCGCATGGATTCTACCCGGTAACAAATCGCCGGCGGCATCGTACACCAGCCGTTGCCGGTCGCGGGTATTTTTTCCAGCAAATGCCGTACTGACGACGAAAAGACGTAAATGTGCGCCGCCACGGGCACCGGCGTGGCCGATGTGGCGCTCGGACTGGTCTTCAATTTCCAGCACGCTGGGCGTGAGTACGGCCAGGCGTTGGCGCAAAAGGGCGAGCGTAGCGGCGTGCATCAGGCGGGAAAAACTTTTTTGAAGGGATGCACGCTGATTTGCGCATAAACGCCAGCCGCAACATAGGGATCGGCCTCGGCCCAGGCTTTCGCGGCATCGAGATCGGCAAATTCGGCAACGATCAGACTGCCCACAAACCCAGCCGGTCCGGGATCAGGGCTGTCGATGGCCGGGCAGGGGCCGGCCAGAATCAAACGGCCTTCCTCCTGCAGCGTTTGCAGCCGAGCCAGATGTGCCGGACGCGCCGCCAAACGGGCGGCCAAGGCATTGGGGTGGTCTTCGCCGCGTATCACATAGAGCATCAGGGCTTCTCCGTGGGTGGGTTCTGCTCAGCGTTTTCCATGTATTTACTGAGAAAAAGCCCTTGTCCGATGACAAAAACCAGCATCAGCCCCATGCCGCCAAAGAGTTTGAAATCAACCCAGATATCTGTGGAAAAATTAAACGCCACCAGTAAATTCAGTGCGCCCATGACGAGAAAAAAGAGCAGCCAGGAGAAATTGACGCGCTGCCAGACAGCATCCGGCAGCTTGAGCTGTTCGCCCAGCATATTTTGCATGACGTTTTTTTTCAGCACCACGGCAGCAAAACCCAAACTGCCGGCGAACACCCAGTAGAGCAGGGTGGGTTTCCATTTAATGAAGGCTTCGTTCTGAAAAATCAGCGTCATGCCGCCAAATACCACCACCAAGGCCAGGCTGACCCAGAGCATTTTGTCCACCTTGCCATGACGAAAGTGCACCCAGGCAATTTGTCCCAAGGTGGCGGCGATGACCACGATAGTGGCCAGCAAAATCGGAGCTTGTGCCGGTTCCACCGCGCTGCCCCCCAGCAATCCGCCCACCCATGCGGCGGCTTCGTCGGGGCGGGTGCCGGCATATTTGAAGCTGGCAAAAAAGAGGATGACCGGGAAAAGATCAAAAAGTAGTTTCATGGCGGCGCATTATATACTCGGGCGTTTTCTCGCTAGGTAACGCTATGTACAAAGTCCTCATCATCGATGATAGCGATATCAACCTGCAGTTGATCAAGGCGCTGGTGCTCAAGGTGGGCGATTGCGAGCCGATCATTTTCGATCGGCCAAAACAGGCCATGGCCTGGTGCCGCGACCATGTGCCGGACTTGGTGATCGTCGATTACATGATGCCGGAAATGAATGGCATGCGTTTCATCGAGGCGTTTCGCGCCCTGCATGGCCGCACCGCCATTCCCATTCTGATGGTGACCGCCAACGATCAGAAAGAAGTGCGTTACGAGGCGCTTTTGGGCGGGGCCAATGATTACCTGAACAAACCGATCGACCGCATCGAGTTTTCGGCGCGGGTGCGCAATATGCTGGCCTTGCGCGAGGGGCAGAAATTCCTTGCCGAGCGCGCGCAGACACTGGCCGAACAGGTGGACGAGCAAACGCGCGAAATCCGCAAACGCGAGCGTGAGCTCACCTATCGCCTGTCGCGCGCCGCCGAGTTTCGTGATCCAGAAACCGGCGCGCACATCCAGCGCATGGCACATTATTCGCAGATCATTGCGCAAGGCCTCGATCTCGACCCGGCGCAATGCCGCTTGATCCTGCAGTCGGCTCCAATGCATGACGTGGGCAAAATCGCCATTCGCGACGATATATTGCTTAAACCAGGCAAACTGACCGACGCCGAATTCCTGCACATGAAACGCCACGCCCTGTTTGGTTATGAACTGCTGAAAGACAGTGGCTCGGAAGTGCTGCAGGCGGGGGCCGAAATTGCCCGTACGCACCACGAAAAATATGATGGCAGCGGTTACCCGGCCGGTTTGAAGGCGCGGGAAATCCCGCTTTTTGGCCGCATCGTCGCCGTCGCGGACGTTTTCGATGCGCTGACCTCCGAGCGTCCGTACAAAAAAGTTTGGCCGCTCGAAGAAGCCATGCAATATCTGGAGAGCAACCGCGGCAAGCATTTCGACCCGCTCTGCGTGGAGGCTTTTCTCGCCGGCTGGGAAGATGTCATGGATATTCGCCAGCGTTTTCAGGATGATGCAAAGAGCGCGGAATCTGGCGCAAATCCGGAATTCATCGATCACGAACTCAACCTGCAGACCGCACCGAGTGCTGCGGCGCGCTGATGGGTTGCTGACGCGCGGCGAAAAGTTTTATCCAACGCCGACAAATTAAGGGAGGCGCAGCCAGGTAGCGCTTTTTCGGCTGTCGCCATCGGCTTGCCAAGGCACTTCGCCCAGGCAAGGTGCGGGCAGATGGGCGCGTAACGTGGCCATATTTTCTTCGGCGTGCAGCAGAGGCGCGGCCAGATGATTGCCCACCCAGCCCGCCAGCAGCAAACCTCGGCGGGCGATGGCTTCAGCGCAGAGGAGGGTGTGATTCAGGCAGCCCAGGCGCAAACCAATCACCAGAATCACCGGTAAATTCAGCGTTTGCGCGAGATCGGCGCTGGTTTTGCCCACCCCCAGCGGAATACAGAAGCCGCCTGCACCTTCCACCACCACCCAGTCTGCCACCTGCCGCGCCGCCTGCACGGTGGCAGCAATTTTCGCGAAATCGATGTCGATGCCGCTTTGCGCGGCGGCAATATGCGGTGCGATGGGCGGCGTAAAACAATAGGGATTACACACCCTTGCCGGCAAAGCCACCGAGCTGGCGGCGCGAATGCGGCGCACATCATCGTTTTCGCCGTCGGCCTCGACTCCGGCGGCGATGGGTTTCAGACCGGCCGTGCGCAGACCTTGCTGGCGCGCACATTCAAGCAGGGCGCAAGCGATGTGGGTTTTGCCGATTTCGGTATCGGTGCCGGTCAGAAAATAGGCGCTGTTCATGGTTTTTACCCTGTACCGAAAAGAAAAAACAGGTCGTAAGACAGGGGCAAGCCCGCCGTAGCCCGCTGCACTTCATAGGCCGCCCGCAATCGGGCAAAAGCGTCGCGCCCCAGCAAACCGGTGCGCCGGCCGTGCCCCAGTTGATTGGCACCGACCGCCTTGACGGCGCGCAATAAACTGCGCACATCCGGATAGTGCAAGGTTTCGCGCTGACGAATCAGCCGTAGGCCAGGAAAACCCGCTTGGTGCGCCAATTCGCGCATCATTTCTGGGCTTTGGAAAGCGAGCGTGTGCGGATAGTCATCGACAGCTGAAAAAGCCGTGCGCAACTCGACAAAGGTTTCCGGCCCCAGGCTGCAGAGCAAAAAATACCCGCCTGGGCGCAACACCCGCCGCGCTTCTGCCAAGGCGCGCTGCGGATCACACCATTGCCAGGCAAGGCTGGACCAATACAAGTCGAGTCCTTGTGCGGGCAAGGGCAGGTTTTCCAGATCGCTCAATAACCTGGCCGAAGGCTCTGCAACACGCGCCAGCATGGCAGGGGCCAGATCGCAGCTCAAAATCAGGCTTTGGGGCGCGCAGGAGCGTAACAAGGGGAGGGCGTAGCCCGTGCCGCAGCCGGCATCGAGCAGGCATGCCGTGGCGGGCAGGGCGCTCGGAAGTTCCCGGGCGAGGGTGTGGCAGGCCAGACGCTGAACCCACGCAGCGGCATCATAAGTCGCGGCCGCCCGCTCGAAAGACTGACGAATCCGATGCCGTACAGGTGTCGTCATGCGAGAAAAGCGCGTGCGTGCTCGAGAAAAATTTCGGGCTGCGACAAAAACGGCGCATGCGCGCAGTCTGATAAAACCTGTAGCTGCGCCCCGGGAATCAGCGCCGTCAAGGCTTGGGCTGCGGGTAAAGGCATCAAGGGGTCAGCCGCGCCATGAATGAGCAGGGTCGGCACGCGGATGGTTGCCGCCTCCGCGCGCAGATCGAGATCGCGCAGCCAAGCCAAACCGTCAGCAAGAATCGTTTTGGACGGCAGAGGATCGGCGGATGCGAGGATACGCCGCGTCACTTCCTTTGCCTGAGCATCGCCGCGATTAAAGCCGCCGACAAAACGCGGCAGCATGCTTGCCGGATCCTCTGCAAAGGCGGCACTGAACTCTGCCAAAGTCTCGGGGGCCATGGCCTGTGGCCAAGCCTCGCGCTGCACGAAAGAAGCGGTGCCAGCCACCAGCAACAAGCGTGACACTTTCTGCGGATAACGCGCTGCCACCGCCAGCGCCAACTGCGCACCAATCGACCATCCCGCCAGCGCGCACGATGCCGGCAAGGCCGTAGCGATACGTTGCACTGCCTCAGAAAAGTCAACACAACGCGGCGCATCGCGATAGCCGGGCAAATCGATGAATTCCCCCGCCAAACTCTGCACAACAAACTCCAGCGGCCCGCGCCCAAGACACCAGCCAGGAATAAAAACGAGAGAACGCGACATGTCAGCCCTTGCCCGCACTTACCGAAAGGCCGCAATTTTAACCTGTGCAACATCTCGCAATCCGTCGGAGACACAGACTTGTTGTATTGAGGAGCTGCCGAATGTTTCAAATCCGAGTTTTTCAAACATAAGCCGACGATGTTTCAAACCTTTTGCGACCCGTCAGTCATCAATCAAACCATTCATCGGCCCCCATTGTACAAACAATATTTAACATAATGTGGATTATACGAACTCAGCAAGACCCAAAAAAGCACGGCGCTAGCCGCCGCGAATCCACCAAGCGTGGCGGTTTCCTCAGCGGATAAGTCGCATAAATGCAAATAATTCTGCAATCGCAAATCCGCGAACATCTGACGTTCTGGTCCGTGTTAAATTTTCTTTATTGCGGTTCTAATCGCATCAACGCTCGGCATCTCCCGAACGTCAAAGCGAATTACTGGCACTCCAATATTTTGGAATGCGGCGTCTTTGATAGCATCGGATTTGATCCGCTCTCCGCGCTGGTGCGTGGAATCGTCAAGTTCGATGACGGCCTTAATACTGAAATCCTGCATGCATACAACGAAATCAACGTGCTTCCTGCTGATCTCGTTGAACTGGCTTTGCCAGTTTTCATTTTTCCGTATTCCCACCATTGCCGGCATGGCGACTTGTGCCAGCACGATCAAGTCAGGCAGCGCTTCGCGCAGCCGGTGAAATACAACCTGCTCCGGTTCGCTCAATGGCATTTTTTTGAAGTAAGGTGCCGGGCCACTTCTGCGCCCTTTCCTATTGTCGTTCTCTCCGCGCTTGCCTTTCAGGATTTGCAGGACAACGACTACCAGGACAACAAGCACCACAACCCAAACCAGCTTTCCCATGTATTTCTCCTGTTCGGTTCTTGGACCGAGAATTTTACGGTCGGCCCACCATTTTCGGCTTGGTGGCCTTTTTACTTTGAGCCATCTGTGGTCGCATCGTTGATGTAATGCGTCACAAAAACGTCATTTATGCGGGCATAATTTTTACAGTATGCGGTGAATGTTGTTCATTTCGCCAGGGCAATCGCATTTACCCCCGAGGAAAAAGGCCGAGCAAAGAAGCTCTGTAATCAGGGAGGCGCTCAGCAGTTTTGCGCCTGGATCGCAGGCTGCGTTTTGGGTATTGCTTATCCAGACGGAGCAAGGT